>JBBQVL010000050.1:0-33113 GCA_038211615.1 Hyphomicrobiales bacterium
TGCTGATCGATGCCCACGGCCGCTTCGACGTCCCGACGGCGATCCGCCTGTGCCGCACCCTCGAGGAAGCGGGCAAGATCGACTGGTTCGAGGAGCCGGTTCCGCCCGAGAGCTTCAACGCCCTCAGGCAGGTCCGCGACAAGATCAGCGCCCCGATCTCCTGGGGAGAGCGCGGCCACACCAAGTGGGACTTCGTCCCGATCCTCGAGAACCGGCTCGCCGACTACATCATGCCGGATGTCACCTGGACCGGCGGCATCACCGAGCTGAAGAAAATCTCTGCGCTCTGCGAAGCCTATTACATACCCGTCTCGCCGCACGACGCGGCCGGACCCATCAACGTCGTTGCCGGCGCGCAGGTGATGATGACCGTTCCGAACTTCTACAAGCTCGAAACGTCGGAGTGGAACCTCAACAAGTACAACGACCTCATCGTGACCCCGCTCGACAATTCCAATGGCAGCCTCAAGCTTCCTCGCCTGCCGGGGCTCGGCATCGAGATGAACCGGTCGTTCCTCGAAGCGAATGAAGTCGAAGTTGCCTGACAGCGGCCGTCAGGTCCGTCCTCTGCAGCCATCATCCAGGTTGACGCGCCCATGAAGATCATCGACCTGAAATGCGCGATCATCGGCAAGAACCCGATCGTGCGGGTCGTCACCGACGAGGGGATCAGCGGTTTCGGCGAGGTCGAGCAGTACAAGCCTTACCTGAAGCCGTTCATCATGCATCTGCGCGAGGGGCTGATCGGTCAGGATCCGACAGACGTAGAGCGCTGCATGATGCGGATCCGCCAGCGCGGCGCCTTCAAGCCGTGGGGCGCGGCGGTGAGCGTGATCGAGCACGCGCTCTGGGACATCGCCGGCAAGGCTGCCGGCGTGCCGGTCTACAAGCTGCTCGGCGGCAAGGTCCGCGACGAGGTTCGCGTCTACAACGGCGCGATACGCGTGCCCTTCAAGTCGCACACGCCCGAGGATTATGCGGAAGACGCGCGGCGCATGAAGGCGCTTCCCGAAAAGTTCAGCTTCGTGAAGCAGGGCATTGCGTTCCACAGCGGGATGAAACGCGAGATCCCCGACCTGTTCTACGGCAAGGCCGAGAAGAGCCCGTTTCACGGAGCACTGGATTCCGGCCTGCTCACCGAGCGCGGCATGAAGCACATCATCGCCTGCGTCGAGGCGATGAAGGAGGTGCTGGGAGACGAGGTCGGCCTCGCGCTCGATTGCGGCCCGGGCTGGACCGTTCCGGACGCGATCCGCTTTGCGCGGGCGGTCGAGCCCCTCAACCTGATGTGGCTCGAGGACATGCTCACCGGCGACTACGTGCCCTACGTCAACGCCGATCTCTATCGCGAGGTGACCCGGGCGACGTTGACGCCGATCCACACTGGCGAGCAGATCTATCTCCGGCAGAATTTCAAGGAGCTGATCGAGCGCCACGCCGTCAGCGTGATCGGCCCCGATCCCTGCGACGTCGGCGGCATCGCCGAGCTGAAATGGATCGCCGAATACGCCAATCTGCACGGGATATTGATGGCGCCGCACGGCACCGGCAACGGACTGCTCGGGCTCGCGGCGCTGGTCCAGGTCTCGGCGACGCTGCCGCACAATTTCATCGCCTTCGAATACCCGATCGGCGATCCGGCCTGGTGGTACGACATCGTCGACGGGCTGCCGGACCCGATCGTCCGGAACGGAATGATCGAGGTGTGGGACCGTCCCGGAATGGGCGTCGAGATCAATCCGGAAAAGGCGAGGCGCTATCTGTCAGAGGAGGACGCCGCGTTCTTCGACTAGGGGGCGGGCGAATACACATGATCCAGACGAACGACATCACCCGACCGCCCCGCGAATGGGTCGACGCGCTGCAGCGCATCGGCACCGCGACGATCAGCAGCACGCTCCACAAGATGGGCATCCGCAACACGCACATATGCGGCCCGACGGCGCGCACCCCCGGCCGCGCCATTGCAGGGCCGGCGCTGACGCTGCAGTTCATGCCGATGCGCGAAGACCTCTACGGCGTGGACGAATATGCGGAGCCGGAAAAGCAGCTGCATCGGCATGCGCTCTACCACACCCAGCCCGGCGACATCGTGGTGGTGGACGCGCGCGGCGACATGAAGAGCGGCGTCTTCGGCGACATGATGCTGACCTTCTTCAAGGGCAAGGGCGGCATCGGCGTCGTCGTCGACGGGTGTCTCCGCGATTATCCGAACCTGAAGAACATCGACGTCGGATTGTGGGTGTCCGGCTTTACGCCCAACTTCCACACGCAGACCGACCTCATGCCATTCGCGGTGAACGGCCCGATCGCCAGCGGCGGCGTGCTCGTGATGCCCGGCGACATCATCGTCGCGGACGACGACGGGGCTGTCGTCGTGCCCGTGAAACTCGCGCCCGAGCTGATCGAGCAGGCTTCCATCCACCACGAATGGGAAGCGTTCTCGAAGATCCGGCTGATGGAGGGGGGCGATCTGCGCCGCTATTATCCCCTGTCGGAGGCGGCTCGTCCCGAATACGAGGACTGGCTGAAGGCTCAGGCGAAGGACCCCGGCGCGCGCAAGTAAACTTGGGGGCCAGGTGCAGGGAGCAGGCGTTTCGGCGCTACCGATCTGCGCGCGGCACGCTCCTCGGGGACATGCCGTATTTCCGCCGGAACAACGTACTGAAATGCGCCGAGCTGTTGAAGCCGTGGTCAAAGGCGATTGACGTTATCGACCGGCCGTTGCGCTTCAGGATCTCGTCGTAGCAGCGCTGCAGCCGCCGGTTCCAGATCCACTCCGACGCCGACATCTCGCATTGCTCGAAGAGGACGTGCAGGTAGCGCAACGACATGCCGTTGGCGCCGGCGATCCTTTCGAGGGAAAGGCCCTGATCCTCGAGGTGGGCCTCTATCCACTGCTGGACCGACCGGAGGCGCGCTCTCTTGAGCGAGCCTTCGGCCTCGGGCACGTCGCCCTCCGCCGAAAGGAGCGTGAAGGCGAGCATGTCCATGAGCTGGTCGCCGAGATGGGACCGCGCGTCCGCCGCGAGCTGCGATCCTTCCGTTGCGAGCGTCGAGCAGAACTCCGTCGCTATGCGTCCGAGGCCCCGCGTGCTGTTGATCGTCGCCGAGATCGGAACCCGTTCGCGCGGGAAGCGCCGGGCGAATTCGTCGCGCGGTATCTCCAGGTAGAACGAGCGGACGTCGCCGAGGCATTGCAGCTCGTACTGCTCGGTGGCCGAGAAGATCGCGCCCCGCGCAGCGTTCGACGGATGAGTCGTCCCGCGCTGGATGACGTTCAGGTGGCCGTGATGAATGAGCTGCAGGTAGTAGCAATCCTTGTCGAGCTGCGCGATGTGCTGCTTGTTGCGTCTTATCCGCTGCTGCGAGAGCAGGATGTCGGTGAGCACGACTTCGCCGAAACGCGCCTCCCGGATGAAGCCCTTGTAGTTCTCCGGATGGGTCGCCTTGACGTCGACATGCACGTAGACGTCGCAGATCGCTTCGCGCCAGGCGGCGTACCGCCTTGCGGGCGCGACGTCGTCGGTCGAGAAGACAAGGTCCATGGGTTCCTCCTACCCGTGACCCAAGCGTCGGTTCGGCGAAATTTTGCCCGGGGCTTCTGCCCCTTTGCCGGCAACAATACCGCGACGTCCAAGTAATCGGCAAGCGCCGGCGGAATGCACTCTCAAGCAAAAGCGCTGCATTGTCGAACAAGAATCGGCGGCCGCACGCCCGTAATCTTTCTACGCCGATCTTTAGTTCGCGGGTCGCGCGTTCGTCGGCGGGGACCGACATGAAAGTCTTCGGGCGGCTGAGCCAGGAACAAATCGTCTTCGCCCTGGCGGTGCTGATGTGCGTCGGCTTCGCGATCGCTCTGCCGGGCTTCCTGACCACCAACAACCTTCTGAACCTCGTCAGGAGCGTCTCGATCCTCGGGATCCTCGGCGTTGCCATGGGGCTGGTCGTCATCGGGCGCGGGATCGACCTGTCGCTCGTGGCGCTGATGGCGGTATCCGTCGCCTGGGCCCTGCAGCTCGCCGCGGGCGGCGTGCCGCTGCCGCAGGCCGTCGCCATGGGCCTCGCCTTCAGCCTTCTGACCGGAGCGATAACCGGTGTCCTGATCGCCTATGTCGAGATTCCGGCGATCTTCGCCACGCTCGCGATGGGAACCCTGATCTACGGGTTCGGCCGCTATTTCCTGATCAACCTCGATGTCATCTACCTGCCCGACAGCGCGCGGGGCTTTCTCTGGCTCGGGCAGGGCACGCTCCTCGGCGTTCCCGTCCCGATCTTCGTGTTCGCGTTCGTCTGCCTCGGCGGATACCTGTTCCTGCGCTACACGCGTTCGGGACGTTACCTCCGCGCGATTGGCGACAATCTCCAGGCGGCCCGCATCACGGGCGTTCCGACGCGCCCGATCATCGTCCTCCAATACCTGCTCTCGTCCTTCATCGGCTTCGTCGCCGGAATCGTGACGGCCACTTCGGTCGCGAGCATGAACACGCGCATCGCCAACTCGACCTACGTCTACGACGTGATCCTGGTCGTCGTGCTCGGCGGCATCGGCCTTTCGGGCGGGAAGGGCGGCATCCGCAACGTCATCGTCGGCACGCTGCTGATCGGCGTCCTGCTCAACGGCATGACGATCATGGACATTCAGTACACCGTCCAGAACGTCATCAAGGGCGTGATCCTTCTTACCGCGATCGTGATCGACACGATCCTCAACCCCCGTGACGAACAGACGGCTCAACAGGGGGACATCTGACTGACTGAAATGGGAGGAGAAGAAAATGAAACTGTTCAAGACAACGCTGCTGACGATGGCGCTCGCATTGCCGGCGGGCGCGGGTTTTGCCCAGGGCATCGATGACGCCACGCGGGACCCGTATTATTCGTCCTTCGCGGGAAAGACGGTCGCCTATGTTCCCGTTGCGATGGGCTTCGACCTGACCGAAGGCTGGGCGGAAGGAATTCGCGCCGCGCTGGAGCCGCTCGGCGTCAAGATCGACATCCGCGATCCGAACTGGAGCACCGATGCGGGCGCGCAGGCGATCACGTCGCTGATCACCGAGAAGCCCGACGTGATCGTCGTTCACAACCCCGATGTCCAGTCCTACGCGCGCCTTCTCAAGAAGGCCGAAGAGGCCGGCATCTATGTCGTGCAGGTGAACATGCGTTCGAGCTACTCGACGGACGCTTTCATCGGCGCGGACTATGTCGGCATGGGCGAGCAGATCGCCAACAGGCTGATCGACAAGTGCTCGCCCGCGAACGGCGGCAGCGGAAAGGTGGCGATCACGCAAGGCGTGCTCACGGCGGCCGCCAGTGTCTACCAGATGCAGGGAATCACCAACGTGCTTTCCCAGCATCCCGAAATCCAGATCGTCTCGAACCAGGCCGCCGACTGGGACGCGACCAAGGCCAAGAATATTGCCGCGACCGCCATCCAGCAGAACCCGGACCTCTGCGCAATCGTCGGCTTCTGGGATGTCATGGATGTCGGCACTGCCGCCGCGATCAAGGAATCCGGCAAGAACGTCTATCTGCTGACGCAGGGCGGGGGAAACCAGTCGGCGTGCGACGGGCTGGCGAACGGCACCTATTCCGAGGTCGTCGTCTACAACGTGCCGGGGCAGGCCCGCGATATCGCGGACATGATCAAGCAGCTGCTGCAGCTGAAGCAGCCGCCGGGCACGACGAAGACCACGCTCTTCACGCAGCTGCAGTTCCTGACCAAGGACAACATGACCCCGTCCTCCTGCTGGAAGCTCGCTTCGCAGAAGTGACGGCGTCTGTCTTGCGCGGGTCCGATCATCGGGCCCGCGCCGGCTGCATTTCCTGAGTGAGCGAAACCGCCATGTCGGTGTCGGATACGATCGTGCGCTGGCGCTACCGCGCCGTGCCTGACCATCTGCTCGGCGAGCTTCTCACAAAGCGCTGGATGGACAATGCCATCCCGCTGCTCATCCTGACGGCGGTCGTCGTCGTCTTCGGCTCGGCGATCCCGGATTTCTTTGGAGCCGCCAGCCTCGCCAATCTCGCGCGGCAATGGGGAGAGTTCAGTCTCCTCGTCCTCGCGTTGATGATCGTCGTGGTCGCGGGCGGCATCGATCTCAGCGTCGGCTCAACCTTCGCGCTCGGCAATATCGTCGCGCTCGCCTTGCTGAATGTCGCCGGCTGGTCCGTCCCCGCCGTCGTCGCGGCCACGCTTGCCTGCGGCGCCGGCGTCGGCCTCGTGAATGGCATGCTGGTGGGCTTCCTGCGGCTCCGGGCGTTCCTGACGACGCTCGTCACCCTCATCATCGTCCGCGCCGTCGTCGACATGCTCCTCCTGCACTATTCGGTCCCGATCGCGGCGGCGTTCGTCGATTCGGATGCTTGGTTCTATTTCGGCGAAGGGACGGTGCTCGGCATCCCTTTCAGCGTCGTTGTTTCGATCACGCTCGCGGTCGCCATCCACCTCGTCCTCACGAGGACGCGCTGGGGATGGCACGTCCTCGCGACCGGAAGCTCGCGGCGGTCGGCGCACAATGTCGGCATTTCGGTTCGCCGCGTCATCTGCGCGACTTACGTGGCTTCAGGAACTCTGAGCGCATTGGCGGGACTGCTCTTTGCTTCGCGCCTCGGCGGAGCGGGCTCCGACACCGGCATCGGCCTGGAGATCGCCGCCCTCACCGCCGCCGTCCTCGGTGGCAACAGTCTCGGTGGAGGTCGCGGATCAGCCGCGAAGGCGGTGATCGGGTCGATAACCGTGATGATCATCGTCAACAGCCTGGTGCGTCTCGGCGTAACCAGCGGCGCCAACTCACTGCTTCTCGGGCTGGTGCTGCTTGTCGCGGTGGCGATCGACGTCCGATGGCTCAAGAACCGCCTGAAGGTCCTGTCCAAGGTCTACGTCTCCCCCACCTACGCAAGTCTCCCGCCTGCGCCATCCACCGAGGGAGCTTCGCCCTACGCGCTGAACGACAGGCTTCGTTCGGTCGAGCTGGTCGGGCTTGGGAGGATCGACGGACCGGAGGACGTGATCCTCGATGCCGACGACAATATCTACGTCGGCAACCGCACCGGCGACATCGTCCGCTTCTTCGCGCCGGACTACGGCAGACAGGAGATCTACGTGCATATCGGCGGGCGCCCGCTCGGCATGGCCTTCGCCCGCGACGGATCGCTGCTGTGCTGCATTGGCGGAATGGGCCTGTATCGCGTCGGCAGCGACCGCGAGGTCGAGAAGCTCACGGATGAGACGAACCGCTCGTGGTTCTCGCTCATCGACGACTCGCGCCTGAAGCTTGCAGACGATCTGGACATCGCTCCGGACGGGCGCGTCTTCTTCAGCGAAGCGACGATCCGCTACGAGATGCACGACTGGCCGGTCGACTGCCTGGAATCGCGTGGCAATGGCCGGATCATCTGCTTCGACCCGAACACCGGCGCGACGCGGACGGTCCTCAAGAACCTCGTCTTTCCGAACGGCATCTGCATGGCCCATGACGGCCTGTCGTTCATGTTCGCCGAGACCTGGGGATGCCGTGTCAGCCGCTACTACTTCGATGGGCCGAAGGCGGGGTCCGTCGAGCCGGTGATAGCGGACCTGCCGGGATATCCCGACAACATCAACCGGGCATCGGACGGAACATACTGGCTCGCCCTCGTAGGCATGCGCACCCCCTCGCTCGATCTTGCGATGAAGATGCCCGGCTTCAGGAAGCGCATGGCGCGGCGCACCGCTCCCGACGAATGGCTCTATCCGAACATCAACACCGGCTGCGTCATCCGGTTTGACGCGGCGGGCCGGGTGCTCGAGACGCTCTGGGATCTCGGTGGCAAGAACCATCCGATGATCACCTCGATGCGGGAGCACAAGGGTCACCTCTACATCGGCGGGATCTTCAACAACCGTATCGGCAGGCTGAAGCTCGAAGGAGCCGATCCGGACTGGACGGGGCCCGCATCGTATTGGGGGCGGGCGTGATCGGCGGGCTCGTGCGCGTCCTCGACAACGTTTTCGGTCGCGGCGAGGCGGCCGTGACCGTGCCGCCGCTTGACGGAGCGCTGCGCCCCAACCGCGCGCTCGACGAGGCCACACGCCGCCTGCCTCTGGCGGAGGTCGACAGCGTCGTGGTCGCCGCGGATCGCCTTCTGGCCTCCGCCGGCAAGGAGATTCATGTACTCGAAGGCGGAGCCTGGCGCCCCTTTCGCGGCTACGAGGCGGAGGTCGCCTGCCTGAGCCCGGTCGGAGACGGCGGGGTCGCCGTCGCACTGGCGACCGGCGATATCATCATCGAGGGCGGCCGGCTCGATGGGCGGAGATATCGCGCCGCCGATTGCCATTGCGTCACGGCGATGGCGGTGTCGGGCAGTGACCTCTTCGTCGCAAACGGATCCGCGACGAACCGCGCCGCGGACTGGCAGCTCGACCTGCTGCGGCGAAATGCGTCCGGAAGCATCTGGCGGATCGATTGCGAGAGCGGCCGGAGCACGCAGGTGGCGGGCGGCCTCGGCTACCCGGCCGGCCTGGTCGCGGATGGCGGAGGGCTCGTCTATGCGGAAGCCTGGAAGCACCGTCTCGTCAGGATGACCGCCTCCGATCCCGGCAAGCCGAAAATCCTCTACGCCGATATTCCCGGCTATCCCGGCAGGCTCGCCGCGTCGAGGGACGGCCACTGGCTGGCGGTGTTCGCGCCGCGCAGCCAGATCGTCGAGTTCGTCCTGCGGGAACCCGCCTACAACAGCCGCATGGTGGCCGAGGTGCCGCGGCCGTACTGGATCGCGCCGAAGCTGCGATCCGGCCGCAGCTTCTACGAGCCGCTGCAGGGCGGCGGCGTGAAGCATCTCGGCGTTCTGAAGCCCTGGGCGCCGACCCTTTCGGCGGGGCTCTGCGTCGGCCTCGACGGCAACTTCCAGCCGCGCGTCAGCCTTCACAGCCGCGCCGACGGCGCCACCCACGGGGTGACCGCAATTGCGGAGCACGACGGACATCTCTTCGCTGCCGCGCGTGGAGACGGAGTCGTCGTTGCCGTCCCGCTCGACCGCCTTTCGGCCGACGCATGACGCCGATTCTGGAACTCAGGAACGGCACGAAGGAGTACCGCGAGGTCGCGGCCGTCAAGGACGTCACCTTTGTGCTCATGCGCGGCGAGGTGCATGCCCTGCTCGGCGAAAATGGAGCGGGCAAGTCCACACTCACCAAGATGCTCGCCGGCGTGGTGACGCCGACCGCCGGCGAAATCCGGGTGGACGGAGAGAAGGTCGAGCTGAAGACGCCTGCCGAGGCGCTGCGGCGCGGCATCGCGATGGTCTATCAGGAGACGAGCCTGGTCCCGTCCCTGACAGTCGCCCAGAACATCTACCTGACCGATGCACGCCGTTTTCATCGGCTGCGCGGCACCTATATCGCGGGCCAGCAATTCCTCCAGTCGCTGAATTTTCACGTCGATCCCACGTCTCTCGTCGCGACCCTCGGGGCCGGACAGAAGCAGATGGTGGAGATCGCCCGGGCCGTGCACCACAATGCGCAGATCATCATCTTCGACGAGCCCACCTCGACGCTGACGCCCGAGGAAAAGCACCAGTTCTTCTCGCTCGTCGGGCGGCTGCGCGCCCGCGGCGTCTCGATCATCTTCATCTCGCATGCCCTGGAGGAGGCCCTGCTGATCTCCGACCGCATCACGGTGATGCGGGACGGCCAGCATGTCGTCACCGACGTCACGTCCGCATTCGACCGGGAGAAGATCATCCGGGCAATGGTCGGCCGCTCCCTCTCCGACACGCTCTACGGCTCGAACAAGGACAGGAAAGTGCGGCGCGCCGGCGAGAAGGTGCTCAGCGTCCAGAACCTCTCGATGTCCAGTGTCGTGCGCAACACGTCGTTCTCGGTGTTCGCGGGTCAGATCACGGGTGTCTTCGGGCTGATCGGCTCTGGGCGCACCGAGACGGCGAAGGTCGTCGCGGGAGTCCTGAAGCGCGACATCTTCCATGGCGGGCAGGTCCGACTGGACGGACGCGCCGTACGCTACCGGGTCCCGCGGCCGGCGGTTCGCGACGGCGTCATCTACGTCACCGAGGACAGGAAGATCGAAGGCTTCTTCGAGACGATGTCCATCGCCGAGAATATCTACCTCGGAGCCCTGGCGAGCGGCCAGGCGCGCTCGTCCACCGTCAGCATACGGGAAATGAAAGCCCTCGCCCGGGGATGGATCGAGGCCCTCGACGTGAAGGCGATCAACGGCGATGCGCGGGTGATCGAGCTCTCCGGCGGCAACCAGCAGAAGGTGGTCGTGGCGAAGGCGCTGGTCCAGAAGCCGAAGCTGATCATCTTCGACGAACCGACCCGCGGCGTCGATGTGGGCGCGATCGCCGAAATCCACCACCTGATCCATCGCCTCGCCGACGATGGCATCGCGGTCATGGTCATCTCCTCGTACCTGCCGGAGGTGCTTCAGCTCTCCGATCGGATCCTCGTGTGCCGGCAAGGCCGCATCGTCGAGGAATTCGATGGGCACAAGGCTGATGAGGAAACCATCATGTACGCCGCGGTGCATTGATGGGCGGAATGCTCAGAACCACGCGGCCGATCGGGCGAGTCCAGACGATCGAGGACGTGATCGCCATCGAAAGCCATCCCTACGACGAACTGATCACCGCCCGGAATCTCTATGACCTGCTCCTGGCCACATCCAGGGAAGTCGGCGATTCGCTGGCGTTGACGGTGCTTGGATCCGGCGGCCTCTCCGACATTGGGATATCCCTCACCCACAAGGCCCTCCTGTCCAAGGTGACGCGCGCCGCCAACATGTTTCATCGGCTCGGGATAGAGCCAGGTCGGGGCGTCGTGGCATTTCTGGCCCCGACCCTCCCGTCGCTGTGGCCGCTCCTGCTCGGAGCGCAGGTCGCCGGTACCGCCAGCACGCTCAATTACCTGCTCAGCGAGCCTGCGATCCTCGATCTCCTGAATGCCCAGGAGGCGACGGTCCTTGTCGTCCCCGCGGCTTCGCTCGACGAGACGTGCTGGGCGAAGGCGGCCAGCGTATTCGACCGCGTACCGACGCTCCGCACGGTGATCGTCATCGGCGGCGCGGAGCGCGCTTCAGGCTTCGTTCCGCTGGAGGAGGCGATCGCCGGCTGCCGGAGCGACGCGCTTGAATTCCAGCCTCTGGCCGACCGTGACGCGGTCTGCGCGCTTTTCCACACCGGCGGGACGACGGGCCGTCCGAAAGTGGTCCGCCTGACCCACGGCAACCAGATCCACGCCGCCTTCGGCTTCGCCCAGGTCTTCGGCTACGACGAGCGCGACACGGTCATCAACGGCTTTCCGTTCTTCCATGTCGGTGGGACGATGACGACCGGGCTCTCCGTCCTCGCGGCGGGCGGACACGTGGTCGTGCCATCACCCTACGCCTTGCGTCCGCAAGCCGTCATCGATCGATACTGGTCCATCGTCGAGCACTTCAAGGCGACCGTCGTCAGCGGGGTTCCGACCTCCATTGCCGCTCTGACGAACGCCTGGAAGCCGGGGGCGGACCTCTCCTCGGTAAGGATGGCGGTCACCGGCGGCGCGGTTCTTCCAAGGGCGGTCGGCGGCCGCTTCGAATCGACGACCGGAATCCGGCTGTTCGAGACCTATGGCATGACGGAGACGGCGGCGGCCATCGCGTTCAATCCGGGTCGCGGCGCGCCTGTCGCCGGCAGCGTCGGCTTCCGCGCGCCCTATTCCGAAATCCGGATCGTCGGCCTCGGCTCTGATGCCCCGGACATCTGCCCGACAAACGAAAGCGGCCTCGTGCAGGTGCGCGGACCGCAGGTCTTTCCGGGCTACCTCGATCCCGCCCACGACGCAGGCGTGCTCGGAGCGGACGGGTGGCTCACGACCGGCGATGTCGGGTATCTGACCGCGGATGCCCGTCTCGTCCTGACCGGGCGGGAGAAGGACCTGATCGTCCGCAGCGGACACAACATCGATCCGGCGGCGATCGAGGACGTCGCGAACCAGTTCGAAGACGTGCAGATCAGCGCGGCGGTCGGAATGCCCGATCAGCATGCCGGCGAGGTTCCGGCGCTTTTCGTGGTGCCGAAACCCGGCCGCGAGGTGAACCTCGAGGCTCTGCAGGCCCACATGCAGCAGAACGTCCCCGAGCCGCCCGCGCGCCCGCGCTGCATCAAGGTCATCGACGCCCTGCCGGTGACCGCGGTCGGCAAGATACTCAAGCCCGCGCTTCGCGATCTTGCCATCGGGGAGAAGGTCCGGCTCGAAACGGCGCGCATCGCCGGGCCGGCGGCGTCGGTCGCCGTCCATGTCCGCTCCGAGAGCGGCAGGCACACGGTCGTGGAGGTTGACGTGACGGGAGCCGGCGCGGAGGCAGTCGCGGGGCTCGCAGCCGCGCTGCAATCGCTTCCGCAGACATACGTCGTGCGTTCCACAGGCGCGGAGGCGGTCACGCTCACCCTTGACGGCGGCATCGCCATGCTGACGCTGAACCGGCCGGAGAGCCTCAACGCCCTCTCGCGCCCGATGATGCTGGCGCTGCAGGAGAAGCTCGGCATCCTTGCGAATATTCCTGACCTCCGCGTGGTCGTCATCACCGGGTCCGGGCGGGCTTTCTGCGCCGGCGGAGACCTGATCGAATTCGACGACGCGCTGCATGCCGGCAAGGGCGGGCTGCTCGACACTCTCCGCTTCAACCAGCACGTCCTGCAATGCGTCGAAGATCTTCCTGTCCCGGTCATCGGAGCCGCGAACGGCGCGGCCGTCGCGGGCGGCCTCGAGCTTCTTCTCTGCTGCGACATCATCCTTGCCGCCGAGGGCGCGAAGATCGGCGACGGCCACGTGCGCTACGGCATCGTGCCGGCCGGCGGCGCCACGGTCAGGCTTGGTGAACGGATAACGCCCTCCCGGGCCGCGCAGCTCTTCTACACCGCCGCCCTCGTCGACGCCGCGACGCTGGTCGAATGGGGGCTCGTGAACGAGGTCGTCCCGAAGGAGAAGCTGATCGATCGCGCGATGGCGCTTGCCCGCGAGATCAGCCAGCGCAGTCCGGAGGCCGTCCGGCACATCAAAGCGCTGACCGGCCGAAAAGCCCGCGCAGCAGCACGGGACGATCGGCTGCGCGCAGAACTCGAATCGTTCGCGGTTCACGTCGACGGCGCCGACCTGGCGCGGGGCCTTGCCGCGTTCCGCATGAAGCAGCCGATGCAGTTCTAGGAAAAGCCGATGGTGATGACGTTCGACAACCGCGTCGCGCTCGTGACGGGGTCCGCCCGCGGCCTCGGCCTCGCCTACGCGCGGGCTTTCGCCGCGCGCGGCGCGCGGGTCGCGATCGCCGACCTTGGGCCGGAAGCGGAGATCGCGGCGCAGTCCGTGCGCGACGCGGGCGGCATGGCGCAGGCGTTTCAGGTCGACGTGACCGACTTCGCGCAGGTAGAGCGCATGGTGGCCGAACTCCTGACGGAGTGGGGGCGCATCGACATTGCCGTCAACAATGCCGGGATCCTTCGCGACCGGACGTTCGCCAAGATGGAGCTCGATGATTTCCGAGCGGTCCTGGATGTCCACCTGATGGGCACCGTGCATGTCTGCAAGGCAATCTGGCCGCACATGCGGGCGCGGAACTATGGACGGATCGTTCTCACCACCTCGTCATCCGGCCTGTACGGGACGTTCGGCCAGGCGAATTACGGCGCCGCGAAGTCCGCGATGCTCGGTCTGATGAACGTCCTCCATCTCGAAGGCGAGCGCTACGACATCCGCGTAAACTGCATCATGCCGAGCGCCGCGACGCGAATGACGGCGGGGTTGCTCGCGCCGGAGGCGGAGCGGCTGCTCAGCCCGGATGCCGTCGCGCCCGGCGTTCTGTTCCTGGTCTCGGAGGGGGCGCCTTCGCGCGTAATTCTTTCAGCCGGGGCAGGCGCTTTCGCCAGGGTCTACGTGACCGAAACGGAGGGCGTCAGTCTCGTCGGCGCGGGCCTGACCCCCGAGGCGGTGGCCGAGCATTTTTCCGAGATCAGCGATCCTTCGGGCGCGCGCGAAATTGCCACCGGCTTTGAACAGGCCAACAAGCTGGCCGCCGCGGCCAGGCGCGCCCCCGAAGACGAAGCAGGCGCCACGCGGTCATGAGATCGGCAGTCATCCTGTCCGGCGTGCGCACCGCAATCGGCGCGTTCGGCGGCGCGCTTCGCGATGTTCCGCCGACATCGCTCGCCGCTTCCGTCACCCGCGAAGCAATCAGACGCAGCGAAGTTCCCCCGGACGAGATCGATCACGTGGTCTTCGGGAACGTCATCCATACCGAACCGCGGGACGCTTACCTCGCTCGGGTCGCCGCCATCGAGGCAGGCGTTCCCGCCACGGTTCCGGCCGAGACCCTCAACCGGCTCTGCGGCAGCGGATTGCAGGCGGTCGTGACCGCGGCGCAGCTCATCATGCTCGGTGACGCCGTCGTGGCGGTCGCCGGCGGGGCCGAGAGCATGAGCCGGGCGCCCTACGCGGTCGGCGATGCCAGGTGGGGCAAGCGCATGGGCGACGCGGTCATGACCGACATGCTCCTCGCCACGCTGCAGGATCCGTTCGGCAACGGGCACATGGGCGTCACGGCGGAAAACGTCGCCGACGATTTCGCCATCTCAAGATCGGAACAGGACCGGATGGCGGTGGAAAGCCACCGGCGCGCGTCGAAGGCTATCAGCGAAGGTTGGTTCAAGGAACAGATCCTGCCGATCGAAACGCGGCAGAACGGCAGGACGGTCCCGTTCGCCGAGGACGAGCATGTCCGCCACGATGCCGACATCGCGTCGCTCGGGAAGCTTCGGCCTGCATTCCGCAGCGGCGGGACGGTGACGGCCGGCAACGCGTCCGGGATCAATGACGGCGCCGCCGCCCTTGTGCTGATGGAAGCCTCGGCAGCGGAACGGAGAGGGCTCCGGCCGATGGCGAGGCTGCTCGCCTACGGCCACGCCGGCGTGGCCCCGAGCAGGATGGGGCTCGGACCGATCCCCGCTGTTCGCGCCGCCTTGCATCGCGCTGCCCTGTCGATCGACGATATGGACGTGATCGAATCCAACGAGGCGTTTGCGTCGCAGGCCTGCGCCGTCGCCCGGGAACTGGGCTTCCCCGCCGACCGCACCAACCCGAATGGCGGCGCGATCGCCCTCGGCCACCCCGTTGGCGCGACCGGCGCGATCATCCTGGTCAAGCTGCTGCATGAGTTGCAGCGCACGAACGGCCGGTTCGGCCTTGCGACCATGTGCATCGGGGGTGGCCAGGGGATCGCGGCAATCGTCGAAAGGACGGATGGTCCGATGCGCCGCGGCTAGATGCGCGAGCTGGGTGCATCATCACCCGGCATGGCTTCGGGCGAGCCATGTTTCGGGGCTGCGGTGCGGTAGCCTCCGGGGCGCGCTTCGGCGCTACCGTTCGACCGAAACGACAAGATTCTCCAGGCGCAGCTCGTTGGTGACAGGCGTGTCGAGGGTCCAGTCTCCATGCGAGACGATGCGGATCGAGAGATCGGCCCGAACCAGCGCGGACAGGCAAGCCGCGACGAGCGTTCTGGTGAGATTCCGTCCCGGACATATCTGGGCGCCGGCTCCAAACGTTGTCGACCGCGCATGATTTCGCGTCAGGTCGAACTGGCCGGGCTCTTCGAAAACCGAAGGGTCCCGGTTGCCACCGCCCCAATACATCACGACCTTCGTATGCGCGGGAATGAGCATCTCGTCGTAGTGCATGGCGACGGACGCGTAGCGCGCGATCAAACGCACCGGTGCGTACAGCCGAAGGCCCTCGGAAACCGCATTGGGCAGCAAGCCAGGGTCGTGCCGTACGCGTTCGTACGATTGCGGATGAGCGAGCAGGGCAAAAAGGCAATTCGATATCGCAATGCCGACCGCGTAGAATCCATCGAAGAGGTCAACGGCCAGCGCAATGTCCTGGCTTTCCGGAAATCCTTCTGGCGTCGCCTTGATGTCTTTGAACTGTTGAGCCCGCCAGTTCAGAAAGGCGTTGTGTCCCTCCAGGCGGGTGCGTTCGATGATTCCGGTCAGCAACTCGAGATATTCGCCGAGCGCCTGGGCGTAGGCGACGAGCCCTTCGGGTGTCCTGTGCTGAAGCGAGCTGTTCGCCGCCATTCCGGCCATTATGCCGCGAAGCTGGAGCGCTTCCCCCTCAGACATCCCGAGCACCTCAGCCCAGAATGCGAAGACGAACGGCTGCGCAAAGTCTTCGAGAAAATCGATCTCGCCCGCGTCGACGACGCGGCCGACCAGCTCCTGCGACATGCTTTCGGCGATTGCCCGGAAGGGAGGCATTGCTCCCGGGATCAGCGGCTTCGACAAGATTGGCTTGGTGATCTCGTGGACCGGCTTCGTCGTGGTGAAGACCGCGTTCCTCTGAAACCGCCATATCGATTCGCGCTGTCTCGGATCGAGGTGGTCGGCCGAAGGTCCGTCAAGGAATTGCTGAACGAAGATTTCCGCCGGCACGTTGCCGAGGTTCGGGTTCGGACCAAGCCGACGCAGGTCTTCGTGACGGAAGATCAGAATGCTCTCGTCGTCCAGCCTGATGATTCGATCCTGAAGCGCGAACAATTCCGAATCGTCCAAGGACACCCGATGGGAATTCGCCTGGCGTAGAACCTCGTCCAGGGAGGGGAGTTCATCGATGTGAGGAGGAAGGCTGTGCAAGCCGGTACTTCCACCTGTTTCCCGCATCTCTTCCTCCAGGCGCGACATACCTGCTCGCCATCTCCGGGCCTCACCGACGCGGAGGTATCGGTCCATGGGGGCCCTTGAGACGCGGCACACGCAGACCTGCCCGGATCCAACGCCGGGGACGGAGATTACTTTAACGTTATAGTGTCGTCAATTTCCGCCGGGCCGGAGTGGCCGGTTCCTCGGCAGGCGTGCGTGCGCAGTCGCAGTCGCGGACCGGGTGCTAACCGACCGACAGCGTCCGCCTGACCGCGTCGCGCCACGCGGCGATCTTTCGCTCTCGCGCGGACGGCTCCATCTGCGGCTGAAAGCGCCGGTCCCGCTTCCAGGACTTCGCGAACTCTTCCGTGTCCGGCCACGTGCCGGCGGCGCGTCCGGCGAGCCAGCCCGCACCGAGCGCCGTCGTCTCCAGCACTGCCGGCCGGTCGACCGGCGCGTCGAGAATGTCGGCGAGGCGCTGCATGGTCCAGTCGCTCGCCACCATGCCGCCATCGACGCGGAGCACCGTCCCGCTGCCGCCGCCCGGCCAGTCGCGCCGCATCGCCTCGATGAGGTCGAGGGTCTGGAACGCAACCGCCTCGAGCGCCGCGCGGGCGAGTTCGCGCGGGCCCGTGGCGCGCGTCAGCCCGAAGAGGGCGCCGCGCGCCTCCGCATCCCAGTGCGGCGCGCCGAGCCCGGTGAAGGCGGGGACGAGGATCACCTCCTGTCCCGGGTCGGCGTCCGCCGCGAGCGCTCCGGACTGGTCGGCGCGCTCGATCAGCTTCAGCCCGTCGCGCAGCCATTGCACCGCCGCGCCGGCGATGAAGATCGAGCCTTCGAGCGCATAGGTGGTGCGACCGTCGAGCCGGTAGGCGATGGTGGTGAGGAGCTTGTTCTTCGACGCGACGGCTTCCGTGCCGGTGTTCAGCACCGCGAAGCAGCCGGTGCCGTAGGTCGATTTCACCATGCCCGGCTCGAAGCAGGCCTGGCCGACGGTCGCCGCCTGCTGGTCGCCCGCGACACCGCGGATCGCGATCGGCGCTCCAAAAAGCCAGGCGTCGGTCGTCCCGAAATCGCCGGAGCTGTCCTTCACCTCCGGCAGCATTTTTCGCGGCACGCCAATCAGCTTCAGCAGCTCATCGTCCCAGTCGCCGCGATGGATGTCGTAGAGGAGCGTACGCGAGGCATTGGTGGCGTCGGTCGCGTGCACCCGCCCGCCGGTCAGCCGCCAGAGCAGGAAGCTGTCGACGGTCCCGAAGGCGAGGTGACCGGCCTCGGCGAGGGCCCGCGCGCCTTCGACCCGGTCGAGCATCCAGGCGATCTTGGTGCCGGAGAAATACGGATCGAGCAGCAGCCCGGTCTTCGCCGTCACCAGCGGCTCGGCGCCGGCCTGCTTCAGCCTGGCGCAGAAATCCGCCGTGCGCCGGTCCTGCCAGACGATGGCGTTGTGGATCGGCTTGCCGGTGCGGCGGTCCCAGACGAGCGTCGTCTCGCGCTGGTTGGTGATGCCGAGCGCCGCGACGTCGCGTGCCTCGATACCGGCCTTCGCAAGCGCGCCCCGCGCAGTGTCGAGCGTGGTCCGCCAGATGTCCTCCGGGTCGTGCTCGACCCAGCCGGAGGAGGGGTAATGCTGCGGGAATTCCTGCTGCGCGGAGCCGCGCACCACCTGCGCGTCATCGAAGACCAGCGCCCGCGTCGAGGTCGTGCCCTGATCGATGGCGAGGATGAAGCCGCTCATGGCGTCAGCAGAGGTCAAAGGGGCCGGAGTCGCAAGGCATGGCCGGGGCGAGGCCCCGGCCATGCAGCTTATCGGTTCAGGCTACTGGTGCTCGGTCCAGCGCTTTACGAGCTCGTCGTAGTTGACGGTCTCGCCCTGCGGCTTCTCGTTGTCGAGCTTCGCCCACGGAGCGTGATCAGCTGAGAGCCACTCGCTCGCGTCCTTCGGCTCGTTCAGCCGCGGGCCGCAGCCGTGGTAGACGTTGTTCGATTCGTCCACCGCCTGCATGCGGGCCATCACGTCGTCCATCTGCGACGCAAGGCGGTCCATGGCCTGCTGGGCCGTGAAGGCGCCGGAGTTCACGTCGCCGATGTTCTCCCAGAAGAGCTGGGCGAGCTTCGGATAATCCGGCACGTTGATGCCTGTCGGAGTCCACGCCACACGGTCCGGCGAGCGATAGAACTCGATCAGACCGCCGAGCTTCGGAGCCCGCTCGTCAAACGACTTGTGGCGCACCGTGCTGTCTCGGATGAACGTCAGACCGACCTGGCTCTTCTTGACGTCCACCGTCTTCGACACGACGAACTGGGCGTAGAGCCAGGCCGCCTTGCGGCGGTCGACGGGCGTGGAGTTGAACAGCGTCCACGAGCCGACGTCCTGGTAGCCTCGCTGCGAGCCTTCCTTCCAATACGGGCCGTGTGGCGACGGCGCCATCCGCCAAAGTGGCATTCCGGCATCGTCCACCGTGTTGTTGCCCTCGCTCTTCGGCGCCACCATCGAGGCTCCGAAAGCTGTGTACCAGAAGATTTGCTGAGCGACATTGCCCTGCGACAGCGACGGGAGCGACTGATAGAAGTCGAGGTCGGCCGCACCCGGAGGCGCATACTTCCGCAGCCACTCGTCCCACTTGGAGACGGCGTAGACGGCGGCGGGGCTGTTGGCTCCGCCGCCGCGCGACACCGAGGCGCCGACCGGGTTGCAGGAATCCTTTTCCATGCGGATGCCCCACTCGTCGACCGGGCGGCCGTTCGGAATGCCCGGATCGGCCTCACCGGCCATCGACAGCCAGGCATCCGTCATGCGCCAGCCGAGGTCGGGGGCGCGCTTGCCGTAGTCCATGTGGCCGTAGACCTTGACCCCATCGATCTCCTTCACATCGTTGGTGAAGAAGTCGGCGATGTCCTCGTAGGCCGACCAGTTGACCGGCACGCCGAGCTCGTAGCCGTACTTGGCCTTGAACGCGTCCTTCAGGTCCTGCCGATCGAACCAGTCCTTGCGGAACCAGTAGAGGTTGGCAAACTGCTGGTCGGGCAATTGCCAGAGCTTCCCGTCCGGCCCGGTGGTGAACGACTTGCCCATGAAGTCGTCGATGTCGAGCATCGGGTCGGTGACGTCCTTGCCCTCGCCCGCCATCCAGTCGGTCAGGTTCACGGCACTCTGCAGGCGCGAATGGGTGCCAATCAGGTCGGAGTCGTTGACATAGGCATCGTAGAGGTTGCGATTGGTCTGCATCTGCGTCTGCACCGCCTGCACGACCTCACCTTCACCGAGAATCTGGTGATTGACCTTGATCCCGGTGATTGCCTCAAAGGCCTTGGTCAGTACCGCCGACTCGTAGTCATGAACCGGAAGCGGACCTTCCGAAAGGACGTTGATCTCCATGCCGGAGAACGGCTTGGCAGCATCGATGAACCACTGCATCTGCTTTTCCTGGTCGGCGCGCGACAGCGTCGACAGGTCACCGATTTCCGAATCGAGAAACTGCTTCGCTTCATCCATTCCCGCCCATGACGCCTGTGGCGCCATGAGGGCGAATGCCGCGACTGTTCCTAGCAACAATCGTCTCATAGGCTTTCCTCCGTTTGCATTTCTTCTCTGCCGGCCGGGTGCCGGCCTTCCCCCTGATGCCTCAGACCCATCGGAACACCGCAAGGGCGTAGATGAGCGAGAGGCCAAGAGCCCACCAAAGGTTCGGGCCGACAAGCCCGAGCCAAGCCAGATTGATGAAAGCGCTGCCGAGCAGCGAAATGAACAGCCGGTCTCCGCGCGTCGTGTCGAGCCCGAGCACGCCGTGCCGCGGACCGCCGCCGGGAGCGGCGATCTCCCAGACCGTCATCGCGCAAAGCAGCAGGAAAATGATCGCGAAGAACGCCGACGTCTGCCACGTCCACGCCATCCAGGAGAGGTCGAACCAGGATGGCGCCATCACACCCTCCCCAGGGCAAAGCCCTTGGCGATGTAATTGCGAACGAAATAGATCACGACGGCCCCGGGGATGATGGTGAGCACCCCGGCGGCGGCGAGGAGCCCGAGATCGTAGCCTGATGCGCTTGCCGTGCGCGTCATGACCGCCGCGATTGGCTTGGCACCCACAGAGGTGAGGGTCTTCGCGAGCAACAGCTCCACCCACGAGAACATGAAGCAGAAGAAGGCCGTGACGCCGATGCCGGAGGCGATCAGCGGCATGAATATCTTCACGAAGAAGCGCGGGAAGGAGTAGCCGTCGATATAGGCCGTCTCGTCGATTTCCTTCGGCACGCCGGACATGAAGCCTTCGAGGATCCACACCGCGAGCGGGATGTTGAACAGGCAATGCGCGAGCGCGACGGCTATGTGCGTGTCGAACAGCCCGATCGCCGAATAGAGCTGGAAGAAGGGCAGCGCGAACACCGCCGGCGGCGCCATGCGGTTGGTGAGCAGCCAGAAGAACAGGTGCTTGTCGCCGACGAATCGGTAGCGCGAGAAGGCGTAGGCAGCCGGCAGAGCCGCCGACACCGATATCACAGTGTTGATCGACACATAGAGGATCGAATTGATATAGCCGCTGTACCAGACCGGATTTGTGAAGATCTCGCGGTAGCTCGCCAGCGTGAAGATGCGCGGCCAAAGCGTGAAACTGCCGAGGATCTCGTTGGTCGTCTTGAACGACATGTTGATGAGCCAATAGATCGGCACCATCAGGAAGAGGATGTAGAGGGCGGGAACGATCCAGCTCACGCCGATCCGGCCCGTGGAGCGCTGGTGTTCGCGCGCCGCGAAGGCTGCGGGGGATGAGGTCATGTCGGTCATGACTGTTCCTCGTTGCGCATCATCAGCGTGTAGAAGATCCAGCTGAGCAGCAGCACGATCAGGAAGTAGACGATCGACATCGCCGCCGCCGGCCCGAGGTCGAACTGGCCGAGTGCCACCTTGACGAGGTCGATCGAGAGGAACGTCGTCGCGCTGCCGGGGCCGCCGCCGGTCAGCACCGCCGGCTCGGTGTAGATCATGAAGGAATCCATGAAGCGGAGCAGGATGGCGATCGTCAGCACCCGCTTCATTTTCGGCAGCTGGATGTAGCGGAACACCGCCCAGCGCGACGCCGCGTCGATCTTGGCCGCCTGGTAATAGGCGTCGGGGATGGAGATCAGCCCGGCATAGGCAAGCAGCACCACCAGCGAGGTCCAGTGCCAGACGTCCATCAGGATGATGGTGAACCAGGCGTCGAGCGGGTGGCGTGTGTAATTGTAGTCGAGGCCGAGGCTCCGGAGCCCGTGTCCGAGGAGGCCGATGTCGGGCAGCGCCATGATGTTCCAGATGGCGCCGACGACATTCCACGGGATGAGCAGCGGCAGCGCCATCAGCACGAGGCAGACGGAGACCCACGGTCCCTTGCGCGGCATGGCAAGAGCGATGGCGACGCCGAGCGGGATCTCGATGAAGAGGATGATGAACGTGAAGCTCAGCTGCCGGCCGAGCGCGGAGTGGAAGCGCTCGGACCGCAGCACATCCTGGAACCAGCCGACGCCGTGGAAGAGGAAGATATTGTCGCCGAATGTCTCCTGCATCGAATAGTTGACCACGGTCATCAACGGGATGACGGCGTTGAAGGCCACCAACAGGAGAACCGGCAGGACCAGGAACCAGGCCTTGTTGTTCAGCGTCTTTTCCATCACGCGGCTCCCGCGAGCGGCTTGCCTTCGACGAGGCGGCCATCGGCGTAGATGTGGAGGTTGGCCGGATCGAGCAGGATCGTCGCGCGGTCGTCGCGGATCTCGGAATCCTCGTCCGCGATGGCGTTGAACGGATGGCCGTCGATGTCGAGCTTCACCACGCGGTAGCGCCCGACGTCATCGACCCGGAGCACCCGGCCAGCCACGCCGCGCCCGCCGCTCGAGACGCGGATGAATTCCGGCCGGATGCCGAGCTCGGTCTTCACGCCCGCCGGCATGTCGCCATAGGCGCGCCCGAGCGCGATGTCCTGCGAGCCCAGGAGGGCGCGATTTCCCTTCAGCGTCACCGGCGCGACGTTCATGCCGGGCGAGCCGATGAAATATCCGACGAAAGTGTGCGCCGGCCGCTCGAACAGCTCCTCCGGCGTGCCGATCTGCACCACCTCGCCCTCGTACATCACCACCACCTTGTCGGCGAAGGTGAGCGCCTCGGTCTGGTCGTGCGTGACGTAGACCATGGTGAGGTTGAGCTGCCGATGCAGCTCCTTCAGCTTCGAGCGCAGCATCCACTTCAGATGCGGGTCGATGACGGTGAGGGGCTCGTCGAAGAGGATGGCGCTGACGTTCGGCCGCACCAGCCCGCGCCCGAGCGACACCTTCTGCTTGGCGTCGGCGGTGAGCCCCCGCGCACGCTTGCCGAGCATCGGCAGGAGGTCGAGCATCTTGGCGACTTCGGCGACGCGCGTCTCGACTTCGGCCGCGGGAACGCCGCGGTTGCGCAGCGGGAAGGCGAGGTTATCGCCGACCGTCATCGTGTCGTAGATCACCGGGAACTGGAACACCTGCGCGATGTTGCGTTCCGCCGTCGGCAGCCCGGTCACGTCGTTTCCGCCGAACAGCACGCGCCCCTCGCTCGGCGTGATCAGCCCGGAGATGATGTTGAGGAGCGTGGTCTTGCCGCAGCCCGAGGGACCGAGCAGCGCATAGGCGCCGCCATCCTCCCACACATGGTCGAGGCGCTTCAGCGCGTAGTCCTGCGGCCCGCGCGGAGCTGCGAGGTAGGAGTGGGCCACGCCGTCGAGAACGATCCGCGCCATTCGCCCTCCTATGCCGCCTGCCGCACGCCCGGCGCGGCGGCGAGCGCGCCGAAGGCGTCGAAGACGAAGAACTTTCCCGGATCGAGATAGATGTTCACCGGCTGGCCGATGGCGAGATCGTGGACGCCGTGCGCCAGCACGACCCAGCGCGCGCCGGCGAAATCGACGTGGATGAAGCTCTCCGAGCCGGTGATTTCGGCGATCGCGACCGTCGCGCTGACACCGACGGCGCCCGGGCCGGGCTTCTCCAGGTAGACGTGGTTCGGACGGAAGCCGATCGTGTAGTTACCGTCGGCGAGTGCCGCAAAGGCGCCCGACGCGGGGAGCTTCAGGTCGCCCGACGCTGACGCGATGCTGGCGCCGGTCTTCCTGACGGGGAGCGTGTTGATCGGCGGATCGGAGAAGATGCGCGCCGTCTCCAGGCTGTTCGGCCGCCGGTAGACTTCGACCGTCGGCCCGAACTGCGTCACCCGGCCTTGCGCGAGCGTCGCGGTCGAGCCGCCGAGAAGCAGCGCTTCGCTCGGCTCCGTCGTCGCGTAGACGAAGATCGCGCCGGTGGCGGAGAAGATGCGCGGCAGCTCCTCGCGCAGCTCCTCGCGCAGTTTGTAATCGAGGTTGGCGAGCGGCTCGTCGAGCAGCACCAGGCTCGCCTCCTTGACGATGGCGCGCGCCAGCGCGGTGCGCTGCTGCTGTCCGCCGGAAAGCTCCAGCGGCTTCCGCTCGAGCAGGGGCGTCAGCTTCATCAGCGCCGCCGCCTCGCGCACCCGGCGGTCGAGATCCGCCTTTTTCGCGCCCGCCACCCGGAGCGGGGAGGCGATGTTCTCGTAGACGCTGAGGTTCGGGTAGTTGATGAACTGCTGGTAGACCATCGCGACCGACCGCTCGCGCACGGCGACGCCGGTCACGTCCTTGCCGTCGAAGAAGACGCTGCCTTCAGTCGGCGGGTCGAGCCCGGCCATCAGCCGCATCAGGCTGGTTTTGCCGGAAAGGGTGGGCCCGAGCAGGATGTTCAGCGTGCCGTTCGCGAAGGTGAGCGACACGTCGTCGATGTGCGTCTGGTTGCGCACCCGCTTGCTGACATGGCGGAGTTCGAGCGTCACTGGCCCGCCCCTCCCGCGACCACGGCGCGTGCGCCTGCGACGCTCGCCGCCTTCATCCAGTCGTCGAGACGGCGCGCTTCGGCCGGGCCGACGCGGAGCCCGAGCTTCGAGCGGCGCCAGAGCACATCCTCGGCGTTCTGAGCCCATTCGTGCTGCATCAGGTAGCGGACTTCCCGCTCCGTCAGGTCGGAGCCAAAGGTCTCGCCGAAATCCGCCGGGCCGGCGATGCCCTGCAGGATGAGCCGCGCGCGCGTCCCGTAGGCACGGGCGAGCCGCTCGGCGAGAGGAGCGGGGCAGGAGGGGGCGAGCGCCCGCAGGCTCGCCACGAGCGTCGCCATCCCGTCGACCGGGAAATCACCGCCCGGCAGCGACGCCGCCGCGGTCCACGGCTTGCCGAGCCTGCCGAAGAACGGCGCGAGCTTTTCCAGCGCCGCTTCGGCGAGGCGCCGGTAGGTGGTGATCTTGCCACCATAGATGTTGAGGACCGGCGGCACGTCGCCTCCTCCCTCCACCTTCAGCACATAGTCGCGCGTGGCGGCCTGCGCCGCGCTCACGCCGTCGTTATAGAGCGGCCGCACGCCCGCATAGGACCACACCGTGTCCGAGGGCGCGATGCTCTTGCGGAAATACTCGGAAGCCGCGGCGCAGAGGTAGTCGACTTCCGCCTCCGTAGGCCGAGGCTTCGCTGGATCGGCGTCATAATCAAGGTCGGTCGTGCCGATCAGCGTGAAGTCGTGCTCGTAGGGGATGGCAAAGACGATGCGGTTGTCGGCGTTCTGGAAGATGTAGGCGCGGTCGTGCGCGAAGAGTTTCGGGACGACGATGTGGCTGCCCTTGACGAGCCGCACCGGCGCATCGAGCGGCAGGCCGAGGCGCTCGGCGGTGAGCTGGCCGACCCACGGTCCGGAAGCGTTGACCAGCACCCGCGCGCTGATCTCGCGCAGCGCGCCTCCGCCCGCATCGCGCAGCGTCACGCGCCAGCCGCCCGCCCGCCGCTCCGCCTTCACCATCTCGGTGCGGGTCTCGATGACCGCGCCGCGCGCGGCCGCGTCCATCGCGTTCAGCACCACGAGGCGCGCGTCGTCCACCCAGCAGTCGGAATATTCGAAGCCGCTGCGGAATTCCGGCTTCAGCGGCGTGCCGGCGGGATCGTTCGTGAGGTCGATCCGGCGCGCCGGCGGCAGCAGCTTCCGTCCGCCGAGGTGGTCGTAAAGAAAGAGGCCAAGCCTGATCAGCCAGGCCGGCCTAAGTCCCCTGTGGTGTGGGAGGACAAACCGCAGGGGGCGGATGATGTGCGGGGCGGCGCGAAGCAGCACCTCGCGCTCCATGAGCGCCTCGCGCACCAGCCGGAACTCGTAATATTCTAGGTAGCGCAGCCCGCCGTGGATGAGCTTGGTCGATGCGGAGGAGGTGGCGCCGGCGAGGTCGGACTTCTCGCAGAGATAGACCGAGAGGCCGCGCCCGGCGGCATCGCGCGCGATGCCGCAGCCGTTGATGCCACCGCCAACGACGGCAATGTCGTAGGGCGCTCCTCGCACCTCGTCTCCCCCTGCGGTGCAGCATATTAAGTTCGCTGCGAACCTTGAGACGAAACTACGCGAAGGAAAACGAAAATCAAGTGAAAGTTACCGCGCCTTCTTTCGGGCCGAGCGCTTCCACAAGTTCAACGCCGCTTTCCGAGCAGATTCTGCGGATGCGGTCGGATTCGCAGCGATCCGTCACGAATGTGGCGACTTGCGAAAGATGGCCGATACGAACCGGAGCCGAACGCTCGAACTTGCTGGAATCGCAGACGAGCATCACCTGGCGCGCATTCGAAAGGATCGCCTGCGCCACCCGCACCTCACGGTAGTCATAATCGAGCAGCGCCCCGTCCTGGTCGATCGCCGAGGCGCCGATCACCGCGAGGTCGACCTTGAACTGGCGGATGAAATCGACCGCCGCCTCGCCGACGATGCCGCCGTCGCTGTGCCGTACCACGCCGCCGGCGATCACCACCTCGATCTGCGGATAGGCGCGCATCAGGCTCGCGACGTTCAGATTGTTGGTGATGACCATCAGCCCGTTGTGCTGCAGCAGCGCGTGGGCGACGGCCTCCGTGGTGGTGCCGATGTTGATGAAGAGCGAGGCCTGGTCGGGGATGCGCGCCGCGGCGACCCGCGCGATCGCCTCCTTCTCTTCGCTCGCGATCATCCGTCGCGCGTCGTAGCCGACATTCTCCACGCCGGAGGAGAGGATCGCGCCGCCGTGGATGCGCGTCAGCAGCCGCTTGTCGCAGAGCTCGTTCAGATCCTTGCGGATCGTCTGCGGCGTCACCTCGAAGCGCTGCGCAAGCTCGTCCACCATCACCCGGCCGGACTGGCGGGCGATGTCGAGGATCGTGTTCTGCCGCGAAATCAGCACGAGGGTCTCATCCGGAAGCTGCGCTCGTTCGGAGGATCGCCAGCGTGCCACGGCACCGGCCGCGCGGGCAAGGCGATGCCGGAGGCCTGTCGCCGCTTCGGACGGCGCAGGCACTCGCCTTTTGCCGCCGATCCGCCTAGAACGCTGCAGAACTCCATCCCTCCTTGCAAAGCCATGACCAAGAAAACCCTCGACACGAAGCTCGCCGCCATCCGCTCCGGCGCCTACAAGCCGACCGACTTCATCATCGCCGACGCCAAGGATGGCGACATCGGCTTCGGGACGATGGCGCCCGGTCCCGACCCGTCCGACCCGAGCCGCCCCAGGCCGCGCGCCGCGCATCTCGAGGCGATCCGCGAGATGACCCGTTCGGGCCTCATCGACATCATGCTGATGTCGGCGTCCTCGACCGAGCGGCTGTCGGAGGAGGGCCTCTTCAAGAAGAGCCCGGTCACGCCGGCGATCCGCTTCAACGACACCACCGACATCTGGTCGGCGCGCGGCGGGCGCTACAAGGAAGAGCCTTCGCTGCATCACCGCACGGCGCGGCTCGACCAGGCGAAGAAGTTCGTCGATCTCGGCCTCTATTCGGTCACGTTCTCGAACAGCCGCGACATCGAGGCGGAAAATGCCGAGGCCTATTCGGACTTCCGCGAAGAGGCGTCGCACCACAAGCTCCGGCACTTCCTCGAGGTCTTCAATCCGGCCTTCGACATCCGGCTCGCGGACAATGCCGGCATCGGCCACTTCATCAACGACAACATCGTGCGCACGCTGGCCGGCGTCATGCGCGAGGATCATCCGCACTTCCTGAAGCTCCAGTACAATGGCGCGCGCGCCATGGAAGAACTTTCCTCCTACGATCCGGGACGGCTCATCGTCGGGATTCTCGGCGGCTCAAAGGGGACGACGCGCGACACCTTCGAGCTGATCTCGCAGGCGGAGCGGAACGGCGCGCGCGTCGCGCTCTTCGGCAGGAAGATCAACCTCGCCGAGGATCCGGTCATGCTGGTGCGCTACATGCGCGCCGTCGTCGAGCGCGCGATCAAGCCGGAGGAGGCGGTGAAGGCCTATCATTCCGAGCTGAAGAAGGCCGGCAAGGCGACGACGTTGCCGCTCGCCAAGGACCGCGTCATCACCGAAGCGGCATTGATGGAGTAGCGCCGGCGCGGCGGGCGCGTCAGCCGGCGGAAAATTCCGCGATCGCCTGGTTCACCGGCATGAGCCGCTCGCCGATCGTCGCGAACACTGAAGTGCGCAGCCGCTCGTAGCGCTCGGCCGCTTCGGGCTCGGGCTCGACCGGATATTCCTTGCGCTCCACCCCCCGCCAGGCGGCGTCGAAGCTCGGAAAAACTCCGGCGGCGACGCCTCCAAGCAGCGCCGCGCCGAGCGTGGTTGCCTCCGCTTCCTCGACGACCAGCACCGGGCGCGCGAAGGCGTTCGCCTTGATCTCCAGGAACAGGCGATTCCGCGAGGTGCCGCCGATGAAGCGGATCTGGCCCGCCCGGCTGACGCCGCGCAGGCCGGTCATGCCGTCGAGCATCATGCGCGACTGCATCGCGACGCCCTCCAGCACGGCGCGATAGAGCGCTGCCGGGGTCGTTGTCTGCGTCAGCCCGAGGAAAGCCCCGCGGGCGTTGAGGTCCGGCTCAGGCGGCGGGCCGTTCGCGAGGTGGGGAAGAAAAACAACGCCGCCGCTGCCGATCGGCACCTCCGATGCGTCGGCGATCAGCGCATCCTGCGGCGGATTGCCGGCGACCCCGCGGATCCACTCGACCGCGCCGCCCGCGCTCAGCACCGCCCCGGCGACATAGAAGAGCTTCCGGTCCGTCTCGATGGCGCCCTGCACGTAGCCGCGGCGCAGCAGCTCGGGATCGTCGAGCGGCTTCTCCGTCGCGAGCAGCAGCGCCTCCGCGGTTCCGATGCTGTTGATGACCGAGCCCGGGTCGTTCAGCCCCATCGCCAGCGCTCCGACGATATGATCGTGGCCGCCGACGCCGACGACCGGCGCGCCCGCGAGCCCGGTCTCCGCCAGCACTTCGCGCCTGACCGGGCCGAGCGGCGCGCCGGATGCCGCAAGCGGCGCGGGGAAATCGGCGGAGAGCCCCGCTACCGCGAGGAGCTCCTCCGACCATCGGCTGCCGCGAATGTCGTAATAGAGCGTGCGGGAGGCGAGGGTCGGATCGGTCGCCATTTCTCCCGACAGGCGGTAGGCGATCCAGTCCGCCATCATCAGTGCGCGCCGCGCCTTGCCGAAGGCGTCGGGCCAGTGCTCGCGCATCCAGAGGAGCTTTGCGAGCGTGAAGATCGGCTCGGCCGAGTGCCCGATGATCTGAAAGATTCGCTCGCGGCCGACCGCTTTTTCGATGGCGCGCGCCTGCGCCTCCGTGCGGCGGTCGTGCCAGACGATCGAGGGCGCCAGCGATTTTCCCTCCGCGCCGATCAGCACGCAGGTCTCGCCGACGCTCGCGACGGCGATGCCGGCGACGGGCCGGCCGGCAAGCCCGCTGCCGACTTCGGTGAGGGTCGCGACCACGGTCGCGAAGATCGCGTCCGGGTCGTACTCTCCGCCGGTTTCCAGGATTTTCGTCGGCGTCGGGCGCGAAGCGGCCGCGAGCCTCCCGCCGCGCGCGTCAAAGGCGATGGCGCGGACCGACGCCGTGCCGACGTCGATGCCGATAAGCGCCGCGCTATCCGAGCGGCCTGTCACACGACGCGGGGAATGGGTCACGGGTGGTCCAGGAGCCATTGCATTTGCGCGATCCGCTCGACGTTCTTCCCGCTCAGGCACTCGGTCAGGTAGACGTCGTACATCGTGCCGGATGCGGAATCGATGTTGAGCAGCTCGCACTCCGCATCTCTGAAGCGGAGCCAGGTGTCGTTCGCCGCTTTCAGCGCGGCCACGCGTTCCGGATCGTCGCCATATCCGACGGAGAGCCTGCCGACGATTGCGGCCAGGTCCGCCTCCGACTTGTCCAATTGTTCCTGACGACAAGCCCGCATCGCCTCGTCGGAACTCCACATCTCCTTGCCCGCAGAGCGGCCTGCACACGGATCTGCTTGCGGAGGAGCACCGATCTCCTGCGCACCGCACCGGTCGGCCGGGAAGGCTTCCATGCCGAAGGCGAGAGCGAGAAGCGAAACTGTAGCAAAGCCCCGAGCCACCGATCTCTCCCTGCACCTGGGCATCTGCACACCACGCTCATCGGCACGCGGAACGGCGGGCCACCGTTGGAATAAGGCGTCTTCAGCACGCCTTCGATTGCGCGCGAATCGACACTTGGATAACATTGCGCCGACAGCCCCGGCAGCCATCCGGCAAAAGCCATCGGGGGAAAAGCAATCAACACGGGAGGACGTTAAATGGCCAGAAGACAAATCATTCTTGCGCTCGCCGCGGCGGCGGCGCTGACGGTCGGATCCAACGCCGCTTTGGCGCAGGAGAAGATCAAGATCGGCTTTCTGCCGGGCGTGGTCGACCCCTTCTATCAGGTGATGCAGATCGGCGTGGAGAAGGCCGCGAAGGAGCTCGGCATCGAGGTCGTGACGCAGATCCCGCCGACCTGGGGCGTCGAGGCGCAGACGCCGCTCCTGAACGCCATGATCGCGCGCGGCGACCTGAACTACATCATCACCGCGCCGGTGGATAAGGAGCAGATGGTCCCGACGCTGCAGGCGGCGCTCGACGCCGGCATCAAGATCATCACCGTCGACACTTTCCTCGGCGACGGCGACTACACGAAGGGCCCGGTGACCTTCCCGATCAGCTATATCGGCTCCGACAACGTCGAGGGTGGCCGCATCTCCGCCCGCGGCCTCGCCAAGGCGATCGGCGGCAAGGGCACCGTCTACATCAACTCCACCAACCCGAACGTCAGCTCCGTCGAGGGCCGCGAGCAGGGCTTCGCCGAGGTGATGAAGAACGAGTTCCCCGACATCAAGGTGGTCGGCCCGGACTACAACCTCGACGACGCCAACAAGGCCGCGCAGCAGACCGCGGCGGTCATCGAGCAGAACCCGGATCTCGCCGGCGTGTTCGGCACCAACGTGTTCAGCGCCCAGGGCGCGGGCAACGCGGTGGTGAATGCCGGGCTCGGCGGTCACGTGCAGGTCGTGGCCTATGACGCGACCAAGGACGCCATCGAATCGCTGAACAAGGGCGATGTCAGCATGGTGCTGGCGCAGAAGCCGTTCGACATGGGCTATCTGGCGGTGGAGTTCGCGGCGGCGGACGCGGCGGGCGTCACCAGCCTGCCGAAGCGCGTCGAGACGGGCTTCGCCATCATCGACAAGGCGAACGTCACCGATCCGAACTACTCGCGCTTCATCTACAAGGCCGAGTAGGCTCGCCTGAACCGCGTTCCCGGGTGGCGCTTCCGCGCCTCCCGGGATTTCGTCTGTCGCGTCGAGCTTCGGAAGTGAGGCCGCTTGGCCAGTCCTGATATGAACATCGGAGCGCCGGTGGTCGCGCCGGCCGTCCCGCCAAGGCGTCGGCTGGTCCTCACGCTGAGCCGCCTCTGGGCCTGGGCGTTCCTTGGCCTGATGATCGTTTTCTTCGTGGCAGCCGTGCCGATCTACAATGGCGGCTCCGTCAACTTCCTGACGGTGCGGAATTCCCAGAACATTCTCGTCGCGATAACGCCCGTCCTGCTCCTCGGCCTCGGTCAGACCTTCGTCATCATCAGCGCCGGCATCGACCTCTCTGTCGGCTGGGTGATGAGCCTCGCCTCGGTGCTCTCGGCGCTCGCCATCCGCACCGCCTTCAATTCCGGCCTGCCGCTCTTCCCCTCCGTCGTCATCGGGTTTCTCGCCGCGGTCGTTGGCGCGGGGGCGGTGGGGCTGATCAACGGCACGATCATCGCGAAGCTCAAGGTGCCGGCCTTCATCGTGACGCTCGGCACCTCCTTCATCGTGCGCGGCGTCGCGCTGCTGATGTCGGAAAACACCACCGTGATCGGGTTGCCGGCCGACATCCGCGCCTATGGCAACGAGGCGCTGATCTATTTCATCCGGGGGGAGGGCGGTGGCCTGTATTTTCTCGCGCCGCCGGAGCTGACCGGCGAGATGCTGCGCCGGCTCGACCGCATCCTGCCCTATCCGGTGGTGCTCACCGCGGTGGTGGTGGCGATCGCGCTCTTCATTCTGCGCAAGACGCAGTTCGGCCGCCACACCTACGCGATCGGCGGCAACGTGCAGGCCGCGCTCCGCGCCGGCATACCGGTCGATCGCCGCCTCATCCAGATCTACATCCTCTCCTCGGTCACGGCGGGCATCGGCGGGTTTCTCTCCACGCTTCGCTTCACGGCCGGGTCGGCGGTCATCGGCGACCCGCTGCTCCTCTCCTCGATCGCCGCGGTCATCATCGGCGGCGTCAGCCTCTTCGGCGGCGCCGGATCGGTGATGGGCACGGTGATCGGCTCGCTCATCATCGCGGTGCTGACGACCGGGCTGGTCATGCTGAACGTGCAGGCGTTCTGGCAGTTCATCGTTGTCGGTGCGGTGGTGATCATCGCGGTGCTGATCGACCAGTCGCGCGACCTCATCATGGGCCGCGACAAGGGCGCTCCACCGGCATGAGCGAGCCCGTCCTCTCGATCCGCAACCTGACCAAGCGCTTCGGCGGCCTGACCGCCGTCAACAATGTGAGCTGGGAGGTCTTTCCCGGCGAGGTCGTGGCGCTGCTCGGCGACAACGGCGCCGGCAAGTCGACGCTGATCAAGTGCATCTCGGGCGTCTACCAGGCCGAAGAGGGCGAGATCGTCTTCGAAGGGAAGCCCAGCCGCTTCGCCCGCCCGATCGACGCGCGCCGCGAGGGGATCGAGACGATCTACCAGGACCTGGCGCTCGCCAACAATCTCGACGTGGGCGCCAACATCTTCCTCGGGCGCGAGAAGAAGAACCGCTATATCGGCGGCCTCATCAAGACGCTCGATGAGAAGACTATGCTGCGCGAATCGGAGAAGGCGCTGGATTCGCTCGAAATCCATTTCCCCAATCTGACGCAGCCGATCGAGAGCCTCTCCGGCGGGCAGCGCCAGGCGGTCGCCATCGCCCGCGCCGTCTACTGGGACGCCAAGCTGATGATCATGGACGAGCCGACCAACAATCTCGGCGTGCCCGAGCAGCACAAGGTGCTGGAGGTGATCCGCAAGCTCCGCGACCAGGGCGTTCCGGTCATCCTGATCACCCACACGCT
>JBBQVL010000051.1:0-31718 GCA_038211615.1 Hyphomicrobiales bacterium
CGACCGTGCCGGTGAAGGCCGCCGGCTGCCGGATCGAGCCGCCGGTGTCGGTCGCGGTTGCACCGGCACAAAGGTGGGCGGCAGTCGCCGACGCCGATCCGCCCGAGGAGCCGCCCGGCACGAGATCGGCGTTGCCGCCGCGCGTCCGCCAGGGGTTCACGACCGGGCCGTAGTACGAGGTCTCGTTGGAGGAGCCCATGGCGAACTCGTCCATGTTGAGCTTGCCCAGCATCACCGCGCCGTCGTCCCAGAGATTCTGGGTGACGGTCGATTCGTAGGGCGGCTTGAACCCGTCGAGGATGTGGCTCCCCGCCTGGCTGTGGACGCCACGCGTGCAGAAGAGATCCTTGATGCCGAGCGGCACGCCCTCGAGCGCGCGCGATTCGCCGCGCGCGAGCCGCGTGTCTGACTCCTGCGCCCTGGCGCGCGCCTGCTCCGGCGTGACGACGATGTAGGCGTTGAGCAGCGGGTTCGCGATCTCGATCGCGGCGAGATAGGCGTCGGTCAGCTCCAGCGCGGAGAAATCACGACGCGCCAAGCCGTCGCGGATACCAGCGATTGTGAGGGCCGTCAGGTCGGTCATTCAACCACCACCCTCATCCTGAGGTGCAATGACGGCGCAGTCGGCATTGCCTCGAAGGACGATCCAGCCGGCGCCGGGAGTATCGCTTTGCGTGCTTCGAGGCTCCGCTTCGCGGAGCGCCTCAGCATGAGGGAGGTTGGAGGGCTCGGAAAACTCATGCGGCCCTGTCCGACGCGGACTTGGCCCCGGCGCCGAGACGCTTCTCGTAGAAGACCGACCACTTGCTGTCGGGATAGTCGAGGACCGGCCCGCAGCGGGTGAAGCCTGCGCGTTCGTAGACGCGCCAGGCGGCCGGATGCCGGTCGCCGGTCTCCAGGACAAGCGTGGCGACGCCTTCGCTGCGCGCCAGCGCCACAATCTCGGCGAGAATTCTTCCGCCGATCCCGCGCCCCTGGAACTCGGGCTGCGTGAACATCCGCTTCACCTCGCCGATCCCCGCGCTGTGGCGGCGAAGCGCGCCGACCGCCACGGCCCGCCCGTCCTCGCGCGCGATGAAGACCGTGGTGTCGGCATCCGCCATCTGCTCGACCGACATGTGGAAGCAGAATTCCGGAGGCGTCAGCGCGAGAAGATTCGCGTTGAGCGCGGCGATCAGCCCGCGCACCTCGTCCTGCAGCGGACTCTCGACCGCAATGGTGATCGCCATTCCCTACTCCACCACCTTCGGAACGAGGAAATAGTTGCCCTCGCGCGCCGGGGCGTTGGCGAGGATATCGTCGGCCCTGCCGCCATCGGTCACGACATCGGCGCGCTTCCGCATCGCCATCGGCAGCACGGAGGTCATCGGCTCGACGCCGGCGACATCGACCTCGTTCAACTGCTCCACGAAGCCGAGGATGGCGTTCAGCTCGCCGCGGAGCGCCTCGGCCTCCGCGTCGCTGACGCTGATCCGCGCCAGATGCGCCACCCGCTTTACGGTCGCCAGATCGACGGACATCGTTTTCCCAGAGCTCTCCGCCGCCAGCCTATAGAGCCCGGGGCGCGGCCGTTCAATCGTGCGCCGCGCTCAGGCCTCGAACGCCTCGCCCACCGTCGGCACGGTCACCTTGCGCCCGTCCTGGCCCATCTCATGGATGAACTTGTCGGCGCTCTGGTCGAGGATGGGAAACGTCGCGTAGTGGCAGGGGATGACGCGGTCGAACTTGAAGTAGAGCCGGCAGGCGAGCGCCGCCGTGTCGCCGCCCATCGTGAAGCGGTCACCGATCGGGACAATGCCGATTTTCGGCTGGTGGATCTGCTGGATCAGCGCCATGTCGCCGAAAATGCCGGTATCCCCCATATGATAGAGCGTCGGCTCGCCCGGCGCCTTGACGACGAGGCCGAGCGGATTGCCGAGATAGACGGTCTCGCCGTTCTCCCTGGTCCAGGCGGAGGAATGCAGCGCGTTGACAAAGGAGACGGTGAACCCGCCGCAATTGACCGTGCCGCCGTGATTGCCGGCATTGACGTTCTTCAGTCCCTGGCCGGTCGCCCAGTCGCCGATCTCGGCGTTGCCGACGAGCATCGCCCCATTGTCCTTGCAGATCGAGATCGCGTCCCCGATGTGGTCGTTGTGCCCATGCGTGACCAGCACATGCGTCGCGCCCGCCGCTGCCTGTTTCGGGTCACCCTTGAACGAGGGGTTTCCGGTCAGGAACGGATCGATCAGGATGCGCGCGCCGCCAAATTCAACGCGGAATGCCGAGTGCCCGAGCCATGTGAGCTTCATGTCTTCTCCTTTGTCCGCCCTGCGCGCCGATCATTGCCGCGTCAGGCGGCCGCCGCAACGGCGCCCGACACCGCTCGCAGGAAATTGAGCCTCACCTCCGGCAGTCCCTCGCCCATCGCATCGAAGACGTGACGCTCGAGGAAATAGCCGGTGAGCAGGAAAGCCTCCTGCAGGGCCTCGGAGCGGACCTCGTCCGTCGTCGGGCCGGCGAGGAAGGCCGGCAGCGGCAGCAGCCGGTCGCGGTAGGGCTCGCCGGCCGCGCGACTGACCGCCCGTCCGCTCTTCGGCGACACGTAGACCAGCTCTTCCGATCCGCCGGTCGCGGCACAGCTGTCGAGGTCGAGCCCGAACCCGAGTTCGTCGAGCAGCAGCACCTCGAAACGCGCCATCATCTCCGCCGCGAGCGCCGGCCGGTCGAACCTGTCGAGCATCAGCGCCAGCGCCTCGAACAGCCGCGGATGCGGGTCGCGCTCCGGCAGAAGCCGGAGATGCGCGCCGGCAAGCGCCAACCCGAACGCGCCGACCGGCGAGGCCATCAGCAAAGAGCTTCGCTCGGTCACGGGTTCGGCGCGGAAATTTCCAAGATGCTCGTGCAACCGCGCCCGCCAGGTGAGCGAGAGCGTATTGCCGGCCTGCAGGATAGGCCTGAGCAGCCGCGAGCGTCCGCCCTTGACGAGGCCAAGGTGCCGCCCGTGACCCGCGGTCAGGACCTCCACGATGACGTCGGTCTCGCCATGCCGCCGCGTTCCGACGACGATGCCTTCCTCGGTCCATTCCATGGCACGGGATTAGCGGAGAAATCCGCGGGAGCGAAATCATCTCTCCGCCGTCCCCCGCAAAATCGGGGGCTTGCAGTTCACGTCCGGCGACCCGATTCTAGGGGGATGCCGGATTTCTCCATTCTCGACCTCGCCTTCGTCACCGAAGGAGCCACGCCCGGTGACGCGCTCAGGAACTCGCTCGATCTCGCGCGCCACGCGGAATCGCTCGGGTACCACCGGTTCTGGCTGGCCGAGCACCACAACATGGTGGGAATCGCGAGCGCCGCGACTTCGGTCGCCATCGGCTATGTCGCCGGAGGGACAAAGACCATCCGTGTCGGATCGGGCGGCATCATGCTGCCGAACCACGCGCCGATGATCATCGCGGAGCAGTTTGGAACGCTCGCCTCGCTCTACCCCGGCCGTATCGACCTCGGACTTGGCCGCGCGCCCGGCACCGACCAGCAGACGCTTCGGGCGCTCCGCCGCAATCCTTCCGCCGCCGATACGTTTCCGCAGGATGTGCTGGAGCTGCAGGCGCTGCTCGGTCCGCTGCAGCCGGGACAGATGGTGCAGGCCGTGCCCGGCACCGACACGAACGTCCCGCTCTTCATCCTTGGGTCGAGCCTCTTCGGGGCGCAGCTCGCGGCGATGCTCGGGCTTCCCTACGCCTTCGCTTCGCATTTCGCCCCGGACGCGCTGATGCCGGCGCTCAGGATCTACCGCGAGACATTCGCTCCCTCGGCCGAGCTTGAGCGGCCCTACGCGATGGTGGCCGCGAACGTCATCGTCGCGGAGACCGACGCCGAGGCGCGCCGCCTCTTCACGTCGCAGCAGCAGGCCTTCACCAACATGCAGCGCGGCACGCGCGGCCGGATGCAGCCGCCGATCGACGACATCGATACCTACTGGACGCCGGCGGAGAAGGCGCAGGCCTCCCGCATGCTCGCCTGCTCGTTCGTCGGCAGCCCCGAGACGGTCCGCCGCGGCCTCGAGGGCCTGATCGCGAACACCGCCGCTGACGAAATCATCGTCGCCTGCGCCGTCTACGATCACCAGGCGAGGCTGCGGTCCTACGCGCTGCTGGCGGACGTTCGCGAAATGCTTGGAAGCGACGCGGCAGCCGCAGCCGAGTGATCGCGGCCGGCCCGAGCTACGCCTTTATCCGGTAGCCGGTGCGGAACATCCACCAGACGATCGCCAGGCAGACCACGAGGAACGCCGTGATCATCGCAAGGCTCACGCCGACGCTGACATCGGCGATCTCGTAAAAGCTCCAGCGGAAGCCGCTGATCAGGTAGACGACCGGGTTGGCGAGCGTGATCTTCTGCCAGAGCGGCGGCAGCATGGAGATCGAGTAGAAGCTGCCGCCGAGGAAGGTGAGCGGCGTGACGATGAGCAGCGGCACGAGCTGCAGCTTCTCGAAGCTCGTCGCCCAGATGCCGATGACGAAGCCAAAGAGGCTGAACGTCACCGAAGTCAGCACCAGAAACAGCAGCATCCAGAACGGATGCGCGATGCGAAGCGGCACGAAGAGCGCGGCCGTGGCCAGGATGATGAGCCCGAGAATGGTGGATTTTGTCGCTGCCGCGCCGACATAGGCGAGCACGATCTCCATCGCCGACACCGGCGCCGAGAGCAGCTCGAAGATCGTGCCGATGAACTTTGGAAAGTAGATGCCGAAGGCGGCGTTCGACATGCTCTGCGTCAGCAGCGACAGCATGATGAGGCCCGGCACGATGAATGCGCCGTAGCTGACGCCTTCGACCGAGGTGATGCGCGAGCCGATCGCCGCTCCGAACACCACGAAGTAGAGCGCAGTTGAGATGACCGGGGAGATAACGCTCTGCAGCAGCGTCCGCCCGGTGCGCGCCATCTCGTAGACGTAGATCGACTGGACGGCGCGGAGGTTCATTGGCGTTTCCTCAGGAGGTCCACGAAAATGTCCTCCAGCGAACTCTGGCTGGTGCTGAGGTCGCGGAAGCGTATGCCCGCGGCTGCGAGCGCGGGAAGGAGCGCGGTGATGCCGGTACGCTCGCCGCGCGTGTCGTAGGTATAGACGAGCTCGCCGCCGCCGGGCGTGAGCTCCAGCCCATAGGATCGAAGCTCCGGCGGAATCTCTCCCAACGGCTCATGCAGCTGCAGCGTCAGCTGCTTGCGGCCGAGCTTCTGCATCAGCTCCCGCTTCTCCTCCACCAGGATGATCTCGCCCTTGTTCATCACCCCGATCCGGTCGGCCATCTCCTCCGCCTCGTCGATATAGTGCGTGGTGAGGATGATCGTGACGCCGCTTTCGCGCAGCGCCCGCACCATGTCCCACATGGTCCGGCGGAGTTCCACGTCGACGCCGGCCGTCGGTTCGTCGAGGAAGAGGATCGGCGGCTCGTGCGACAGCGCCTTGGCGATCATCAGCCGCCGCTTCATGCCGCCGGAGAGCGTCATGATCTTCGAATCCTTCTTCTCCCACAGCGAGAGGTCCTTCAGCACCTTTTCGACGTAGGCCGGGTTCCTGGGTTTCCCGAACAGGCCGCGGCTGTAGGAGACGTTGTTGAATACGCTCTCGAAGGCGTCCGTCGTAAGTTCCTGCGGCACCAGGCCGATCAGGGAGCGCGCCGCGCGATAATCCTTCACGTTGTCGTGGCCGTCCACGAGGACGCTCCCGCCGCTCGGATAGACGATCCCGCAGACGATCGAGATCAGCGTGGTCTTGCCCGCGCCGTTCGGCCCGAGCAGCGCAAAGATCTCGCCGCGGCGGATTTCCAGGCTGACGCTCTTCAGCGCCTGGAATCCGGACGCATAGGTCTTCGAAAGATTCTGGATGGAGAGGATCGGGGACATGGAGGTGGCAGATAGTGCTTCGGGAGGGAGATGTCTCCCCCCTCCTCTGATCACGCCGACCAGGGATCGATCAACTGGAGGCCAAGCGTTTCAAAGTGGCGGACATTTCTCGTCGCGAGCGTCGCGTTTCGAGCAAGCGCGATGCCCGCAATTTGCACATCGCGGATTTCGATCGTGCGACCTGTTCGCCGTTGCTCAGCGGCAATCCGGCCCGCCGAGTGGGCTGCCGGTACGTCGAAAGGCAGGACTCGTCCGACGATGTCCTCGCTCAAGAACCCTTCGAAGGTCCGTTCAAGATCACGCCTCCGGCGCCCTGCCGCCAGTATCTCGATCCCGAAGCGGGTCTCATAGACCGATATCGAGGAGGTCCAGACAGATTGCCGCGGTTGCGTGTCGAGCCAGTCGACGACTGGCGCATCGCGGCGCATCAGTGCTGCGATCACATTCGTATCGAGAATTATCAAGGATCAAATTCCGCCGGCCGCGCGGGAAACCCGCGCTGTTCAGGAATATCCTCGCCTTCTCTAAGACCATTCTTGGCGAAACGTTTGGCGATTTGCGTTCCGAGGCCGAACTGCGGCTCACCATCTTCCCTCACCGCGTCGCGAAGAATGTCGCGCACTTCCGCCTCGGTGCTGCGACCATGCGCCCGGGCGCGCTTCTGCAGCTTCGCCTTAACCTCGTCTTCGAGGTTGCGCACCACAAGCTGGGCCAATCGGCGCCTCCGTTATCGCCTAAATTGATATCATGATATCATTTGCCGGCTCGACGGGGCAAGGCAGCGGTGCGGCCTACGCCTCCCACAGATCAGTGCTGAGATATTTGAGCCCTGAGTCGCAGATGATCGCGGCCACGACGCCGCCCTTCTCGCGTCCGCTTAGCAGCTCCAGCGCGGCGGCGACGTTCGCGCCGCCGGAATACCCGCCGAAGATCCCCTCCACGCGCGCTAGCATGCGCGCCGTGTCGCGCGCCGCCGCGCCGGAAACCGTGAGCGTGCCGGCGAGGTCGACCCCCTGCAGATGCGTAAGCCCGGCGCGCAGATAGCCGCCGCCCTGGATCGGATGATCGGGGCGCGAAAAATCGCCGCCGCCGATCGCCGCAGCGCCTTCCGGCTCCACCGCGTAGCAGCGCACGTTGGCGCCCGCCGCCGCGAAGGCGCGCGCGCATCCGGCGAGCGTTCCCCCCGAGCCGACGAAGTCGCAGAACGCGGTGACCGTTCCGTCGCTCTGCGCCAGGATTTCCACGCCGGTCCCGTCCTCGTGGGCGGCCGGATTGCCGGCGCGCTCGAACTGGTCGGCGCGAAACGCGCCGCGCGCTTTCGTCAGCCGCTGCGCCTCGGCCTCGACGAGATCGAGGTCCGCGCCCGACACGCTGCCGGGCGTCGCGCCGGCGGTCTGCGGCACCAGCACCACCTCCGCGCCAAGCGCCCGCATCATGCGTGCCCGCTCCGGCGAGTTCCCCGCCGACATCACTGCGACGAAGGGGTGGCCGAGCACCGCGCAGACGATGGCGAGGCCGGTCCCCATGTTGCCCGATGTCAGCTCGACGACCGTCTGCCCGGGGAGAAGCTCACCGCTCGCCCGCGCATCCTCGACGATCCGCCGCGCCGCGCGGTCCTTCTTGGAGAAGCCCGGCAGGAGGTAGTCGAGCTTCGCCAGAATGCGCCCCTCGACGCCCATGGCCCGCGTCAGCCTGTCGAGCGCGACAAGCGGCGACGCCTCCATCGCCTCGATGACGGAGGGGAGCAACCGAGGGGTCCTCGTGGCTGGCACAAATATGAACCTTGAGGGAGATCAGCGCTTGGTGACGTCGCGCACCATCGCTTCCCGCAGGATCGTGTTGAGTTTCGTTTGATAGCCGCGCCCCGCGGACCGCAGCCAGGCCAGGACATCAGAGTCGACCCGCACGGTAAGCTGACTCTTCAATGGACGATAGAACGGATTCCGCACAGCGTTCTTCCAAAAACGGTCGGACAGCGGAGGAATATCGGAAGTATCTATACTGTCTTCGGAAAGCGATTCGAGAGCCTCGACCTCGGTCCTTTGGGCAACCGTCAGGGGTGGGGGATCCCGCGGATCAAACTCGTAAGTTACGATATTTTTCTTCTTCATAGCGTCTTCTTTCATGCCGTTGAGCGCGACGAGCAGAAATGATGCGGATAGTGTCCGCTTCGTCTTCCACTTCTGCCGTGTGAGCGACGACGATAAGGCGCCCACCTTCGATCATACCAAGCGTCTGCCACCGATACTCGCCAGCCTCGACGCGATCCTGTTCGGTCAGCGCAAAGGGGTCCGAGAACACGCGGACTGCGATCTCGAAACTGACACCGTGCTTCCGCGAATTGCTTGCGGCCTTGTTCCGATCCCAGCTGAACCGCAGCATCTATGTAGTTCTATTTTTGTAGTTACACAAGGCGTGCCCGAACGGCGAGCGAACCAGGAACGCCGTCAAGGAGAGTAGCACCCAATCTACCTCGGAAACTCCACCCCCATCTCGCGGTAGCGCTCCGGGTCGTCGCTCCAGTTCTCGCGCACCTTGACGAACAGGAAGAGGTGCACCGGCTTCTCGATGAGCTCTGAAATCTCCTCGCGCGCGGCGATGGAGATCGACTTGATGGTCTCGCCGCCCTTGCCGAGCACGATCTTTCGCTGCGTGTCGCGTTCGACGAAGATCGTCTGGTCGATGCGCACCCCCTTCGGCGTCTCGGTCCATTTCTCCGTCTCCACGGTCGAGCGGTAGGGCAGCTCGTCGTGCAGACGGAGCGTAAGCTTCTCGCGCGTGATCTCCGCCGCCAGGAAGCGAAGCGGCAGGTCGGTCATCTGGTCTTCCGGGTAGAGATACGGACTCTCCGGCATCGCCGCGGCAAGGTAGTTGAGGAGGTCCGGTAATCCATCGCCGGTCAGCGCCGAGAGCATGAAGGTGCGGGCAAAGGGCGCCGCCCCGTTCGCCTCCGCCGTCAGGGCCAGCAGCGTATCGCGTTTCACGAGATCGATCTTGTTCAGGATCAGCACCCGGGCGCGCCCCGCCGGAAACTGCGCAAGCTGCGCGAGGATGGCGCGGTCCTGCTCCTTCAGGCCGCCCTTGGCGTCGACCAGCAGCGCCACCACGTCCGCGTCGGCCGCGCCGCCCCAGGCGGTCGTGACCATGGCGCGCTCCAGCCTGCGCTTCGGCGAAAAGATGCCGGGCGTATCAACGAAGATGATCTGCGAATTTTCATGGATGACGATGCCGCGGACGAGCGCCCGCGTCGTCTGCACCTTGTGGGTGACGATCGACACCTTCGAGCCGACCACGGCGTTGAGCAGCGTGGACTTCCCCGCGTTCGGAGCGCCGATCAGCGCCACAAATCCCGCGCGGGTGGAGGGCGCAGTTTCGGCGGATGGTGCCGTTTCGGACATGGCTACCCCTGTGCGCAAGAAGGCGCGCGCCACCCTTCTCCCCTTGAGGGAGAAGGTGTCCGCGGAGCGGACGGATGAGGGGGAGGCCTCCGATCTGGCCTGGGCGGCCAATCGCGGAGCTCCCCCTCTCCCGAGCCGCTTCGCGGCCCACCCTCCCCCTCAAGGGGGGAGGGCCAGCGCGACCGCCTTTGGTTGAAGCTCACGCTTTCCCCCATACGCCCTCGCGTCGCAGCACTTCTGCCGCCGCTTCGTGCTCCGCCTCGCGTTTTGAGCCGCCCTTCCCTCGGCCGGGAGCAACCTTGCCGACGGACACCTCGATCTCGAACGAGGGCGCATGATCGGGGCCGGAGCGGAGCGTCTCGGTGTAGACCGGCGTCGCGAGGCCGAGCCGGTGCGCCCATTCCTGCAGCTCCGTCTTGGAATCGCGCAGGGGCCCGCTCATGCCGGCGATGCGCGGGCCCCAACAGCGCTCGATCAGCGTGCGCGCGGCGGCGAGCCCCGCGTCCCGGTAGATCGCCGCGATCACCGCTTCGCAGACGTCGGAGAGCACGCCGGGGGTCGCGCGCGCCGCGCCCTTCTGCGCGCCGCCCATCCGGAGATAGTGCGCGAGCTGCAGCTCCTCCGCGACCTCCGTGCAGGTCTCGCGGCTGACGAGGCGGGCAAGGCGGTGCGATAGCTCGCCCTCCGGCGCAGCGGGAAAACGCTCGACCAGCAGGTCGGCGATGACGAGACCGAGGACGCGGTCGCCGAGAAATTCCAGCCGCTGATAGGTCTGCTGCTCGCGGCCGTTCACGGCGCTCGCATGGGTGAGCGCCCGGACGAGCAGATCCGGATTGGCGAAACTGTGGCCGAGCGCGTCTTCGAGGCGATCGATCCCGCGCGGCGTCATAGAAGCTCGAAGATGCGTCCCGGACGGACCGACCACGGCCACTTCCAGAACGCCCAGGCCGGCGCTCCGTCGACCGAGAAGAAGATGATCTCGGCGCGGCCGACGAGATTTTCCGCCGGCACGAAGCCGACCGGCCCGTCTATCACGCGGCTGTCCTCCGAGTTGTCGCGGTTGTCGCCCATCAGAAAATAATGACCGGGCGGCACCTCGTAGACGCGCGTGTTGTCGAGCGGCCCGTCGGGGTTCAGGTCGAGCGTGAGATAGGAAACGCCGTCGTCGAGCGTCTCACGGTACTGCGGGACCGGCGAGGAGACGCCGAGACGGCCCTCGCCCTCCCATTCGCCCTCCGCCACGCGCGGAACCGGCGCGCCATTGATGTTGAGCACACCGTCGATCATCTGGATCTTGTCGCCGGGCAGGCCGATCAGGCGCTTGATGTAGTCGGTGCCGGGCTCGCGCGGCGGCCGGAACACGATGATGTCGCCGCGCTTGGGAATGCCTTCCCAGACGCGGCCGTGGATGAAGGAGAGATCGACGGGGAAGGAGTAGCGGCTGTAGCCGTAGCTGAACTTCGAAACGAAGAGATAGTCGCCAACGAGCAGCGTCGGCTCCATCGAGCCGGAGGGAATGTTGAAGGGATGGAAGAGGAAGGTGCGGAAGACGAGCGCGATGAGCAGCGCTTCGATGACGACCTTGATCGTATCCCAGACGCCGCCCTGCTTGGCCTTGTCGCTCGCGCTTCTGTCGGCCACGCTCATGGCTCCATCCTGATTTGACTTTGGCGCTAGGGTTTAGCGGGCCGGCAGCCTCGCCGCAATTGCCCGCGGCACTGCGCAAATCATTGGGGCGTCATTGCGGCGCGGCGGTCTCCGGCACCGCCTCGATGATGACGAACGCCTGCGCCAGCGGCCACTCGTCGGTGATGGTGACGTGGATGACCGGCGTCAGGCCGGAGGGCGTGATGGATTTCAGCCGTTCCGCCGCCCCGCCGGTCAGCGCCATGGTGGGCTTGCCGGAGCGGAGATTCACCACCCCCATGTCGCGCCAGAAGACGCCCTGGTGCAGCCCGGTGCCGAGCGCCTTGGCGCAGGCTTCCTTGGCCGCGAAGCGCTTGGCGTAGGAGGCGGCGCGCAGCTTCCGGCGCTCCGACTTCCGCCGCTCGACGTCGGTGAAGACCCGCGCGATGAAGCGCTCTCCGTAGCGTTCGAGGGTCTTCTCGATCCTCCGGATGTCGATCAGGTCGCTGCCGATGCCGACGATCATGTCGCGGACACGGCCGCCGGAAGCCGCGCCTCGTCCATGAGCGCGCGCATCCTCCGCACGCTCGCCTCGAGGCCGACGAAGATCGCCTCGCCGATGAGGAAGTGGCCGATGTTGAGCTCGGCGAACTCCGCAATGCCGGCGACCGGCTTGACCGTGTCGAAGGTCAGCCCGTGGCCGGCATGCACTTCGAGGCCGAGCGAGGCGCCATGCCGCGCGGCGTCCTGCAGCCGCTTCAGGTGGCGCGCGGTCGCCTCGCCGTCTCCGGCGATCGCCGCTTCGCAATAGGCGCCGGTATGCAGCTCCACGACCGGCGCGCCGAGGCGCTTCGCCGCGTCGAGCTGGCGAGGATCCGGCTCGATGAACAGCGAGACGCGGATGCTCGCGTCGCCGAGATCGCGCACGAACCGCTGCAGGTGATTGTGGCCGCCGGCGGCGTCGAGGCCCCCCTCGGTGGTGCGCTCCTCGCGCCGCTCCGGGACGATGCAGGCGGCGTGCGGTGCGTGCCGAAGCGCGATCGCCAGCATCTCGTCGGTCGCCGCCATTTCCAGATTGAGCGGCAGAGTCAGCCCATCCATCAGCCGCATGATGTCGCTGTCGGTGATGTGCCGGCGATCCTCGCGGAGGTGCGCGGTGATGCCGTCGGCGCCGGCCCTCTCGGCAAGCAGCGCCGCGCGCACCGGATCCGGCTCCGCGCCGCCGCGCGCGTTCCGCACGGTCGCCACGTGATCGATGTTGACGCCAAGACGAAGCGGCGCGCGACGCATGGTCGAATTCCCTACTCGGCCGCCGAGCTTTCCTGCGAGCGCCGGCCGGCGAAGCGCTCGCTGCGTCCCGAGCGATAGGCCAAAACCGCTTTGTAGACAATGAGATAGACGATCGAACCGAGGAGAAGTCCGAGCGGGATCGAGCCGACGGTCATCGGCTCGACGAGCGGCCAGAGCTGATGCCAGGATTTGTGCAGCAGGTCATGACCGAGCTGCGCCGGCGCGGGCCGCCCTTCGCTGTCCAGAATAAGATGGCCGAGCTTGTAGGTGCTCGCCCAGATGACCGGATAGGTCAGCGGATTGCCGAAGAAACTCCCCCCGATCGCGCCGGCGATCATGTTGCCGCCGAGAATCCAGGCGACGGCGAAGGTCAGGATGAGATGGAAGCCGATGAAAGGCGTGAAGGATACCGCCGCGCCGACCGCCGCGCCCATGGCGATCGCGTAAGGCGTCCCCGAAAGCCTCAGGATGCGCTTCAGGTAATAGAGGACCGACCGCCGCCAGCTCCGGCGCGGCCAGAGCCACAGCTTGAGGCGCTGCCAATACCCCTGTTCTTCCCGCCGCCTGAACAGCATCCCGTCGGTCTCTGCGTTTATCCGTTCACTCGTTCGGCCTGACTGACCACCCGCTTCTCGCGCAGACCCGTTACGATCCGGTTCAGATGCTTCAGGTTCCAGACTTCGAGATCGATTTCCATTTCCGTGAAGTCGCGTCCGCGGCCAAGCATGCGGAGATTGTCGATGTTGCCGTCCGCCGTGCCGATCACCTCCGCGATGGTCGCCAGCGTCCCCGGCTCGTTCAGCGCCGAGACGCGTATGCGGGCCGGAAAGCGCTCGGTGGAATTCTCCGATATGTCCCAACGCACATCCACCCACCGCCCCGGCTCGTCGTCGTAGGCGCTGAGCGAGGGCGAGTGAATCGGATAGACGACGATACCCTCCCCAGGTGTCAGAATTCCGACGATGCGATCGCCCGGCACCGCGCCGCCGTCAGCCGCGAAGCGGACGGGAATATCGGCGAAGCCGCGGATCGGGATGCCGACATCCGCGCCCGCCGCTCCCTCCGAAGCCGGCAGGCGAAACTTGAGGCTCGAACGGCCGGACGCTGTCCAGCCCTTCTCCCCCGGCTGCTCCGCCACGCTGACGCGGACGTCGCGATAGTCCGGATGCACTTCCGAAAGCACGGCGTCGGGTGACAATTCCCCGCGCCCGACCGCAGCCAGAAGGTCGTCCACCTCGGGAAAGGCCATCCGCGCCGCGGCGGGCGGAAGCGCCTCCTCGCTGAACGGCTTGTCGGCCTGCTCGAAGCGGCGCTCCAGCGTGTGGCGGCCGAGCGCCGCGTACTGCCTCCGCGCCTGACTGCGGCTGGCGCGGCGGATGGCCGCCCGCGCCTTGCCGGTCACCACGATCGCCTCCCAGGCCGCGGGCGGCCGCTGCACGGCGGAGCGGACGATATCCACCTCGTCGCCGTTCTCGAGCGGCTGCCCGAGCGGCGAGAGCTGGCCGTTCACCTTGGCGCCGATGCAGGTGTCACCGATATCGGTGTGCACCGCGTAGGCGAAGTCGATCGGAGTGGCCCCGCGCGGCAGCGCGATCAGCCGACCCTTCGGCGTGAAGCAGAAGACCTGGTCCTGGAAGAGCTCGAGCTTGGTGTGCTCGAGAAAATCCTCCGGCGCGTCGCCCTGCGCAATCTGCTCGACCGTCTGCCGCAGCCAGGCGTAGGCGCGGCTTTCGACCGCCAGCCGGTCGCGGTCGTTGGCGATGCCGTCCTTGTAGAGCGGGTGCGCGGCGATGCCGTATTCGGCGAGCCGGTCCATCTCGCGCGTGCGGATCTGCAGCTCGACGCGCTGCCTCCGCGGCCCGATGATGGTGGTATGGAGCGAGCGGTACTCGTTCTGCTTCGGGGTCGAGATGTAGTCCTTGAAGCGGCCGGGTACCATCGGCCACGCGGTGTGGACGACGCCCAGCGCGCGGTAGCAGTCCTGTTCCGCACCGACCAGCACGCGAAAGCCGAACACATCGGAGAGCTGCTCGAAGCCGATCGATTTCCGCTGCATCTTGGAGAAGATCGAATAGGGCGTCTTCAGGCGCCCGAAGATCTCCGCCTCGATGCCATCCTTCGCGAGCCGCGCCTTCAAATCGTCGCGGATGACGTCGACCAGCGGCCCGCTCTTGGCGCGCAGCGCGTCGAGCTTGGTGGAGATCGCCTGGTAGGCCTCCGGGTTGAGGACCTTGAAGGAATGGTCCTCGAGCTCGTCGCGGATGCCCTGCATGCCCATGCGCCCGGCGAGAGGCGCGTAAATCTCCATCGTCTCCTCGGCCGTCCGCGCCCGGTTCGCCTCCGGCATGAACTGGATGGTGCGCATGTTGTGGAGACGGTCGGCGAGCTTGACGAGCAGGACGCGGATATCCTCGGAGACGGCAAGCAGCAGCTTGCGAAGGTTCTCGGCCTGATGCGTCTCGCGGGTGGCGACCTCCAGCCGCTGCAGCTTGGTGAGCCCCTCGACGAGCTTGCCGATCGCGGGGCCGAAAAGCTCCTCGATCTCGGCGCGCGTCGCGCCCGTGTCCTCGATGGTGTCGTGGAGAAGCGCCGTGACGATCGAGGAATCGTCGAGCTTGAGGTCGGTCAGGATCGCCGCAACCTCGAGCGGATGGGAAAAATATGGATCGCCGGAAGCGCGCTTCTGCGCGCCATGCTTCTGCATGGCGTAGACGTAGGCGCGGTTCAGGAGCTCTTCGTCGACCTGGGGGTTGTACGCGGCCACCCGTTCGACGAGCTCATATTGGCGCATCATCGCCGGCCGTCCCGCAGCAGGAGGGAAGAGCTTCGCAGATCAACAATATAGGCACTGCGAAGCGTCTTGCACGCGCGGGAATGGCCAAAAGCGCCCCGCAGACCGGCCGCATTGCCGCAGCCCAATCGAAGCGGTACGAAGGGCCGCGGCGATGAATCTCCGACCGCGCTCCGCTCTGACGGAGCTATGGAAGGACGACGGACCTCAGTCCTCGCGGCGTTCCGGCGGATCGATGCTCTCCAGGCCGCGAAGCAGCTCCTCCTCCGACATGCGGTCGAAGGTGATCTCCGCATCCTCCTCGGGCGCATCCGCCTCGATCGGGGTCGGAGCGGGCTCCGGCTCGTCGACCTCGACGTATTTCTGCAGCGAGTGGATCAGATCCTCGTTCAGATCCTCCGGCGAAACGCTTTCGTCGGCGATCTCGCGAAGCGCCACGACCGGATTCTTGTCGTTCTCGCGATCGACGGTAAGCGGCGATCCGTTCGAGATCATGCGCGCCCGGTGAGCCGAGAGGAGCACCAGCTCGAAGCGATTTTGGACCTTGTCGACGCAATCCTCGACGGTGATCCGCGCCATGGATACAACCTCCAGATTTCGGGAATTGCCGTGTGGATAAGCAGGAAGCGCGGCTTTTTCAAGGTCTGCCATGCACCAGGGCGAAATTACCCTTGCGCCGCCGGAGCGCATTCTCTATCCGGCACACGATTGATCCTGCGCATAATTGCAACGCGATTCCCCGGAGTTCCCGATGTTCGACCCGCGTGAAAAGATCGCGGTGCTGATCGATGGCGCAAATCTTTATTCCGCTTCCCGCGCACTGGGTTTCGACATCGATTACCGCCGCCTGCTCTCGGATTTCCGCCAAAGAGGCTACCTGGTCCGCGCGATCTACTACACCGCGCTGGCGGAGGAGCAGGAGTATTCATCGCTCCGGCCGCTCATCGACTGGCTCGACTACAACGGATACCGGGTGGTGACAAAGCCTCTGCGGGAGTTCACCGACGCCCAGGGCCGCCGCAAGGTGAAGGGCAACATGGATATCGAACTTGCCGTCGACGCCATGGAGATGGCCGAGTACATCGATCACTTCGTGATCTTCTCCGGCGACGGCGACTTCCGCCATCTGGTCGAAGCGCTGCAGCGCAAGGGCAAGAAGGTCACCGTCGCCTCGACGCTGCGCACCCAGCCGCCGATGATCGCCGACGATCTTCGCCGCCAGGCCGACCACTTCCTCGAGCTTTCGACGCTCGCCGAGACCCTCGGACGCGATCCGAGCACCCGCCCGCCACGCCCGGCGCGCGAGCCGGACGACGATGAAGAGGAAGAATACGAGGAGCTGTGAGCGATCCCGGCTCGTCCCCCGCGCCTGGTGAAGCCCCGGGCGAAGCGCCGCGCGATTGCCCGCTCTGCCCGCGTCTCGTCGCCTTCCGCGAGCTGTGGCGCGAGCGCGAGCCGGCCTGGCACAACGCGCCCGTCCCGACGTTCGGAGATCCGGACGGGCGCGTCCTGATCGTCGGGCTCGCGCCGGGGCTGCGCGGCGCCAACCGGACCGGCCGCCCGTTCACCGGCGACTATGCCGGCGATCTGCTCTACGCGACGCTCCTCAAATACGGCTTCGCCAGGGGCTCGTATCGCGCCGACCCGGAGGACGGGCTGAAGCTCGTCGATATCGCGATCGCCAACGGGGTCAAGTGCGTTCCGCCCGAGAACAAGCCGACGCCGGGCGAGATCAACACCTGCCGCCAGTTCCTTGCGGCGACGATGGCATCGCGGCCACGGGTGAAGGCGATCGTGGCGCTCGGCCGCATCGCCCACGACACGACGCTGCGTGCACTCGGCGAACGCCTCGCCGCCCACCCCTTCGCGCACGGCGCGGTGCATGCGCTGGGAGCGCTGCGCCTCTACGACAGCTATCACTGCTCGCGCTACAACACGAACACCGGCGTACTGACGACGGAAATGTTCGAGGCGGTGTTCGAGCGCGTGAGGGCGGATCTGGATTAGGGGACTGGTGTCAATGCCGACGATTTCATCCTTCTTTGGCATTTTTATTCGGATGTATTTGCGCGATCACCCTCCCCCGCACTTCCACGCGATCTATCAAGGACATGAGGCCAACGTGGCCATCGGAACGGGCGAGGTCATCGAAGGCCGGCTTCCGCATGTCGCGGCGCGGCTGGTAAAGGAGTGGTCACTGGCGCATCAACCCAAACTGCTCGATAATTGGGAGCGCGCACGAAGAGGCGAGCCGCTGGAGAGAATTCCGGGACTTGATGATGATTAAAGTTGTCTCAATCGATCGGCTCGGCGGACATAGACTTCGCGTGCGCTTCTCGGACGGTTCGTTCGGAGAGCACGACTTCGCGGGAATGGCGAAAGAGCAAGGTCCCCTGCTCGAGCCGCTCCGCGATGCGGAATACTTCGCGAGCGTATTTCTTGAGTTTGGTGCGCCTACCTGGCCGAACGGCTTCGATATCGCGCCGGAGTGGCTGCGGAGAGAGATGCAGGCCGCCGGAGAGCTTCGCCGGGACGCTGCCTAGCTGTCACGCCCTCAAGGGGAGAGGGGAAAGAGGTCACCCCTTCTCCCGCATCAGCCGCCCCCTCTCCCGCGTCCAGTCGCGCTTCTTTTCGCTCTCGCGCTTGTCGTGCAGCTTCTTGCCCTGCGCCAGCGCGATCTCGACCTTCGCCATGCCGCGCTCGTTGAAATAGAGCTTGAGCGGGACGATGGTCATGCCCTCGCGCTCCACCGCCCCCATCAGCCTGCCGATCTGCTTCTTGTTGAGCAGCAGCTTCCGGGGCCGCTTCGGCTCGTGGTTGAAGCGATTGGCCTGCAGGTAGATCGGGATGTTGGCGTTGATCAGCCAGACCTCGCCGCGCTCCGGGCTGACATACGACTCGGCGATCGTCGCGCGCGCGCTTCTGAGGCTCTTCACCTCCGTGCCGGCAAGCTGGATGCCGGCCTCGAAAGTCTCACCGATCGCATAGTTGAAGCGGGCCTTGCGGTTGTCGGCGACGATCTTGCGGCCTGTCGCGTCCTTCTTTGCCATCGCCTCAGTTCAATAGGCCGGCGTGGCGGAGCGCCGAATCGACCGCCGCGCGGGTCTCATCGCCGACGGTCACCATCGGCGAGCGGACGTCCTCGCGCATGTGCCCGAGCCGCGACAGCGCATACTTGGTGGGCGCCGGGTTGGGCTCGAGGAAAAGCGCCTGGTGCAGCGGCAGCAGCCGGTCCTGATAGCGAAGCGCCTCGGCATAGTCGCCGGCGAGGCAGGCAGTCTGGAATTCGGCGCAAAGCTTCGGCGCGACATTGGCGGTGACGGAGATGCAGCCATGGCCGCCATGCGCCATGTAGCCGAGCGCGATGCCGTCATCGCCGCAGAGCTGCACGAAATCCGGCCCGATCGCATGGCGCTGCTGGCTGGCGCGAAGCGGCGTGCCCGTCGCATCCTTCACGCCCACGATGTTGCCGCAGGCCTTGGCGAGCTTCGCCATCGTCTCGACGCTCATGTCGATCACCGAGCGGGGCGGGATGTTGTAGATGATCAGCGGGATCGTGATTGCCCCGGCCACGGCGCGGAAATGCGCCTCCAGCCCGCGCTGGCTCGGCTTGTTGTAATAGGGCGTGACGACGAGCACCCCATCGGCGCCCGCCCGCTCGGCGTGCACGGCGAGCTCGACCGCCTCCTTCGTGCTGTTCGAGCCCGCTCCGGCGATCACCGGCACGCGCCTGGCCGCCGTCTCGATGCAGAGCTCGACGACGCGGCGATGCTCGTCATGCGACAGCGTCGGCGATTCGCCGGTCGTCCCGACCGGGACCAGGCCGTGCGACCCCTCGCGGATCTGCCAGTCGACGAAGGCGCGCAATGCATCCTCGTCGAGCGAGCCGTTCTGCATGGGCGTCACCAGCGCGGGTATCGACCCCTTGAACATGGTTGCCTCTGATTAAGTTTGCGGCGGACGATAGTAGCGCCCCCCGGGCAGGGCAAGCGAATGTCCCGGCGCGGAGGAGGAGACGCGATTCAGCAGGCATGGTAAGGTGATAGCCAATCGCTCCTGATGCAAATGTGATCGGAATACGCCCGCTCCCCTCAAATCGCGGACGCCGCAACCTCGTCGCGGCGCTGCTGGCGCTCGCATTCTTGGCGACAATGCCGGACGCGCAGGCGACGCCGCTCCCGTTTCCCGCCTCCGCGCGCGACGAAAGGCCGGTCGCGATAGCAATCGCCGCACAGACTGCCGCCGTCACCGCCCGCCTGCCGCGCCCGCGCCCCGGTGCGGTGGGTGGCTCGCAGCCTGCGGCCCCGCAGGAGACCGCGGCGCCCGCGCCGGACGCCCCCGCCGCCGTTGCCGCCGCAGCCCCGATGGCTCCGGCGGACCCGCCGCCGGCCACGTCGGAGGCATCTGCCGCCAGCGACGCGCCGGCGGTCGCGTCACCCGAAGCGCCGCTGGCCGTGTCACCCGCCGCACCCGAGGTCAGCCAGGCCGCCGGAAATCCAGCCGCAGACCCTCCCCCGACGCCGCGTCCGCGCCCGACGGATGCCGACCCGGAGGAAACGCAGAGCGGGCCGATCCTCCCGGTAAGCGCCGCCAACGCCGCGCCTTTGCCACGCCCGCGCCCGGAGCTTTCCGACGCCGACGCGGCGAGGCTTCTTGCGATGCAGTTCTACGATTTCAAGCCGGACTTCGTGCTCCGCGCGGCCCTCGATGCCGTGGCGGACGGGCGCTACTCCGACGCGCGCGCCGCCGCCGCAAGTCACGCGGATGCGCTCGTTCCCGCGCTCATCGAATGGCTCATCGCGCGCCAGCCCGATTCCGGCATGTCGGCAAGCGAGCTCATCGCGGTTCTGCAGAGCCATCGCGACTGGCCGGAGCCGGAGGTGCTGCAGCTTCGCGCCGAGCAGGCCTTCCACGCGCTCGGGCTTACCGGCGATTCGGTGCTGCGGTTCTACAGCCAGGCGGAGCCGCTCACCGTCGGCGGACGGCTGTCGCTCGCGGGCGCCCTGCGGGATGCCGGCCAGACCGACGAAGCGACCGCGATCGCGCGTGCGCTCTGGCGCGACTGGTCGCTCGCGCCGAATCAGGCCGCGGCGCTGATCACCCGCTTCGGCGCGGTGCTGACGCAGTCCGATCACCTCTACAGGTTCCGCCGTCTGGTACTCCGCAGACGGACCGACGACGCGATCACGCAGGCGCAGCTCATCGGCCCGGGCTACGACGATCTGGCGCGTGCCGTCATCGCGGTGCTCGACGGCGGGAAGGACGCGCGGCAACAATTGCGCGCCGTTGCGCCGCGCTTCCTCGCCGACCCGCTCTATGTCTTCGCCCGCGTGCATCTTCTGCTCCGGTCGGATCAGCCGATCGAGGCAGCGCGGTTCCTGATCGGGTCGCAGCCCGACATGGATCTCTCGGGGGACGGCGACATCTGGTGGGACGAGCGGCAGGACCTCTCGCGCGCGCTGCTCGACCGCGGCACGCCCGACCTCGCCTACCAGGTGGTCGCGGATGCGCGGCCGGAGGGCGAAGGCGACCGCGTCGCGGCAGCCTTCCACGCCGGCTGGTACGCGCTGCGCTTCCTCGACGATCCGATTCGCGCCGAGCCGCATTTCCGCGAGCTCCACATCCTGGCGACCCTGCCGCGCACGCAGGCGCGCGCCTCCTACTGGCTCGGCCGCACGCACGAAGCTGAGGGAAACGACGCCGCCGCGCGGCTCGACTACGTTGAAGCTTCACGCTTCGGCGGCACCTTCTACGGGCAGCTCGCGCGCCAGAAGCTCGGGGTCACGACCACCGGCCTGGAGCGCATGCCCCGGCCTTCGGCCCTCGACCGCCTGCGATTCGCCCGGCGCGACATGGTGAAAGTCGTGCGGCTGCTCGCGGCGGCCGGCCACGCCGAGCGCTCGCCTCCTTTCCTGAAGGCACTCGGCGAATCGGTCGACACGCCCGGCGAGGTGGCGCTGCTGACGACGCTCGCCCGCCGCATCGGCCGCCCGCAGGCGGGCATCGCCGCCGCGGCGACGGCCGAGGAGCGCGGCCTCAAGGTTGCCTGCCTGCCGGCCCTCTTCTTCGGCGTGCCCACGGGCGTGCGCCGCCCCGACTCAGTCGACCGCGCGCTCGTCTATGCCGTCGTCCGCCAGGAGAGCGCCTTCGACCATATGGCGGTCAGCCATGCGGGCGCACGCGGCCTGATGCAGATCATGCCGGCCACCGCGCGGGCCACCGCCCGCAGCGCCCAGGTCCCCTATTCCGAGCAGCGTCTCGTGACCGATCCCCTCTACAACGCGACCCTCGGCGCCCATCATCTGGGTGAGCTGCTCGGAGGCCTGCGGCACTCGTACATACTCACCTTCGCGGGCTACAACGCCGGGCCGGGTCGCGCGCTCCAGTGGGTGCACGATTACGGCGATCCGCGCGGCGGCGCCGTCGACCCCGTCGACTGGATCGAGCGTATCCCGTTCGACGAGACGCGCGACTATGTGCAGAAGGTCATGGAGAACCTGCAGCTTTACCGCTCGCGAATCGGACACCCCCTGTCATTGACGGAGGACCTCGTTCGTGGCGGGCCGCAGGGCTGACACCCCCGAGACGCCCCCGGGGCTCGCGCGGGCGGAGGCGGCAGCAGGGGCAGGCGACGCGGGGGCCGGGAGGATCGTCACGATCCGCTCGCAGGATGGCCTCTCGCTCGCTTCGCGCGTCTTCGACGCGGCGGCCTCCGACCGCCTGCCGCTCCTCTGCCTTCCCGGTCTTTCCCGGAACTCGCGCGATTTCATCGCGCTCGGCCAGTATTTTTCCCGCCATCCGCTCGAGCCGCGAAGGGTCATCGCGGTCGATTATCGCGGCCGCGGGCTTTCCGATTCGGATCCGGAATGGCGGAACTACAAGCCGGTCGTCGAAGCCCACGACGTTCTGGCAATTGTCGCGGCGCTCGGCATCGAGCGGGCGATCGTCGTGGGGACGTCGCGCGGCGGCATCATCGCCATGCTGATCGGCGCGCTGCGTCCGGCGCTGCTCTCCGGCGTGGTTCTGAACGACATCGGGCCGGTTCTCGAAGGGCGAGGCCTGGCGCGGATCAAGGCCTACCTGTCGAACCGCCATTCGGTCGGGAGCTGGGATGAGGCGATCGCGCTCGTCCGATCGGGTTCCGAGGCGCAATTCCCGGGATTGTCAGCAGAGGACTGGCGATCCTTCGCCGAGGCCCATTTCGGCGAGACACGCTCGGGACTGGCGCCGCAATACGATCCCAATCTCCGCAAGACGATCGTCGATATCGACGTGACGGAAAAGATCCCCGTCCTCTGGCCGCAGTTCATGAGCCTTGCCCGAATTCCGGTGCTGGCGCTGCGCGGCGAGAACTCCGACCTCCTGAGCCCGCGCACCTTGGAGGAAATGGCGACCCGCCATCCCGGGCTGGAAGATATGACGGTGCCGGGACAAGGCCACGCGCCGCTGCTCAGGGACAACCCGACCTTGGAGCGCATCCTGGGGTTTGCGAGACGGTGCGACGGAGCGGCGCCGGCCTGAGCGGAGCGGAAGCTTCTCCGCCCGGCAAGACTGGAAAGCCCGTACAAATGAAAAGCCCGGCCGAAGCCGGGCTTTCCAATTTCAGATCGGAGTGCCGATCAGAAGTTACGCTGAATGCGCCACATGACGCCCCAGACATCGTAATCTTCGCCAGCATCATCGCCATCGAAGCTGTTGTAGGCGAATTCCGGACCCATGGAGAGGCCGGGGGTCGGCGTCCAGGCACCGCCAACCGCGGCCGCCCAGAAGTCGTAGTCGTCGCCGTTGTCGTCTTCCTCGGCGTGGATGAACGAACCGTCAGCCCACACCTTGACCTTCGGGGAGAACAGCGGACCACTGACACCGCCGCGAACCGACCAGGACGTGTTCTTGTCGTCACCGGACGGGCCGTTGAAGTCACCGATCGCGCCCAGATCGGACGAGATATAGGCAATTGCGCCCTCGGAGTAGCCGCCCTGACCAGCAATTTCCCAACCACCGGGAATGCCAATCTTGACGCCCGCGCCGACTGCCCAGCCGAGGCCGTCTCCGTTCACATCATGGATCGGGTGGACTGCGCCCATGATCTGCGCGGAACCCCAGCCCTGATCGACACGGATGTTGGCAATGCCGTCCGGACCTTCCAGGCCCTCGTAGTCGTCATCGCCGTCACGACGGCGACCCACGGAGTCCGGATTTTCGGCCGACACCGAGAAGGAGAACCCGTTTCCGCCAGCGAACGTCCAGGCGAAGAGGGTCGGGTCAGTCGTGCCGTCCTCGATGCCGATGCGCGTGCCGTAAGCATGCGAACCGAAGAAGTCGAAGAACGAACCGAACTTACCAGCGGTGTAGGTGCCCCAGTCGTTGCTGATCTGGATAAAGGCGTCAGCAAGACCAAAACCTTCAGCGGAGGCGCCAACGCCGGAGAACGACGGCGTGGTGTTGCGCGGGCCCTTGGTCCCTTCCATCGCGATGAACGCGCGGACGAGGCCGATGTCGGTCTGGGTGCGAGCATCCCATTCCACGTGACCACGAACGCGGGTCGACCAGTTGTTCACCGTGTTCGAGGCAATCGGGAAAGTGAGACCGTTGGAGTGATCGCCGAAACGCCGCGAAAGACTGGCGTCGCTGCCATCGACGTAGTGAGACTCAACACGGACGTAGCCGCTGAGCTTGAGGCAAGTGTCGGTACCCGGAATGTAGAAGAAGCCCGTTCCGAAAGCATCGCAGATCCGCACGTATTCGACCGGCTCGACGGTCGGAAGGTCGGCGGCCTGCGCCCCGGTGCCGGCGGCCAGGACTGCCGCGGAGCCGAAGAGAAGGCTCTTGAGTTTCATTTTAGACCTCCAGTCCAAGTTGCTTGAGCCGGGGTATCCGATTTCGACCTGGCTGTTGCCACCCAAGTCGGGGCCCCCCGCCCCTCATGCTGCCCAAAGACAGCGGCCGCCGATCGGCTGCCTGAGGTGACACTATCCATCCGCTCGCCCGAGGCAACAGTGGAAGCTTCGCCTCCACCAGCTTTCCAGTTCATGTTGCAGTTTTGCCACGAAAACCGGCAGGACAGGCCTACTTCTTAACCGAACGTGCACAGCCGCAGCGACCGGAAACAATGCCCGGCGACAGGTTCTGGCGAGCGTGTCCCGGCACGCCGATATCGACTCGGTCGGGGTGCGGCGATAGACAGCCGGGATGCAGCCCAGTCCCGGCCCAGCGCACCATGACAGCCGCGAATCGGTCGCTCGGGAGTTAGAAGCGGCCCTGCAGTCCGGGAAGCTCAACCGGCCGGCCGAGGCTGTCGCCCACTACCAGCAGGCTCTGGAGCGATCCCGCCTCGACCCGGCCGCCTACGCCGATGTCGTGAAGCACCTGTCCCGCTCCGCCCAGAAGTACCCGCGGGATGCGGCGTATCGACATCTCCTTGGAGCTGCTCACTTTTTCGGCAGAGATTTGCGCAACGCGGAGATCCATCTGCGCAAGGCGGCGGAGCTCGCGCCGGGCAATGCGTCCATTCTCCGCATGCTCGGCGACTGCCTGATGCAAGCCGGAAAGCCGGACGGGGCGCTCTCCTCCTACCGCAACGCAGTGAAGCTGGCCCCCGGCGACCGCGATGCCCGTCTTCGGCTGGCCGGGCTGCTCGCCTATATCGGCGCGCGGGAGGAGGCCCGCGGGCTTTACCAGCGCCTCATCGACGACGGTGCGCGCGATCCGCTCGCCTATTCCGGGCTCATCGAGGTTTCCGACTATTCCGAGGCAACCGCCGAGCCCCCCGAGTATTCCGCCGCGATTTCGCTCGCGGAAAACCCCGCTCTCCCGCCCGCGCTCCGCCGTATGCTGCATTTCTCCGCCGCCAAGATCGATCGGGCGCGCAAGCGCCGCGATCTCGAGTTCGCGCACTATTTTCGCGCCAAGCAGTTTTTCCCCTATCGATTTGATGTGGAATATTTTTCCGATCTCGTTGCGGCCCTGAAGGAGGCTACGAGCCCGGAGTTCTTTTCCGAGCGAACAGCCCTTTCCGACAACAGCCAGCGGCCGGTGTTCATTTTCGGAATGCCGCGCTCCGGGACCACCCTCACGGAACAGATCCTCGCCGCCCATCCGGGCGTGGCGGCCGGCGGCGAGCTGACGTTCTTCACCGAAGCCGCGAAGAGCCTTGGAATCGCCCCGCGCCGGTCGGAGGGCAGTCTCCCGCTCGAACGCATCGCAGAGCGTCTGCGGTCAATAGACATCGCGGACACGAAGCTGCTCGCAGCCAAATACGGCGAGCAGCTTCAACAGCGCGGACCCGGAAGAATGCGTGTCACCGACAAGATGCCGGGGAATTTCCTGCATCTCTGGCTGATCGCCTTGGTGTTCCGCGACGCCGGATACATCCATTGCACTCGTGATCCACTGGCGACCTGCTTCTCATGCTTCACGACAGATCTTGGAGATGCACACGCCTACACACAAGATTTCGTGACCCTAGCCAGATATTACCGGATCTACCAGGATCTGATGCGGCACTGGATCAAGGTCCTGCCGGTCCGGATCTTCGAGAGCCCCTATGAGGCGCTGGTGACGCAACCGGAAAGCGCGGTTCGCGGGCTTCTCGCCGCCGTGCGGCTTGACTGGGATCCGGCTTGCCTGACCTTCCACGAATCGCATCGCCTCGCCCAAACGGCGAGCTACGCCGCGGTGCGCGAGCCGATCCATCCCCGCAAGCTGGAAAACTGGCGCGGCTACGAGAGCGAGATCGCCGCGCTCCGCTCGGCGCTCGAACTCCAGGGCGATGAGACCGGCAACCCCGCCCGGCCGGCATAATCCCCCGGCTTGCGCCGAGCGGCCGGAAGAGGCATCACCGCCGTCAAGGCCGGATCGGGCGGGGCCGCCATGCCCGCATCCTGCAACCTTCAACGCCCCGGAAATTTCGGTCAGTCGAACGATGGCAGAGGTCCCCTATTCCAGATCGCCCTTCGCGAAGCTGCTCGCGACGCAGCGCTTGAAGGGCCCCGCGTCGAAGCCGAAGGGGAGAACCGCTGGCGGAGAGCCCTCCGCGGAGGTCGCCCAACTGCTCCAGCAGGGAATTGCTCTCCAGTTGAAGGGCAATCTTGGGCTCGCGGCGGAAGCCTATCAGCGCGTTCTCGCCATCCACCCGAACCATCCCGATGCGCTGCACTTCCTCGGCACCGTGGCAGTGTCGGCGCGGCAGACGCATTCGGCGGTTGGGCTTTTCAAGCGTGCGCTGGCGGGGAAGCCAGCCGATCCCGCCATCCACCTCAATCTCGCCCAGGCGCTGCTCGAGGACGACGATCCGGCGACGGCGGAATTTCACGTTCGCAGGGCGCTCAAGCTGCGCCCCGGATACCCCGGCGCGCAGTCCCTGCTCGCCGAGTGCCGTGCAATGGCCGGAGCCTCGGAGGAGGCGCGTGCGCTCTATTCGGAGGTGCTTGCCAGCGCCCCCGACGATCCGCGCGCGCTCATCGGCTACGCAAACCTCTGCATGGTGCTGGGCGAAGTCGAGACCGCGAAGACGGCCTACCGCCGGGCCACGACGCTGCCGAAGGCAGAAGCGCCCGCGCTGGCACGCCTGGCCGCGATCGAAACGCCGGCGAAAGGGTCCCCCGAGGCCTTGCAGATCGCTGCCCTCCTCGCCCGGCCTCACGTCGGACCCACCGACTACCGCAATCTGAGCTATGCGGCGGGAAGGATCGCGGAGGCTGCCGGCGATTACGACGAGGCGTTCGAGCGCTTTTCGGACGCGAAGCGAACCGGCGCGGGCAGCTTCGATATGGCGGCTCTGAGCGCGGAACTCGCGGCGGCAAAAGGCCTGTTCACCCGATCGTTTTTCGAGGAGCGGCCGAAGCACGGCAGCCCGAGCAGCCGCCCGGTGTTCGTCGTCGGCATGCCCCGGTCGGGAACGACCCTCGCCGAGCAGATCATATCACGCCACCCGGAGGCGGCAGCCGGGGGCGAGCTCAAGGCCCTGCCGCTGATGGCGACGTCGCTCGGGTTTGGAAGTGGCGGCGATCCGAAGCAATTTGCAAAGCGGCTGGCGAGGCTTACGCCATCCGAAGCACGCGCGTTCGCCGACCGCTACCTTGGCGAGCTCGACCGCATATCGGCGAGCGCCAAGCGGGTGACCGACAAGATGCCCGGCAATTTCATGCATCTCTGGTTGATCGCCCTGCTCTTTCCGAATGCACGGGTTATCCACTGCCGCCGCGATCCGCTCGACAATTGCGTGTCGTGCTTCACCAATCCGTTGAAGGACCACATTCACGGCTACGCGGCGGATCCGGCGACCCTCGGCGCCTATTACCGGGAATATTCCGCGCTGATGGATCATTGGCGCGAAGTCGTTTCGCTGCCGATCCACGAGCTCCCCTACGAGCGGATGATCGAATCGCCGGAGGAGCAGTCCCGCGCGCTCGTCGACTTCATCGGGCTGCCCTGGGATCCCGCCTGCCTCACGCCGCAGGACTCCGCGCGGCCGATCTACACGCTGAGCATGACGCAGGTGCGCGAGCCCATCCACAGCAGGTCGGTCGGGCGCTGGCGGAACTATGACAGGCACCTCGGTCCGCTGAAGGCCGCGCTCGGCGATCTCGTGGGACCGGGCGACACCACCGCCTGAGAGGCAGCGCGGGTTTTTCCGCCGCTTGCCTCCCGCCTGCCAAACGAGCATCAAGGTCCGAAGGGCGGGTGCGGCCCGGCGGTGATTCAAGGCGAATTGCAGGGTCTATGGCGCGGATTCTCGTTCTCGGCGGCGACGGCTTCTGCGGCTGGCCGACGAGCCTCTACCTCTCGCAGCGCGGCCACGACGTGACGATCGTGGATAATTTGTCGCGCCGGAAGATCGACGTCGAGCTTGAGGTCGAATCATTGACGCCGATCCGCCCGATCTCGCAGCGGCTCGCCGCATGGCGCGAGCTGACCGGCCGTGAAATCCGCTTCGAGCCGATCACGGTCGGCGAGAATTATCACCGCCTGCTGACCATGATCCGCGAGGAGAAGCCGGACGTCATCATCCACTTCGCCGAGCAGCGCGCCGCCCCCTATTCGATGAAGTCGTCGTGGCACAAGCGCTACACGGTGAACAACAATCTGAACGCCACCAACGACGTGCTCTGCGCCATCGTCGAGTCGGGCGAGGACGTGCACCTCGTCCACCTCGGCACGATGGGCGTCTACGGCTACGGCAGCGCCGGCATGAAGATTCCGGAGGGCTATCTGAAAGTCCTGATGAATACTGAAGCCGGCGATCAGGTGGAGCAGGAAATACTGTATCCGTTCAATCCCGGCTCGATCTACCACATGACGAAAACCCAGGATCAGCTCTTCTTTCATTTCTACAACAAGAACGATGGCGTGAAGATCACCGACCTGCACCAGGGAATCGTCTGGGGGACGCAGACGCCCGAGACGTCGCTCGACGAGCGGCTGATCAACCGCTTCGACTATGACGGCGATTACGGCACCGTCCTGAACCGCTTCCTGATGCAGGCGGCGATCGGCTTTCCGCTGACGGTGCACGGCACCGGCGGCCAGACGCGCGCCTTCATCCACATCCGCGACACCTGCCGCTGCATCGAGCTCGCCATCGAGAACCCGCCGCAGCGTGGCGAGCGGGTGAATATCCTGAACCAGATGACGGAGACGCACCGGGTGCGCGACCTGGCGGCGATGATTTCGGAAATGACCGGCACTCCGATCCAGTATGTGAAGAACCCGCGCAACGAGGCGAAGGAAAACGACCTGCACGTCACCGCCGACCGGTTTCTCCGCATGGGGCTCGAGCCGATCACCCTGCAGGACGGGCTGATGAGCGAGGTGACGGAGATCGCGCGGAAATATGCCGACCGCTGCGACCGGACGAAGATCCCCTGCGTCTCACTCTGGCGGAGCGATCAAGCGCCGGCGCCGTAGCCAGCGGGAACCTGTCGCGTCTCCGGATGCGGCATCGCGGCGCGCCGACACAGCCTGCCTCCCTCATCCCGAGGTGCGAGGCGCAAAGCGCCGAGCCTCGAAGGATCGGATGTGGGTCGCGGCATGACGCCGCCCCCGGAGCCCTCGTGGTTCGAGGCTCGCTCCGCTCGCACCTCACCAGGAGGGTGTTGGGGGAAGCTCAGGCGCGAGGCGCAGGGGACGCTCAGCAGAGGTCACCTCCCCGGCCATCAGGGATTGACCGAACCGGGAAAACGCCGCATCTCCGGAAGTGGAGAGGTGGCCGAGTGGTCGAAGGCGCTCCCCTGCTAAGGGAGTAGACGGTGTTGAACCGTCTCGTGGGTTCGAATCCCATCCTCTCCGCCACCCTGCATGAAGAAAATCCCCGCCCGCCTGAAACTCCCTGACCGCGGAGCCGACACTGCATGAGCACCATCCTTTACCTGACCCAGATCGAATTCGGCCCCGGCGTGCGCACGACGCTGCCGAAGGCGCTGGCCGACCTCAGCGTCAAACGTCCGTTGCTCGTGAGCGATCACGGCATCGCGAAGACCGGACTGCTCGATCAGGCTGCCGGAGACATTGCCGGGAGCGCGCCGCGCTTCCTCGATGTGCCGCCGAACCCGACGGAGGCTGCGGTGACAGCGGCGCTCGAAATATACCGCGCGGAAAAATGCGACGGGGTTGTCGCGATCGGCGGCGGCTCGCCGATCGATCTCGCCAAGGGCGTGGCGCTGCTCGCGACACATCCTGGACCGCTGGAGGCGTATGCCGCGATCTATGGCGGCGTGGCGAAGATCGGCGCGTCGGTCGCGCCCGTCATTGCGATGGCGACGACGGCCGGCACCGGCGCCGAGGTCGGCCGCGCGGCGCTGCTGACCCTCGGCGATGGAAGGAAGCTCGGCTTCATCAGCCCGCATCTCATCCCGAAGCGCGCGATCTCGGACCCCGAGCTTACGCTCGGCCTGCCGCCCGGGCTGACCGCCGCCACCGGCCTCGACGCCCTCTCCCACTGCATCGAGACGTTCCTCTCGCCGCGCATCAACCCGCCGGCCGAGGCCATCGGCCTCGACGGAGCGGGGCGGATCTGGCGCAACATCGGGCGCGCCGCCTCGCACGGCGGCGATCTGGAGGCGCGGAGCGAAATGATGATGGGCGCGCTGGAAGGCGGGCTATCGTTCCAGAAGGGGCTGGGCGCGGTCCATGCGCTCAGCCACGCGCTCGGCGGGCTGCCGGACCTGAAGCTGCACCACGGGACGCTGAACGCCATCCTGATGCCCGGCGTGGTGCGGTTCAATGCCGGCCATGTCGGCGACAAGCTCGACCGGCTGAAGGCCGCGATGGGCCTGCCGCGGACCGCCGACCTCGCGGACGAGCTGGACGGCCTCAACCGCGCGCTCGGCATCCCGAAGGGACTGGCGGAGCTCGGCGTGACCGAAGCGATGTTCCCCTGGCTCGTGGAGCGCGCGCTCGCGGACCACTCGACGCCGACCAATCCGCGCACGCCGACGGCGGAGGACTACGGCGCCCTCCTCAACCAGGCGATGCGCTAGACGGAGATCAGTGCCGCGAGATCCATTCGCGCGCGGCCTTCAGCGCGGCGGCGATCTCTTCGCGGGTCATCTCGGTCGCCAGCTCTTCGCGATGCTGCGCCGCGATCCGGTCGCCACGCGCGGCGGCGATGTTGAACCACTTGTGCGCTTCGATCAGGTCGATCCGCCCTTCGCGCCCGACCGAGCATGCAAGGCCCAGCTCGAAGAAGCTCGGCGGCATTTCCGCGGCGACGCCCGTATGTGTCTCAAAGCTCATTTGACTGCATCCCCATCTGGCCGACGGTTCGATCCGTCTTCAACGCACCGATCTTCGGCCTACCCATGGTCCGCAGCGTTAACGGGGACGCTTAACGAAGCGTGACCAAAAGGTTGACAAGACCTTTACGCCGCCCGGATTATTTGATCCAAGGTGCAGTAAACATTGAGCTTTTTGTCCTGAAAGGTTTGCGCGAATTCGTGCGGATTTTAGCTTTGCTTCACCACGCGACCGAAATGTCACGAGGCCGCGGGCGGCCAAACGCCCGCGGCCCCGGCGAATCTTCTATCGGGCGCGCTGGCCGAAGAGGATCTTCTGCGCTTCCTTGTCCTGCGAGAGATCGACGGGCGGATCGCGTCGCATCTCGATCGCCTTCGCGACCGCCGGACGGGCCAGCATGCGGTCGATCCAGAGCTTGACGTTCGGGAATTCGGCGATATCGACGCCCATCCGGTCGTAGGCCTTAACCCAACCGATCAGCGCCATGTCGGCGATCGAGTAGTCGTCGGCGACATAGTCGCGACCCGCAAGACGCCTGTCGAGCACGCCGTAGAGCCGGTTCGCCTCGTCGCCGAATCGCTTGATCCCGTACGGCACCTTCTCCGGCGCGTAGTTGCGGAAGTGATTGTTGTGGCCAAAGACCGGACCGACATTGGCGATCTGAAAGGTCAGCCACTCGTCGACGGCGACGCGCTTGCGCTCATCCGTCGGATAGAATTTTCCGAACTTCCGCCCGAGATACATCAGGATCGCGGCGGATTCGAACACCGAGATCGGCTTGCCATCCGGGCCTTCGGGATCGACGATCGCCGGCATGCGGTTGTTTGGCGCGATCGCCAGGAATTCCGGCGCGAACTGCTCGCCCTTGCCGATGTTCACGTATTTCAGGTCGTAGGGAATGCCGGCTTCTTCGAAATAGATGTTGATCTTCCAGCCGTTCGGAGTGGGCCAGTAGTAGAGGTCGATCGGTTTCGTCTGCTTCGCGGCCATG
>JBBQVL010000052.1:0-31513 GCA_038211615.1 Hyphomicrobiales bacterium
GACCTTCCCGAAGGCCTGGTCGAGCCAGGCGACCGCCTCCCGCATGCTGTCCTCGCTGAAGAGCACGCTCGCGTGCTCGACATATGCGCTGAAGGCAGCGCGTCGCCCTGTCCCCTCGGCGAGGTCGCCATAGGTGACGCCGGGGCGCGCTGCCTCCGGCGCGATTGCCAGCCCCACGGCGCGGAGAGCCTCCCGCTTGAGCGTGCCCTCCCAGCCGCCGACGATGACGAGGAGGTTGGCGGGTGCGGTGGCGGTGACGGCGGGCGAGAACATCGACACCGCAATCGTCGCGCCGATCTCCGGTGTCGCCTCCGCAAAGCGGATGACGATGTCCGACGCCATCGAATGCCCGAGCACCGCCATCCGGCCATCGCCGAGCCCACGCGCGAAGGTCGCAATGAGCGCGGTCTGGTCAACGAGTGCGCGGGTCGCGCCGCTCGCCTCGACTATGCTGCCGGTCAACGGCGCCGCGTTGCGGCCGTGCCCGAGAAAGTCGAACGTCACCGCGGCGTAGCCGTTGCGCGCGAAAGTCAGCGCGAACGACTGCATGAGCTGCTGCGAGCCGGCAAACCCGTGCGCGATGAGCACGACCGGGCCGACGGGGCCGGAGGCGGGACGGAAGACGGTTACGGGCGTTCCGTTGATCTCGATCGACGTGACATCGACGCCGACGCTCGCCGCATGGATCCTGAGCAGCGCGGCCGCGATTGAGAAGAGCGCCGCCGACGCCACCGCGATGCGAAGCACAAGGCGGGACCAGTCGAACATCGCCCCGCCCGGATGCCCGCGCCCCTCATCCGCTGATGTTGTAGGCCGCGAGCACCGCCATGTTGACGATGTCGGAATCGCGCGCCGAAATCGGCAGGATCTGCACGGGGCGATCGAAGCCGACGAGCAGCGGCCCGAGCACCGTCGATCCGCCAAGCTCCTTCAGCATGTGGGTGGAAATCGCGGCGGAGTGGCGCGCCGGCATGACGAGGACGTTGGCCGGGCCGGTCAGCCGGCAGAACGGATAGGCGGCCATCACGGCGGGGTTGAGCGCCACGTCGGCGTTCATCTCGCCATCGTATTCGAAGTCGACGCGACGCGTGTCGAGGATGCGCACGGCCTCCTTGACCTTCTCGGCGCGCTCGCCGGAAGGGTTGCCAAAGGTGGAATAGGCGAGCATCGCCACGCGCGGATCGAATCCGAGGCGGCGCGCCACGCCGGCCGCCTCCTCGGCGATGTCGGCGATTTCCTCCGAGTTCGGCATGTCGTGCACGGCGGTGTCGGCGATCAGAACCGTGCGCCCGCGGCAGAGCGCGATCGAGACGCCGATCACGCGATGGCCGGGCTTGGTGTCGATGCAGCGGCGAAGGTCCTGCAGGACGTTCGAGTAGCTGCGCGTGATGCCGGTGACGATGCCGTCGGCGTCGCCCAGCGCCACCATGCAGGCGGCGAAGTGGTTGCGGTCGGTGTTGATGAGGCGCGTGCAGTCGCGGTGCAGGTAACCCTCGCGCTGCAGCCGTTTGTAGAGATAGTCCGCGTAGGCGTCGCGCCGCGTGGAAAGGCGCGCGTTGGTGATCTCGATGTCGCCCTTCAGGTCGATTCCCGACTCCGCCGCGCGCGCCTTTACGAGATCCTCGCGCCCGACCAGGATTGCCTTGCCCAGCCGCTGGTTGGAGAAGCTCACCGCAGCGCGGATCACCGCCTCCTCCTCGCCCTCGGCGAACACGATGCGCTGCGGATTCTGGCGCACATGCGCGGTGATCTGCTGCAGCGTGCCGGCGATCGGATCGCGCCGCGCCGAGAGCTGCAGGCGATAAGCCTCCATGTCCTCGATCGGCCGGCGCGCCACGCCGGAATCCATCGCCGCCTTGGCGACCGCGGGCGGTATGGCCGAGATGAGGCGCGGATCGAAGGGCACCGGAATGATGTAGCGCGGCCCGAAACGGGGGCGGTTGCCCTGATATGCGGCGACGACCTCGTCGGGGACGTCCTCGCGCGCGAGCGATGCGAGCGCCTCGGCCGCGGCGAGCTTCATCGCATCGTTGATGGTGGTCGCGCGCACGTCGAGCGCGCCGCGGAAGATGTAGGGGAAGCCGAGGACGTTGTTGACCTGGTTCGCGTGGTCGGAGCGGCCGGTCGCCATGATGGCGTCATCACGCACCTCGGCCACCTCCTCCGGCGTGATCTCCGGGTCGGGGTTGGCCATCGCGAAGATGATCGGGTTCTTCGCCATCGAGGCGATCATCGGCTTGGTGAGCGTGCCCTTCTGCGAAAGGCCGAAGACCACGTCGGCGCCCTGCATCGCATCCGCCAGGGTGCGCGCTTTCGTCGGCACGGCGTGGGCGGATTTCCACTGGTTCATGCCCTCGGTGCGGCCCTGATAGACCACGCCCTTGGTGTCGCACAGGATGACGTTCTCGTGCGGCATGCCGGAAGCCTTGATGAGTTCGACGCAGGCGATCGCCGCGGCGCCGGCGCCGTTGCAGACGAGCCGCGTCGTCTTGAAGTCGCGGCCGGTGAGCTGCAGCGCGTTCATCAGCCCGGCGAGCGCAATGATCGCCGTGCCGTGCTGGTCGTCGTGGAAAACCGGGATGTCCATCAGCTCGCGCAGGCGGCTTTCGATGATGAAGCAGTCCGGGGCGCGGATATCCTCCAGGTTGATGCCGCCGAAGGAGGGACCGAGGAAGCGCACCGCGTTGACGAACTCGTCGACGTTCTCGGTGTCGACCTCGAGATCGATCGAATCGACATCGGCGAAGCGCTTGAAGAGCACTGCTTTGCCTTCCATCACCGGCTTGGAGGCGAGTGCGCCGAGGTTGCCGAGGCCGAGGATGGCGGTGCCGTTGGAGATGACGGCGACAAGATTGCCGCGCGTGGTGTAGTCGAACGCAGCGTTCGGGTCGGCCGCTATCCGCATCACCGGGACGGCGACGCCGGGCGAATAGGCCAGCGACAGGTCGCGCTGCGTGGCCATCGGCTTGGTCGGGACGATCTCGAGCTTTCCCGGCCGGCCGCGCGAATGGAATTCCAGCGCCTCCTGGTCCGTGACCGTGGTCGCTCCCTTCCAGCCCCTGTCGTCCGACATCGTGCGCTTCCCCTTCGTTGCGGCGAACTTACAGGGCGTTCGCAAGCCGCTACAAGCCTGCGCGACGCCCTGCCACTGGCCGGCGACGATAGGACGCTCTATTTGAAGGCCATGCGCGCGGAAATCCCTGCCATTTCCATCGTCGGCCTCGCAAAGACCTATCGCGCGGTGGTGGCGGTCGACGGAATCGACTTTTCCGTGTCGCGCGGATCGATCGTGGGGCTGCTCGGCGGCAACGGCGCCGGCAAGACCACGACAATCGCCATGATCATGGGCCTTGTCCTGCCGACGCGCGGCACCGCAAAAGTGCTCGGGACCGACATGGCGCGCGACCGGCACCGGATCCTGCATCGGATCAATTTCGAGAGTCCCTATGTCGAGATGCCCAAGCGCCTGACGGTGCGGCAAAACCTGAAGGTCTTCGGGGCGCTCTACGACGTGCCCGACCGTGCGCGCCAAATCGACAAGCTTGCCGACGAGCTCGACCTGAAGGACCTGCTCGACCGCGAAACCGGCCAGCTCTCCTCGGGGCAGAAGACGCGCGTCGCGCTCGCCAAGGCGCTCATCAACGAGCCGGACGTGCTGCTCCTCGACGAGCCGACCGCCTCGCTCGATCCCGACACCGCGGACTGGGTGCGCACGCACATCGAGCGATACCGGCGCGAGCGGCACGCGGCGATCCTGCTCGCCTCGCACAACATGCCGGAGGTCGAGCGGCTCTGCGACGACGTGCTGATGATGAAGGCGGGCAAGATCGTCGACCGTGGCAAGCCGGCGGAGCTGATCACCCGCTACGGTCGCCAGACGATGGAGGAGGTGTTCCTCGACGTGGCGCGCGACCGCCGGAAGCAGGTCGCGGAATGAGCGAAGCGATTACCTATCACAGCGTTTCCGCCCGCCGCGTCGGGGCGATGGTGCTGCGCTACTGGTATCTGCTGCGCTCGTCGTGGCCCCGCGTGGTGGATCTCATCTACTGGCCGGCGGTGCAGATGCTCGTCTGGGGCTTCCTTCAGCTCTACCTCGTCGACCAGACGAGCCTCGCGGCGCGCGCCGGCGGCGCCTTCATCGGCGCGGTGCTCCTGTGGGACATCCTCTTCCGCGGGCAGATCGGGTTCTCGATCTCGTTCCTTGAGGAGCTGTGGTCGCGCAATCTTGCGAACCTGATGATGACGCCGCTCCGGCCTTCCGAGCTGATCGTCGCGCAGATGGTGATGAGCATCGTGCGCGTGCTGATCGGGCTTGTGCCGGTGACGATCATGGCGATCATCTTCTTCGGCTTCAATTTCTGGGGGCTCGGCTTCGCGGTCGCGGCCTTCTTCCTGAACCTGATCCTGACGAGCTGGTCGATCGGGCTCGTCGCCTCCGGCATGGTGCTGAAGAAGGGGCTTGGCGCGGAAGGGCTGGCATGGAGCCTGACTTTCCTGCTCCTGCCGCTCTGCTGCGTCTATTATCCGGTGTCCACGTTGCCGGTCTGGCTGCAGTGGATTTCCCTGGCGCTTCCCCCGACGCACGTTTTCGAGGGTCTCCGGACGCTTCTTATCGAAAACCGCTTCGACGGGCCGTCGATGATCACGGCATTTCTGCTGAATATCCTCTATTTCACGGCGGCTTCGGCGGGATTCGGCCTGCTCCTCCGTTCGGCGCGGAAGACCGGCGCGCTGATGCAGACGGGCGAATAGATCCCCACGCCGACGCGCGCCCGCGACGAAAATACCGGAGGCGATGCCGAAATGGGCAGTTGTCACGCAGGCTTAACGCGTTAGATTTGCAGTGCGGGATGACATTCCGCGCCGCACAATCCCGTGAAAGCAGGTCCGCCTGTGTCCTTCTACCAGCTCTATGAACTGAACCACGCCGCGATGGCGCCGTGGCGCGCTGCGGCCGACATGACGCGGCTTGCCCTGCAGAACCCGCTCAATCCGCTTTCCGAAACGCCGCTCGGCCGCCAGATGGCAGCGGCGGCGGAGCTCTTCGAGCGCACCACGCGCCGCTACGGCAAGCCGCAATTCGGGCTGACGACGACAAAGGTGGACGGCAAACCGGTGGGCGTGGCGGAGGAGATCGTGTTCCGCAAGCCGTTCTGCTCGCTGCTGCATTTCCGTCGCGACCTGCCGAAGGACCGCGCCCCCGATCCGAAGCTCCTGATCGTCGCCCCGCTCTCCGGGCACTACGCCACCCTGCTCCGCGGCACGGTGGAGGCGATGCTCCCCGAGCACGATGTCTACATCACCGACTGGACCGACGCGCGAATGGTGCCGGTATCGGACGGGGCGTTCGATCTCGACGACTACATCGACTATGTGATCGAGCTGATCGCGCATCTCGGGCCGGGCACGCACCTGATGGCGGTCTGCCAGCCGTCTGTGCCGGTGCTTGCCGCCGTGGCGCTCATGAATGAAGCCCGCGATCCTCTGACGCCGCGCTCGATGACGCTGATGGGCGGGCCGATCGACACGCGCCTTGCGCCGACTGCCGTCAATCAGCTCGCCGAGGCGCGCGGCACCGACTGGTTCCGCCGCAACACCATCATGGCGGTGCCCTTCCCGCATCCGGGCTTCATGCGAAAGGTCTATCCGGGGTTCCTGCAGCTCTCCGGCTTCATGGCGATGAACTACGAGCGCCACGCCACCGCCCACCAGGAATTCTACCAGCACCTCGTGGATGGTGACGGCGACCCCGCCGAGAAGCATCGCGAGTTCTACGACGAATACCTCGCGGTGATGGACCTGACGGCGGAGTTCTATCTGCAGACGGTGGAGACGGTCTTCGTGAAGCACCTGCTGCCGAACGGGCTGATGACGCATCGCGGCCGGCCGATCCGCACCGAGACCATCCGCCATACGGCGCTGCTGACGGTCGAAGGCGAGCGCGACGACATTTCCGGCGTCGGGCAGACGAAGGCGGCGCAGACGCTCTGCTCCAACCTCCCCTACGAGATGCGCCAGCACTGGCTCGCCAAGGGCGTCGGCCATTACGGCGTCTTCAACGGCTCGCGCTACCGTTCCGAGATCCAGCCGCGCATCGCCGATTTCATCGCCAGGCACAATGCGAAGGCGAAGGGCGCGAACGGCGGCGCGCCGCCCGCGTCGAAGAAAACCGGCGCCGCGCGGAAGCGAGTCAGCGCCTGAGCGAGCGGACCGACGGTCGGCGCGTCCGTGCCTTGTCGCTGATGTCCGGCCGGGCTTGCCGTTCTGTGCATTTTGCGGCAGTAGTGAGAACGCCGACCGAGGATTGACTACCATGCGTGAGGACAAGTCGTAGCGGCATAGCCGCATCGCCTTCCCGGCTTCCCTGAGGCCGGAGCCCCTCACGTCCTCATTCGTCGGCAGTTCTTCCATGGCATTCCTGCGCAACGACGCGATCAATCGCGTCAATCTGCATTCCGGCATCCAGGCTCTGGCCCAGGGCGCCGGCGGTATCTTCTTCCTTGTGTTCCTGGTGCGGGCCGGTGTGTCCGTCCCCGGGGCATTGACCGCGCAAGCGGCGATCCTCGCTTTCCGCTTTGCGATCCGGCCCATCATCCTGCCGCTTGCGATACGCTTCGGCCTGAAGCCGATGCTGATCGCCGGGACGTTCGGCATCGCCCTGCAATATCCGCTGCTGGCGGAAGTGGACGGCGTGGGTGCGGCGCTCGTCGCGCTCTGCATCGTGGCGGCGCTGGGCGAGGTGTTCTACTGGCCGTCCTACAACGCCTACTTCGCGATGCTCGGCGACGACAAGCATCGCGGGCACCAGATCGGCGCACGCGAGGCGCTGGTGGCGGTGGCGGGGATCGTCGCACCGCTCCTCGGCGCGTGGGCGCTGGTAACGCTCGGCCCCCGGCCGATGTTCGCGGCGGTGGGGCTCGTGCAGGCGATGGCGGCGCTTCCTCTCCTCGGCGCACCCAACGTCGCGGTGAAGGCGTCCGCGCCGGGAGCGCTCCGCGCTGCCCGGCTCGGCGCGATCCTCTATGCGACCGACGCATGGTTCGACGCGTGGTTCGTGTTCGTGTGGCAGGTCGCGCTCTTCCTTTCGCTCGGCGAAAGCATCGCGGCCTATGGCGGTGCGATGGCGCTCGCCGCGCTGGTGGGAGCGGGCGGCGGCCTGCTGCTTGGCCGGCACGTGGACCTGGGACACGCGCGCCGGGCGGTGACGATCGCATACGGCGCCGCCGCCGCCGTGGTGGCGGTGCGCGCGGCGAGCTTCGGCCTGCCGTGGCTCGCGGTCGCCGCCAACGCGCTCGGTGCATTCGTGCTGCCGCTGCTGCTGCCGGTGCTCGGAAGCGCGACCTACACGATCGCCAAGGCCTCGCCCTGCCCGCTCCGATTCCAGATCGCGGCGGAAGCGGGATGGGACCTTGGCTGCATCGCGGGCTGCCTCACCGCGGCAGGGCTCGCGGCGACCGGCGTTCCGCTTGCGCCCGCCACGCTGCTGGCTCTGCCGGCGCTCGCGCTGGCGGCCGCGCTCCTGAGGCGTCACTTCGCGAGCGCCGCGGCTCCGCCGGCCCAGACTTGCCCGCGGCTGGAAAAAGCGACATGGGCTGAGCTCGGCCATGTCGCATTTCGCTTGAAGGCGGGTCTGGGGTCCCCATTTCATTTTGGTCGTAGTCAACGGGAGACTGAAATGAACCACACTGCTACCGCGCCGCGTTTCGGCTCGCGCGGCCGCTGGACTGGCCTCAACATCGTGCTGATGATCATCGGCTTCGCCGTGTTCTGGCCGCTTGGCCTGGCGATGCTCGCGTACATCATCTGGGGCGATGAGATCAGGGCGAAGGCGGAGGAAGTGAAGGGGCATTTCCGCTCCTTCGGCGAGCGCGCGCCGCGCTTCCGCGACGGCGGTGCGTTCGGCTTCCAGGGCGGGTTCCAGGGCCGTACCGGAAACGCCGCCTTCGACGAATACCGGGCGCAGGAGCTGAAGCGGCTGGATGAGGAGCGCCGCAAGGTGGAAGCCATGCGCGCCGAGTTCGAAACCTTCCTCGCCGAGCTCCGCCGGGTGAAGGACACCGAGGAATTCGACAGCTTCATGCGCGAGTTCCGCAACCGGACCAGCGGAGGCAACTAAGCTTCCGCCTGAAACCGGTAATTGGTCGACGAGAGCGGGGCCGCCCAGGTGGCCCCGTTTTCGTCTGTCGACTTTTATTCGCGGTGGCTTCGTTTTGCCTCTTCCGCGAAAGGGCGAGTCAGGCAAGAATTGGGCATGGTCTCCGCCCTCAAGCGCGCACCGGAAAAGCTCCTGATCGCGTCATCGGGGCGGAAGATTCCCGTGGTAATCCGCCGGAATGCCCGAGCGCAGCGGCTTATCTTGCGCGTCGACGAGGCGCTCGGCCTGCCTGTCCTGACCCTTCCGGCGCGCACTTCGCTGGTCCACGGCGAGGCGTTCCTTCGCCGCAATATCGAATGGCTGGAGGAGCGGCTGGGGCGGCTGGCGCCCCCGTCGCCGTTCTCGCATGGCAGCGTGTTTCCGCTGCGCGGCACGCCCTGCCGCATCCGTTCGCTCCGCGGGCGCGGGGTCGTGACGCTCGAGCGCAGAGAGGAGGAACTTGTCCTCCACGTGCCGGGCGAGGCGGAATTCATGGCGCGGCGCATCACCGAATGGCTGAGGCGCGAGGCGCGCCGCGACCTGGAGCGCGCCGTCGCCCGCCATGCAACAGCGCTCGGCCGCACGCCGGCCGGCCTGCGGGTCGGCGACCCGAAGAGCCGCTGGGGTTCCTGCTCGTCGAAAGGTGTGCTCACCTTCTCCTGGCGGCTGGTGATGGCGCCGCCACGCGTGCTCGACTACCTCGCCGCGCACGAAGTGGCGCATCTCAAGGAAATGAACCACGGCGCAAAATTCTGGAACATCGTTGCGCGGCTCGATCCCGACCACGCGGTGGCGCGCGCCTGGCTGAACAAATCCGGCGTGGCGCTCTCGGCGGTAGGACGCGCGGCCTAGGAATCACGGCCTCGCATGTTGCCATCCCGGAAGGCGCGGAACGCGGCTGTCCGGGACCCAAACGTCGGCGTCCGAAGGCTCGCAGCAGCATGTCCGCCGTCGCCGTATCTGGGTCCCGGTCTCGGCCTGCGGCCGAACCGGGATGACAAGTGGGTAGGGAGGCTACCCCCCGAAGAGCCTGCGGAAGAATCCGCCGCGCTGCTGCACGGGCTGGATCTGCTGCGGCGGTGCGGCGCCGTCATTGTCGCGCATGATCCATTGCTGCATGCGCTGCTCGTTGGAGCGCTGCTCCTCCGGATTGGCGGCGGCGTAGTTGCCCCAGCCGCCGGTCTCCTCGGTCGGCTGCGGCTGGGCGAGCAGGTAGGACACGAGTTCGGTCCCCGGCAGCTGCGCCACCGGCACGCCCTGATGCGCCTTGGTCATGAACTTCGCCCAGATCTCCGCCGGGACGCTGCCGCCGGAAGCGTGCTTGGTCGGCGCGTCGGAATCGTTGCCGACCCAGACGCCGGCGGTGAGGTTCGCGGTGTAGCCGATGAACCAGGCATCGCGGAAATTCTGGCTGGTGCCGGTCTTGCCGCCGGCCGGCCAGTTCGGGATCGCGGCCTTCACGCCGGTCCCCATCTCGACCGTCGCCTGCAGCATGTCGTTCATCAGCGCCACGCTCTCGATCGAGGCGACGCGGCCGAGGCCGGAACCGCTGCGGTCGAAGATCACCGTGCCGTCCGGCGTGCGGACGCGCTGCACCACGTAGGGAAGCACCGCGAAGCCGCCGTTGGAGAACGGCGCGTAGGCGCCGGTCAGCTCCAGCAGCGACACTTCCGAGGTTCCGAGCGCGATCGACGGGTTGGCGCCGAGCGGCGAGTTGATGCCCATGCGCTTCGCCGTCTGGACCACCGATTCCGGCGTGACCTGATCGGCGAGCTGCGCGGCGACGGTGTTGATCGACTTCGCCAGCGCGTCCTTCAGCGTCATCGGACCATGGAATTTGCCGTCATAGTTCTGCGGCGACCAGGTGCCGAACGTCACCGGCTGGTCGATCATCACCGTATCGGGCCGGTAGCCGAGCTTCTCGATGGCGGTCAGGTAGACGAAGGGCTTGAAGGCCGATCCCGGCTGCCGGCGGGCATCGACGGCGCGGTTGTACTGGCTCTTCGCGTAGTCGCGGCCGCCGACCATCGCGCGCACCGCGCCGGTGCCGTCGACCACCACCATCGCGCCTTCACCGATGCCGTATTTCTCGCCCTCGGCGTCGAGTGTCTCGCCGACGGCGCTCTCCGCCTCCTTCTGCAGGTTGAGGTCGACCGTCGTCTCCACCACCACGTCCTGCTCGACGGTGCCGACATGGTAGGGCAGCACGTCCATCACCCAGTCGGCGATGTAGTTGCCGCTGCCGGCGGTGCTGTAGTCGGCAGCGACGGGGGGATTGTCGCGCGCGTTCTTCGCCTCGTCGGCGGTGACGAACCCCGACGCCACCATGTCGGCGAGCACGATCTCCTCGCGCTGCCGGGCGGCCTCCGGATTCTTGTTCGGCGCGTAGCGGCTCGGCGCGGGGAGCACGCCGGCGAGGATCGCCGCCTGCGCCAGTGTGAGCTTCTGCGGCTCGGTGTTGAAATAGGTGTGCGCGGCGGCGGCGATGCCATAGGCGCCAGAACCGAAATACACCCGGTTCAGGTACATCTCGAGAATCTGGTCCTTGCTGAACTTCGTCTCGAGCCAGAGCGACAGGATCACCTCCTGCACCTTGCGCTTCAGCGAGCGCTCGGGCGACAGGAACATGTTCTTGGCGAGCTGCTGCGTCAGCGTCGAGCCGCCCTCCACCACCCCGCCCGCGAAGAGGTTCTTCGACACGGCGCGGAGAAGGCCGACCGGATCGACGCCGAAATGCGAGCGGAAGCGCCGGTCCTCGATGGCGATCACCGCGTTCGGAACATAGGGCGGCAGCTCCGCGATGTGCACAGCCTCGCCGCCGGTGTCCCCGCGGTTGCCGATCAGCCGCCCGTCGACGGCCAGGATCTGGATATTCGGCGGCCGGTCCGGCACTTTCCATTCGGAAGCGCCGGGAAGCTCTGAGGCGAAGTAGGCGACGAGACCGGCGCCGGCGAGCACGCCCCAGAAGCAGAACACCAGGCCCCAGTAGAAGATGCCGCGGAAGAAGCGCCCGAAGAGCGAGCGCTTGCGCCGCTCACGCGCGCTCTTCTTCGGCTTCTTGCGGCCGGCCGGCTTGCGCTTCGCAGGCTTCGCCGTGCGCGTCGCAGTGGGGCGTTCGGCGACGGGATAGTCGTCCTCCGGCCCCGCCGTGTCGGCAGGCTCTCCCGCGCCGAATTGCGGCTCGATGCGCTTCTGCGATTTGCGGCCCGCCATGCTTCCCCGGCTCTACTGTCGAAGCGGCCCTGTCAACGCCAAATTTGTCGATTTGAGGGGCGGCTCCCACCCGCCGCTCCTAATGCCCGTTAACCCTTTCTTAGGGAAAGGGGCGACAGGCGCGCCGGGATTCCCCACAAATATCTACAAAGGCGGCATTTCGAGGAATCTAGCATGCGCGAACGCGTCGATTGGGTCGACGTCGCCAAGGGCGTTTGCATCATCATGGTGGTGATGATGCATTCCACGCTCGGCGTCGAGAAGGCGGCGGGTGCGCCGGGCTGGATGAGCTACGTGGTGGAATTCGCCCGCCCCTTCCGCATGCCGGACTTCTTCCTCATCGCCGGCCTCTTCCTGGCAAGCCGCATCGACGCGCCGTGGCGGCTCTTCCTCGATCGCAAGGTGCTGCACTTCGCCTATTTCTACGTCCTGTGGCTCACCATCCAGTTCGCCTTCAAGGCGCCGGGCATGCTGCCCGAGTTGGGCTGGGACGGCCTCCTGCGGGAATACGCGATGGGCTTCATCGAGCCCTGGGGCACGCTCTGGTTCATCTACCTGCTGGCGGTCTTCCTGCTCGCCACGCGGTTCCTGAAGAACGTGCCGTGGATCATCGTTTGGCTCGGCGCGGCGGCGCTCGAGATCGCGCACGTCAACAGCGGCTGGGTGCTGATCGACGAGTTCGCCAGCCGCTTCGTCTACTTCTACTCGGGCTACATATTCGCCCGTTATGTCTTCGCGCTTGCCGATGAGGCGACTGCGGACCGCGGCTTCGCGCTGACCGGCCTCGCGCTCTGGGCGATCCTAGAAGCGTTCGCCGTCTTCCACGGCTACGGCGACCTGCCGTTCGTCAGCCTCGGGCTCGGGCTGATCGGCGCGCTCGCCGTGATAACCGGGGCGACGCAGATCGCGCAAACGCGGGCGGCGCCTGCCTTCCGCTGGCTGGGCGAGCACTCGATCGTCATCTACCTCGCCTTCTTCCTGCCGATGGCGGTGAGCCGCGCGGCGCTCTTCAAGACCGGGATCATCACGGACATCGGCACGATCTCGGTGCTCGTCACGCTCGCCGGAGTGACCGCGCCGATCCTCCTCTACCTGTTCATCCGGTGGACCGGCTTCGGGAAGTTCCTCTTCGAGCGGCCCGCCTGGGCGCGCATCGACGGGCGCTACCGGCAGCCGCGCGAGACCATGGTGCCGGCGGAATAATCGGGACAACAAGGCGTCAGACAGAAGTCTGAAGAAGGGCCGCGCGGGCATCCGCGCGGCCCTTACCATTTTGCCTCGACCGCTTCGGCCGCAGCGCGGCGTGTTGCGTCCTGCGCGCCGTGGCGAAACCACTTCTTTCGGCCGCGACATCGGCCGGAAACCGCGGGACGCGAACTTCCACCCATGCAAGACGCACGGGAGGGATGTCCGATGAACACGCGATCCTTTGTCACCGCAGCCGCCGGCGCTCTGATGGCTCTGGCACTGGCGCTCTCGGTTTCCAGCGGCGCGGCGGCGATCGAGCCGAGCGGGCATGCCGTGCGCGTCGATCCCGCCGTCAACGCCAGCGGGCCGGGCGGGAAGCGCCTGATTCAGCTGCAGGGGGCGATTTTCGTCGGCGACGAAATCGTTGCCAACCCGAACGGGCTCGCGCAGATCATCTTCATCGACAACACGCGCATCGTGATAGGCCCGAATTCGCGGCTCACGATCGACACATTCATCTTCAATCCGGACAATACGGCGAAGAAGGTGGCGATCACCGCGCTGAAGGGGAGCTTTCGCTTTATCAGCGGCAACAGCCCCTACGGCGCCTACAGCATCCGGACGCCCACGATGACCGTCGGCTTCCGCGGCTAGCGGAAGCGGACCGCGGCGGCTGGAGTTGCTCCTGGCGAAACCGGCAAGGTGTCGCTTGAATTGACGGGCCGGGCGGGCGAAATGTGAGCCATGCCCAAAGCCCCCCGAGAACCCGTCGCAAAGTCCCCGGTCAAGGCCGGCGACCACCTGATCCTGGTCGACGGGTCGGGCTTCATCTTCCGCGCCTTCCACGCGCTGCCGCCGCTGACGCGCAAGAGCGACGGCCTGCCGGTCGGCGCGGTCGCAGGCTTCTGCAACATGCTGTGGAAGATGATGCAGGAAGGCCCGACGCCGGAGCCCGGCGACGAGCCGACGCATTTCGCGGTGATCTTCGACTACTCCGCCAAGAGCTTCCGCCGCGAAATCTATCCCGACTACAAGGCGCACCGGCCCGAGCCCCCTTCCGACCTGATCCCGCAGTTCGGGCTGATCCGGCAGGCGACGCGCGCCTTCAACCTGCATTGCCTCGAGCAGGAGGGCTGGGAGGCGGACGACCTGATCGCGACCTACGCCTCGCAGGCGGCCGCGCGCGGCGCGAGCGTCACCATCGTTTCCTCCGACAAGGATCTGATGCAGCTCGTGCGGCCGGGCATCTCGATGGTCGACACGATGAAGAACACCGTCATCGACCGCGAGGGCGTGAAGGAGAAGTTCGGGGTCTACCCGGAGAAGATGATCGACCAGCGCCTGCAGGTCGGCGATTCCACCGACAACGTTCCGGGCGTGCCGGGCATCGGCCCGAAAACCGCGTCGCAGCTTCTCGACGAATACGGCGACCTCGAAACGCTGCTGCTGATGGCGCGCGAGATCAAGCAGCAGAAGCGGCGCGAGAACCTGATCGCATTCGCCGACCAGGCGCGGCTCTCGCGCCGGCTGGTGGAGCTTTCGACCGAAGTGCCACTCGACGTGCCGCTCGACGATTTGGCGGTGGAGGCAGTGGATGGGGTCAAGGCCATCGCCTTCACCAAGGCGATGGAGTTTTCGGCGCTGACCGGCCGCGTCGCCGCGAAGACCGGCACTGAGGCGAACGAGGTCGCGCCGGCGAAGCTGGAGATCGCCGGCTGGCCGCCGGGCGGCGGCATCGCCCCCGCGCATGGGCCAGACATGGGGGTGTCGGAGCGGCCGGTGCCCGTTCCGAGCAGCAGCCGGCAGGGCAGCCTGGCGCTTTCCGATCCTTCGCGGCCGGCTTCGTCGCCGCAGCAGGATGAGGGAAGTGGGGACCCTCATGGTGCGGTGCGGGCGGCAGGCACGAGCCTCGAACCATCGGCACGCGGGCGCGAGACGATCGGCACGCTTGGGGGGCCTCAGACGCTGGTCGAGCTTCGCCGCAAGGTGGCGGGCCAGCCGAAGATCGACGTCGAGAAATATCACTGCATCCGGCGGCTCGAAGATCTTCAGCGCTGGGTGGCGGAGGCGCGCGCGCGCGGGCTGGTGGCGATCGAGATCGAGGCGACCGGCCCGACGCCGATGCAGGCGGAAATCTCCGGCATCGCGCTGGCGCTGCAGCCCGGCTACGCCGGCTACATCCCGCTCGGCCATCGCACCGGCGACGGCGATATTTTTGCCCAGGCGGACGGAAAGTTCGGGCTGGAGAAGGACCAGATCCCGCTCGACGCGGCGCTCGAGGCGCTGCGTCCCGCGCTGGAAGATCCTTCGGTGCTGAAGATCGGACAGAACATCAAGGACGACTGGCTGGTGCTGGCGCGCCACGGCGTCGAGATGGCGCCGGTCGACGACGTGATGCTGATGTCCTACGCGCTCGACGCCGGCGCGCTGAAGCACGGGCACGGGCTCGGCGAGCTCGCTTCCGACCTCCTCGGCCACGAACGCATAGAATTCAAGGCGGTCGCCGGCACCGGCAGGGACAAGGTGACGTTCGACCGCGTGCCGATCGACCGGGCGACCGGCTACGCCTCGGAGGACGCCGACCTGTCGCTGCGCCTGTGGAGCGTGCTGAAGGCGCGGCTGCCGGCGGAGCGTGTCGCGCGCGTCTACGAGCGGCTGGAGCGGCCGCTGGTGCCGGTGCTCGCCAGGATGGAGCGGCGCGGCATCAAGGTCGACCGGCAGATCCTTTCTCGCCTCTCGGGAAATTTCGCGCAGAAGGCGGCGGCGGCCGAGGCCGAGATCTACGAGCTCGCCGGGCAGGAATTCAACATCGGCTCAACCAAGCAGCTCGGCGACATCCTCTATGGCAAGATGGGGCTGTCGGGCGGCAAGAAAACCAAGACCGGCCAGTGGTCGACCGACGTGAAGGTGCTCGAAGACCTGGCGCTGGAGGGCGTGCCGATCGCGCGGAGAATCGTCGACTGGCGGCAGCTCACGAAGCTGAAATCCACCTACACCGACGCCCTCCCCGGCTATATCCACCCGCAGACCGGGCGCGTGCACACCGACTACGCGCTGGCCTCCACCTCGACCGGGCGGCTCTCCTCCTCGGAGCCGAACCTGCAGAACATCCCGGTCCGCACCGAAGAGGGCCGCGCCATCCGCCGCGCCTTCATCGCCGATGACGGGCACAAGCTCGTCTCCGCCGACTACAGCCAGATCGAGCTTCGGGTGCTGGCGCACATGGCCGACATCCCGCAGCTCGTGAAGGCGTTCGACGAGGGGCTCGACATCCATGCGATGACCGCGTCGGAGATGTTCGGCGTGCCGGTCCAGGGCATGGACCCGAACGTGCGGCGGCGGGCGAAGGCGATCAATTTCGGCATCATCTACGGCATCTCCGCCTTCGGCCTCGCGGCGCAGCTCGGCATCCCGCGCGGCGAGGCGGCCGACTACATCAACCGCTATTTCGAGCGCTTCCCCGGCATCCGCGGCTACATGGAGAAGACCAAGGCCTTCTGCCGCGAGCACCTCTACGTGGAGACGCTGTTCGGGCGGAAGGCGCACTATCCGGAGATACGCTCCTCACAGCCGTCGCTGCGCGCTTTTCAGGAGCGCGCTGCGATCAACGCGCCGATCCAGGGCACGGCGGCGGACATCATCCGCCGCGCGATGATCCGCATGGACGACGCGCTGGACGAGGCGAAGCTCAACGCGAAGATGCTGCTGCAGGTGCACGACGAGCTGGTGTTCGAGGTGCCGGACGACGAGATCGAAGCGACGATCCCGGTGATCCGGCATGTCATGGAGAACGCAGCAATGCCGGCCGTGGCGCTAAGGGTGCCGCTGCACGTGGACGCGCGCGCGGCAGGGAATTGGGAAGAGGCGCATTAGCCGACAGCCACTCCAGACGGCGAGCCGGATATCCCTTACGCCGCCTGCGCGGGCTTCACGCGGTCGATGATCTCCGCGCCTTTCTCTCGCTCGATCACCGCGATGTCGTGCTGGCTTTGCAGTTCGAGCCAGAACTGGGCATTGTTTCCAAAGTAGCGCCCGAGCCTGACTGCCGTATCGGCGGTGATCGACCGCCTGCCATTCAAGATATCCGTGATACGGCCCGACGGAACGCCAAGGTCGAGGGCGAGGCGGTTGGCGCTCAGGCCTCTGATGGTGATTTCGCGCTTAAGCAATCGGCCGGGGTGAACGACGGGAGCCATCATCTAACCTCTGTGGTAATCGACGAGCTGCACATTGAACGCGTCAGCTTTTCTGAACTCGAAGCATATCCGCCATCGCGCGTTGACGGTCATCGCCCACTGTGATTTGCGATCACCCTTCAACTTGTGCAACCCGACGCTCTTCAACGGACTGAGATCACTCAACGTTTTCGCGACATTTAGCGCGGCCAGCAGTTCGGTCGCTGCCGCGAAATCCAGTCCACGAAACTGGCGGGGGCGATCACCCAGCCAGACCTTCTCGGTAGCGGCATCCCGCCAGGAGCGGATCATGGCAAGAAGATACTACGTCGAACGGTGAACCATCAATAGTTTCCCCTCCTAGCAAGCCTCGGGTCTGTAAGCGTCCGGCACCGCCAGCTAAAATTAGAATGAATTCGTCTCGAGCCGACGGACATGAAACCCATAATGCTCACCACCATCGGCTTCGATGCCGACGATACGCTCTGGCAGAACGAGCAGTTCTTCAAGCTGACGCAGGAGCGGTTCGCGGGGCTGCTGAAAGAGCATGCGGAGCCGGAACATATCGGAGCGCGGCTGCTGGAGGCGGAGAGGCGGAACCTCAAGCACTACGGCTACGGCATCAAGGGGTTCACCCTGTCGATGATCGAGACGGCGCTGGAGGTGACCGAAGGGCGCGCGCCCGCTTCCGTGGTGCAGGAGATCCTCGGCTTCGGACGCGAGATGCTCGCGCACCCGGTGGAGACGCTGCCGCAGGCACGCGAGACGCTGGAGAAGCTCGCGGGCGATTACCGGATCGTGCTCATCACCAAGGGCGACCTCTTCGACCAGGAGCGGAAGCTGGCGCAATCGGGACTGGGCGAATTGTTCGACGCGGTGGAGATCGTCAGCGAGAAGAGCGCCGCGACCTATGAGCGCCTGTTCGCCCGGCATGGCGACGGCGCGGCGCGGGCGATGATGGTCGGGAATTCGCTCCGCTCCGACGTTATTCCGGCGATCGAGGCGGGAGGCTGGGGCGTGTTCGTGCCGCACGCGCTGACCTGGACGCTCGAGCACGCGGAGGAGCCAGCCGAAGCACCGCGCTTCCGGCGGCTCGCGCATCTCGGCGAGCTGCCAAGCCTGATCGAAGAGATCGGCTGAGCCGGACGTTTTGCGCCAGGTCAAAGCCGGAGCGAGGCTCGCGGGCTATTCGATGCCTGTTTTCATCTGGGGTCGTCCGGTGCTTGCGACACGCTACCAAGCCGCCTTCGTCGTCTTCTTCCGTCTCGTCATGGCGTGGACGTTTCTCTACGCAGCGTCGCGGCAGGTGCTCAATCCGCATTGGGACATCGGCGAATTCCTGAACCGCGTCCGGACCTTCCATGACGTCTATGGCGTGTTCGCCGGGGCCATGGTGGTTTCGATCATCGCCTTCCTTGTCGCCTGGGGTCATCTCCTCATCGGCGTTTCGCTGCTCGTCGGCCTGATGGTGCGGGTGAGCGCATCGGTCGGCGGGGTGCTGATGCTGCTCTATTGGGCGGCCTTCATGGATTTCCCCTATGTCGGCGACGCTGACAATTTCATCGTCGATTTCCACCTCGTCTATGCGGCCCTGCTCTTCTATCTCGCCGCGGTCGGCGCCGGGCGCGTCGTCGGGCTCGACGCGTGGGTCGGAAGCCACCCGGCGATGCACCGCAATCCTCGACTGAAGCCGCTCTTCGGTTAGGCGGCGCGGGCGCACGAGAAGGCCGGTCGTCACTCTTCGGCAGCAAATCCGGCTGGGAAAGGCTTTCGGAACAGATTGCTCATAGGCCCGCAATCGTTAGAATGATGTTGCGTGATACTTGAGCATTCGAGAGCCCCGTGCCTCAATCGTCCCCTCTTTCGAACCTGATCATGCGCACGGAGCGCCCGCTTAACGCCGAGCCGCCGCTGTCGCTGCTCGCAAAGAGCTGGATCACGCCGCAGGAGCTTTTCTTCATCCGCACGCATGGCGACGTGCCGTCCCTCGATCCCGCGACGCACAGGCTCAGGATCGGCGGGCGGGTCGCCGCGCCGCTGGAGCTCGGCCTCGACGACCTGCGGCGCGATTTTCCGCAGCATTGCACCGCCGCGACGCTCCTCTGCGCCGGCAATCGCCGCGAGGAGCTGAACGCGGTCGAGACCGTCGCCGGCACGACGTGGCACCAGGGCGCGGTCGGCAATGGCGAGTGGACGGGCGTGCGGCTCGCCGACATTCTCGCGCGCGCCGGGGCCGCGAGCGGCGATCTGCATGTGATCTTCTCGTCCGCCGACAGCGTAATGGCCGGGGGCGTCGCGACGAGCTTCGGCGCCTCCATCCCGCTCGCGAAGGCGCTCTCGCCCGAGGTGCTCGTCGCCTTTGCGATGAACGGCGAGCCGCTTTCGCCGGCGCACGGCTTTCCGCTGCGCGTCGTGGTGCCCGGCTACATCGGCGCGCGCAGCGTCAAGTGGCTGACCGCGATCGAGGTCGCGGACCATCCCTCCGACAATTATTTCCAGCAGAACGACTACAAACTCCTGCCCGTTGGCATGCACGCCGACGAGGCCGAGCGCGGCGTCGGCGTGATGCTCGGCGAGCTGCCGGTCAATTCCGCCGTGCTGACCCCGCTCGACGGCGCGGAGCTGAAGCGCGGGACGTCAACGATCCGCGGCTACGCGGTTGCCGGCAGCGGGCGCACGGTGGGACGCGTCGACGTCTCCACCGATGGCGGCGCCACCTGGCAGAAGGCCGAGCTTGAAGGGAGCGGCGCATGGACCTGGACGCTCTGGAGCGCGGACGCGAGACTTGAACCGGGGCAAACGGAACTCGTCGTCCGCGCCTGGGATTCCGCAGCGCAAACGCAGCCGGAACGGCTGCAGACGGTGTGGAACGTCAAGGGCTACATGAACAACGCGTGGCACCGGATCGGCGTGACGGTGCGTTAGTCGCGCGCGGGCCGAGCACTAAGCCTCGCTCGTTTCCCCGCCTGCATGCCGGTATTGCGCTTCGAGCGCCGCGAGATCGTCGCGGTGGGAGATCGAAGCGCGGGCGGTGAGGATCACCGACTTTCGGTGTCGATGCAGGACGGCCTCGTGCTCGCCCCCGCCAGCGCCCTCGGAGAGGGCCGTCAATACTTCGAGAAGTCGGATCAGCACGGCGACTTGCCCCGCGGCTGCCTGGCGTATCTGGTTGAAGGCGATATCGACGAGCCCCGCGAAGGTCGAAACTTCCGCGACGACACGCACCTGTCCCTCACCGTCGTTCCAGTAGCGGCGGGCCGGGCTCATTTCCATTGCCAGCGCGATCGAAGCGCTCAGCCGGTCGATCACGGCAATGGCCGTGAAGGTATCGTTGATCCCCGGCGACAGTGCGCGGAGCGCCACTTCGACAAGCTGGCGGACCGAGAACTCGATGTCCTGCACCGGCGTGCGCTCGCGGCCGATTCCGATCGCCGCGCCGATTTCGAGTTGCAACGCATCATCGAGCGCCGTCGACGGCCAGACCAGAGCGAGCGTGCGATCCTTCAGGACGTGATGGCCGGGCCGCACCTGAAGCTCGACAAGAGCGCCGCGGGCGCCGGCCTTTCGCGCCAGGCCCTCGTAGTCCAGCGTCTCGATGTATCCGCTTTGTGGCGAGCGGTAGCGGGCGGCAGCACTGTTCGGCCTGTGCAGCACGAGGGTCGGAATTTCGACGGCCGAACCCGGAAGATTGGCGCGAATGGCGCTGTCGAGCTCGTCGCCGACGCGATTGACCACCGTGTCGGCGACGATCGAGCGCGACAGGTGGTTGATGTAGAAAAGCAGAGTGATCAGGCAGAGGAAGACAAGGACGCTTGCCATGGTCACGGCAAAATGCGGAACGGCCTCCTTGGGGAGATCGCTGTCGAGCAGGCGGAAGATGAGAAGAATGTAGACCACGGTGCCGATGAAGAAGCCGATCACCGCCTGGGTGCGCCGGTCACCGACGAAGCTGCGAATAAGCCTGGGACCGAGCTGGCCGGCAGCGAGCGTCAGCACAACGATGGTGATGGAAATGACCAGCGTCGCCATCGTGATGAGCGAGCCGAGCAACGCGGAAAGAAGCCGCCCTGCCTCCTGCGCGCTTCCCTGATTAAGCCACCAGATGAAGCCGGATGCATCCGCCTCGATCTGCACGTCCAGCGCGATCCACGCAAGGAATGCCCCGCCGGCAAGCATCAGCGTGGGAAGAAACCAGAGACTTGTGCGAACCCGCTCCCAGAGCGCCATCACCTTCGGCAACCGACCAGCCTCCCTGCCTGTTTTCGCAAGGGAAACGGCTTTGCCGGCTATCCGTTCAACCCGGAAGGCCTGAAAGCGCTCACGGGCGGACGGACCCCCAGACCTGCCGCTCCTCCTCCGCTATGCTTTTTTCCAGGTGCACCATGAAGGCGGTGGCGAAAAGCGGCGCGAGCAGATTGACGACCGGGATAGCGATGAACAGGGCAATCAGCAGCCCGGCGCCGAAAACCTGGCCGGAATGGCGGGCGCGGAGACGCCGGACGGTTTCCTCGTCGTAGTGGCGGAGCGCCACCAGCTCGAAATATTCGCGGCCTAGCAGATAGGCGTTGGCGAAGAGGAAGATCAGGACTCCGAAGCCGACGAAGAGCACCAGCGGCAAGGCGAAGGCGTTGACCAGCAGCACGATGCCGAGAAACCGCAGCGACGTGAGGAGGGAATTGCCGAACGGCAGCGGACGGCCGGGGGCGTCGGAAGGGTAGTGGGTGCGCTCCACGGCCTCGGCGATGTCGTCGACGAAGAGTCCGGCGAAAAGCGCCGCGACCGGCGCGACCAGGAAACCGAGGCCGATCACGAGGCCGATCCCGGCGAGAATCTCGAAAATGGTGTTGAGCCATGGCCACGACGTGGCGACCCAGCTCGCCAGCAGCCATTCGAGCGCAAGCCACAGGATCGCCAGCAGCAGGAGCGTAAGCCCCAGCGCCTTGCCGAGCACGCCGCGGAACGGCGGCGACAGAATGTCCTCGAGGGCGAGCGAAGCAGCGCGGAGCATGGCTCTTTTCGTGTGAGTTCGTCGTCATCCCACGGCTGGACCGTAGGGTCTATCCGGGTCGCATCAGGGGCGCTCCAAGTGCGGGACCGAAAGCATGCCCGGGTCAACCCCCGGGGCTGACGACAGAGGGAGTGAAAACGCCGCACTCCTCCCGCCGCCGGCTGCGAATTTGCCAAGCGCGCATCGATTCGCTACGGCCACGCGTCCTGTCGAAGAGCGAGGGTGCATGGCCGAGGCGAAGTTCGACGTGCTGACGATCGGGAACGCGATCGTCGACGTGCTGGCGCAGACGGAGGAGGATTTTCTGGTGAGCGAGGGCCTGGTGAAGGGCTCGATGCGGCTGATCGACGGCAAGGAGGCCGACCGGCTCTTCGACCGCATGGGGACCACCCAGTTCGTCTCGGGAGGGTGCGCGGGAAACACCGCCGCGGGGGTCGCCTCGTTCGGAGGCCGCGCCGCCTTCATCGGCAAGGTGGCCGATGACGAGCTCGGCAAATTCTTCCGCCACGACATGCACGCGCTCGGGATTCATTTCCCCGCGGCGCCGCTGACTGACGGCACGCCGACCGCCCGCTCGATGATCCTCATCACGCCGGACAGCGAGCGCACCATGAACACCTACCTCGCCGCCTGCCAGGAGCTTTCGCCCTCCGACATCGACCGGGACACCGTCGAGGGCGCCAGGATCACCTATCTCGAGGGCTATTTGTGGGATCCGCCCAAGGCAAAAGAGGCGTTCCGCATCGCCGCCGGGATCGCGCACGGGGCGAAGCGCAAGGTCGCCATCACGCTCTCCGATTCCTTCTGCGTCGACCGCTTCCGCGGGGAGTTCGTGGAGCTGATGCGCACCGGCGCGCTCGACATCGTCTTCGCCAACCAGCACGAGGCGCTGTCGCTTTACCAGACGAGCGATTTCGCCACGGCGGTGGAGTGCCTCGCGCGCGACGTGCCGCTGGCGATTGTCACGATGAGCGCTGAAGGCTCGATGGTCGTCGCCGGCGGCGAACGCCTGCGCATCCCGGCCGCGCAAGTCGAGCGGATCGTCGACCTGACGGGCGCCGGCGATCTCTATGCCGCCGGCTTCCTCTACGGCCTGTCGCGCGATTTTCCCTACGCGGTGTGCGGTCGGCTCGGTTCGCTCGCGGCGGCCGAGGTCATCAGCCATGTCGGCGCGCGGCCGGTCGGATCGCTTAGGCAGATCGCGAGCCAGGCGGGTCTTGCGGCCTGATCCGGCCAACCGGCTTCCACGGCTGGCCCATGATTCCCTTCCGCTCGAGAAAATCGCGCGCCTGCCAGAGGAACGGAATTCGCCGCTCGGCGAGGCCCGGAATGCTCCACGGATCGAGCCCCGCCCACGGCAGGAACGGGTTCCGGCGTCCGTAGGTCCAGATCTCGACGCGCACCGAGGGGCGAACGGAAAGCCCGCGCGCGTGGAAGCCCACCGTGTCGGCGACGACCAGCGTGTTGGCGGGGACCGCGAAGGCGCGCGGCGCGCCAAAGCCCATCGCGGCGACGTCGGCCGGCGTGGCGCGGAGCGAGCCGCGCGAGGCAAGCCGGTCGCCGCTCGTCGCGGCTCCGATGCTTTGCTCGTATTCCCATTTGAGCCGGCCGGGTGTCAGCCGGTGGGAGCCCGGAACGTAGACGAACGGACCTTCGTCCCCGGCGACGTCGGTCAGGAAATAGAAGGCCTTCACCGTCGGGTGGAAAGTATCGATGTGGAGATCGGTCTGCGGGTCGGGCTTGGCGTTCCGCACATGGCTCAGGATCGTCTGCACGTAGGTCAGCGGCTCCTGGTCGAACGAGCCCACATAGCGATTCAGTCCGCGCCAGTCGCGATTGGCGAGGAGCCCGCGGATCGCGGGGACCGCCGCGATGAACTCGGGATCGACGGCGAAGCGGCGGGTGATGGTGTCTCCCTGCAGCATCTCGCGCGCCGGCGCCGCGTGCGCGAAGACTTCCGCGCGCAGCCGGTCGAATTCCGCCGCCGGCAGGAAGTTTCTCCGCGCGACGAACCCGTCGCGGTCGAAGGCGGCACGGTCTTCCGCCGAGATCAGGTGCGCAAGGCGCGCGCGGCGGCGCCAGGCCATGGCGTGGGCGAGCTTCGCGCGGCGGCAATGCAGGCCGCGGCGGTTCAGCGCGGGCGAACCGAGGACGGGATTGTCACGGAAGGATTTCGCGCCGGTCGCCAGCGCTGCGACCCAGAAGGGCGTCATCCAGTACCGCGTCGCCTTCATCACTAATCCTGTGCACATGCGCGCCGGCGCGCGCTTCTCTTACAACGGCTGAGCGGCTACGGAAACGGCGGAAACGGAACCCCGGCCTGCGCCCGTCTGGACGCTTGCCGCACGGGCGGGAAAATCGCAGTCTGCGCGCCGCCCGCCGAGGCGCCCGTCGACAGAGCCGGCAAGGCAGAGGCAGGAATGGTCGCGATCGTCGGAAAATCCCGGAATTCGGAGGCGCACGCCTCGAGCTACTATTCCGACGGCTATCGCAGCATGGAAGCCTTCCTGGAGGAGACGAAGGGCGCCGAGCTTCGCCTCTTCGAGCCCAACCCGGAGGTCTCGATCGAGCATGGGCCGATCCGCTGCACGCAGAAGGAGCGGCGGCTCGGCAAGCGCGGGCTGCTGCGCTGGCTGCTGAAGTCGCTCGGCACGCAGCCGATCGACTATCTCGAGTTCGGCGTGATGAGCTGCGCCACGTTCAACCGGGTGATCGAGTGGACGCCGGAGCCCAAGGCGCGGTTCTACGGCTTCGACACGTTCGAGGGGCTGCCGCAGCCCTGGGTGCGGATCCGCAAGAACGGCGCGCTGTGGGTCGGACGCGAGGCGGGTGACCTGAAGGCGGCATTTCCGCCCGCCGTCTATGACGAGCGCGCCCTGCTCTTCAAGGGGCTGTTCCAGGAGACCCTGCCCGAAGCGCTGCAGCAGGTGTTCCCGGACGGTCGGCGGAAAGAGCGGCCGATGGTCGTGAACATCGACAGCGACCTCTACTCCGCGGCGCTCTACGTGCTGACCAGCATGCACCCGCTGCTCCGCACCGGCGACTACGTCTATTTCGACGAGTTCTTCGACGCGCTGAACGAGTTTTCCGCCTTCAACGACTATGTGCGCGCCTTCAACAGCAAGGGTTGGTTCAAGCCGGTGGCGCGCGCCTATGACGGCATGCTCTTCCGCGTCGAGCTGCCCGGCGCGGCGCGGGAGACGGTCGAGACGATCGACCGAAGCTCGACGCAGTTCTTGCAGCGTATGCGCGCTTATGTGCGCGCCAGGGTGTCGCTTTGGGCGCCGAACGACCCGGGGCGGGGCTGAGCGAAGACGCCGCGCCACCCCTCCCCTGACCCCTCCCCGCAAGGGGAGGGGAAGTTTCCATCTAGAGGATAAAGCGCGAGAGGTCGGCGTTGCGGGCGAGATCGCCGATGTGCGCCTCCACGTAGGCGGCATCGACGACGACGGTCTCGCCGGCGTGGTCGGTGGCGTTGAAGGAGATCTCGTCGAGGATCCGCTCCATCACCGTCTGCAGGCGGCGCGCGCCGATATTTTCCACCGACGAGTTCACCGCCACCGCGGTGCGCGCGACCGCGTTGATCGCGTCTTCGGTGAATTCCAGCGTGACGCCTTCGGTCGCCATCAGCGCCTTGTACTGCTTGATGAGGCTCGCCTCGGTTTCCGTCAGGATGCGGCGGAAATCGTCCTCGGAGAGCGCGCTGAGTTCGACGCGGATCGGCAGGCGGCCCTGCAGCTCGGGCAGCAGGACCGACGGCTTCGACACATGGAACGCGCCGGACGCGATGAAGAGGATATGGTCCGTCTTCACCGGCCCGTATTTGGTGGCGACCGTCGTGCCTTCGACGAGCGGCAGCAGGTCGCGCTGCACCCCCTCGCGCGACGGCCCGCCGGAGATGTCGTTGCGCGAGGCGATCTTGTCGATCTCGTCGAGGAAGACGATGCCGTCGTCCTCCACGGCGCGGATCGCCTCGCTCACCACTACGTCCTGGTCGAGCAGCTTGTCGGCCTCCTCGTCGAGCAGCAGCTTGTAGGAATCCTTGACGTTCACCTTGCGTGACTTGGTGCGGCCTCCGCCCAGCGCCTTGCCGAGCATCTCGCCGACATTCATCACGCCGATCGAGGCGCCGGGCATGCCGGGCACCTCGAAGGCGCCCATCGGGTTCGAGGTGTCCTTCACCTGCACCTCGATCTCCTTGTCGTCGAGCTCGCCGGCGCGCAGGCGCTTGCGGAAATTGTCGCGCGTCGTGGGACTCGCATGCTCGCCGACCAGCGCGTCGAGCACCCGCTCCTCGGCCTGCAGGTGAGCCTTCGCCTGCACCTCGCGGCGCTTCTCGTCGCGCACCAGGCCGATGCCGATCTCTACGAGATCGCGGATGATCTGCTCCACGTCGCGGCCGACATAGCCGACCTCGGTGAACTTGGTCGCCTCGACCTTGACGAAGGGCGCGTTGGCGAGCTTCGCCAGGCGGCGCGAAATCTCGGTCTTGCCGACGCCGGTCGGGCCGATCATCAGGATATTCTTCGGCAGCACCTCCTCGCGCATCGGCCCCTTGAGCTGCTGGCGGCGCCAGCGGTTCCGGAGTGCGATGGCGACGGCGCGCTTGGCGTCGTGCTGGCCGATGATGAAGCGGTCGAGCTCGGAGACGGTCTCGCGCGGCGAGAATGTCGCCTTGCCGTCGGTTCCGGCGGTTTCGGAGGTCATGTCTTCGGGCTCCGATCTGAAAGCGGCGTTAGCGGTCGGCATCGAGAGCCTCCACGATTACGTTGGCATTGGTGTAGACACAAATCTCGCCGGCGATCTGCATGGCGCGGCGGGCAATCTCGTCGGCTTCCATGTCGGTCGCATCGGCAAGCGCGCGCGCCGCGGCGAGCGCATAATTGCCGCCGGAGCCGATGGCAGCGACGCCGTGCTCGGGCTCCAGCACGTCGCCGGTACCGGTCAGCACCAGCGTCGTCGACTTGTCGGCGACGATCATCATCGCCTCGAGGCGCCGGAGATAGCGGTCGGTGCGCCAGTCCTTCGCGAGCTCGACGCAGGCGCGCATGAGCTGGTGCGGATATTGCTCGAGCTTCGCCTCGAGCCGTTCGAGCAGCGTGAAGGCGTCGGCGGTCGCGCCGGCGAAGCCGGCGATGACGCCGCCCTTGGAGAGGGTGCGAACCTTTCGGGCATTGTGCTTGATGACGGTCTGGCCGATCGACACCTGCCCATCGCCGGCGATCACGACCTTGCCGCCCTTCCTGACCGAGACGATCGTCGTCCCGTGCCAGGTCTGAAATGCGGATTCCTGGGACAATTCTCGGATACTCCTCCAGCGGATAAAGCCGGCCTTCCTCCAGGAAGCGCCGGCCCCATCCCTGATTACGATGGTCTTTATGTAGGTCGCCGCTCGCGGCATGCAAAGCCGCCGGTGGCCTTTGCCCGCCGGCGCTGGTAAAAGCGCCGCGCATCTGGAAAGGACCGCGCCGTGCGCAAGGCGGAAATCTCCCGCAAGACCACCGAAACGCGGATCAGCGTCGCCGTCGATCTCGACGGAAGCGGCGCGTATGACGTGAAGACCGGCGTCGGCTTCCTCGACCACATGCTGGAGCAGCTTTCGCGCCATTCGCTGATGGACCTGACGGTGCGGGCGGAAGGCGACACCCATATCGACCTCCACCATACGACCGAGGACGTCGGCATCGCGATCGGCCAGGCGATCTCCAGGGCGCTCGGCGACCGCAAGGGGATCACCCGCTACGCCTCGATCGACCTGCCGATGGACGAGGTCTGTACGCGCGCCGCGGTCGATGTCTCCGGCCGGCCGCATCTCGTCTGGCAGGTGAAGTTCGAGCGGCCGAAGGTCGGCGATTTCGATACTGAGCTGTTCCGCGAGTTTTTCCAGGCGCTGGCGCTCCACTCCGGCATCACGCTGCACATCGTCAACCTCTACGGCGACAACAGCCACCATATCGCCGAGACCTGCTTCAAGGCGGTGGCGCGCGCCTTCCGCGCTGCCTTCGCCATCGATCCGAGGAATGCCGAGGCCGTGCCCTCGACCAAGGGAACGCTCACCGGTTAGGGCATTCGAGATGCGATATTATTCGGTGCACGCACCGACTGGCGACGGAGCCGCGGCGGATCGTTTCGTCTTCATCAAGGACGGCTTCTCGTGGCCGGCGCTGTTTGTTCCGGTGCTCTGGATGCTCTGGCACAGGCTCTGGCTGGCGCTCGTCTACTACGTCGTCTTCATGCTCTGCCTCGCCTGGACCGACCGCCTCGCCGGCGACAACCTGGCCGTCATCCTCGCCATACTCTTCAGCCTGCTCTTCGCCGCCGAGGCGAACGATATCCGCCGGCTGGCGCTGGAAGGGCGAGGCTGGGACGAGGTCGGGTCGAGCTTCGGCAAGAATCTCTCCGAGGCGGAGGTGCGGTTTTTCGCCGACGCACCGAGGACCGTTTCTCTCGACCGGCGCGAGGCGATGCTGCGCGCCGTCGCCGCGGACGAGCAGGACCATCAGACGAGCGACGAGCCGATCCTCGGGCTTTTCCCGGAGCCGGAGCGCTGAACCCGTGAGCGTCGCTATCATCGATTACGGGTCGGGCAATTTGCACTCCGCCGCCAAGGCCTTCGAACGCGCCGCGCGCGAGGGCGGCGCGCGGATCGTCGTCACCTCCGATGCCGATGCCGTCGCGAAGGCCGACCGCATCGTGCTGCCGGGTGTCGGCGCCTTCGCCGATTGCCGGCGCGGCCTCGACGCGGTCCCCGGCATGGTCGAGGCGCTGAACGAAGCGGTGATCCGCCGCGGTGCGCCGTTCCTCGGCATCTGCGTCGGGTGCCAGCTCATGGCGGAGCGGGGGCTGGAAAAGGTGACGAGCGCCGGCCTCGGCTGGATTGCCGGCGACGCCGCCGAGATCGAGCCGAGCGACCCGTCGCTGAAGATTCCGCACATGGGCTGGAATACGCTGGACGCAGCGCGGGAGCATCCGCTCCTCGCCGGCATACCGACCGGCGAGAAAGGGCTCGACGCCTATTTCGTCCACTCCTTCCATGTGGTCCCGCGGAAGGCGGACGATCTCATCGCGACCGCCGATTACGGCGGGCCGGTGACGGCGATCATCGGCCGCGACAACTTCGTGGGGACGCAGTTCCATCCGGAGAAGAGCCAGACGCTCGGCCTGGCGCTCATCGCGAATTTCCTGAAGTGGACGCCCTGAGCCATGCGCGTGGCAATTCCATGATCCTCTTCCCCGCCATCGACCTGAAGGACGGCGCCTGCGTGCGGCTCGTGAAGGGCGAGATGGAGCAGGCTACGATCTACAACGAGGAGCCGGGCGAGCAGGCGCGCGCCTTCGTGGAGATGGGCTTCTCCTGGATCCACGTGGTCGACCTCGACGGCGCGGTCGCCGGCAAGACCAAGAACGAGGACGCGGTCGATTCCATCCTCTGGTGCGTCGGCGACAAGGCCAAGGTTCAGCTCGGCGGCGGCATCCGCAATCGCATGACGATCGACAACTGGCTGGAGAAGGGCGTCGCCCGCGTCATCCTCGGAACGGCGGCGGTGCGCGACCCCGACCTCGTGCGCGAGGCGGCGAAGGCCTGCCCCGGACAGATCGCCGTCGGCATCGACGCGCGCGACGGCAAGGTGGCGATCGAAGGCTGGCTGGAGACCTCGGAGGTCGGCGCGGTCGAGCTTGCAAGGCTGTTCGAGGACGCCGGCGTGGCGGCCATCGTCTACACCGACATCGAGCGCGACGGAGTGCTCGCCGGCATCAACTGGGAGGCGACGATCGCGCTCGCCGAGAGCGTGTCGATCCCGGTGATCGCGTCGGGCGGCCTTGCGTCCATGGCCGACATAGAGCGGCTGTCGCGACCCGACGCGGCGAAGCTTGAAGGCGCCATCACCGGCCGCGCCCTCTATGACGGACGCATCGATCCGAAGCAGGCGCTGGCGCTACTGGCACGGTTACCGGCGCGTGAATTGCCCCGGCCCGCCTGAAAGACTCCCTTCAGCTTCTTCAACTACAGCAAGAGGTTCTTTCAGCCGGCGTAGCGGTGCATGCGGATACTTCGACGCGATGTCCTTCTTGGCGCGGGACTGACCTGCTTTCTCCTCGCCGCGGTATGGGCGGCGTTCCTCGTCACCTCGCACGCTGTGGAACAGCTCCTGCGCCAGGATGCGGAGGCCGAAGGCGAGGCCTGGGCGCGCTACCTCGCCGCCAACGTCGGTGACCTGCGCCAGATCGTCAACGGCGCCAGCCCGTCGGCCGAAAGCATGGCCTTCTTCGAGAAGGCGCGGGATGTGGGTGGCGTCTTCCTCTACAAGATCTACGCGCCGGGCGGCCGGCTCCGGCTCTCCTCCAATGAACTGGACGAGATCGATCCGAAGGCGGAGTCGATCGTCGCCCACAACCCGCTGGTAGCGGGCGCGGTGCTCGCGGGCGACACGGTGGTCGAGGTCAAGAGCGGCAGCGGCGACGCCGGGGACACGGAAGGCGAGGAGGACGAAGGGCTCGGAGCCGAACGCCCGGACTTCTACTCGGAGGCCTATGTGCCGGTGCTGCTCGACGGAAAGGTCGTCGGCATCATGGAGGCCTACGTCAACCAGTCCGCCAAAGGCGCCGCCTTCCACAAGCGCATCGAGAGCGTCGCCGCATCGCTTGCGGCCATCATCGCCGTGGCCTTCGGCCTGCCGGCGTTCGGATTCGCGTGGCGCACGCGGCAGAAGCGGACTGCGGATTCGCGCGCCGATTTCCTGGCCGAGCACGATACGCTGACCGCAATCCTCAATCGGCCGCGTTTCATGAACGACGTGGATGAAGCGATACGCCTCGGCTGCACGGTCGTGGTGCACACGGTCGACATCAATCGCTTCAAGAAAATCAACGATGCGTTGGGGCCGGGGGCCGGAGACGAAATCCTGCGGCAGGTGGCGCGCCGGCTGCAGGCGCTGAGCGACAAGCGGAATCTCCTCGCGCGCCTCGGCGGCGACGAGTTCGCGCTGGCCGAGATCGTGCGCAACATGGGGCAGGTCACCCGGACCGCCCGCCGCATCATCGCCGTCATGGGCGAGACGTTTCATCTCGGCGACCAGAATGTCGACCTGACAGTCAGCGTCGGAAGCGCGGTGGCGCCCGCGCACGGACAGGATGCGCCGACGCTTCTCAGGAACGCCGAGATCGCCCTCACCCACTCGAAGAGCACAGGCCCGGCCTCGCGCAGCCTGTTCCGGCCAGAGATGGACGCGGAGCTGCAGGCGCAGCGTGAGCTCGAGACGCTGCTGCGGAACGCCGTGGCGAAGGGAACGTTCGAGCTGATGTTCCAGCCCATCCACCGCGCCGAGGATTTGCGTATTGCGGGCTTCGAGGCTCTGCTCCGCCTGCCGAAGGATGGCGGCGGGCATGTCTCGCCGGCCATCTTCGTGCCGCTCGCCGAACGGCTCGGGTTGATCACGGCGATCGGCGACTGGGTGATCCGGAGGGCCTGCGAGGTCGCAGCGGCCTGGCCGAGCCAGCTGACGATCGCGGTGAACCTCTCGCCCGTCCAGTTCGAGGATGGGCGCATCGCTCAAAGCGTGCGCGCGGCGCTGGAGGCGAGCGGCCTCGCCGCCAAACGACTGGAGCTCGAGATCACCGAAGGGCTGCTGTTGTCGGACACCGAATCCGTGATGCGCCAGCTCGCGGATCTGAAGGCGATCGGCGTGCGCATCGCCATGGACGATTTCGGCACCGGCTATTCGAGCCTCAGCTATCTCTGGCGCTTCCCGTTCGACAAGCTGAAGGTCGACCAGTCGTTCGTGCGTGCGCTCGGTG
>JBBQVL010000053.1:0-31083 GCA_038211615.1 Hyphomicrobiales bacterium
ATGCGCTTCCCCTCGATCATGTGGATCTGCGCCTTGACGATATCGATGCCCGTCACCTCCTCGGTGACGGTGTGCTCGACCTGGATGCGCGGATTGACCTCGATGAAGTAGAATTTCCCGGTCGTGGCATCCTGCAGGAACTCCACGGTGCCGGCGCAGACATAGTTGGCGGCTTCGGCGATCTTCAGCGCGTAGCCGCAGAGCTCCTCGCGCTCCTCCTGACGGAGGTAGGGCGCGGGCGCGCGTTCCACGACCTTCTGGTGGCGCCGCTGGATGGAGCAGTCGCGCTCGAAGAGATGCACGCGGTTGCCGAACGTGTCACCGAGGACCTGCACCTCGATATGCCGCGCCCGCTCGACGAGCTTCTCGATGTAGACCTCGTCCTTGCCGAAGGCGGCCTTCGCCTCGCGCTTCGCCTCGGTCACGTCGCGGACCAGCGCGGCCGGATCGCGGATGACGCGCATGCCGCGTCCGCCGCCGCCCCACGACGCCTTCAGCATCACCGGATAGCCGATCGACTCGGCGAGCGTCTTCCACGTCTCCGGATCGTCGGGCAGCGGGTCGGTCGCCGGCATGACGGGCACGCCGGCGTGCGATGCGAGGTCGCGCGCCGCGACCTTGTTGCCGAGCTTCCGCATCGTATCCGGCGAGGGGCCGATGAAGGTGATCCCCGACAGCGCGCAGGCATCGGCGAATTCCGGGCTTTCCGACAGCAGTCCGTAGCCGGGGTGGATGGCGTCGGCGCCCGACCGCGCCGCGGCGCGCAGCACCTCCGCGATCGAGAGATACGATTCGATCGGCCCGAGCGGCTTTTCGAGATAAGGCCCGCGGCCGATCTGATACGCCTCGTCGGCCTTGAAGCGGTGCAGCGCGAGCTTGTCCTCCTCGGAGAAGATCGCGACGGTCTTGATGCCGAGCTCGTTTGCGGCGCGAAAGACCCGGATGGCGATCTCCGAGCGGTTGGCGACGAGAAGCTTGCGGATTTCAGGCAAAAGCGGCCCCCAGTGCCCTTGTTCCGCCAGCTTAGCCGGCGGATGCTGCAATGCAACAAAAACTCTGGCGCGGGGCGCTGCTCCGCATCAAGATGCGGGATCGGCAGGCGCGGCTCTTGACATCGCGGCCGGGAAGCCGTCGGCCAGAGGCGACATGAAGGCAATCGAGCCACGCATGCGACTGACGGCCGACCACGTTGCCCGTGTGACGGGGCGCTTCGAGCAACCGCTGTTTCCGCCCGGCACAAGTCTCGCCTCGGCCGCCGAGCACGATGCTTCAGCGCGCGCCATGCTCGCGCCGCATCCGACTCCCGAAGATGTCTGGGTCTTTGCCTACGGGTCGCTGATCTGGAATCCCGGCTTCGCATCCGTCGAGCGACGCACCGGCATTCTCTACGGCTGGCACCGCGCCTTCTGCCTCGGCTGGGACCGCTGGTTCCGCGGCAACGAGGAGCATCCGGGGCTGATGCTGTCGCTCGACCGGGGCGGACAATGCCGCGGCGTCCTCTGCCGCCTCCCGCCCGACGCGGTGCAGGAGAACCTCGTGCGTCTCTCGGAGCGCGAGCTGCGCTTCCGGCCCGCGGCGCATTCGCCGCGCTGGGTGAATGTCGCTACCGAGGCCGGCGGCGTTCGCGCCATCGCATTCGTGGTGGATCGCGACGGCGGGCGCTACGTCCCCCGCCTGCCGATCGAGCAAGTTGCCGATGTCCTCGCCTCCGCCGTCGGTCAGCGCGGCTCGATGGCGGAGTATCTGCACAACACGGTGCAGCATCTGGAGCAGTTCGGAATCCGCGACGGGCATCTCTGGCGGCTGCAGGAGATGGTCGCGGAGCGGATCGAGGCGCGGAGCGCGAGGGGAGAGCCCGCTTCCGCCGTCGACAACGCGCCTTGAGCTGCCGCTTGCCGAGGCGTCGAATGCGGCGGATCGGAATCCTCGCCCTTCTTGCATCGGCCGTCCTCGGCGCGGCGGCGCAAGGCGCGGAGAGCGGCAAGCCGATCGCGGTCGATCTCGCGCTCGTCATCGCCGTCGACGTCTCGCGCTCCATGGACGCGGAAGAATTCCGCCTGCAGCGGGATGGATACGTCGCGGCGATCCGTGATCCGGATTTCGTCGCGGCAGCGATGTCCGGTGGCGAGCGGCGGATCGCGCTCACCTATGTCGAATGGTCGGGGCAGATCGCGCAGAAGATCGTGGTGCCGTGGCGGCTGATCGACGGAGCAGATGCGGCAGAGGCCTTCGCGGCGGCGCTTGAAGGCGAGCCGCCGGAGTCGGGCCGCGGCACGTCGATCTCGGGGGCGATCACGTTTTCCGCGGTGCTGCTTGAGGCGAATCGCTATGCGGCATCGCGGCGGGCGATCGACGTTTCGGGCGACGGCCCGAACAATTACGGCCAGCCCGTCACCAGGGCGCGCGACAATGCGGTGGCGCGGGGGATCGTCGTCAACGGCCTTCCCATCCTCATCCGCCCGTCACCGATCGTGCCGGATATCGTGCGCTACTATTCCGACTGCGTGATCGGCGGCCCGGGAGCCTTCGTCCTGCCTGTGCGCAAGGCCGAGGAGTTCGCCGACGCGATCCGCCGCAAGCTCATCCTGGAAGTTGCCGGCGCGCCCGCCGCGCAGCTCTTCCTGGCCGCCGCCGGAACGTCTGCCGATTGTCTGGTCGGCGAAAGGGCGCGCCGGCGATACTCCGATCCGTATTTTCCGGGGCTCGACAGATAGTTCCGTGCGGCGCCTACTTGGTCTCGACCGAGATGCCCTTGCCGCCCACCTCCAGCGAGATGCCGGTCTTGTGCTGCTCCCGATAGAGATAGAAGCCGCCGACGATGATGACGACCGCCATCGCACCGATGACGAGATAGAGCGTGCTGCTGTTGCGCATGGATTTATGGCCCGCCTGAAAAAAGATGGTCCCTCGCGAGGAGGGACAGGATGCGGGAGAACGGCAGCGCGGTTCAGGAGTTCCGCCTCAGGCGCGTTTATCGGTCAAGCCGGTCGCGGGTAGCTGACGAGGCGCTCAGACACGCCGCGTCGCGTGAGCGAAAAATGCGTCGACCGCCCTCTTGCCATGCTCGACCGTCGAGCGCGGCCTGTTGCGCTACAGTCTGGCGAGTGCGTCGGCGACGCGCTGACGCCTCCCGATCGTCCCCGCGGTGGAGCCGCTCGGCGCCGGCAGGTTGACCTGCAGGTCTTCTTGCCCGGTGATGCGCCTGAGCGTGGTGAGGAGCGTGATCGGGTCGTTGTCGAAGTCGCCGTGATGCCGGGCCTCGGACTCCGGGTCGCCGGGCGAGACTATCCAGCGCCGGTTCTTGTTCCAGAACGATTTTGGCAACGCCGCGACGTCGCGGGCGAGACCGAGGAGGGGAGTACCGTTCCTCTCTCCGTTCAGCGGCTTGCGCGGGTCCTTTTCGAACGCGGCGCTTACCAGGTAGAGCAGCGATTTATGATAGATGCTGGCGCAGTTGTCGTCGCGCTCTGTCGCGTCATCCAGCGTGTAGAGGTCGAACGCTTCAATGTCGCCCGACAGGATGCTCGGTCGGTAGACCGCGTTGAACAGTTCCATGGTACAGGCCGGCGCCCAGAGCGAAAGGCTCTTGATCGGCACCTTCTTCGACGCGAGGAATTCGACCAGCGGCGCAAGTAGAACGGCGCCGGCGCTATGTCCCGCGAGGTGAATTTCCTCGATCGTGCCGGCGGCCTTCAGCGCAATGAGATGACTCGCCGTCATGCGCGCCGCGCCCGCGGCCCGATTGGCCGCCATGGCGGCATTCTCCTTCATTTCGTCCCAGAGTGCCTTGCCGCCAAAGTATCGTGCGACCGGCTCGATAGTGTCGTCGAGGCGGTCCCACATGAAGTCCTTGGCCCGGTCGAGAAGGCCTTCGTCGCGGCGCTTCGAAAGCGCATCCTTCAGGATGTTGCCGAAAGTGGTCCAGGCGTCCGAGCGCCAGATGAAGGCGATCGGATAGACATGTGCGTCGAGGGCGTATGACCGGTGGGTCGCAACGTACTGGAGGGCGGAATCTTCCGGAACGAGACCGCCATGCGAGTAGAGCAGCACGCGCTTCTGCGGCCAGTCCTTCACTGTGGCGGGGAGCTTTTCACGGATGATATTCCGCAACCCCTCCGGCGTCAGGCCATAAGGCCCCTTCTGCATAAGCGTGCCGTCGTTCTCCGCCATGACGACATGCGGCCTGAGCGCGGCATAGACGTAGCTCTCGTAGCTGCGCGGAGCGCCTGAACGCATCCTGGCGGTCGCACCCGCCGCGGCGAGGTCGGCGGGCGCGCCGAGCCGCGCGACCCAGACATCACTTCCGTTCTCGAGCCAGTCCTCGTAGCCGACCCGCGCCAGTCCGCCGCTCCCCCAGTCGTGACCCCATGAGTTCTGAATCCAAAATCCCTTCTTGTCGTAGCCGACGATCGCGAAAGCGTGCCCGCCTACCACGTCTGGAGAATAGACGATGTCCTCGTCGCCGGATTTCACGTCCATCCAGCCCTGGTGCACGTTTGACGTAGCGTAGAGGATGCCGACTTCGCTCATCGCCGTGTGCATGGCGACGATGTCCTTGTGATTGACGCGAAAGTAGGCGCCGAGGGGCCGACTCAACGCATCGGCCGTGACCTCCTCGTCGAAGTCGATGTTCTTGTTCTCGTCCTTCCACAGCCGCGCGGCGCAGACGCCGTGCTTGTGCCATGCCTTCATCGCGCCGCGTGCACTCGATCCCTCGTAGTCCTCCCCGGGCCATTCGTCGTAGCGCTTGGCCATGACATAGAGCATCCGAGCACTGACGACTTCCGGCGTCAGGCCAACCGTGCTCGTCTGCAGCAGATAGTTCACTACGCTCGCCAGGCCGAAGCCGGTGCAGGCGCCCTCCCGGCCCTGATCAAGGACAGGAATTCCGATCTTGCGGAAACGCTCCAGATCCGAGGTTGGCCGCACCTCGACCAATGTCGGAATGTACATCTTATCTCGGAAATCGATCGTGTCGGGCATCGCATCCAGTTTGCGCTTCGTGCTCTTTGCCTTGGCCATGACAGCCTCCCCAGGAAAGCTGACATGCAATCACAGCGCGCATGAATTTGCTACTGTTAATGGTCTTAGCAGACGCGCGAAGAGTACGAGACGCTTGCCCTGTGGATGTTCAGGAGTTCCGCGTCAGGCGCGGCGTTCGAAATATTCCTGGTGTTCGCGCGACAGGCGGCAGGCGCGCTCGGCGTCGCCGGCCTTTACCGCCGCGAGGATCGGCGCGTGGCTTTCGGCCACGCCCGCCATGTCGATGTTCGGCTGCAGCAGGGTCTTGCGCGAGTGGATCTCCACGTGCAGCGATTCCCACATGCGGATCAGGAGCTCGTTCTCCGATGCGCGCAGGATGGTCCGGTGAAACCAAGCGCTGTGCAGGATCATCGCGTCGGCGTCGTCGCTCCGCGCCGCCTCGCGCATGCCTTCCAGATGTTCCGCCAGCGCCGAAGCATCGGCACAGAGGCGCGGCATGGCGAGGCGCATGGCGGCTTCTTCGAGCGCGCCGCGCACCGTGTAGATCTCGTGCTGGGCGCGCGCGTGATAGTCGTTCACGAAGGAGCCACGCCGCGGCCGGATCGTCACCAGCCCGGCGGTTTCAAGGTCGCGCAGCGCCTCGCGCACCGGCGCCTGGCTGGTGCCGAATTCGCGCGCCAGCTGGAGCTCGACCAGCCGCTCGCCGGCCGCGTAGTCGCCGCCGACGATCCGCTCGATCAGCGCATTGCGGACACGCGCGCTGATAGGCTGGTGGTCGAGCCCGTCGGGCGTCGCCGTCTGTGGCGCTAGCTCCATATCTGACCTCGCACCATGTCTGACCTCGCACCATGCCGAAAGGTCCGTAGCGTTCCGAGCGGCGCTTCCGCTCGGAGCATCCCTTTACAGGATTGACACTCGATAATCGATAATCAAACATCCGTGTAACGAAACGCCGGGAGGAACGATGCCGTTGAAGGTCATGCGCGCGGACTCCGTCCGGAGCGCGGCCGAAAAGCTCGCCGCCGATTCCGGCGCGCGCTTCCTGGGCGGCGGCACGCTCGTCGTGCGCGACCATACCTGCGGCGACCTCTCGATCGGGGCGCTGGTGCTGGGCGACGGGCTGGGCCTCGACACAATCCGCATCGAGGGCGGGCGCGCCGAGGTTGGCGCCGCCGTCACCATGGCGAAGATCGCGGCGCATCCGGGACTCGCCCTCCTGCACGAGGTGGTGCGGGAGATCGGCGGCCCGGCGGTGCGCGCGATGGCGACGATCGGCGGCAACCTCTTCGCGCCCGCGCCGTATGGCGATTTCTCCGTGGCGCTGCTGGCGCTCGCCGCCGACGTGCTGAGCGAGAATGCCGAACGGAGCGACAGCATCGCGCTCGAGGCGTTCCTGCCGACGCGCGCGGGGCAGAAGGGCCGCATCGTGCGCAGCGTGTCCTTTGCGCTGCCGCCGCATGGGGCGTTTCGTTTTGCCAAGGTCACGCGGAAACATCCGCACGGCGCCTCGGTTCTTTGCATCGCGGCGTTGCTGCCGGTCGTCGACGGGCGCCTCAAGGGCGTGCGGGTCGCCTATGGCGCGATGGCGCCGACGGCGATCCGGGCGCATGCGGTGGAGAAGGCGCTGGAAGGCGGGTCCGTGGAAAAGGGCGTGCTGGATGCCGCCGCGATCGCGGCTGCGGTGGCCGTCGCCGGCGAAGGCACCGCGCCCGCTTCCGATGCCTTCGCCAGCGACTGGTACCGGGCGAACGTGCTGCCGGTGCATCTCGCCCGTCTCCTGAGACGCTAAGAAGAGCCGAGGAATCATGGCGCGCATTCCCCTCCAGTTTACGGTCAACGGCCGGGAGCAGGCGGAGTTCGTCGAGGACGGCGCGCTGCTGATCGATGTGCTGCGCGACAAGCTCGGACTGACCGCCACCAAGAACGGATGCGGGCAGGGCACCTGCGGCGCCTGCACCGTGCTGATCGACGGCGAGCTGCAGCTCTCGTGCCTCGTCCCGGCGCAGCGCGCAGAAGGGCGCGCGGTCGAGACACTCGAAGGCCTGGCGCAGGAGGGCGCGCTGCATCCGCTGCAGCGCGCCTTCGCCGACGGTTTCGCGGTTCAGTGCGGGTTCTGCGCGCCGGGCATGATCATGGCCGCGAAGTGGCTGCTCGACCGCAATGCCAGTCCGACGCGCGCCGACGTGGTCGACGCGATCTCCGGCAACATCTGCCGCTGCACCGGCTACGAGTCGATCATCAGCGCCGTGCTCTCCGCCGCCGCGGAGATGCGCGGGCGGAAGAGCGCGTGATGGCCGGAGCAAAGTTCTCCTGTTGCCATCCCGGATGGCGCGGAACGCGCCTGTCCGGGACCCCTATGGGCGGAGCCCGTCCGATGAGGCGCTGCCGCAAGGAACTCCGAGCTTCGGAGGTTATGGGTCCCGGTCTTGCCGATCCGCGGCAAACCGGGATGACAAACCGGAAAAGTGCGAAGGCCGTCCAAGCGCCGCAGCAAAGGGTTCAGTCATGGAGCACGTGAAGGAATTCTTCGCCGGCGAGCGCGACGAGGGCCATCAGGCGGTCTCCGTCAGCAGCAAGCGCACGGATATCGACGGGCATGTGACCGGCCGCACGCAGTTCTATGCGGACCGCGCCTTCGCCGGCATGCTGCACCTGAAGGTGGTTCGCTCCCCGCATCACCACGCAAGGATCCTCTCGGTCGATACGAGCGAGGCGGAGAAGGCGCCTGGCGTCGTGCGGGTGCTCACCCACAAGGACGTGCCGAAGAACGTCTACACGATTCTCTGCCTGATCCAGGTGGAGCCCGACGACGAGCCGTGCCTTGCGGTCGACAAGGTCCGCTACAGGGGCGAGCCGATCGTGGCGATCGTCGCCGAGAGCGAGGCCGCCGCGCAGGCCGCCGTGGCGAAGGTGAAGGTCGAGTACCAGGAGCTGCCGCCGGTCTTCGACGTCGAGGAGGCGCTGCAGCCGGGCGCGCCCCTCGTCAACGAATACCACGGGCAGAACTACTTCAAGTACGAGGGCCACCATTGCCGGCGCGTGCGCTTCGGCGATGTGGAGAAGGCGTTCGCAACGGCCGATCATGTGATCGAGGAGCGCTATCAGTCCTCGCCGATCGAGCACGCGCCGACCGAGACGACCGGCTGCATCGTCGTGCCGGGCGACAATGGCCGCTACGTCTGCCACTCGAACACCCAGGCGCTGTTCTTCACGCTCGACAATGCGGGCCTGATCCTCGCCACGCCGTTCCAGAAGCTCAGGCTGATCGGCGGCACTGTCGGCGGCGGGTTCGGCGGCAAGGTCGACGTGATCGTCGAGCCGCTGGCCTTTCTTTCCTCCATGCTCACCAGCCGGCCGGTCAAATACGCCTACAGCCGCGAGGAGGAGATGCAGGTTTCTTCGCCCCGCGCCGCGGAGCGGATCGTCATCAAGGACGGCGTCATGAAGGACGGCCGGATCGTCGCCCGGAAAATCACGCTCTACGTCGATGCGGGCGCCTATTCGCGCCACACGCCCTACGGCACGACCAAGGCGGCGGCGCATATGCCGGGGCCCTATTCGATCCCGAACGTGCATGTCGATGCGCACTGCGTCTACACCAACCGCACGCCGTCCTCGGCGATGCGCGGCTTCGGCGTCACCATCGGCGACTTCGCGCTGGAAGTGCAGATGGACAAGATCGCGCGACTGATCGGCATGGACCCGCTGGAACTCCGCTTCATCAACGCCTATCGCGACGGCGACATGAAGGCGCATGGCGAGGTGGCGCACGGCGCTGCGCTGATCGAGACGATGCAGGCGGCGGCCGAGCTCGCGAACTGGCCCGTGTCGGCGGAATCGATGCGCGCCTCTTCGGATGGAGGCGCGGCATGAGCGCGGTGCAGGCAACCAAGGTCCGCGGGCGTGGTGTCGCGGCGGTCAACTATCCGACCGGCATGAATCTCGGCGGCGACCCTTCGCAGGCGCTGGTGCACGCGACGACGACGGGGAATTTCGTGGTCACGCTGTCGAGCGTCGACCTGGGCCAGGGGCTGAAGACGGTGATGGCGCAGATCTGCGCCGAGACGATCGGCGTGCCGATCGACACGATCATCGTCGACACCGCCGACACCGACACCGGCCCGCACTGCATGGGCACGTTCGCGAGCCGCGGCACGCACCGCATCGGCAACGCCATCATCATGGCGGCGAAGGAGGCGCGGCAGGTGCTGCTCGAAGTGGCGGCGGAGGAGCTGGAGGCGGACGCCTCCGACCTCGAGACGGACGGCAAGGGCAATATCCAGGTGAAGGGCGCTCCGGCGCGGTCGATGCCCGTGTTCCAGGCGGCGCTCGCGGCGCACTTCAAGCACGGCCGCACCGTCTCCGGGCGCGGGATGTTCATGCTGAAGCGCTCCTATCCGGTGCCGGAGACCGGCCATATGCGCCCCTCGACCTGCTATGCGCATGCCTGCACGGTGGCGGAGGTGGAGGTCGACACGGAGACCGGCGAGGTTGCCGTGCTGTCGCTGAAGAGCGCCTACGAGGTCGGCCGCGCGCTCAATCCGAAGATGGTGGAGCAGCAGATCATCGGCGGCGCGTGGATGGGCATGAGCCACGCGCTCTACGAGACGACCGAGCCCTATTACCCGGATCGCAGCCATGGGCCGGTGGATTTCAACGAATATCTGATGCCGGGGCCGGGCGACCTGCCGGAGTTCCAGGCGGTGGTGCTGGAGCGGCCATCCGACGACGGGCCGTTCGGCGCCAAGGGCGTCGGCGAGATGACGGCGAATTCTCCGATCCCGGCGATCGCCAACGCCATCTATGATGCGGTGGGCGTGCGCGTCGATTCGCTGCCGATCACGCCGGAGAAGGTCTTGCGCGGCATTCTCGCCAACAAGGCGGCCGGCGCTCACTGAACCGCGGGAAGGGGAATCGGTGCTTACAGGAATTACGGCGCAGGGTTCCGCCGGCATCGCCCGCCCTTCAATTGCCATCATCGCGCGGCTTGAGGTTGCGCTTCATCCCCTGACACTCGCGACTTTCTCGGCCGTCATCGAATCGATTGCCCGTTGAAGCCGGGCATGACGAAAGAGAGAATCGTTTCTTGAACAATTTCCCCGTCATCGACGCGCATCATCACATCTGGCGGCAGGCCGACCTGCCGTGGCTCAGCGGACCGATGCTGCCGCGCATCTTCGGTCCCTACGAGCCGATGCGCCGCGACTACCCGATCGCGGAATACCTCGCCGACATCGAGGGCAGCGGCGTCACGAAGTCGGTCTACGTACAGGCGAACTGGGCGCCCGAGCGCGCCGAGGACGAGGTGGCCTGGGTGCAGCAGACCGCAGACGAGAGCGGCTGGCCGCATGCCATCGTCGGCTACGCCGACCTTCTCGCCGAGGATATCCGCCCGGCGCTCGACCGGCTGAAGAAATATCCGCTGATGCGCGGCGTCCGCATGCAGCTCCACTGGCACGAGAACGAGCAGTACCGCTTCGCCAGGCGTCCCGATCTCTGCGACGATCCGATCCTCCGCAGGAATTTCTCCGCGCTCGCCGCCTACGGCTTCTCGTTCGACCTGCAGGTCTTCACGGCGCAGATGCCGGGGGCGGCGCGGCTCGCGGCGGATTTTCCGGCGACGACGTTCATCCTGCAGCACGCGGGCATGCTGGAGGATACTTCGGAAACCGGAAAGGCCGCGTGGGGCTTCGGCACGGCGCTGCTCGCGGGGCAGCGCAACGTCGTGGCGAAGCTCTCCGGCCTCGGCACCTTCATCCATCGCACCGACCCGGCCCATATCGCCTGGATCGTGCAGGAGACGGTGGCGCGGTTCGGCGCCGAGCGCTGCCTCTTTGGCTCGAACTTTCCGATCGAGAAGCTGTGGACCAACTACGGCGCGCTGATCGAGGCGTATCGCGCGGCGATTGCCGGCTATTCGGAAGCGAAGCGGCGCGCAATCCTGCACGACACGGCGGCGCGCGTGTATAAAGTGAAGTGAAGGCGTTCGGGCGGCCCTCCCCCCTTGAGGGGGAGGGTGGGGTCCGGCTTTTGCCGGACCTCGGGAGAGGGGGGAGCCCTACGATTGGCGGCAGAGGCCGATCGGAGGCGTCCCCCTCTTCCGGCTGCTCCGCAGCCACCTTCTCCCTCCAGGGGAGAAGGCGACGCGCTGCTCCAGCGGTTTCTGGCTTTCCGAATTGGCAGCGCCTAACATCCGCGACCGTGTGATCGAGAGTTCTCAACGCCATGCTCGTCTTTCTCCTCGCCGTGCATATGCTGGCCGCTCTGTTCTGGGTGGGCGGGATGGCGTTTGCGCATTTCGTGCTGCGGCCCGCCGCGATGCCGCTTGAGCCGCCGCTGCGCCTGCCGCTGTGGCGGCGCGTGTTCGAGCGGTTCATGCCGTGGGCGGGGACCGCGGTGATCCTGCTCCTCGTCAGCGGGATCGCGATGGTGGTGATGGACTTCGGCGGCTTCGAGGGCGCCGCTCTCTATATCAGCCTGATGATGAGCATCGGCATCGTGATGATGCTGCTCTTCGGGCATCTCTATTTCGCGCTCTGGCCGCGCTTCCGGAAGGCGGTGGATTCCGGCGCATTTCCCGATGCCGCGAGCACGCTCGCCCGCATTCGCCAGACCGTGACGATCAACCTCGTGCTCGGGGTGATCACCGTCGTCATCGGAGGGACGGGGCGCTACTGGTGATGGCTGCCGGCGGCCCGAAGCTTCTCTGACATTGGACTATCCTCAAACGCCGGTCATCCCGGAAGGCGAGCCCGCGAGCCTGTGCGGGACCCAAACGCACAGAGAAGAGCAAGTTGGCTGCGACGATGTCGCGGTCGAGTAGCGGGGCTCGGAGAGTATGGGTCCCGGTCTTGGCCTGACGGCCAAACCGGGATGACAGATTTGAGGTTGGGGATAGTCGGCAAGTCTCCGCCGCTACGGAATGGATTGCCGGGTCAAGCCCGGCAATGACGAAGCAGGAGGGGTATTGCCCCTATGCCTACGCCTTCTTCCAGCCGTTCCTGATGGTCTTGAAACCGTCGCGGTAGACCGCCTCGGGTCCTTCGGAGAAATCGCGCCAGACGCGCGTCGCGGCGGCGAGTGCGGGGAGGCCGCGGCCGAAGGCTTCGATGGTCATCCAGCCGTCGTAGCCGGAACGCTTGATCGCCTTGAAGGTCGGCGCCCACGGCACATGCCCGCGCCCGGGAACGCCGCGGTCGTTCTCCGAGATGTGGACATAGGAGAGATGCCGGGCATTCCGCGTGAAGGCCGCGACCGGGTCGGTCTCCTCGATATTGGCGTGGAAGGTGTCGTACATGCCGGTGATCGCCGGGTGGTCGACGAAGTCGAGATAGGCGGCGAGGTCGTCCATCGTGTTGACGAAGTAGCATTCGAAACGGTTGATCGCTTCAAGCACGATCCTGATCCCGCGCTTCTGCGCGTAGTCGCCGACCTTGCGGTGCACCGCTCGCGCCCGGCTCCGCTCCGCCGGAGACGGCCCCTTGCCGGAGAAAAGCCCGAGCGTCTGATGCAGCGGTCCGGCGAGCTGCTTCGCGCCGAGCGCCTCGGTGCAGTCGACGCAGTATTTGAGGTAATCGATTGCCGCCTTCCGCTGCGCGGCGTCCTTGCCGATCGGATTCTTGTCCTCGGTCGGCACCACAGTGATCGCGGTGCGCTCGAGCCCTATCGCGTCAAGCATTGCCCCGAGCCGGGCGAAATGGTCGGGCGTCCCCTCGAAGATCGGAATCTCCACGCCGTCGTAGCCGGTCGCCTTCAGGTCTTCGAGAATGGCCCGGTGCTGCCCGGTGACGTGCGTCGTCCAGAGCAGCATGCAGAATCCGATCTTCACCGGCGTTCCCCTCGCATCGGCCGCATCTGAAAGCGCGGCGCCGACGGACGATATGAGACGGGCGTCTCAGCGGCAAGGGGATGCGCAGCAAAACGCCGCCGGATTCCTCCGGCGGCGTTGCGTATGCTGCGTATCGACGGTGGCTCTCAGGCCGAAACCGTCGAGAGTTCGTCGCGATAGCGACCGCCGAGGGCGCCGGCGGCGGCTGCGATGAAGGCACCCACCAGGAGCGAAAGCGCCGTCATCATGGCCGCGTAGGCAGTCGCCTTGCGAGCCTTGTCGGCAGCATGCTTCGCGGCCGTCACCACCTGGTCGACGCGGGCCTGGGCATCCGCCTCGCTTAGCCCCGTCTGCTGCGCGACTTTCTGCGCGAGGTAGGTGCGGTCGGTGTCGTCACCCGTGCCGAGCACGGCGCGCTGCAGGATGCGCCCGCTCTCGGCGCGCATGGCGTCGCTGACACCGGCCCGCGGGTTGGACCCGGAGCTTACCGTTGTCGGCTGGCCGCCGGAAGAGGCCGCCGGATCGGTCGTGGTCGCGGCTGCCGGCTGCGCGCCCTGATCGGTCGTGGTTGCGGCGGCCGGCTGGCCCGCCGCGGCGGTGTTGTCGCGGAAGAGCTGATCCAGCGCGTAGGCGTTCGTATCGGACCCCGCGGCGGATGCGGCAACGCCCGCGCCCGTCGCCGCTCCGCCGATCGCCGAGAGCCCGACGAAGATGGAGAACCCGACCGCGAGGAACGTGGCGACACCCCAGGCGAGGAACCCGTGCGCGGTGTCGCGGAAGAAGACCTCGTCGCTGTGATGGTCAGCCCATTTGGTGCGCAGGCGACCGGCGATATAGCCGCCGACCAGCGAAGCCAGCCACTGGACCACCACGAGCCAGATGCCCGCCGCCACGGCGAGACCGGTCACGGACATGCTGTCGCCCGCCCACGGCGAGATCGACGCGAAGCCCAGACCCGATCCGAGGGTGAGCAGGACGAGCGAAACGCCAGCGGCCGCCACACCGCCCGCCAGAATGGCGCCCCACGAGACGCCCGACCACGCGGATTCCAGGTTTGGATTCTCCACGCGAGCTCCCGAACCGTAGGTCTGTGTTTGATATTGCGATGCCATTGCTTACCCTCAATGCCAGAAGAGGGCGAGGAGCAGGATGATCGGCAAAGGTATGCCCAGCATCCAAAGTAAAATACCGCGACCCATTGGTGCCTCCATTTTGATCAACATGAACCGGACCGGGGCAAAAACAGTTCCGCCTGGGAAAACAATATTTTCGCCGGCTGAAAGTCTTGAAGCATGTGATGCGTTCGTGACGTGCGAACGGATCCCTCGACGGGCGTCAGCTCCGCCGCCGGAGGGCGCGGAGCGGAACGACCCGCGCGTCCCCCTCACGCGGGCCGGCTTCTGCCTGCGACCCTTCCAGTGCTTCGAGGAAGCCCGCGGACCAGCGCGCTGCGCTCACCTTGCGGACAGTCTCGTTCAGCGCCTGCCAGCGTTCCTTGCGCTCTTCGAGCGGCATGTTCAGCGCCTGCGTAAGCTTCTCCGCCACCTCTTCGATGTCATGCGGATTGACGATCAGCGCCTCGCGCAGTTCGCCCGCGGCGCCCGCGAAGCGGGACAGGACGAGCACGCCGGGATTTTCAGGATCCTGCGCCGCCACATATTCCTTCGCGACAAGGTTCATCCCGTCACGGAGCGGCGTGACCAGCGCCACGCGGCTCGCACGGTAGAGCCCTGCCAGTCCCTTGCGGGAAAAGCCGCGCGTCATGATCTGGATCGGCGTCCAGTCGAGCAGGCCATAGGTGCCGTTGATGTGGCCGGCGAGCTCCTCCAGCTCGCGCCGCAGCGCGGCGTAGGCGCTGACCTCGGAGCGCGAAAGCGGCGCGACCTGCAGGAAGCTTACCTTGCCGCGCGCCTCCGGGTCATCTCCGAGCATGCGCCCGAAGGCCCGGAAGCGCTCGGGTATGCCCTTGGAATAGTCGAGGCGATCAACGCCGATGATGAGCTTCCGCTCATGCAGGCGCGAGCGGATCTGCGCCAGGCGGCCGCGCGCTTCGATCGTCTTCGCGAAACTCGCGAAACGGTCGGCGTCGATGCCGATCGGAAACACGTCGGCGCGGACGCGGTGGCCCTCGGCCTCGATCCAGCCACCGCCGATCTCCACTCCGCCGAACTCCGCCTTCAGGAGGCGGGCGAAATTGCCACGGTCGGTCCAGGTCTGGAAGCCGATCACATCATAGGCGAGCATCGAGCGAATGAGCCGCGCCGCGTCGGGAATGGCGTTGATGATCTCCGGCGGCGGGAAGGGAATGTGCAGGAAGAAGCCGAGCGGGCCGGTGAATCCATCGGCCCTGATCTGCGTGCCGAGCGGCAGGAAGTGGTAGTCATGCACCCAGACCACGTCGTCGGCCTTGAGCAGCGGACGCAGGCGTCCAGCGATCCGCTCGTTCACGCGCCAGAAGGCTTCGGCGAAACGGCGCTCGAACCTTGCAAGGTCGATGCGGTAGTGGAACACCGGCCAAAGCGACTGGTTGGCGAAGCCGCTGTAGAATTCCTCGATGTCCGCCGGCGTCATGTCGACCGTTGCAAGCTGCACGCCGCCTTCGGTCTTGATCTGCAGCGGGCCGAACGTGCCTTCCTCGCTGGTCTTGCCCGACCAGCCGAACCAGACGCCTCCCCGCTCGCGCAGGGCATCGCCAAGCCCGACCGCGAGGCCGCCGGCCGTCGCTGCGTCGTTCAAGGGTCCAACGCGGTTGGAGACCACGAAAAGCCGGTTCATCTTTTATCCCAAGCGCTCGTCCGTTCAATCGGCGGCTCATCGGCCGCCCAATCCGCGCCACACTCGTTAACGCCCCGCCTTGCCCCGGGTTCCTGTTGACCCGCTCCTAGAAACCGCGCGTCGCGCCAGCCGCCAGGCTCAACCATGCGTGCACGGCGAGCGTGTCGGGAAGGCGGAATTCCGCCGCGCTCTTCCCCGGGCCGATCCTGACGCCAAATCCGCCTTCCGCCGTCGCGGCGCGCATTCCGTCCTCGTCGGTGAAATCGTCGCCGACGAAAACGGGGAGGCGGCCGCTGAAGGGGGCAAGGCGCATGAAGCGGCGAACCGCGTCCGCCTTGGTGACGTCCTGTTGCCGAATCTCGAAAATCGAATGGCCGCCGACAACGCGTAGCGTTTCGAGCCCGGCGGTGACCTGTCTGGCGACGGTCTCGGCGCGCGCCCGCTGGTCGGGATTGGCGCGAAAATGCAGGACCAGCGCGCCGCCCTTGTCCTCCACGAAGATCGGATCGCTCGGACCGATGTCGACAGCGAGGCGGCGGCGCGCCACCTCCACTTCGTCGGAGATCGTCCCGGCCGTCGCGTCGCCGCTCTCGGCCCGGAACTCCAGCCCATGCACTCCGGAGACCGGCAGGCGGATCGGCGCGAGGTGATGATCGATGTCCGCGATCCGCCGTCCCGTGACGATGGCGAGCGCGCCGCCGAGCCGCCGGCGGACCTCCTCCAGAAGCGCGATGGTCTCCGGCCGCACGACGATCCGGTCGGGCGTCGGCGCGAAGTCGACCAGCGAGCCGTCGAAATCGAGGAACAGCGCGTTGCGTGCGGGGTCGAGGGGAGGCGGAGCCTTGCCGTCCGTCACGCGGCGTTCACCGCGTTCATCAGCCTCGTGGTGATCGACTGGCGCACATCGAAATAGCCCGGCCAGGGATCGCCCGCCTTCCGCATCCGCTCCGGCATGTCGCGCACCGTGAAGACATTGGCCGCCGCGACCGTCTTCACTTCCTCCCAGGCGATGGGCGCCGCGACCGGCGCGCCGTCGCGCGAGCGGGTGGAGTAGGGGGCGATGGCGGTCGAGCCGCGCTCGTTCCGGAGGTAATCGACGAAGATGCGGCCCTTACGCTTCGCCTTCGCCATGTTGGCGACGTGGCGCTCCGGCGCTTCGCTCGCGAGCGTCTCCGCGAAGCCCTTGCAGAAGGCCTTCGCCTCCACCCAGTCGGCCCGCCGCGCCAGCGGAGCGACGATGTGGAAGCCCTTGCCGCCGGAGACCATCGGGAACGTCGTCAACCCGAGCGCGGCGAGCCTGTCGCGGAAGTCGAACGCCGCGCGCCGCACGTCCTCGAAGCTCAGGCCGACGTCCGGGTCGAGGTCGAAGACGAGCCGGTCAGGCTTTTCCACCTGGTCGATGCGCGAACCCCAGATGTGGAACTCGAGGGTGTTCATCTGAACCGCCGCGACGATGCCGGAAAGATCGTCGACGTAGAAGTACTGTTCCTTCGCGCCGGACGCCTCCTCGATCGCGACGCGATGCATCGCATCGGGGAATCCACCCGTGTCGTGCTTCTGGAAGAAGCAGTGCCGGCCGCTGCCGGCGGGACAGCGCACGAGGCTCAGCGGGCGCTTTCGGAGGTGCGGCAGCATCAGCGGAGCGGCGGCTTCGTAATATTCGACGAGGTCGTTCTTGGTGACGCCCTGGTCCGGAAACACGATTCGCCCGGGATGCGTGATGCGGATGCCTACCTTTACGATGTCCGGATCGTCTTCAGCCATGGGTTCTCCACCGGACGTCTGGGATATCACCTTCCTCGGCTGCCCGTCGCGCGGCGGGAAGGCGATTTGCAGCGCGCTGCGGCAACAACGGCTTGCGGCGATCGCCCGTTCCCCTCAGCCGGCAAAGAATAATGCGATCAGGCCCGAATCAGGAAAGGCGCCGATTGGACGAGCCAACCAACGCCTCCCTGTCAGCCCCGACATGTGGCCCCGTGCCTTGCGGCGCGCCGCCTGCATCTCCTGGGTCTGAACCTGAGCGCCTCAGCGCTGAAGGTCCCAGGCTCCGGCTCGATCCTTGCGGGACCTCGCCAGCCCATCGAACGGTTTGGCCGCCGTTCATGGAGCATCGGCCCATCAGGCGCCGCGCGCGCGGCCTTCCCGACGGCCCGCGAAGCACCCGGCATTCCGAAGAAGCCGGCGCGGGCGAGAGATCCAACCGAATGTCCGACCTGCTTTTGCCGGACCGACTGCCCTCTCACGGTCCGGATGCTCTGCGAAAATTCGCGCGCCGTCGAGCGCTGGAATATCGTCCTGTGTGAAGAGCGGGGATTGCGGGACAAAGCGCCGGACGATGGAGATGCGCAGCCCCGAATGCGGGGCTGGCGCCCGGGCGGCTAGCGGTTGTCGTTTTCGACCCGCTCCCGCTGCCTGCAGGTATAGCCGAGATCGCATTGCGGGTTGTCGGTCGTTGGCGCGATTCCGGCCTCGGTGATCTCACCGGGCAGGCAGAAGGCGCTGGTCGCAACGAAGCGCTCATAGGTGAACTGGCCGGTCGTCAGCACGATCGCGCCGGCCTTGGCGACGGTCGCGGCGGCTTGGGCGCAGCTCATCGTAGTGGTCGAAGGCCTTGCCTCGGCAGTCGACGCGCCGGCGAGCGCAGCCACGAAAACCGAGAGAAGAAGTCTGGACATCGAAGGCCCCATCGAGCGCGAGCTTCCCAACCTGATCCGGCAAACTAGCACGCCGCGCGTGACGGCGCGCGCTCACGCCTTCGGAAAATAGCTGGCCGGATCGAGCGCTGCCGGCCGGTCCGGCAGATCGAGCAGCGTGGTTTCCGGCAGCGTCTCCGCGATCACCTTGCCGCGGCGGATGACGAAGAGGCGGCGGGCGCGCAGCCGGATCGCCTCGATCGCGTCGTGCGCCTGCAGCACGACCATGTCGGCATTGTTGCCGACCGCGATTCCATAGCCTTCGAGGTGCATTACCTTCGCGGGGTTCGTCGTCACCGCCTCGAAGCAATAGCGCATCGCCTCGCGGCTGGAGAGCTGCGCGACATGCAGGCCCATGTGCGCGACGTCGAGCATGTCGCCGCCGCCGAGCGAATACCAGGGGTCCATCGTGCAGTCCTGGCCGAAGGCGACGTTGATGCCGAGCGCGCGCATTTCCGGCACGCGGGTCATGCCGCGGCGCTTCGGATAGGTGTCGTGGCGGCCCTGCAGCATGATGTTGATCAGCGGGTTCGGTATCGCATGCACCCCCGCCTCGGCGATGAGCGGCAGCAGCTTTGAGACGTAGTAATTGTCCATGGAGTGCATGGAGGTCAGGTGCGAACCGGCGACGCGCCCCTGCAGGCCCAGCCGCTGCGTCTCATGCGCCAGCGCCTCGATGTGGCGCGACAGCGGGTCGTCGGTCTCGTCGCAGTGGATATCCACCAGCAGCCCGCGCTTCTCCGCGATCTCGCAAAGCGCCTTCAGGCTTCTTGGCCCGTCCTCCATCGTGCGCTCGAAGTGCGGAATGCCGCCGACCACGTCGACGCCCTTGTCGAGCGCTCGCTCCAGATTTTTCGCAGCGGTGGGCGAACGATAGTAGCCGTCCTGCGGAAAGGCGACGAGCTGCAGGTCGATATAAGGCGCGACGCGCTTCTTCACTTCGAGCAGCGCATCGACGGCGGTCAACCGGTCGTCGCAGATGTCGACATGCGTGCGGATCGCGAGGAGGCCCTTCGAGACGGCGAGGTCGCAATAGCGGAGCGCGCGCTCCATCACCGCTTCGACTGTGAGGAGCGGCTTCAATTCGCCCCAGAGCGCGATGCCTTCGAGCAGCGTCCCGGAGACGTTCATGCGCGGCAGCCCAAGCGACAGCGTGGCGTCCATGTGGAAGTGGCAGTCAATGAAGGGCGGCGAGACGAGGCGCCCCGTCGCGTCGATCACGCGGCCGGCTTCCGCCGCGATGTTCGGCTCGATCGCGACGATCTTTCCGCCGGCGCAGGCGATGTCGAAGCTTTCGCGGCCATCGGGGAGGGCGGCGTTATTGATGATCAGATCGAAGGTCATCGCATTTTCCGATTTCTGGGTCCTCGGGTCTTCGCTTCGCTACGCCCGAGGATGACGTGCCTCTTGCTGCTTCCTCTACTCGTCATCCTCGGGCGAGCGAAAGCGAGACCCGAGGACCCAGCGTCATCTCACCGCTCCTCTTTCCTGAACGGCACGAGCAGCGCCGCGGGGGCGCGGGCGTTGCGCGAGACGAGCGCCATCGCGACGATGGTCATGACGAAGGGGAGCATCAGAAAAACCTGGTAGGGCAGGTTCAGCACATTGTGCGCCTGCAGGCGGAGCTGCAAGGCTTCGAGCGCCGCGAAGAGCAGTGCGCCCGCGGCGCAGCGCCACGGGCTCCACTGTCCGAAGACGACCAGCGCCACCGCGACCCAGCCGCGTCCGGAGATGACGCCGAAGGTGAAGGCGTTGAACTGCGAGATGGAGAGGAAGCTCCCGGCCATCCCCATCAGCGCGCCGCCGATGACGAGCGCCTGCGTGCGCATGCCCCAGACGCTGACCCCCGCCGCATCCGCCGCGCGCGGGTTCTCGCCGACGGTGCGGAGGTCGAGGCCCCAGGGCGTGCGGTAGAGGAGGAAAGCCGTCGCCGGCACGGCGAGGAGGGCGATGTAGGTGAGCGGCGCCTGGTTGAAAAGAATCGGCCCAAGCACAGGAATATCGGAAAGAAGCGGTATCGGCACGGTCGCGAACGGCACGATGTTGGGCGGCGAGCTCGGCTGTCCGAAGGTCAGGCGATAGAAGAAAAAGGCGAGCCCCGACGCGAGCAGCGTCGTGCCGATGCCGGAGACGTGCTGGCTGACCCCCAGCACCACGGCGAGGAAGGCCATCAGCAGTCCGGCGATCGCGCCCGTCACGAGAGCCGCCAGCACGCCGAGCCAGAGGCTGCCGGTGAAGTAGGCGGCGGTGAAGCCGACCATCGCACCGAGCAGCATGATCCCCTCGATGCCGAGGTTGAGCACGCCGGAGCGCTCCGAATAGAGCTCGCCGAGCGTGGCGAGGATCAGCGGTGTCCCGATGCGGATCAGCGCCGCGAAGAAACCGACATCGAAGAGCGTGGTGAGGAGGTTCATCCTGGAGCTCCCTCCCCCCCTGCGGGGGAGGGTAGGGGAGAGGGGAAGGATGCAGCTTGAGGCAGCGTCTTTCCCCCCTCCCTGTCCCTCCCCCGCAAGGGGGGAGGGGACCCGCTGATTCTCAGCCGATAGATCGCGAACAGCCGTCCTGCCACCATGCTGACCAGCGCCACGCCCTGGATCACGTCGGCGAGGTAGATCGGCACGCCGGTGGCGCGCGCCATGGTGCCGGCGCCGTTGAAGATGATGGCGAAGAAGAGCGCGGCGGGAATGGCCCCGATTGGGTTCAGCTCGGCGAGCGTGGCGATGACGATGCCGGCGTAGCCGTAGCCCGAGGAGAGGTCGGAGGTCACCTGGAAGCGCACCCCGCCCACCTCGCCCGCACCCGCCAGCCCGGCGAGCGCTCCGGAGACGAGCGCGGCGATCAGGATGACGCGACCGACCTTCATGCCGGCATAGTTGGCGGCGGCGGGGTTATGCCCGACGGCGCGGATGCGGAAGCCGAGGGTGGTGCGGGCCAGCATCCACCAGATGACGATCGCGGCAACGAGCGCCAGCAGCACGCCGAGATGGACGTCGAGGCGGGGAAGCATCGGGAACTCCGCCTCGGAGCGGATCGAGGGCGCGTTCGGGTAGCCGCTCTTCGGATCGCGCCACGGACCCTCGAGCAGCGCCGTCACGCCGTAGAGCATGATGAAATTCAGCAGCAGCGTGGTGACGACGTCGTCGACCCGGAGCTTCACCTTGAGGAGCGCCGGCAGCAGCGCCCAGAGCGCCCCGGCCAGCGCGGCAGCCAGAATCATCAGCGGCACCAGGGCGACGGCCGGCAAGAATTCGCGCTCGCCGATGAAGCAGGCGGCGCAGGCGCCGGCCATGAGCTGGCCCTCCGCGCCGACGTTCCAGAATTTGGCACGGAAGGCGACGAGCACGGCGAGGCCGGTGAAGAGCAGCGGCGAAGCCTTCACCAGCGTGTCCTGGATGTCGTAGCGCGACTCGAACGCGGAGAAGAGGAGCAGCCTGTAGGCCTCGATCAAATCCGTGCCGGTGAGCCAGACGAGCCCGCCGCAGATCGCGAGCGTCACGATCACCGCGCCGATCGGGATCAGGATCTGCAGATAGGCCGGCGTCTCCTGCCGCCGCTCGAGACGGATGCGGATCATGACGCAGCCAAGCGGCGAAGTGGGAGCGGGCACCTCTCCCCCCTGCGGGGAGAGGGTCTGGGTGAGGGGCGTCTAACGTAGAGTGGGGCGGAGAGGCCCCACCCCCAGCCCCTCCCCACAAGGGGGAGGGGAGCCACGTTGCGGGTCGCCTTCACGCCGCCTGCTCCTCGACGCCGGCCATCAGCAGACCGATGCGCTCGACGTTCGCTTCGGCGACCGGCAGGTCAGCCATGATCCTTCCGCGGTACATGACCATGATGCGGTCGGAGAGTGCGAAGATCTCCTCCAGGTCCTCGCTGATCAGCAGCACCGCGCCGCCGGCCGCGCGCAGCGCCAGGAACTCTCCGTGGATGAACTCCGTCGCGCCGACGTCGATGCCGCGCGTCGGCTGCGCGGCGAGCAGGATCTGCGGATCCTGTGCGATCTCGCGGGCGAGCAGCGCCTTCTGCAGGTTGCCTCCGGAAAGGGTGCCGGTGCGGGCCTCCGGACCGGAGGTGCGGATGTCGAACTTTCCGATCTGCTCGGTGGCGAAACGGCGGATGGCGGAGCGGTTCAGAATGCCGTGGCGGCTGAAGGGGGGCGAATCCACCCACGGCAGCGCCATCGATTCCGCCAGCGGCAGCGCGGCGATCATGCCGGTCGTCAGCCGGTCCTCCGGCACGCGGCCGACCTTCAGCGCCTGCATCATCTTCGGCGAGGGATCGACGACGAGCACGCCGTCGATCGAAATGGTGCCGCCATCCGGACGCGCCACGCCGGCGACGATGTCGGCGAGCTCGCGCTGGCCGTTGCCGGAGACGCCGGCGATGCCGACGATCTCGCCGGCGTGCAACGTCAGCGACACGTCGTCAAGCGCAACGCCGGCGCCGCTCGTGAAGAGGTGACGGAGCGCGAGCAGCGGCGGACCCGGCTCCGATGCGGGCTTCTGCGGCGGCACGAGGTCGCGTCCGCACATCAGCCGCGCGAGCTCCGGCTTCGACAGGCTGCCGTCGTTCGTTCGCTCCGCCACGACGCGGCCGTGGCGCATGACGGTGATGCGGGTGGTGATGTCCAGAACCTCGCCGAGCTTGTGCGAGATGAAGATCACCCCCATGCCCTTCGCCGCCATCGAGCGGAGCGCGCGGAACAGGCCGTCGGCCTCGCGTGGCGTCAGCGTCGCGGTCGGCTCGTCGAGCACCAGGATGCGCGCGCCGCGCACCAGCGACTTCGCGATCTCCACCCGCTGCTGCTCGCCGACGGAGAGCTCGCCCACCAGGCGGTCGGGATCGAGATCGAGGTAATAGTCGCGGGCGATATTCGCGAGCCGCTCGACTGCCTTCGCCCGCGACAGGCGGCCGTCGGGGCCGGCCTTGCCGACCAGCAGATTTTCCAGGACGGTATGGCGCGGCACGAGTTCGAAATGCTGGTGCACCATGCCGATGCCGAAGTTGAGGGCATCGGCGGAGCTGCGGATCGAGACGGCGCGGCCTTCGACCTCGATCGTCCCGGCGTCGGCCGCATAAGTGCCGAAGAGCACATTCATCAGGCTGGTCTTGCCGGCGCCGTTCTCTCCGAGCAGTCCGAGGATGTCGCCGGCGTTCAGCGTGAGATCGACGCCGCCGATCGCCTGCACGGCGCCGAAGCGCTTCGAGATTGCGCGCATGGCGACGAGGGGAGGAAGGCGCGGGCCCTCTCCCGTCTTGCGGGGGAGAGGCGGAGAGGGGGGAAGGACGCTGCCGGGGCCTTCATCTTTCCCCTCTCCCTGACCCTCCCCCGCAAGGGGGGAGGGGATCCCTCCTGTCACTCCGAGACCGGCGTGCTTTCGTTGACCGGCACGCGGAAGTCGCCGCTCATGATCGCCGCTTCCTTGTCCTTGACCATCTGCACGACATCGGCCGGGAGCTTCGATTCCCAGTCGTGGAACGGGGCGAGTGTCGCGCCGCCCTTGGTCATGGTGGAAAAGGTGCCGAAATCCTGCGCCGTGAAGACGCCGGCCTGCACCTGCTTCACGGCGGCCTGGATGGTCGGCCACATGTCCCAGACGGGACCGGTGACGACGGTGCCGGGCGCGAGCGAGGCCTGGTCCGACATGTTGGAGAAGGCGACGACGCCCTTCTCCTGCGCCGCCTCGATCACGCCGAAGCGCTCGGCGTAGATCGCGTCGACGCCGGCGGAGATCAGCGCCAGCGCCGCCTCCTTCGCCTTCGGGGGATCGAAGAACGAGCCGATGAAGCTCACTTTGCACTTCACCGCCGGGTTCGCCTCCTTGGCGCCGGCGCAGAAGGCGTTGGTGAGCCGCGCCACTTCGGGAATGTCCATCGCCGCCACAGTGCCGATGGTGTTCGACTTGGTGAGCTTTCCGGCGATCATGCCGGAGAGGTAGGCCGGCTCGTGGATCCAGTTGTCGAAGACGGCGAAGTTCGGCTCGGCCGGCCCCTGGCCGGAGCCCATGACGAAGGCGACGTCGGGAAACTCCTTCGCCACGCGGCGGGTGATGTCCTCGGCCGCGAAGGCGTCGCCGGAGATCATCGTGTAGCCGTCGCGGGCGAATTCCCTGAGCACGCGCGCATAGTCGGCCGACGGCACGCTTTCGGCCCACTTGTACTCGATGCCGAGATCCTTCTGCGCCTTCAGCAGCGCCTCGTGCACCTGGTTGACCCACGGCTCCTCGATCGGCGTGGAGAAGATCGCGGCGACCTTGAGCTTGTCGGCCGCGACGGCGCTCGAGATCGCGCCCGCGGCGATGACGCCCACCGCAAGCCCGATCAGGGTTCGCCGGGTCACGCCCGCGCTCCCGCCCTGTTTGGAAATCGACATCTGCCCCTCCTGATTGGTGTGCCCGCGGGCCAATATCCGGACCGCGGCTTTTCCCCTGCCCGGAGGGCAGATTAGGGGTAGCTGCACAGTTTTGTCTACATGGTCAAAAATTCGGCGGGTTGCCGAAACGGCGGGCAGCGGGCTCCGCTCAGGCGCTGTTCCCGCGAATGATCGCGGCGATCAGGCGGCCGATGCGATCAGGCCGGGAATTGCCCGGCCCTGCACCCCCAGCAGCCGGTCGATGGTCGCGGCGCTGACCGAGGCTGAGAGCAGGAAGCCTTGCAACTCGTCGCAGCCGATGCTCGTCAGGACTTCGCGCTGCTGCTGGGTCTCCACGCCCTCCGCGGTGACATCGACGCCGAGCGCGCGGGCGAGGCTGACCATCGCCTCCACAATCGCGTCGGACGCCATGTCGGTGCCGAGGTTCTGCACGAACGAGCGGTCGATCTTGATCTTGTCCACCGGATATTTCCGCAGATAGGCGAGCGACGAATACCCGATGCCGAAATCGTCGAGCGCGATGCGGACGCCGGCTGCCCGCAGGGCTTCCAGGGTGCGTGCCGAAAGCTCGGCGGAATCGAGGAGGACGCTTTCCGTCACCTCCAGTTCGAGGCGGTTCGGCGCCATGCCGGTCTCCCGCAGGATATCGAGCACGCGCGCGGCGAAGTGCTGCGAGCGGAACTGCACGGCGGAGACGTTGACAGCGACGTGATCCAGCGGCCAGAGGACCGCGGTCCTGCAGGCCTGCTGCAGAACCCAGTCGCCTATCGCATGGATCAGCCCGGCTTCCTCGGCGATCGGTATGAAGACGCTCGGGGAGATCGTGCCGTGCGTCGGGTGATGCCAGCGCAGCAGGGCCTCGACGCCGACCATGTCTTCCGTGCGGGCCGAGTAGAGGGGCTGATAGACGACCTCGAGCTGGCCTCCGCCCTCGAGCGCCTGCCTGAGCTCCCGCTCGATCTCCCGGCGGTGCTGCAGGGTGAAGTCCATTTCCTGCTCGAAGATGCGGAAACGGTTCCGCCCCTCGAGCTTGGCGCGGTAGAGCGCGATGTCGGCCTTGCGCACCAGCTCCGCGTGATCGACCCCATCGGCCGGCGCGATCGCAACGCCGATCGACACACCGACGAAGGCCGAGTTGCCGAGGAGCTGGAAGGGCTGCGCCACGGCCGCGATGATCCGCTCGCAGAGCGATTCCACGTCGCCGACGTCTTTCACGCCCGTCTGGATGACGCCGAACTCGTCGCCGCCCAGCCGCGACACGTCGTCGGCGGAGCGGACGAGCGAAGTCAGCCGGCGCGACAGCTTGCGAATGAGATCGTCGCCGGCCGGATGGCCAAGGGTGTCGTTGACGTTCTTGAAGCGATCGACATCGAGATAGAGGAGCGCGAGCTTCGAGCCGGTGGTGCGGGAATGCGCCAGCGCCCGGTCGAAGCGGTCGTTGAAGAGGGCGCGGTTCGGGAGGCCGGTCAGGGGATCGTGGAAGGCAAGATGCTGCGCCTGCGCCTCGCTCGCCTCAAGCTCGCGCGACGCCCGGCGGAGCCGGCGCGTGAGCCACGCGACGATCGCGCCGGCCACCAGCAGGGCCACGCCAAGGGCCGGGGAAGTGCGCCAGAGAATTCGCCAACCGGGACGGTCGGGCCGCCAGAAGAAATACCCGAGGACGCTGCCGGCATTGGTCCGCAGCGGAAACGCCGCCTCGTTGGCGCGCGCCTTGGCGTCCCAGGCGAAGCGCGGGCCATCGAGAAGGTAGTCCTCGCTCAGTCCCCCCAGAAAATCTGCGTCGAGGAACCGTATGCTGACGTGCAGGAACTCACTGCCCGGCAATTGCGCGACGTTGCCGGAATCCGACACGATGGGCATGACGCTCGCGATGGCCGGACGCCCCTCGACCACGGCGAGGTCCGCGGTGTGGAATTTTCCGGGGTCGGCAGCGGCATCAGCCGCGGGCAGCCCGGCGAGTTTCAGCCGAAGCGTCGCGACGAGCGGCGTTATCCTGTCGTGGCCCGTCGCGTAGGTGGTCACGGGGACATCCGCGCCCGCAACGTTGGCGTAGATCGGTTTGTCGCGGCCGTTCAGCACGAAGATCTCGTCGTGGCCGAAATAGTCGTGCATCCAGGACCCGAGGTTGCTTCCCACCCACTTCGGATCGAACAGCACCTGGGTATTCTTCACCGCATCGTCCCAGACGGTGACGCTCTGCTGGTCGTGCGCAACCTTGGCAACCTGCTCGGAAAGCACATGCGAGACGAGCTGGCTTTGCCGCTCCCAGGCAATGCGGTCGCTCTGTCTTGTCGCCAGCACGAGGACTGCCGCCACGAGGAATGCCGCGGCGATCCCCGCCGCGATGATCGGAGACATCACGCGTGACGAAAAGCGCCATTCCTGAACGCGAATACCGAGCATTTTCGCTGCGACTGCTTCTTCTTTTGGCAGGCCGTGCGTATAGACTATCGCAAGGTGCACAACGAAGTGTAACCAGTCGGATCAAAAATAAGGTGCTCAAACCGTGGGCCGGATCAAATGCAGTAATTATCTTTACTGAGAAGTAACCAAGAATATTCCTTCGTAGGCGAAGTTTCTCCGTCGTTTACGCCAGCTGGTCGGGGCCGGTCGCGTTGCGGCGCGAGAGGAAGTCGCCGATGCGCTGCACCGCCTTGCGGATGTTCTCCTCGGAATTCGCATAGGAGACGCGGATGTAGCCTTCGCCGTTGACGCCGAAGTCCGGTCCGCCGATCAGCGCCACGCCGGCATCGTCGAGCAGCGCGTTGGCGAGCTTCTTCGCGGCCCAGCCGGTCCGCGACACGTTGGGGAAAGCGTAGAAGGCGCCCTTCGGGGCGATGCACGAGATCCCCGGGAGGGTGTTCAGCAGCTCCGTCACGATCGCGCGGCGGCGGTCGAACGCGGCGACCATCGAGCGCACGGCATCCTGCGGCCCGTCGATCGCAGCAATGCCGGCGAACTGCGTCGGGGCGTTGACGCAGGACCAGCAATTGACCGCGAGCTTGCGGACCTTGTCGTAGAGCGGCGACGGCCAGATCGACCAGCCGAGTCGCCAGCCGGTCATCGCCCAGGTCTTGGAGAAGCCGTTCAGGAGGATCAGCCGGTCGCGGATCTCCGGATAGGAGAGGAGCGAGACATGCGCCTCGCCGTCATAGGTCATGCAGTCGTAGATCTCGTCCGACATGATCGTGAGATCCGGCCAGGCCGCGAGCCCCTTCACCAGCCTGTCCACCTCGGCGCGCGGCGTGACCCCGCCGGTCGGATTGGCGGGGGAGTTCAGGATGAGGAGGCGGGTCTTCGGCGTGATGAGCGCCAGCGTCTCTTCCGCCGAGAAGGCGAAGCCGTTCGCCTCGCGGATCGGCACCGGAACCGGACGCGCGCCGGTGAACTCGATCATCGAGCGGTAGATCGGGAAACCGGGATCCGGATAGAGGATCTCGGCGCCCGGCTCGCCGAACATCAGGATGGCGGCGAACATCGTCACCTTTCCGCCCGGCACGATCAGCACCTGCGCGGGCGAAACCTCGACCCCGGTCGTCGCCAGCGTGCGCCGCGCCACTGCCTCGCGCAGCGCCGGAATGCCGACCGCCGGCGTGTAGCCGTGGTGCCCGTCATGCAGCGCCTTCACGGCGGCCTCGACGATATGCTCCGGGGTGCGGAAATCCGGCTGGCCGATGCCGAGATTGATGACATCGCGCCCCTCGGAGGCGAGCTGGTTGGCGCGCGCCAGCACGGCGAAGGCGTTCTCCTCGCCAATGCGATCGAACGCGGCGACGGTCCTGAAGCTCATGCGGGAAGCGCGCTTTCTATGTCGGTGTGGGTGAAGTCGTCGCCCTTGTAGAGGAGGGGGACGTTGAGATGCCTGGCGACGGCGTAGGACAAACAGTCGCCGAAGTTCAAGCGGGCGGGGTGACCTGAGCCGCGTCCGTAACGGGAAAAGGCGTCAATAGCATGCTTGGCGGCTGCGGCATCGATCGCCGCGATGCCGATCTCATGCCGGTCGATCAGCCGTTCGATGTCGCCCGCTGCCGATCTGAAGCGGGAGAGTGCCATGACGCTCTCGACGAGGCAGGATGCCGGGAGCATAAGCGCATCGGCGTCTGTGATGGCCCGAACATAGACTTCCGAGTCCGGTTCGCGCTTGTATATCGCGACGAGGACCGAAGTCTCGATGACGATCATTGCGGCAGGCCGCTCTCGTCATACATCTCTTCCATCGCGCGATCGATTTCGCGGCGATCTTCTTCGCTTATCGGCGGCAGGCTGGCGAGCCATTCTGTCATCGCCTGACGTTTCCGCGCGATGCGTTCGTCCTCCGTCTCGTTATCTATATCGAGCGCGGCGAGCTCCCTCTCGACAAGGCGTCCGACGACTGCGGAGGGACCTTCACCGCGAAGGCGACCGAGCCTTCTTACGCCAGCCTCAATTCGAATATTTCGGATCGTGATCGCCACGCGTCCCTCCGTCGCCGCGAATATAGGCCGATTGCGATCGGCTGCATAGCTGCATATGCTTCCGCAAAGATCATACTTTTGCGCGCTGCGGCGTGTTAGCCGTTGATTTAAGCGCTCCGCCGCGCGAGTTTGCCGGCGAAACGGGAGGACGAAAATGTCGTTCGACGCCAAACATGGCACGCAGGTGAAACTCAGGTCGCAGCTCTGGTTCGACAATCCGGACGATCCCGACATGACAGCGCTCTACATGGAACGCTACATGAACTGGGGGCTCACCCGAGAGGAGCTGCAATCCGGCAAGCCGCTGATCGGCATCGCCCAGTCCGGCTCCGACCTTGCTCCCTGCAACCGCCATCACATCGTGCTGGCGCAGCGCGTGCGCGAAGGCATCCGCGAGGCGGGCGGCATCGCGTTTGAATTCCCGGTCCACCCGATCCAGGAAACCGGCAAGCGGCCGACCGCGGCGCTCGACCGCAACCTCGCCTATCTCGGCCTGGTGGAGACGCTTTTCGGCTACCCGATCGACGGCGTCGTGCTGACGACCGGCTGCGACAAGACCACGCCCTCGCAGCTCATGGCATGCGCCACCGTCAACATTCCGGCCATCGCGCTGAACGTCGGGCCGATGCTGAACGGCTGGCACAAGGGACAGCGCACCGGCTCCGGCACCATCAAGTGGCTGGCGAAGAAGATGAAGTCGGCGGGTGAGATCGGCTGGCCGGAATACTTCGAGCTCGTCGCCTCCTCGGCGCCTTCCCCGGGCCATTGCAACACGATGGGCACGGCGACGACGATGAACTCGCTCGCCGAATCGCTCGGCATGATGCTGCCCGGTTGCGCGGCGATTCCCGCCCCGCACAAGGAGCGCGGACAGATCGCCTTTCTCACCGGCAAGCGGATCGTGGAGATGGTGAAGGAGGACCTGAAGCCCTCGCAGATCATGACGCGCGAAGCCTTCGAGAACGCCATTGTGGTGAATTCGGCGATCGGCGGTTCGACCAATGCGCCGATCCACCTTAACGCCATCGCGGCGCATCTCGGCATCCAGCTCACCAACGACGATTGGGAGCGGATCGGGCACGCGATCCCGCTGCTCCTCGACCTGCAGCCGGCGGGCCGCTTCCTCGGCGAGGAGTACCATCGCGCCGGCGGGGTGCCGGCGGTTATCGCCGAGTTGCTGGAGGGGGGAAAGCTGCCGCATCCGGGGGCGCTCACCGTCAACGGCAAGACGATGGGCGAGAACTGCAAGGGCAAGCGCAGCTGGGATCGTGAGGTAATCCGTCCCTGGGATACGCCAATGCTGCAGGAGGCGGGCTTCCTCAATTTGAAGGGCAACCTCTTCGACTCCGCCATCATGAAGACGAGCGTCATTTCGGAGGAATTCCGCAAGCGCTATCTGTCGAAGCCGGGCGACCTCGACGCCTTCGAGGGCAACGCGATCGTCTTCGACGGGCGCAACGACTATCACGAGCGCATCAACGATCCGGCGCTCGGCATCGACGAGAACTCGATCCTCGTCATGCGCGGCGCGGGGCCGATCGGCTATCCGGGCGGCGCCGAGGTGGTGAACATGCAGCCGCCGGACGCGCTCCTGAAGCGCGGCGTGACCGAGCTCCCGTGCATCGGTGACGGACGGCAGTCCGGGACGTCCGGCTCTCCCTCGATCCTGAACGCTTCGCCTGAGGCGGCGGCGGGCGGCGGCCTGTCGCTGGTCAAGACCGGCGACCGCATCCGTGTCGACCTCAACAAGCGCACCGCGAACATCCTCATCTCCGACGAGGAGCTTGCGGCGCGGAAAAAGGCGGTGCGGGAGAAGCTTGGGAATGGCGGACTGTCCTACGTCCCGCACAGCCAGACGCCGTGTCAGGAAATCCAGCGTTCGATGGTCGACCAGTTTGACCGCGGCATGGTGCTGAAGCCGGCGATAAAATACCAGGACGTGGCGCATCACGAGCTGCCGCTCGACAACCACTGAAGGGC
>JBBQVL010000054.1:0-30859 GCA_038211615.1 Hyphomicrobiales bacterium
GACGGCTGCCTCTTCAATCCGCGCTGCGCCTTCGCGACCGATCTCTGCCGCCGGGAAGTGCCTCCGGTGCAGCCGCCCGAACTGGGCCAGGCGCTCTGCCATTATCCGCGGAACGCCCGCCAGGTGCTTGCCCATGGAGCGGCTGCATGAGCGCTGTCATCGAGGCGACTGACCTGTCGCGCAACTATGCGGTCAGCCGCGGCGCTTTTCGCGAGCCGGCGGTGGTGCAGGCGCTAGCCGGCACGACCTTCTCGGTGGAAGCGGGAAAGACGCTGGCGGTCGTGGGCGAATCCGGCTGCGGAAAATCGACGCTCGCGCGCCTCGTCACCATGATCGAGCCGGCAAGCGATGGCCGTCTCGTCATTGACGGCGTCGATGTCGGCAACGCCGACTCCGGAAAATTGAAGGGTCTGCGCAGCACGGTGCAGATCGTCTTCCAGAACCCCTACGGCTCGCTGAACCCGCGGCAGAAGATCGGTACGATCCTCGAAGAGCCGCTGGTCATCAACACAGGCCTCGGAGCCGCAGAACGGCGGGCCAAGGCGCATGAGGCGCTCGCCCGCGTCGGGCTACGGCCGGAGCACTATGCCCGCTATCCGCATATGTTCTCCGGCGGACAGCGGCAGCGGATCGCCATAGCCCGCGCCCTGATGCTGGAACCGAAGATCGTCGTGCTCGACGAGCCGGTCTCGGCGCTCGACGTCTCGATCCAGGCGCAGATCCTGAACCTGCTCGCGGACCTGCAGGAGCAACTCGGTCTCACCTACCTCTTCATCAGCCACGATCTGTCGGTGGTGCGCTTTGTCGCCGACGAGGTGATGGTGATGTATCTCGGGCGGCCGGTGGAGATCGCGCCGGTGGAGGAGATCTTTCGCCGGCCGTTGCACCCCTACACGCGGGCGCTTCTCTCGGCGACGCCGATCGCCGACCCGGAGCAGCGCCGCGCCAAGATCAAGCTGGAGGGGGAGCTCCCCTCGCCCTTCGATCCGCCGGGCGGCTGCCCGTTCCATCCGCGCTGCCCCTACGCGCGCGCGCCGATCTGCACGGAAGTGCGGCCGGCGCTGATGCCGTCAGGCGCGAGCCTGCACGCCTGTCACGGCGTGGCGGAAGGCTGGGTCCCCGAGCCTGCCGCCGACGCTCTCCTCAGCGCCTGACGAGGCGCGCGCCAGCCGAAACCAGCGCGGCGGCAAGCGCGACCTTTACCAGATCGCCGAGCACGAACTTCAACACGCCACCGGAAAAGGCGGCTGCCGCACCCACGCCGGTCCCGCCCGACGAGAGCATCGCGAACCACGCCAGCCAAATAAAGCCGAACAGAAAGATCACGGCATCGCCCGCCAGCATCGCACCGAACAGCGTCAACGGATTGCGGTCGAAGCCGCGCTCGGCCAGCCAGCCCACGATGAAGGCGGCTATTGCGAAACCAACGAGGAACCCACCGGTCGGCCCTGCCATGTAGGCAAGGCCTCCACCCGCCGTGAACACCGGCAGGCCCGACGCGCCTTCGAAGAGGTAGAGCACGACGGTCGCGAGACCGAGGCGCGCGCCATAGGCGGCCCCGATCAACACAACCGCGCCCGTCTGCAAGGTCATCGGCACCGGCCAGAACGGCACGCTGATCTTCGCGGAAGCGTAGAGGATGAGGCTGCCGAGAATGGCGAAGCCGGCATAGGCGGCAAGGCGCGCCGCGCCGCTCTCCTCAGGAATGAAATGGCCTACCAGCGGCCGAGAAACTGCGATGGCGCTCATGGCGAAGGATCCCCTGCCCTCTTGTTCCCGACTCCTATAGACAGCGCTTTTCGGCACGGCAACAAACCAAACGCATGGCCCTGCGCTTCAACCGCAGCTTCGAACCGCAGACCGGCGTGGCGGTCAACGTCGCGCCGGACGTGCGACGGGTCACGGCTCCCAATCCCGGCCCCTTCACCTTCCACGGCACCAACACTTTCCTGATCGGCCGCGAGGCGCTCGCGGTCCTCGATCCGGGCCCGGCCGATGCCGCGCATATCGACGCGCTGATCGGTGCGATCGGCGGGGTGCGCGTGGCGCATATCCTCGTCTCGCACACCCACCGCGACCATTCACCGGGCGCGCGATTGCTGCAGGCCCGCACCGGCGCGCCGATCCTCGCCGCCGGGCCGCATCGGCCGGCCCGCCCGGCACGGCCCGGCGAGGAGCTCCGACTCGATGCCAGCGCCGACCTCGACTTTTCCCCCGATGCCCTTCTCGCCGACGGCGACATCGTGGAAGGCCCCGGCTACCGGCTCGAGGCCGTGGCTACACCCGGGCACACGGGCAACCACCTCGCGTTCGCGCTCCTCGGAGCGGACGTCCTCTTCTCCGGCGATCATGTGATGGGCTGGGCGACGACCGTTGTGGCGCCGCCGGACGGGGCCATGCCCGACTACATGGCCTCGCTCGACCGGCTGCTCGCCCGGCCGGAGAAGATCTGTCTTCCGGCGCATGGCGGAGCAATCCGCGATGCGCACGCCTATATCCGCGCGCTCCGCGCCCACCGGAAGATGCGCGAGGCGGCGATCGTGGAAGGAATGCGGCGCGGCGACACGCGCATCTCCGAGATCGTCGCACGGGTCTATCAGGGCCTCGACCCGCGGCTCGCGGGAGCGGCCGCGCTGTCGACGCTCGCCCATCTTGAAGATCTCGTGGCGCGTGGCGTCGCCACGGCGGACGGGCCGCCAGGCCTCGATACGCTCTACGGTGCGGCGGCGCCTCCGGAGGCCGTGCCTGGGTCCGGCTGAAGCACGGAATCGAGTTCGGCGAAGAAGCCGCTGATGCGCCGCGCATTCTGGCCGAGGTCGTGAGCGCCAAAACGGGAGGCCGAGCGCATGTCCACCTGCGTGCCGTCCGGCGTTACCCTGAGGCGCACCGCCACGTCGTCGAGAAAGCCGAAGACGGGAGTTGGCGCGAGCGCTTCCACATTCGCCTCGTCGGTGGGCACCGGTTCCTCGGCCGGGTTCACCGACAGGGGTAGCGGATTGGCGGCAAGCGCATCCGGCCGCGTCTCCGTCGCGGCTCCGCTGCGCGACTGCGTCATCACGCTCTTCAGCGAAAGCGCCAGGAGCAGCTCATCGTCCTCGGGCAGGGCCTGACTCGGTACGGCAGTTGCCGCATCAATCGGAAGGTCGCCCGGATGAATGTCGCTGGTGACCGTCCAGTGCCGCGTGTCGACGATGTGGCGGGCAGCGAGATAGACCTCGCCCAGCGGCAGCGGGTAAAGGTGCGGCACGATTTCGGGATAGGCCTTCCGCTGCAGCGCGACGCGGCCGGGGTCGAGCCCGGAATGCGGCGCGGCGGGCGCTGTGAAGACCGGTGGATCATCGACGTCCGTGGCGATGTCCGTCAGCCGCGGATAGGCGATCGCCGCCGCCGCGACCAGCCCGAGGACGACGAGCACCGGCAAGGCATAGATAAGCCCGGCAATCGCCGACCGTGCCCCGCCTGCGCCCGAACTCCAGATGTCGGCAAGCGCGTAGAGGCCGAGGCCGAGCGCCCCGAGGCCGAGCACGAAGCCGACGACAAGTACCGGCTGCAACGCGATTTGCGGCACGAAGCCGGCGCGAACGCCGAGCACGCCAAGCGCCAGCACCGGAAGCGCGAGGCCCCCGCAGAGCCTCGCCCACCCGGCCGCGCGCGAACGCCGGATTGGGATGCCTCGTCTCATCCGCCGCCTTTTCGAATGCGATCAGGCGGGAGAGATATCCTTCCCCTCACGCGTCGGGCAAGCGGTAGTCGCGGTAGCTCTCGCGCAACGCCGTCTTCAGGATCTTGCCGGTCGCCGTGTGCGGAATCTCCTCGACGAAGACCACATCGTCCGGCAACCACCATTTGGCGATCTTCGGCCGGATGAAATCGAGCAGCGATTCCCTGGTCGGGCTGCTCCCCTTCTTGGCGACCACGATCAGGAGCGGGCGCTCGTCCCACTTCGGATGCGGCACGCCGATCACCGCCGCCTCCGCGACGCCCGGATGCCCGACTGCGAGGTTCTCCAGCTCGATCGACGATATCCACTCTCCACCGGATTTGATGACGTCCTTGGAGCGGTCGGTGATCCGCATGTAGCCGTGCGCATCGATATGGGCGACGTCGCCGGTGTCGAAATAGCCTGCCTCGTCGAGGATCTCCCGGTCCTCCTTGAAATAGGCGCGGGCGACGGCGGGGCCGCGCACCTTGAGGCGGCCGAAGGTCTTTCCGTCCCATGGCAGGTCCTGCCCCGCGTCGTCGGCTATCTTCAGCTCCACGCCGAATGAGGGATGGCCCTGCTTCTCCTGTATGTCGTAGCGCGCCTCGCGCGGCAGCCCGGCAAGTGCCGGCTTCAGCGTGCAGATCGTGCCGAGCGGGCTCATCTCGGTCATGCCCCAGGCATGCATCACGCGCACGTCGTAGCGCTCCTCGAAGACCTCCACGACGGAGCGCGGGCATGCCGAGCCGCCGATGACGACGCGCTGCAGGTGCGGAAGCGTCCCGCCCGTCGCCTCAAGATACTGCAGCAGCAAAAGCCAGATCGTCGGCACCGCGGCGGTGAAGCTCACGCGCTCGGCGTCGAGCAGTTCGTAGATCGAGGCGCCGTCGAGCTTTGCTCCCGGCATGACGAGCGTGGCGCCGGCGAGCGGCGCGGTGAAAGCGAGGCCCCAGCAATTGGCGTGGAACATCGGCACGACGGGCATGACCCGGTCACGGCTGGTGATGCCGAAATTGTCCGGCCCGTTCGAGATCAGCGAGTGCAGCACGTTGGAGCGGTGCGAGTAGACGACGCCCTTCGGGTTGCCGGTCGTGCCCGAGGTGTAGCACATCCCGGCGGCGGTATTTTCGTCGAACTCCCGCCAGGCGAAATCCGCGTCCGCGGCGAGCCATTCCTCGTAGGGCTCGGCGTCGAGCTTCGTCTCCGGCATGTGCGCCGCGTCGGTCAGCACCACGATCCTCTCCACCGACTTCAGCCGGTCGCGCAGCTTCTCCACGATCGGCAGGAAGGTCAGGTCGACGAAGAGCATGCGGTCTTCGGCGTCGTTGATGATCCAGGCGATCTGATCGGGGAAGAGCCGCGGATTGACGGTGTGGTAGATGCTTCCGAGGCCGAGCAGGCCATACCAGACCTCGAGATGCCGCCAGGTGTTCCAGGCGAGCGTCGCCGCGCGGTCGCCGACGCGAAAGCCGTCGGCGTCGAGCCGCTTCGATACCCGCTTTGCCCGTTCGCGCACCTCGGCGTAGTTGGTGCGGTGGATCGGTCCCTCGACCGAGCGCGAGATGACCTCCCGATCGCCGTGCTGCGTCGCCGCATGGTCGAGCACCTTGTGGCAAAGCAGCGGCCAGTCCTGCATCAGCCCGCGCATCGTTTCCTCCCGATTTTTGTGAATTGTTTGCCGGTTGCGGGGCGCTTGCAAGCCGCCCGCGATGGCGTCTGGTGTCAGATAGGAAACCTTATTCCGAACAAAGCCTTGCCTCGGGGTCGCGGTCTCCTGTCAGCATGCGCGCCATGATGGAACCGAAAGAAAACCTGGTGCGGGCGGCCGCGAATGGCGGCAGTGGCCCCGGCATGCAGCGGCTGCAGTTCGAGCTGGCGCTCGATCTCAGCGTCCCAGGGGTGCGCCCGGTTCGGGAGACGCTGGCGCATGCCGCGGAGACCGCCGGCGTCGACCTTCTCTTCGTGCTGCCGACCGCCAACGGCAAGGGGACGACGGCCGTCGTCCGCATGGTCGAGGAGGGAAGCGACGCCTTCCTGCAGGTGCGCACCGCCGATGGCGGCTTCGCCGTCTCCGACGAGAAGCAGATGGACAAGGCCCTCCTGCAACTGGCGCGTACCTCAGTCGACGTGCTGCGGCTGATGTCGGCCGACAGCGCCATCCGCGAGCCCCTCGCCGCTTCCGCCTAGGTCTCCCCGGCCGCTATCTCCCAAAGGTTCTCGACTGCGACGGCAGGGAGGATCGCTTCTCCGATCAACGGTTGCTCGCTCACCGGGCGGCTGCAGGTTATGATCGTGAAGCGCGCCAGCGATCGCGGCGACCTAACCTCCGGAGACACTTCATGCTCGTCTGCTCCTCTGCGGCAATCACGACCGCTCGGGTTATCCTCGCCGGGCTGGTTTTGCTTGCGTTCTCCGCCGCCGCCTCGGCGGGACGCCTCGCCTTCGTCGCCGAGGATGGGAACGATGCCAACCCCTGCACCGCGGTGGCCAAGCCCTGCAAGACGCTGCAGCGGGCGGTCAACACCGTTGCCGCGAACGGAACGGTCAGAGTCCTGACGCCCCTCCAGGCCAGCCTTTCAGTCACAAAGTCGGTCGTGATCGAGGGGGACGGCGCCACCCTGATCGGCGCGATCGTGGTCAACAGTCCCACCGCGGTCGTCACGCTGCGCAAGCTTGCCCTGAACGGCGGCGGGAGCTACGCGACCGGCATTCGGATCGACAACGCGGCGGCCGTCCACATCGAAGATTGCACGGTCGAGCACTATACCAACGACGGGATCAAACTCGTCACCACGACCAGCGCGGAATTATTCGTTCTCGACACGGCCTCACTCGATAACGGATCCGACGGTCTCTACGTCGACGCTGCCAATGCGCAAGTGGTGATCCAGAATTCCCGCTTCGAGAACAACGCCAGCACCGGTCTCTTCCTCAGGGTGAGAAGGGGTGCCGTTACCCGGAGCATCGCGGCCGGAAATCTCCAGCGCGGCATCATTCTGTTCGGTGGGTCCGCAAGTTTCGACGAAACAACGGTCGCCGACAACGGTAACATGGGCTTCTACATAGGGAGCGGCGGGGCGATGCTTGCCTCCTCGGTGTTTCACGGGAACACCAGTTGGGGGGTGTATATAGCCTCTGGTGCCACGGCGATGATGACGGATTCCATCGTCTCGCAGAACAGCACCGGCATCTTCAATGACGGAACGCTGAATACGTTCGCGGACAACCAGCTGATCCGAAACAACTCCTTTGCCTACCAGGGCACCGGCCACATACAGACCGAGACGCCGTTTTGAGGCCTGCGCCGGGTCACCTCAGCCAGTTGGCCAACCGCTCGATCCCCTCGCCGATGTCCGCCTCGGCGCCGGCGAAGGAAAACCGCATGTAGCGGTGACCGCAGTCGTGGTCGAAATCCAGGCCGGGCGTCGCGGCGACGCCGGCCTCGCGCAGCATGCGGTTGGCGAAATCGAGAGCGTCGTTGGTGAACCGGGCGACCGAGGCATAGACGTAGAACGCGCCGTCGACGGGCAGGATCTCGTCGAAACCGATCGCGGGAAGCCGGGCAAGCAGCGCGGCACGGTTCCGCCGGTAGCCATCCTTCACGGCTTCCAGCTCCGTGCCCGCGTCGAAGGCGGCGATGGCGGCGCGCTGCGATATTTCGGGCACGGAGATGTAGAGCGACTGCGACAGCCGCTCGAACGGCCGCACCAGATCCTCCGGCAGCACCAGCCAGCCGACGCGCCAGCCGGTCATGCAGTAATATTTCGAGAACGAGTTCACGACGATGGAATTGTCGCCGAGGCGAAGCGCCGTCTCCGCCCGGCCCTCGTAGACGAGGCCGTGATAGATCTCGTCGGAGATGAAACGGATGCCGCGCGCGTCGCAGCAGGCGACGAGGCGGGCAAGTTCCTCCGGCGATGTCATCGTGCCGGTCGGATTGGCCGGGCTCGCGACGAGGACACCGGCGAGCGGCGCGGCGCGGTGCGCCTCCTCGACATGTTCGGCGGTGAGCGCCCAGCGCGTGTCCGGCCCGACCGGAATTTCCACCGCGACAAGGCCTAACGCCTTCAAGATGGCGCGGTAGGCCGGATAGCCGGGCGAGGCCAGGGCGATCCTGTCGCCCGGATCGAAAGCCCCGAGGAAGATGAGGTTGAAGCCGCCGGAGGAGCCGGTCGTGACCATCACCCGCGCCGGCGACAGTGCGAGGCCATAGGCTTCGCCATAGTGCCCCGCGATCCGCTCGCGCAGCGGCCGGATCCCGAGCGCTTCGGTATAGCCGAGCCTTCCGTGCAGGGCCTCCGCGGCAGCGCGAAGCACGGGTGTAGGCGCATTGGCGCCCGGCTGGCCGACCTCCATGTGGACGATGTTCCGGCCGGCTGCCTCCAGTTCTGAGGCCGCCGCCAGCACATCCATGGCGAGGAACGGCTCGACCTGGCTCCGTGCCGATACCTTCACCATGAAGCCGCCAGCCGTGCGTCGCTCACCATAACTTGCCTTTCTTTCGTCGCGCGGTTTGGTTAGGCAACCCCCCGGAAGAGCCCGCCCGCGGCCCTTTGGGCTAAGTCCAATCGGGCTGGGAACAATCAGGGTTGGCAAATCGGATATTGGCCGTGACGTCCAGCATTTTCGCTCGCCATGGCGCAAAAGCGCTGCCCCTGCTCCTCGCGGCAAGCGTGGCGTTCGCACAGCCCGCCGCGGCGCAGACCGCGCACAAGACCATCATCCGCGACGCGGAGATCGAACAGCTGCTGCGCGATTATTCCCACCCCATTTTCGCTGCCGCCGGCGTCAGCTCGCGCGACTCCGAGATCGTCATCGTGCAGGACCGCGAGTTCAACGCCTTCGTCGCGAGCGGCCGGCGCATGGTGATCCACACCGGCACGCTGCTCGACGCGAAGACGCCGAACGAGGTCATCGGCGTCATTGCGCACGAGACGGGACATCTGGCGGGCGGGCACCTGGAAAATTTGCGCAACCAGATCGCCCGTGCCCAGGCGATCGGCGCCGTGGTGGGCCTGCTCGGAATGGTCGGCATGGCGGCAGGCGCCGTCAGCGGGTCGACAAGCGGCGCCCAGATGGGCAGCGCGACAGCCACCATGGGCGGCACGATCGCGGTCCGCACGCTGCTCAGCTACAAACGCGCCCAGGAGCTTTCCGCCGACCGCGCCGCAATCACCTACCTCGCCGCCACGAAGCAATCGCCGAAAGGCATGGTGGTGACGTTCCAGCGCTTCGCCGATCAGGAGCTCCTCTCGTCGCGCTACGCCGATCCCTACGCGCAGACCCATCCGATGGCGCGCGATCGGCTCGAGCTGCTGGAGACCGTCGCCCGGGCGAGCCCCTATTGGGACGCCGTCGACGACCCCGCCCTGCAACTCCGGCACGACATGATGCGCGCCAAGCTTGCCGCATTCACCCTTGGAGCTACCGCCGTCGGGCAGCGCTATCCTTCGTCCGACAACAGCCTGCCGGCCCGCTACGCGCGGGCAATCATCGCATACCGCACCGGCGGGACGCGCGCAGCGGTGCGCGCTGTCGACGCGCTGATCGCCGAAGTCCCCAGCTACGCCTACTTCCATGAGCTCAAAGGACAGATTCTGCTCGAGGCAGGCAACGCACGCGAGGCGATTGCGCCGCTTCGCCGGGCCGTTTCGCTCGCGCCGCATCCGGGGCTGATCCGCATCATGCTGGGCGGCGCGGAGCTCGCGACCGCCGACAACGGGATGCTCGACGACGCGGTCGCCGACCTCCGCGCCGGCCTGAAGGAAGAGCCCCTCGCCTCAATCGGCTACCGCCAGCTTGCGATGGCCTACCAGCATCAGGGCAAGCTGCCGGAGGCGGAGCTTGCCAGCGCCGAAGGGTCGCTTATCGACGGAGACCTTGACGCCGCGAAGAACTTTGCCCGGCGCGCGCAGGCAAAATTTAAGGTAGGATCGCCCACTTGGCTCCAGGCCGACGACATCATCAATTACGAATCCGACGCCGCGTCTACCGAGTAAGCGGCGTGTGGAAGAGAAGAGGATCGGACATGTCAGCTTTCCTTCGCATAGCCGCCGCCGCGGCGTTGGCAATTACCTTCCTCTCGGCGCCGAGCCAGGCCGCGATGGACGCCATGCAGAAGCAGGAGATCGAAACGATCGTCCACGACTACCTGCTCGCCAATCCCGAGGTGCTCGACGAGGCGTTCAAGGTACTGCAGGACAAGCGGGCGAAGGACGCCGCGGCGAAGCAGCAAGAGGCCATCACCAAGAACGGCGACCTGATCTTCAACTCGCCGAACGAGATGGTGCTTGGCAATCCGAAGGGCTCCATCACCATGGTCGAGTTCTTCGATTACAATTGCGGCTATTGCAAACGCGCCGTGTCCGACATGACGGCGCTGCTCGACGCCAATCCCGATCTCCGGATCGTGATGAAGGAATTCCCGATTCTCGCCGAGGGATCGGTGGAGGCGGCGCGCATTTCCGTCGCGCTGAAGGACATCGATCCCGCCCACTATCTCGCCTTTCACCAGGAGCTCTTCTCCCGCCCCGGCGTCGCCAATGCCGTCAAGGCTCTGGAGGTCGCCAAGGACCTCGGCCTCGACGTCGACGCCCTGAAGAAGGCTGCAGGCACCCCCGGCGTGACCGACAACATCAAGGAAGTGCACACGCTCGCCGAGACCCTCGGCATTACCGGCACGCCGTCCTACGTGATCGGCAACGAGCTGGTTCCGGGGGCAATGGGCTACGACGCGCTGCAGCAGAAGGTGGCGGCGGTTCGCCAGTGCGGCGCAACGACCTGCTGACGCCGGGCAGCATCCCGGTTAATTCTTGATGCGCCGCGGCGACTCCCCCGCTGCCCGGCCGGAGCATCCATGAAGCAATTTCTCTTGCAGTTCTTCACCTGGTGGAACGGGCAAACGCTCGGCACCCGCTTCTGGACCTGGCGCGCCGGGGTCTTCGTCGGCACCGACGAGGCAGGCAACCGCTACTATCGTCAGAAGGGCGGCGACCGGCGCTGGGTCATCTACAATGGCCCCGTGGAGGCCTCGCGCATCCCGCCCGCATGGCACGGTTGGATGCATCACCGCACCGATGTGCCGCCGACGGAGGAGGCCTACGCACCGCGCGATTGGGAGAAGCCCCACCTGCCGAACCTGACCGGCACGGCTGCGGCCTACCACCCACGCGGATCGATCCTGGGCGTCGACAAGCGGCCGCAGGTGACCGGGGACTACGAGCCGTGGAAGCCGGTGTGACGGCAGCCGGCCGCTTCTCACGTCACGCGCGGCTGGCGGCCCTCGCCTTCGCAGCGCTCGCGCCGGCCGGCGTATCCGCCGCCCCGATCAACAATCCGGTCGCCGAATTCACCGGCCTCGACAAGATCACCGGTCGCACGATTACCTTCGACGTGCAGATCGACGAGACGGTGCAGTTCGGCGCGCTGCAGGTCACCCCGCGGGTCTGCCACACGCGCCCGCCAACCGAGCCGGCGCAGACCACCGCCTTCGTGGAGGTCGACGAGATCACCCTCGCCAACAAGATCGAGCGCCTCTTCAACGGCTGGATGTTCGCCGCGAGCCCCGGGCTGCACGCAGTGGAGCATCCGGTCTACGATGTGTGGCTGGTCGACTGCAAAGTGCAGATGGGCACCGAGCCGCAGAGCGCCCCCCCGGCCGAAACCGAGGTAACGCCGGAATTGCCTACGCCGGAAGAAGCGCCGGAGGACTGAGGCTGCGAGGCTCCGAGATCGGCCACCGCCCTTTGGCTGGAGTCTGATTCGATCAGGGCAGCAGGTTGAACGGCATTCGCAATGTCGCCGTGCACTGGCTGGTGCCGAAGAAGTTTGTGATGCTCGTCGTCACGTTCGAGACCACCGGCCCGCCGAATGCCGAACTTTCCTGCCAGTCGAGGATAGCGCCGGACGTGCCGCCGAAAGACAGGGACGCTTTGACGAAGTACCCTACATAGTTCACGCCGCCGCGAAACGTGTTGTTTGGCACGCGCATCCAGAAGGTGCTTCGCTGCGAAAACAGCGCAAGGTGGCTGTTGGCGCCGTTGCCAATCGTCGTGCCTTGCGGACGGAAGACGGCACGAAAGAAATCCGCGACCGCCACTGTGTCCGCGCATTGGGGGGTGACCGCGATGACGCGCGCCTCGGCGACCCAAAGCGTTTCGGCCTGCGCGCCGGAAATCGACAGCAGGGCCGCAGCGGCAATCAAGAGACGTCGCATGTCGGATCCCGCCTAGCGCTTGGAATAGGTGGCGCGAAATGTCGCGTCGCACCCGCTCAGAAACATGAAATCCTCCACCCTTCCGCTCACTCTGACAAACGAAGTGCTGACGGTGATGGTGGCGGGGAGCTGCTGAAAGCTGGCGAAGCCGGCGAGACCCGAATTCACCAGAAGTGCGCTGTGCGTGACACCGATCTTCGCATAATCGCCGTTCGCCCCGGTGTCCTGCAGCACCATGACGAACATAGCGCCGGAATCATGGATGAAGGAGATGCGCGTGTTAGGACCGTTGCCGTCAACAACCCTCGGCCGGTAGACCGATTTCAGCACTGTGCCGGTAGAGATATTGCGCCGTTCATCACCTGGAAAAGTGCAGGTGCCACTCGCAGTCGTGATGACCGCCTCCCCCTGCCAGACCGTCACGGCAAGTCCCGCATCGGGAGAGGCGAGCGACCAGAGCGCCACAATCGAGGAAAAGACAAAGGCTCGCATGCTCTTGCGCCTCCGGCAGGTCAAGTCAGTCGGCGTGCGATGAGAACTATAGTCAACCTTTTGCGGGTTGGCCAATATCCCGCGTGCTGAAGAGTGGCTGACCGACGGGCCGCTAGAACTCCGCGTCGACCGCCAGCGCGTCGTCGAGAAGCTTCACGTATTCGTCACGGGGGACCTCGATGCCGCCGAACTGCTGCAGATGCGTGGTCAGGAACTGCGTATCGAGCAGTCTGAATTTCTGCCGGATGAGACGGGCCGCGAGATGAGCGAGCGCCACCTTCGAGGCATCGCGCTCGTCGGAGAACATGCTCTCGCCGAAGAACACCGCGCCGAGCTTCAGCCCGTAGAGCCCGCCGACCAGGCGTCCCTCCCGCCAGGCCTCGACCGTATGGACATGCCCCATGCGGAAGAGCTCGCCATAGAGGTGGCGGATCGGCGCGTTGATCCAGGTCTGCCGGCGACCGCTCTTCGCCGCCGCGCAACGCGCGATGACACCCTCGAAATCCGTGTCGACGCGGATGTCGAAACGGCTCGAGCGCACGGTCCGCGCCAATCGCCTCGGGAGGTGGAAGCCGTCGAGCGGCAGCAGGCCGCGCATTTCCGGCTCGACCCAGTAGAGCGTGGGGTCGTCGGCGGACTCCGCCATCGGAAAGATGCCGCAGGCATAAGCGCGGAGCAGCAGCGAAGGCGTGACAACATTGCGGTCGGTGGCCTTCGCCCGCGACATTGGCTAGTCGGCGTCGGCGGGGCGCGCCGCGAGATACTCTTCCAGCCAGCGGATATCGTAGGCGCCGTTGGCGATGGCCGGCTGCGTCACGAGATCCTGGAACAGCGGAATTGTGGTGCGCACCCCATCGACGACGAACTCGTCAAGGGCGCGCTTCAGCCGCATCAGGCACTCGACGCGATCGCGTCCGTGCACGATCAGCTTGCCGATCAGGCTGTCGTAATAGGGCGGCACGTTATAGCCCTGATAGACGGCTGAATCGACGCGCACGCCGAGGCCGCCCGGCGGATGGTAATAGGTGATCTGTCCCGGCGAGGGGACGAATGTCGTTGGATGCTCGGCGTTTATCCGGCACTCGATCGCATGGCCGGAGAACGTGACCTCGTCCTGCGTCACCGAAAGCGGCGAACCGGACGCGATCCTGAGCTGCTCCACCACGATGTCGATGCCGGTGATTGCCTCCGTTACCGGATGCTCCACCTGCAGGCGGGTATTCATCTCGATGAAGAAGAACTCGCCGTTCTCGTAGAGGAACTCGACGGTGCCGGCGCCGGAATAGCCGAGATTGGCAATCGCGTCCGCGACGGTCTTGCCGATCCGGTGGCGCTCCGCCGCATTCAAGGCGGGGGACGGCGCCTCCTCCCAGATCTTCTGGTGGCGGCGCTGCAGCGAACAGTCGCGCTCGCCGAGATGCACCGCCCTGCCCTTCCCATCCCCGAGCACCTGCACTTCGATGTGGCGCGGGTGGCCGAGATATTTTTCCAGGTAGACGGAATCGTCGCCGAAGGCCTTGCCTGCCTCGGCCCGCGCCATGGCGATCGCACGCGGCAGGTCGGCGAGGCGCTCGGCGACCTTCATGCCGCGCCCGCCGCCACCGGCCGATGCCTTGACGATGACCGGGTAGCCGATGTCGGCCGCGATCCGCGCCGCCTCGCCCTCCTCGTGCACCGCGCCGCGCGAGCCGGGCACGACCGGTATGCCGAGGCGTTCCGCCGCCTCCTTCGCCTGAATCTTGTCGCCCATCATGCGGATGTGGTCGCCCGAGGGGCCGATGAAGACGATGCCGTGCGCTGTGAGAATGTCGGCGAAGCGGGCGTTCTCCGAAAGAAATCCGTAGCCCGGATGCACGGCTTCGGCCCCGGTGATCTCGCAGGCGGAGACGATGCTCGGGATATTCAGGTAGCTCTCCGTCGCCGATGGCGGCCCGATGCAGACGCTTTCATCGGCGAGCCGCACATGCATCGCGTCGGCGTCGGCCGTCGAATGGACGGCGACGGTCGCGATGCCGAGTTCCTTGCAGGCCCTCAGGATGCGAAGCGCGATCTCGCCGCGGTTGGCGATCAGGACCTTGGAAAACATCGCGCCGCTACTCGATGATCATGAGCGGTTGGCCATATTCCACCGGCTGGCTGTCCTCCACGAGCACGGCAACGACCTTTCCGGCGCGCGGCGCGGCTACCTCGTTCATGTGCTTCATCGCCTCGACGATGAGGATCGTCTGGCCGGCGCGCACCTCGTCGCCCACCTCCACGAAGGGCTTCGCCTTGGGCTCGGACGCACGATAGACGGTGCCCACCATCGGCGATGGCACGCAGCCCGGATGGCGGCCCGGATCGGCAAGCGATTTCGCCGGCTCGACGGGAGCCTGGGCAGCGGTCTCCGCCGGCTTCGGCGCCTCCGCGTAGGTGACGTGCGTCGGCGCGGCAGCCGCATGGCGCGAGATGCGGATGCGGAAATCGTCCTGCTCGATCTCGATCTCCGACAGCTCTGTCTCCTTGAGAAGAGCCGCCAGGTCGCGGATCAGTTCCTTGTCGATGTCGGGCTTCTTCGCAGCCATGCTTCACATCCGTTCGGGTGGGCTGGCCCGCAATGCCGCGAGCCCGTCGATCGCCAGAAGATACGATTCGGCACCGAACCCGCAGATGACGCCCTTGGCAACCGCCGAGATCGTCGAATGGTGGCGAAAATCCTCGCGCGCGAAGACATTCGACAGGTGCACTTCAATAACCGGCGCGTCGATCGCGCGGATCGCGTCATGCAGCGCTATGGAGGAATGCGTGTAGGCGCCGGCATTCAGCACGATTCCGGCCGAGTCGGCGGCCTCGTGCAGCCAGTCGACCAGATCGCCCTCATGATTCGACTGGCGGAATACGACGTCGAATCCCCGCTGGCCGGCGCGTTCGCGCGCCTTCGCCTCGATGTCGGCGAGCGTCCCCGCGCCGTAGATCTTCGATTCGCGCACGCCAAGCCGATTGAGGTTCGGGCCGTTCAGGATATGGATCGTTGCAGCCATCGGCCAATGATGAATGTGGGACTCGGCCTCGGGCGGCCGTGCGCCGTTTTATAGACGCCTCGCCGATTGCGCTAGGCGCTTTGCCGAGTCGCGTGAGGCGGCTGTCACGCCACTGCAAAAAAAGTGTTGCACGGTTGGCGTGCGATTCTTGCCCGTCCCGGTGAGTCGCGCGGCAAAGGGAGCCGGCGTGCCCGGTTTTCCCCGCTTTCCTCCTTTCATCGCTGCAATTCCCCGAAAGGCCGCTGCTGATCAAGGCGGAGGCATGTCAAGTCTTGACCCCTTCTCCGCCTCGCCGCTAGCGTCGAGTGTCGCCGAGAGTCGGGTCGACGGAGCGGCGAAATTCCAGTGTTGCGTGGGGTGTAGGTGCTGACGGAGCGATCCGCCGGTAGGTGCGATATTTGCGCCTAGAAACACAAAATCTAGTGCGTAACCGTTCGTTAATAACTATATGTGGAGAGTTAGCTCGTGGCGCGGATAGCCCGCAACGAGTCGGCGACCCACACGAAAGCAAGGCACCCGGCGCGGGCCGCGGGTGTAGGATGGCCAGGCGCTGCCTTGGCCGGAAGATTGGAATGGAGCGGGGCAAAAATGCGGATTGAACGCCACTACACGACAGAGGGCCAGTCGCCCTACGCAGCGGTGCCTTTCCGCGCGGCGACAAGTGAAATTCGCAATCCTGACGGGTCGATCGTCTTCCGCCTGGAGGACATCCAGGTCCCCGCCGCCTTCAGCCAGGTGGCGACCGACGTGCTGGCGCAGAAATATTTCCGCAAGGCCGGCGTGCCCGCGCGGCTGAAGAAGATCGAAGAGAATTCCGTCCCCTCGTTCCTGTGGCGCTCCGAGGCTGACAGCGCGGCGATGGCCGCCCTTCCCGAGGCGGAGCGATTCGGGTCCGAGAAGTCGGCAGCGGAAGTGTTCGACCGGCTCGCCGGCACCTGGACCTACTGGGGCTGGAAAGGCGGCTACTTCACCTCCGAGGACGACGCCCACGCCTTCTTCGACGAGCTCCGCTACATGCTCGCCACGCAAAAGGCGGCGCCGAACTCGCCGCAATGGTTCAACACCGGGCTGCACTGGGCCTACGGCATCGATGGGCCGAGCCAGGGCCACTACTACGTCGACCACTGGACGAAGGAGCTTGTGAAGTCGCTCACCGCCTATGAGCATCCGCAGCCGCACGCCTGCTTCATCCAGTCGGTCTCCGACGACCTCGTGAACGACGGCGGGATCATGGACCTCTGGGTGCGCGAGGCGCGCCTGTTCAAATACGGCTCCGGCACCGGCTCGAACTTCTCGAAGCTGCGCGGCGAGGGCGAGCGGCTGTCGGGCGGCGGAAAGTCCTCCGGCCTCATGAGCTTCCTGAAGATCGGCGACCGCGCGGCGGGCGCCATCAAGTCCGGCGGCACGACGCGCCGCGCGGCGAAGATGGTGGTGGTCGACATCGACCATCCCGACATCGAGAACTACATCAACTGGAAGGTGAAGGAGGAGCAGAAGGTCACCGCCCTCGTCGCCGGCTCGAAGGCCTGCGCCAAGCACCTCTCGCTCATCATGAAGGCCTGCGTGAACTGCGAGGGCCCGGGCGAGGACTGCTTCGACCCGCAGAAGAACCCGGCGCTGAAGCGTGAAGTGCGCGCCGCCAAGAAGGCGAGCGTGCCGGAGAACTACATCCGCCGCGTCATCCAGTTCGCCAAGCAGGGCTACACGAGGATCGAATTCCCGATCTTCGACCTCGACTGGGATTCGGAGGCCTATCTCACCGTCTCCGGCCAGAACTCCAACAACTCGGTGCGCGTCACCGACGAGTTCCTGCGCGCCGTGGAGGAGGACAAGACCTGGGAGCTGAAGTGGCGGATCACCGGCAAGGTGGCCGAAACCGTGAAGGCGAAGGATCTCTGGGAATCGATCGGCTTTGCGGCATGGGCCTCGGCCGATCCGGGCGTCCAGTACCATTCCACGATCAACGACTGGCACACCTGCCGGGCGGACGGCGAGATCATCGCCTCCAATCCCTGCTCCGAGTACATGTTCCTCGACGACACCGCCTGCAACCTCGCGTCGCTGAACCTCCTGCAATTCCGCAAGCCGGGTGAGGACGGCGCGGACGCCACGTTCGACACCGTCGCCTACGAGCATGCGGTGCGGCTCTGGACGGTGGTGCTCGAGATCTCCGTGCTGATGGCGCAGTTCCCGTCGAAGGAAATCGCGCAGCGCTCCTATGAATACCGCACGCTCGGCCTCGGCTACGCCAATATCGGCGGCCTGCTGATGACCTCCGGCATCCCGTACGACAGCACCGAGGGCCGCGCGATCTGCGGGGCGCTGACCGCCATCATGACCGGCGTCTCCTACGCCACCTCGGCGGAGATGGCGGGCGAACTCGGCCCCTTCCCGGCGTTCGAGCGGAACCGCGAGGTGATGCTCCGCGTCATGCGCAACCACGCCCGCGCCGCACGCGGCCAGGGCCACGGCTACGAGCAGCTGAAGATCGCGCCGGTTCCGCTCGACCACGCGAACTGCGTTGCACTTGGCGAGAACGGCAAGAATCTCGTCGCCCGCGCCGTCGCGGCGTGGGAGCGCGCGGTCTCGCTCGGCGAACAGCACGGCTACCGCAACGCCCAGGCGACCGTCATCGCGCCGACCGGCACGATCGGCCTCGTCATGGATTGCGACACGACAGGCATCGAGCCCGATTTCGCGCTGGTGAAATTCAAGAAGCTCGCCGGCGGCGGCTACTGGAAGATCATCAACCAGGCGGTGCCGGAGGCGCTGAAGACGCTCGGTTACAGCCAGGCGGAGGTCGACGCTATCATCGCCTACGCGGTCGGCCGCGGCACGCTGAAGGGCGCGCCGGGGATCAACCACGAGACGCTGAAGGCGAAGGGCTTTTCCGAGGCGAAGATCGTCGAGATGGACACCGGCCTCGCCGCTGCCTTCGACATCAAGTTCGCCTTCAACAAATGGTCGCTCGGCGAGGAATTCTGCCGCGACGTGCTGAAGCTCACGCCCGAGCAGCTCGCCGATCCGCAGCTCGACCTGCTCGCCGCGCTTGGCTTCTCGAAGAAGGACATCGACGCCGCGAACATCTTCGTCTGCGGGGCGATGACGCTGGAAGGGGCGCCGCACCTGAAGCCCGAGCATTATCCGGTGTTCGACTGCGCCACCCCCTGCGGGCGGCTCGGCAAGCGGCTGCTGTCGGTCGAATCGCACATCCGCATGATGGCGGCGGCGCAGCCGTTCATCTCCGGCGCGATCTCCAAGACCATCAACATGGCGAACAGCGCCACGGTCGAGGAGTGCAAGCAGGCCTACATGCTCTCGTGGAAGCTGGCGCTGAAGGCCAACGCCCTCTACCGCGACGGCTCAAAACTCAGCCAGCCGCTCTCCGCCTCCCTCATCGCGGAGGACGAGGAGGACGAGGAAGAGGCGCTGGAGACGCTGATCCAGGCGACCGCGCCCTCACGCGCGGCGGCGCTTGCCGAGCGGATCGTCGAGCGCATCGTCGAACGCGAAGTGCGCGGGCGCGAGAAGCTCCCGGGCCGTCGCAAGGGCTATACGCAGAAAGCGATCGTCGGCGGCCACAAGGTCTATCTCCGCACCGGCGAATACGACGATGGCCGCCTCGGCGAGATTTTCATCGACATGCACAAGGAAGGCGCCGCCTTCCGCGCCATGATGAACAATTTTGCCATCGCGATCTCGCTCGGCCTGCAATACGGCGTGCCGCTCGAGGAGTACGTGGAGGCCTTCACCTTCACGCGCTTCGAGCCGGCCGGCATCGTCATGGGCAACGAGGCGATCAAGAACGCCACGTCGATCCTCGACTATATCTTCCGCGAGCTGGCGGTCTCCTACCTCGCCCGCCACGACCTCGCGCATGTGCAGCCGGAAGATCTCGGCGCCACCACGATCGGCCGCGGCGTCGCCGAGGAGAACGTGAAGCAGGCCCCGGTCTCGAACGGCTTCGTGCGCGGCCAGGGCTCGAAATTCCGCGTGCTCGACAACAACGCGTCGGGCGGCGGCGACTCGCGCAACCAGGGCGGCTCCGCGCCGAAAGCCTCGGTTTCCAGCGTCATCGCGGCGATCTCTTCGGCGAAGACAATCGGCATGTCGGCCTCGACCGCGACCGCGCTGCGGCGCGAGCTGCTGCCCACCCCCTCCCCCGAACCCGCCGGCTTCGCCGCCAACGCCCCGCACCGGCACGAACACGCCGAGGTGGAAGCACAGGCCGCGCCGGCGCTCGACAAGGCACAGCAGGCGGCCGAGGCGCGGATGAAGGGCTACGAGGGCGAAGCCTGCGGTGAGTGCGGGAACTTCACGATGGTCCGCAACGGCACGTGCCTGAAGTGCGACACGTGTGGCGGGACGAGCGGGTGTTCGTAATTTGAAGGATTCAGACGGTGCCGGTCGTCTTTCGCCACGGCGCCTTCCGGATCTTCTTCTACTCGAATGAAGGAACGCCGCGCGAGCCGCTCCACGTGCATGTGCGGCGCGGCAAGGAAGAAGCCAAGCTCTGGATCGATCCTGACGTTGCAATCGCCGAGAGCAGCGGCTTCAATGCAAAGACGCTAGGAGAGATCGTGCAATTGGTCTCCGGCCGGCGCGACGAGATCGAGAGAGCGTGGCATGACTATTTCGGCGGTTGATGTCCGGTTCGACGATGATGTCATGTGGGTGTCTCTATCCGACGGCCGCACCATCGGGGTGCCGCTTGCCTGGTTTCCGCGGTTGCTCAAAGCCAAGCCTGCGGACCGATTGGCGCTGGAGATTTCCGCCGCAGGCCTGCACTGGGACGCCCTCAACGAAGACATTTCGATCGCCGGCCTGCTCGCTGGACGCGGCGACCAGACGATGACTTCGAGACAGGTTGCGTAGCGACAGCGGCATTCGGCAACTTTTTCCCAAGACTGGAAGAAGGTGCCCTTGGGCTCAATGCTAAGCCGCATCCTTGAATGTCGGTATCCGCTCCACCTCCGCGCCCATCTTCTTCGATGCGTGCCAGAGGTCGTAGGCCTGCTGCATCCTGAGCCACAGGCTGGGGCCGTTGCCGCAGACGTGCCTGAAGTGCGACACGTGCGGCGGGACGAGCGGGTGTTTTTAGTTAATGCCGCGGCGAATGACCACCCAATAGCGGCGCGCGCCATTCCGCCCTAGGTTGCGTCGCATGCAAGCCGCGACCGCCCGCTGTCCGAACTGCAATGCTTCGCTCCCTGACACCGGTCGGTTTCCCGTCTGGTGCCCCGCCTGCGACTGGAATGTCGAAGCGGACACTTCCGCCGTCGAATGGAATACCACCGCGCTGGAAAAGCTGATCGAGCGCGTCCGCGGACGATACGCGGCGAAGCTTTACGAGGATCTGGTGCAGCGCGAACCGCATGCCCTTCGCTCCCGCTGGACCACCGGCAAGGCGGCGGCCTACGGGATCGCGGCGATCATCAATCTGCTGCCTCTCCTCCTCACCGTCTTCGGCCTCTGGGTGATCTACGCCAACTGGCCAAGCTGGGTGGGAATCATCTGGGGCGGCATCCTCCTGTTTGCGGTCTGGGCGTTGCTGCCAGGCCGGAGCCGGATGTCGAAGAACCTGCTAGACCGGACAAGCGCGCCGGCGCTCTACGCGCTCGTCGACGAGGTGGCCTTGGCGAGCGGCGCGCGCAAGGTGCATTCGCTGGTAGTTGAAGCGAATTGGGGAGCGTCGTTTCAGCAGTTCGGGATCAGGCGCCGCTCGATAGTCTCGCTCGGCCTGCCGTTTTGGTCGATCCTATCTCCGCAGGAACGGATTGCACTGCTCAGCCATGAATTTGCGCACGGGGCCAATCGCGACAGCCTTACCCATGGCTTCGTCGGACGCGCCATTGGCACACTCACGAGGTTTTCCACGGTGTTGGCACCGAGCTACGAGGACATCTTCTCGCTGCTCATGAGTCCACTCTTTGCGCTGGCCTCGGGATTCTTCCACTGGCTGGCGGTTCTGATCGTCGAACTCTACTGGCAATTGTCGCAGGAAGCTGAATTTCGCGCCGACTACGTAGCCGCGCGGATCGGCGGGTCGGACGCCACGCAGAGCATGCTCCGGAAGACCCCTTTCGCCAGCTACATCAAACCGACGCTCGATCCGATATCCTATGCGGTGGACTGGCGCGGCCAGAACTTCTTCCCCGCATTCAGGACGTTCCTCGCAAGCCGGCCGCCGATCGAGGAGGAGCGGATGCGCCGCGCCTTTGATCGTGAAGAGTTCGCAACCCACACGTCACACCCGCCGACACGAGCACGGCTGAGCTTTCTCGATCGACACGCCTCACCACCCTCGCTGAATGCGGACGCCGCCGCCATGGCGCTGATCGACAAGGAGCTCGAAAAGCTCGAGCTCTCGGTTACGGGCAAGCTGCTTGCCGCCTATTACCCGAGCGATTAGCGGCCTGTTATCTTTGCGCCCTGGCACTCTCGCTTGCTCTGCCGCGCGGCGCGCGCAATCATTGTCGCAGCCATCCTCTCGGGCCGTCCCATGCGCGCGCTTCCCGGTGTTGCTCTCATCCCTGCCGTCCTCCTTGCGGCGTCGCACGCGATGGCCGCCGGGCCGAGCTTCGATTGTCGCAGGGCGGCGAGCGACGACGAGGTCGCGATCTGCGGCGACGCGCATCTGTCGCAGCTCGATCGGCTGCTGGCGCTCGCCTATGACGAGACGCAGCATGTGAGCGGGCGCGCCAAGGGGCGTGCCGCGGCGCGCGAGGGCCTCGCGGCGCGGCGCGCCTGCGGCGGCGACACGGAGTGCATTCTTTCGGCGCAGATCGACCTGATCAGGACGTTTCAGAACCTCGGCGCGAACGTCGAGCTGCCGGCCTGGGCTGAGGACAGTTCCGGCGATGGCGGGCAACAGCCACCGGCCGAGGACGATGCGGGCGGGCTGCCGACGGAAGTCGGCCAGTGCGTCAACACCGCGATCGCCCGCATCACGAGCCGCTTCCAGGAGGACATCAACGCCAGCGCCGATGACGGCAGCGCCGTGGAATTCGACAATGGCGGCAGGCAGGTGTCCTACGACAAGGAGCAGGCGCTGATCGATTCCCGTGTCGGCGACGCGGTACTGATGTGCCTGGTCGAGCTGCCGCAGGACTGTCCGCCCGGTGACGACCGCGGCAAGATCTACACGACGACGAACCTTCGCACGCAGCAATCGTGGACGCTGCCGGACTCGCAGCATTCCTGCGGCGGCGCTTAGCGGCCCAAACTTCGCCTCTATTGCACCCAACGGTAGAGGCTGGTTTTCGCGGGAGGCTGACGATGCGTCGTTCGTCGAAGCTGGCCGGTCTGGCCCTTGCTCTGCTCTTGCCGGCCATCGCGGGCCTTGCGTCGCACCCCGCTGGCGCCGCCGACGCCTCGCCTTATCTCGACGACCGCAGCACGCCGCAGTCGCTCATCCATTCGCTCTACAACGCCATCAATCGTCAGGAATACGCGCGCGCCTATACCTATTTCGATACGAGCGCCGTGCCGGATTTCGACACCTACCAGACTGGATTTGCGACGACGGAGAGCGTCGACCTCGCGGTCGGTCACGTCTCCGAGGAGGGCGCGGCCGGAAGCACTTTCTGGAAGGTGCCGGTTGCGATCCGCTCGTTCATGACTTCCGGCCCGGCAAAGACTTTCGCCGGCTGCTACACGCTCCGCCTCGCGCAGCCGCAGATCCAGTCTCCCCCCTTCAACCCGATCCACATCGTGGCGGGGAAGCTCGACCCGGTGAGCGGCGGCAGCTCACTCAGGCACGCGGTCCCGGCGAGCTGTCCGGACTGAGATAAGGCAAAAAGTGGCCGGCAAAGACCGGCGCCGACAAGGATTGTCGAGGAGGAATATCCGGGGAGGAATCCGATGTCCGAGACCATCGACGTCGTTGAGCGGGGAATGCGGGACTATCCGTCGCTTCCAGAGATGCTGCCGGAAGGCAGGCGTCGTTCGGCGAGCGGCGAGGTCGCGCTGGCGGACGGATGCTACTTCGTAGCTTACGGGTTGGAGGGGATCGATCCGTTCTTCGTCGGGACGCTGCGCATCGACACGCGATCGGGGGAGCTGGCGGCGAGTGGCGATCTCTACACTTTCTCCTTTTCGGGCGAAACGGAGCCACCCCTCGTCGGACAGGTGTCTCCGCCCGGACCCGGGATTCCGATCTTTCCGATTGCCGACTACAGCTACTATCTCCGCGTTACGCAGATCGAGATGACCGCGAGCGGCTTCACGCTCTCCTTCGAGGCGAGCCGCTATATCGCCGCGGTCATTCACGGGCTTGACGGCAACGACAGCTCGCGATGGTGGCCGCAAGGCGTCTTCACGGCACAGATGACCGCGGCCGAAACCGCTCCGCCGGGACACCCGAGGCCCGAGCTGTTCTTCGTCGGTACGGTTGCCAACGAAGAGAGCAACACGATCGGCGCGATCCAGATCGGCTTTGTATCGCCGCTCCTGCGCAGGGCGACGATCGAGATGGACAGCGTCCCGGAGTCCGAGCCGCCTCTCGACAACGGCGATGGCGTGAGCTGGGAAACCATCTTCAATGGTTTTGGCTGGGAGGCGAAAATCATCGTCAGCGACCACGACATCGCCAAGAAAGATGGACCCGTCTGGAGCGGAGAAGAGGCACGGGCGGCAATGGTCGCCCACCGCGACAACGCCGATCTCGATGCGGAATGGCGCTACCACATGCTCGTGGGCCAGCTCATCATCTTCATGAACGCCGAACAGCGAGGGGCAATGTATGACCTCGCGAGGCGAGAAGGCGTCTTCCTATCGTCCCACTATGTCTTCGCAGCGGACCAACCGCGATGGGGACCGCTGAGAGGACAACACGCCTACACTTCTGCGGCGACATTCTTCCGCACCGCCGTGCACGAAACGGGTCATGCCATGGGTCTGGGGCACAACAGAGCCGGCGTGAATATCATGAGGCCTACGGACGGTATCGCGGATGCCGCTTCCGGGGACCTACCATTTCCAAAAAATATCGCATGGTCCTTCGCACCGGACGACGAACACAGGCTCCGGCACTGGCCGGATGTAATCGTGCGCCCGGGAGGCGCCGCACTCGACGTCGGACTTGCCGCTCCCCTTGCCGGCGCGTGACCCGCGCTCAGGCGGCGCGGGCAGCGCGCCTTGCGGGCTTGCGGGACGTGCGCTTCGGCGCGGTTCGCTTGGCGTGAGCCATGACCTTGGCCGGGGCCGGTTCGTCATCGGCGGCGATCCGGTCATAAATCTTCTTGCCGATCCACCCGAGGATAAGCGCCTTCAATATCTTTCCCATAGCCACCTCCCGGCGATGCAACGTGGCTTGGAAACGCTGCACCCCGATTGGTGTTCCCGCCCTGCGATGGCGGAGGCCCTCGCGCACCTGTCGGCGCGAAGCGAGGCTACTTTCCTGCGGCCTTGCGAAGCGCCGCGTTGATGCGGTCCTGCCAGCCCGCCCCACCCGCCTGGAAATGCTCCAGCACGTCGCTATCAATGCGGAGCGAGACAACCTCCCTGGCGCCGGGAATCGCAGGCGGCGGCGCAGAATCCGCCGACTTCGTGGTCGCGGACTTGAATGCCGCCTCGGCCCGCTCGCGCGGATCCATGATTCGCCTGGTCCGATCTGGTGGTTTTGCCATGAGCCCTCGGTTGGTCCGAGTGAGGAAGGTGGTGATTTGAGCCAGCGCAATGACACCAGCCTGGGCGATGTCGAAGCGTGGCTGGCGGTGAATCTAGCCGAGACAGCCTACCATGTCTCCCGCAGACTCCAGAGGAATCAGTTCGCCGGCAAAATAGTAACAAATTCCTGTCTAACTTCTTTCATTCGCCGGGCTGGGGATCCACCTAACCTCTTCACGGCACGGAGACCAAGAATGTTCATTCCCCACGGCACCCTCGTCGCAGTCCTCGACGGACGCGCCCTGAAGCTGCACCGCAACAGCGGCGAGGAGACGCATCCGAAGCTGACGCCCCTCCCCGTGCCGACGCTCGCCGGCCATGGCGGGGATGCCGGCAAGGGGCACCGGTCGAGTAGCGCCAATCCCGATCATCACACCGCCGAAGAGGACTGCTTCCTCGCCGCCGTTGCAGACTGGCTTAACGGCCAGGCGGTAGCGGGGAAGATCGAACACCTGGTCGTTGTCGCCCCGCCGCGGGCTCTCGGTGAGCTTCGCCGCCACTATCACAAGCCGCTCGCGGAAAAGGTTCTGCTCGAGCTTCACAAGGATCTGACGGACAGACCGCTCGCAGAGCTGGAGGCCGCTCTGGTTCATGCAAAAGCCTCTTAGCGACAGCAGCTGGAGATCCGGGCGGCCTTCGGGCGCCGAGACGATCGGGCGGCTGCGCGAGGTCATCCGCACGAGCAGCACCGCGCCGGCGATCGTCGAGACACGCGACGGCAACGTCTTCGTGCTGAAGCTCGTGGGCGCCGGAGCCGGGCCACGCGGTCTTTTGACCGAGTTCTTGGCGACAGGACTGGCGCAATGCATCGGCCTCGCCGTGCCGCCAGCGCGTCCACTGTTTTTGCCGGAGAATTTCCCCTGGCAGGTCGGCACGGATGAATTCGACGACATGCTGCAGCGAAGCTACGGCTGGAATCTCGGGATAGCCTACATCCCCGATTCAGAGGCGCTCCGCCCCGAGGACCTCGCGGATCTGCCGCTGGATTTTCAGGCGCACCTCGCCTTTGTTGACCGGCTGCTGCAGAACGTCGATCGCACCAGGAAGAACCCGAACATCCTCCGAAGCCCGCAGGGCCCCTTCGCCATCGACTTCGGCTCCTGCCTGTTCCTGAACCGCATCGCCGCGAAGCGCGCGACCTTTCCGTTCTCGCTGCCAGCGACCCACTTCCTTGCCGGCACGCCGCGCGCAGCCGCTTCCCCGGACCTCGGCAGCAAAGCGATAAGCGCGGCTATCGACGCCGTGCCGGGCCTCGTCGAGGCGGCTCCGGCGGAATGGCTGTCGAGCCTTCCGTTCGGGCGCGAGGAGCTGGTTTGGCGGCTCGTCCGCTACCTCGAAGCGTTCTCCGTCCGCTGAGCCGGCTAACCGGCCGTGAATGGGTAGACGGCGTCGCCACAACGGGACTATGGAACGGCTCAGAACCGATCCTCCAGGCCTCCCCCGTGAACAAGCACAGCGCCATCGACGAGAAGAGCGCCGCGACGACCGCTGCCGCCACCGGGACGGTGACCGCGATCCTCCTCGCGATCTCGTTCTCCCACATGCTGAACGATACGATCCAGTCGCTCCTGCCGGCCATCTATCCGTTCCTGAAAGACACGTTCCGCCTGAGCTACACGCAGATCGGCCTGATCACCCTCACCTTCCAGCTGACCGCGTCGCTGCTCCAGCCGGTGGTCGGGATTGTCACCGACCGCCGACCGAAGCCCTACTCGCTCGCCGTCGGCATGGGCTTCTCGCTCGGCGGCCTGGTCTTCCTTTCGGTGGCTTCGACCTTCGCGGAAATCCTGGTCGCCGCGGCCATGATCGGCCTTGGCTCATCGATCTTCCACCCGGAATCCTCGCGCGTCGCGCGGATGGCGTCGGGCGGCCGCTACGGCCTTGCCCAGTCGACCTTCCAGGTCGGCGGCAATATCGGTTCGGCGCTTGGGCCGCTCGCCGCGGCCTTCATCGTCATCCCGGGCGGCCAGAGCTCGATCGCCTGGTTCTCGCTGGTGGCGCTGCTTGCGATGGTGGTGCTGTGGAATGTCGGCCGCTGGTACGCAACGCAGATCGCCGGCTACCTCGCCGCGGGCAAGGCGAAGGTCGCGAGCCTGCATGGCCTCTCTTCGGGACGGGTGAAGGCGTCGATCGCGGTCCTCGTGATCCTGACCTTCTCGAAGTTCTTCTACCTCTCCTGCCTCAGCAGCTATTACACCTTCTTCCTGATCCATAAGTTCGGCGTGTCGATGCAGGCCTCGCAACTGCATCTCTTCGTCTATCTGGCGGCGGTGGCGGCGGGGACTTTCTTCGGCGGACCGCTTGGAGACCGCTTCGGACGGAAGCTCGTCATCTGGTTTTCGATCCTCGGCGCATTGCCGTTCGCGCTGCTCCTCCCCTACGCGGACCTTTTCTGGACAGCCGCGCTGTCGGTCGCCATCGGCCTCATCATGGCGACGGCCTTCTCCACGATCGTGGTCTTCGCGCAGGAACTTGTGCCGGGGCGGGTCGGGATGATCTCCGGGATCTTCTTTGGGATCGCCTTCGGCATGGGCGGCATCGGAGCGGCGGTGCTCGGGCGGCTCGCCGATGCGACCAGCATCGAGTTCGTCTTCAAGTTCTGTTCGTTCATCCCGGCAATCGGGCTTCTCACCGTCTTCCTTCCTGACCTGCGGCGGCCGAGGCCTGCCTGAGGCTTCGTGAAGAACCGGGCTACCGGGGTAGCCAGCCGCCGTCAGGACACGACTTGCAAAAAGAGACGCCGCCGCCGCATCTGAGCGCATGGAATCTCTCGTCACAGCGGCCCTTTCGCGACTGATCCGGACAGGCGCCCTGAGCGTCACCTTCGCTTCCGGCCGAACCCGAGTGTTCGGAGACGCGACAGAACCTCCCGTGGCAATCCGCTTCGCGGAAAAGAAGGCGCAATGGGCAATCGCACTCGACCCGGCGCTGAAGCTCGGCGAGCTTTTCATGGACGGCAGGCTCATCGTCGAGACCGGGTCGATCTACGATCTCGTGTCGCTGATGAAGCGGAACGGCCTCCGTCGCTTGAGGGCGCCGCACATCGCACTGACGGCGTTCTACCGCACGGCGCGGGCAAGGTTCGCGCAGGCGGTCACGCCGGAAGGTGCACGGCAGAACGTGGCCCACCACTACGATCTGGAAGCCGGGCTCTTCGAGCTCTTCCTCGATGCCGATCGCCAGTATTCTTGCGCCTATTTCGAGACGCCGGAGCAGAGTCTCGATGACGCGCAACGCGCCAAGCAACGGCACATCGCCGCCAAGCTCCTGCTCGAACCGGGACTGCGCGTGCTCGATATCGGTTCCGGATGGGGCGGTCTCGCGCTCTATCTCGCGGAGATCGCCGATGTGGAGGTCACCGGAATCACGCTCTCGACCGAGCAGCTTGCGATCGCAAAGAAGCGTGCCAGCGAGAGAGGACTCACGGACCGGGTCAGCTTCCGCCTGGAAGATTACCGGCGGATCAAGGAGCGCTTCGACCGCATCGTTTCTGTCGGCATGTTCGAGCATGTCGGACGGCGAAATTTTCCGGAGTTCTTCGCAACCGCGGCGGCTCTGCTCGACCGCGAGACCGGCGTCATGCTGCTTCACTCCATCGGCCGGACGAAGCCGGCCTTCCTGAACCAGCCTTTCGTGGAAAAATACATCTTCCCCGGCGGCTACATCCCGGCGCTGTCGGAAGTGCTGCCGGCGGTCGAAAAAGCCGGATTGCTGGTGAAGGACATCGAAATCCTTCCGATGCACTATGCCTGGACGCTGCGCGCCTGGCGTGAGCGCTTTCTCGCCAACCGGGAGCGCGCGGTCGCGCTCTACGACGAGCGCTTCTGCCGGATGTGGGAGTTCTATCTCGCGACATCCGAGGCGGCGTTCCGGCACGATCGGATGTTCGTTTTCCAGTTGCAGCTTGCGCGGAACCAGGATGCGGTCCCGTTCCGGCGCGGCTACATCGAGAAGGCGGAGGAATATCTCCGCTCGCCAAAGGCCCGATAGCGAGGGGAGGAACGGATGGAGTTTCAAGGTAGGCGGGTGCTTGTGACAGGCGCCGGCAAGGGGATCGGCCGTTCGGTAGTGGAGCGGCTGGTGACCGAGGGCGCCGAGGTGATCGCGCTGTCGCGCACCAGGAGCGATCTCGATGCGCTGGAAGCCCAGTTCGGCTGCCGCACCCTGCACTGTGACCTCGCCGACCCGACCGCCACACGCGCCGCGGCCATCGCCGCGCTGCCGGTCGACCTCCTCGTCAACAACGCCGGCACGACGCAGCTCGACCCCTTTCTCGACGTGAAAGCCGAGACGTTTGACTGGCTGATGGCCGTCAACGTCCGTGCGCCGATGATCGTGGCGCAGGAGTGCGCGCGCGACATGATCCGGCGCGGCCACAAGGGAGCGATCGTCAACGTCTCCTCCATGGCGTCCTTCCAGGGCGTGCCGGAGCACACAGCGTATTGCGCCACCAAGGGCGCGCTCGACGCGATGACGCGCGTGATGGCGGTGGAACTCGGTCCGCACGGCATCCGGGTCAACACCGTCAACCCCGTGGTGACGCTGACCCCGATGGCGATCAAGGCGTGGAGCGACCCGGAGAAGGCCAACTCGATGCTGGTCCGCATTCCGCTCGGCCGCTTCGTGGAACCGGAGGAAGTGGCCGACGCGATCCTCTATCTTCTCAGCCCGCGCGCCTCGATGGTCACGGGATCGTCGCTGCCGATCGACGGCGGCTTCCGCGCCCGCTGATCGTTCGGGCCGGGGTTCACGGGCGTTGGGATTTCGCAGCTCGCGGACTATATGGCTGGAGATACGCCGGTCCGCGTAAGACATCGCGGATCAGGCGACGGCGGCGAAGCCGCCCGGGAGAAAATGACGATGGCCGAAAATCCCCTGCTCACCGAATGGACCACGCCGTTCGGCGCGCCGCCCTTTGCCGCGATCGCTCCCGAGCACTTCCGCCCGGCCTTCGACGCCGGCCTTGCCGAACACAATCGGGAAATCGCGACGATCGCCGGCGACGAGCGGGCCGCGACCTTCGCCAACACCGTCGAAGCGCTCGAGATGAGCGGAGCGACGCTGCGAAAAGTCTCTGCCGTGTTCTTCAACCTGAACGGCGCCAACACCAGCGATGCACTCGAGCAGATCGAGCGCGACGTGGCGCCGATCCTCGCCAATCACCAGTCCGCCGTCTACCTGAACGAACCGCTCTTCAAGCGGGTGGATGCGCTGAAAGCCCAGGCGGCGACGCTTGCGCTCTCCGACGAGCAGCGCCGGGTGCTCGACGAACTGCACCTCGCGTTCATCCGGCACGGCGCAGCGCTATCTTCGGAGAAGAAGAAGCGGCTGCGTGAAATCGCCGAACGGCTCGCCGTGCTCGGCACGCAATTCGGCCAGAACGTGCTCGCCGACGAGCGCGCCTACGCGCTTGTGCTGGAAGGCGATACCGACCTCGCCGGCCTGTCGGACGCGCAACTCGATGCGGCGGCGAAAGCGGCGGCCGAGCGCGGCCTGGCGGGCAAGCGCGCGATCACACTGTCGCGCTCCTCGATCGAGCCGTTTTTGCAATACTCCTCGCGACGCGACCTGCGCGAAGCGGCGTTCAAGGCATGGCTGGCGCGCGGCGAGAACGGCGGCGCGAGCGACAACCGCGCCATCATCGCGGAGACGGTGCGGCTCAGGGTCGAGCGCGCCAGGCTCCTCGGCTACGAGACCTATGCGGCCTTCCGCCTCGAAGACAGCATGGCGAAAACACCCGAGGCGGCGCTCGACCTCCTGAAC
>JBBQVL010000055.1:0-30335 GCA_038211615.1 Hyphomicrobiales bacterium
TTTTGTAATGGCATGGCCGGTCTCGGTACTACAACTCCCCTCCCCTCTACCAGCTATCCAACCCACCCTGTTTGTCACCCGGTTTTGCCGCCCAAGCGGCAAGACCGGGACCCATAAACGCCGCGCTCACAGTAGCGCCGCAACCTCTGTGCCATCGTCTTCCCTCCGGCGCTTATGGGTCCCGCACAGCGCCGCTTCGCGCCGCTTGCGGGATGACAAACTGGAAAGAACGGTGGCTTCCCCCTCACCTCAGCCCGTCCCACTTCGATATTTCCGACACGGCCAGCCCGCCGAGCCGCGCGTGCGGGCGGCCGCCGGTCGACATCGCCAGCACGAACATGATCTCGTCGGCGCGCGGCGCGTCCGCCACGCCGACCGTGATCGCGTCGAAATGGCTGCGCACGTAGCAGGCGTCCTTGTGGTGCAGCGGAATATCGATCGACGCCCCCATCGGCCCGACCTTCGCCGAGGACGGAACGATCGCGAGCGCCTGCCCGAGCAGCTCGCGCATCGCGTAGCCGCCCGGCACATGCCAGAGCGCCCCGTGCTCGATCTCGCCGCCCGCGCCGACCAGCGATCCCTTGCCGTAGGCCTCGACCGCCTTCACGTCGCCGCCGAGCGTGGCGACGAGGCGCTGCGAGCACTCCAGCCCGAGCGGCTTCAGCGTATCCATCATGTAGGCGATCTCGGGCTCGTAGTGGCCGGCAAAGGGATTCCTGATCACCGCCGCGACCCACGCCTTGCGCACCGGCAAGTTGAGCGGCGGGCCGCCGTCATGACGAACCTCTTCGACGGCGGCGACGATCTTCCGGACTTCGACGGTCACGATGCGATCCTTTCCAGGGCATGGTCCGCGCCGGGGAAGAGCGTCACGGTCTCCCCCTGCAGGGTCAGCGCGGCATCGACGATCAGCCGGCGCGAAAGATACCCCCGCGCCCGCGCCAGGCCGGCGGCAAGCGCGGCGTGGCGCTTCGGCCCGGCGAGCCGGCCGACCGCGACTGTGACCGGACGGCAGCCGAGGTCGCTGTCGGGATCGAGCTCCGCCGCCGGGCGGCGCACGATCGAAGCATCCTCGCAATCGACCGCGTTGGCGATGAGCGTCGCCGCGACGTCGGCGGTCGCGCCGTCCTTCGCCAGCACCGTGACGGAATCGGCAATGCCGAGCGAGAACGAACGCCCTCGCGCACCCGACGTGGCGATCCCGCCAATGCTGTCGCCGTGGCGGATGCGGATCGAGCCGCACCTTGCCGGCACCGGCCCGAGCGTGAAATCGCCGGCGATGGCAATATCGAGTTGCTGGGCGGGAGCGGTGAACACGGCGATGTCGCCGCCGTCGTTGACATAGGCGCGCAGAAGCGGCGCCGCGGCGAGCATCGCGGCCATCAGTTCATCCGCGACGGAGCCGGCCACGGCCGCCATCGGCGTGACGAAGATTCTGCGGAACGGCCGGCACGCCTCCGCCATCCGCCGTCCCACCGGACTTCGAGGCTCCGCCGCGCCCGCAGGCGCGCGGAGCGCGGCAAGTTCGGCGCAGAGCTCGGGAAGGATGGTGGCGAACCGGCGGGCCGCCGCCGTATGCGCGGCAACCACCGCCTCTTCGCTGCCGAACGCTTTCAGCACCACGTCGATCGGCCCGTCCGAAAGGTGCAGCCGGTCCCCCACCAGCTCCTGAAGAACTGGCGCTTCCCTCCCCCCTTGCGGGGGAGGGTAGGGAGAGGGGAAAGATGACGGTCGCGGCATTGTCTTTCCCCCCTCTCCGTCTCTCCCCCGCAAGGGGGGAGAGGGTGTGTTGGTGCGCGTCGCCGACCTCACCGCTTCTCTCCTCGAAACGGCCACGGGTTCTCCCCCCGCCACGGATCCACCCGCGCCCCCTCAGCGACAGCCGCCAGCATCTCCTCCACCGAAACAATATCCGCCGCATGCCCGCCGAGGCCCTCATAGAGCCCGCGCGGCAGCGTGAACTCGATCGGCGCGACGATCGCCGGGGTCGGCACGTAGCCGAACGATCCTTTCGGCATGCGCGTCACATCGACCATCACGGTTATCCCGCCGCCCGGCCAGACATAGACCGGCGCGCCGCCCATCGTGACGCCCGTTTCGCCCGCCGCGACCGAGCGCGTCAGCCGCACCGGGTTGTCGGTCACCCCGGCGCGGAGCGACCCGCCCGCTCCGGCCATGAACAGAACCGTCGAGAGCGACGGCTCGCAGTTCTCGCCGATGCGCTCCACCACCTTCAGCACACGCGACGGAATCTCGGTCGGGATCGGGCGAAGCGCCTCGTCCAGCACGCAATAGAGCGCGTCCTCGCCGGTGGTCGATGTGAGGAGCAGCCGCAGCCCCGGCCACGCGGTCGCCGGATCGATCTTCCGGATGATCGCCAGCGGATCGGTGATGTCTGTGCCGCCCCAGCCGAGGCCGGGGTTGGCGACCTGGAAGTAGCGTCCCGGCGTCGAGCGCCGCCCGCGCACGCGGATGCCAGCGGGGCGCATGTCGAGCACCCGCCCTGCCTGGTGCTCGGTCAGCACGCCGGTAATGTGGTCATCGACAACAATCACTTCGTCGACCTCGCCGAACCATTGCTTGGCAAAAATGCCGACGGTCGCCGACCCGCAGCCGACGCGCATCCGCTCTTCCGGCCGGCCGTCGACGATCGGCGGCTTGCCGGCCTCCACCACCACTGCATGCCCACCGTCGATCGACAGCGTCACCGGCTCGCCGGCGCAGAGCTTCAGCAGCGCCTCGCAGGTGACCTTGCCCTCCGACTTCGACCCGCCGGTCAGGTGCCGCACGCCGCCGACCGACAGCATCTGCGAGCCGTATTCGGCGGTGGTGACGTGACCCACCTCCTCGCCATCGACACGGATCGGCGCGGTCTCGGGACCGAGGTGCCGGTCGGTGTCGATCTTCACCTTCACGCCGCAATAGCTGAAGATCCCCTCGGTCACGACGGTGACGGTATCGACGCCCTCGTGCTCGGCCGACACGATGAACGGCGCGGGCTTGTAGTCAGGATAGGTGGTGCCGGCGCCGATCCCGGTCACGAACGTGCGCGCGGGATCGAGCAGCGCGCCATCCCACTCGCCGGCGGAGAATTCCACCAGCTTTCCTCCTCCGTCCACCGCCCGCCGCAGGAGAACGACGGGATCGACGCGGACGAGGTGCCCGTCCTCGTTCGCGTAGCGTGCGCAGGCGCCGGCGCGCCCCGGGCGGATGCGGCAGAGTACCGGGCAAGCATCGCAGCGCACGATGCCATCACCCTCGGCCGCACCGAATTTTCTCGATCGCGCTTCGAGTGAGAGATCGGCGCTCATGGCGATGCCTTTTCCCTCCCCCCTTGCGGGGGAGGGGCAGGGAGAGGGGAAGGACGCTGCCGCAACGCCTTTCCCCCCTCTCCGTCTCTCCCCCGCCAGGGGGGAGTGGGCCGATGTGTGTCCTGCAGCGCCTCCCACACGCGGTGCGGCAGCGCGGGGACGCGGGTGATGCGCGCGCCGGTCGCGTGGCGGATGGCGCCGAGGATCGCGGGCGCCGTCGCGATCAGCGCCGGCTCGCCAACGCCCTTCGCGCCGAACGGCCCCTCCGGCTCGAAATCCTCGATAAGGTGGACCTTGATTTCCGGCATGTCGCCGACCGTCGGGATCAGATAGTCGTGCAAATTCTCGGTGCGGCCGGGGATGAATTCCTCCATCAGCGCCAGCCCGAGCCCCTGCGCGATGCCGCCGTGGATCTGGCCCTCTGTCAGCGTCGGATTGATGGCGCGGCCGACATCGTGGGCGGCAACGATCGCGATGACCTTCACCGTGCCGAGCGCCATGTCGACCTCGATCTCTGCCATCTGCGCCGCGAAGCCGTAGGTCGCGTAGGGCACTCCCTGCCCGTCCGCGTCGAGCGGTGTGGTCGGCGGGTCCCACGTCCCCGTCCCCTCCAGCACGATCCCCTCGCCGTCCGCCGGCAGCGCCGCAAGGTCGATCCTGCGCGAGCCGTCGCCGCTGCCGATCGTCAGCAGCGCAGCGTCGAGATCGAGCGCCGCGTCCCCGCCGGCATTGGCGAGCGCCAGGATTTTCCCGCGGAGCCCCAGCGCAGCGAGCCGCGTCGCGTTGCCGGACACGAACGTCTGGCGCGATGCGGACGACTTGCCGGCGTCGGCGGTGAGGTCGGTGTCGCCGTGGACCTGCTCGAATTTCTCCGGCGGCAGTCCGAGCGCATCGGCGGCGATCTGCAGAAGCACGGTCGTAGAGCCCTGCCCGATATCGACCGCGCCGTTGAAGAAGACGACCCTGCCATCGCGCATCAGCGCGATCCGCATGGTCGAGGGGTTTGCCATCGAAGTATTACCGCAGCCGTACCACATGCACGCAATCCCGACGCCGCGCCGCTTGCGGCCCATGCCCGCGGCATTGAATGCCGCCACGCGCGCCAGCGTCTCGTCCCAGTCGCGCTTCAGCGCGTCGAGGCAGTCCGGCAGGCCAGCGGAGGCGTCGAGCTTCTGTCCCGACGGCGTCACGTCGCCGTGGCCGAGCGCGTTGATGCGGCGGATCTGCCAGCGGTCGAGCCGCAGCGCCGCGGCGAGATCGTCCATCAGCGTCTCCCCGGCGATCGCCGCCTGCGGCACGCCGAAGCCGCGGAAGGCGCCGGCCGGGGTATCGTTGGTGTAGATGGCGCGCGTGCGATTCCACACGTTCGCCACCTTGTACGGTCCGCTCGCATGCACCGGCACGCGGTTGGCGACCGTCGGCCCCCACGAGGCATAGGCGCCGGTATTGAAATCGGCATCCATCTCGAACGCCGTCAGCCGTCCGGCCGAATCCGCGGAAGCCTTCGCCCAGATCTTCGCCGGATGCCGCTTAGTGGTGGACGCCATCGATTCCGTGCGGCTGTAGACGACGCGTACCGGCCGCCCGGTCACCCGTGCCGCAACGGCGAGCAGCGGCTGCACCGAAACGTCGAGCTTGCCCCCGAACCCGCCGCCGCACGCGGTCGGGCGGATGCGCACCTTCGACGCATCAACGCCGAGCACGCGCGCCACTTCGGCCAGATCCATATAGGGCGCCTGCGTGCACGCCGCGACCTCGATCCGGTCGCCGACCGGCATCGCATAGCCCGCCTCCGGCTCGATATAGGCGTGCTCGACGAAGCCGGTCTCGAAGCGGCCTTCCGCCGTCGCCGCCCCGGCGGCATGTCCTGCAGTAACGTCGCCACATCGGAGGTTGCCGCGCGTCAGCACGTTGTCGGGCGCGTGCGCGTGGAGAGCCTCCGCGCCCGGCCCGAGCGCGGCTCCCAATCCTGCGAGCGGGGTGAGCTTCGTCCAGGCGATCGGGAGGTCGGCGTCCGACACGCTCTCGACCGCGGCGCGCGTCCCGACCAGCGCCACCACCGCCTCGCCGCGAAAGCGCACGTGCCCCGGCGCCAGCACCGGCTGGTCGCGGAGGTGCGCGAAGACGCCAAAGGAATTTTCGCCCGGCACATCCTCGGCGGTGAGGATGGCGACGAGTCCCGGCGTGCGCTCGATGACGGCGACGAGATCGCCGAGGGTAAAGGTGGCGCACGCATGCGGCGACCGCACGACGCGCATCCAAAGGGAATCCGCCGGCGCAAAATCCGCCCCGAACAGATCCGTCCCCTCGACCTTCGCGCGCCCATCGGCGCGTGGCATGCGCGCGCCGACGACGGATGAGCCGCCTCTCTCCCCCCTTGTGGGGGAGAGTTGGAGAGAGGGGAAAGATGAAGGCAGCGGCAGCGTCCTTCCCCCCTCCCTGCCCTCCCCCGCAAGGGGGGAGGGAATCCCGTTGGCCACCTCCATCACCGCTTCGACGATCTTCACGTAGCCGGTGCAGCGGCAGAGCACGCCGCCGAGTGCATCCTCGATCGCCTGCTTGTCCGGCATCGAGATACGCGAGAGACAATCCGCCGCCGCCATCAGCATGCCCGGCGTGCAGATGCCGCACTGCGCCGCGCCGTGTGCGAGAAAGGCTTCGCGCAGCCGGTCGGTGAGGCCATCCGGCCCGGATCCCTCCACCGTCTCGATCGAACACCCCTCCGCCTGCGCGGTCGAGACGAGGCACGCGCAGACCTGCTCGCCGTCCATGAGCACCGTGCAGGCGCCGCAATCGCCTGCCTCGCAGCCGATCTTCGTGCCGGTCAGGCCGAGCCCGTCGCGCAGCGTCGAGGCGAGGCTCGCGAATGGATCGGCGTCGATGCGCACCGTCTCGCCGTTGACCGCGAACGAAACCGCGAGGGCTCCGCCGCCAATGCGCGGCCGGTCGAGCATCAGGCCGCCCTCCACTCGCGACCCGCCGCAAAGCCGGCAAGAAGATCGCGAACAACATTCAGCGCAGCATCCCGGCGAAAGGCGCCCGACGCGCGGATGTCATCGATCGGCGCGAGGCCTGCCAGGTGCTCCTCGGCGGCGATGTCCGCCGCCGCGGCGAGCCGCGTTCCGATGAGGGCCTCTTCCAGCGCGGTCAGCCGCTGCGCGACAGGCGAGCAGGCACCGACAGCCACGCGCGCGTGGGTGACCGTTCCTTCCTCATTTGCTGTGAGGACCGCGGCGGCCATCACGATGGAGATGACCAGATAGCGCCGCGCCCCAAGCTTGACGAAACGTCCCCGCGCGCCCGCCCGCGGCTTCTGGATGCGAAGCGCGGTGACAATCTCGTCCGGTCGAAGAATTGTCGTCCGATAGCCGCTTATGAAATCGCCGATCGCAATGCTCCTGGAGCCACTTGGCGATGTCACCAGAACCTCCGCGTCGAGCGTGAGCAAGCACGGAATCCCGTCGCCGGCCGGTGACGCCGTGCAGACATTGCCGACCAACGTTCCCCGGTTCTGCACCTGCGGGCCGCCGACGTCGCCGGCCGCCGCCTGGTAGCCGGCAAAGGCCGGCGGCAGCGCGGCGCGGCGAAGGTCGGTCCATGTCGTCAGGGCACCCAGCCGAAGCTGATTCTCCTCCTCCGTGATTCCGCGCAAGCCGTTGATCGCGCTGATGTCGAGCACGTCGGGATGCCGCATGTCGCCCCAGCCGGCGCGCGCGGTCCTCGTCGGATAGACGTCGGTTCCGCCCGCCAGCACGACAACCGGCTGCGCGGCGCGCAGCGCCAGCGCCTCCTCCAGCGTCGTGGGGCGGAAATATGCGGGCATTCCAGTTGCCACCTTCCCTTCAAGCCGTCCGCAGCAGGCCGCTGCGAAGCCTCGATGTTTCGCTGGCGTCGATCTCTCCCACGGCATTGATCGCCACGCCGAAGAGCGCGCGGACGGCCTCGCTCGTATAATAGCCTCTTCGCACGTCGCGCTGCACCTCTTCCGGCGCGCGCGCAAACGGATCGCCGTAGCCTCCACCGCCCGGCGTCATCACCTCGACCCGGTCGCCCGCCTTCAGCCGGATATCCTGGTCCTTCGACAGATGCTCCGGGATCATCACCGCGCCGTCCCGGTGCACGCGCACGACGTTCGGCGCACCGTCGAGGCCACCCTCGACGCCCGGCGGGCCGAAGCGCCCGTGGTCCATGACAAAGGAGGCGCTGGCTTCGCCGCGCAGCAGCTCCACCTCGTAGTGCACGCCGAAGCCTCCGCGGTGCCGTCCCGCCCCGCCCGACCCTTCGCGCAGCGCGAAGCGGCGGAAGAGCACCGGATAGAACTGCTCCATCACCTCGACCGGCGCGGTCTTCGAGATGCCGATGGTGGAGCAGCCGTTGGTGAGGCCGTCATGCAGCGCGTTGCCGCCGTAGCCACCCCCGGAAATCTGGTACATCACGTAGCCCGCGCCGCGTAGCGGATCGATGCCGCCGAGCGCGAAGTTCCCCGAAGAGCCGGCGGGCGCCGCGGTAACCTTCTCCGGGATCGCCTGCACCAGTGCCAGGAACACCGCCTCGGCGATCCGCTGCGACACCTCCGCCGCGCAGCCGGAGACGGGCCGCGGATAGTGCGCGTCGAGGAACGTGCCGACCGGACGCGCGATCGTCAGCGGCTCGAACGCGCCGGCATTCAGCGGCGTATCTGGGAAGATGTGGCGGACCGCGAGGTAGACCGCGGAACAGGTCGTCGCGATGACCGAGTTCATCGGCCCGCGGCAGGGCGGCGAGCTTCCGGAGAAATCGAAGTGCAGCCCGCCGTCGCGCTTGGTCAGCGTCAGCGCGATTTTGAGCGGCTCGTTCACAACGCCGTCGGAATCGACGAACGCTTCGGAGCGGTAGACGCCGTCGGGAATGGTGGCGATGTGCGTCCGCATCAGCCGCGACGCGCGCGAAGATATCTCGCCGATCGCGGCGGCCACGGTGTCGGACCCGTAGCGGTCGAGGAGCTCCGCGAGCCGCCGCTCGCCCACCTTCAGCGCCGCCGCCTGCGCCCGGACGTCGCCGATCCGCTGGTCTGCGATGCGGATGTTGGAAGCGATGATAGAATAGATCTCGCGGTCCATCTCGCCGCGCTTGAAGAGCTTTACCGGCGGCAGCCGCAGGCCCTCCTGCTCGACCTCCGTCGCGTGCGCCGAAAAGCCCCCCGGCACCATGCCGCCGATGTCCGGCCAATGGCCGGTGTTCTGCAGCCAGCAGAAGAATTTTCCGCCGTGATGGAACGGCAGGACGAAGCGCACATCCATCAGGTGCGTGCCGCCGAGATAGGGGTCGTTGACGATATAGATATCGCCCGGCTCCGGCGGCGCGACCTTGCCTTCGCCGATCAGCCGGATCAGCTCGGCGGTCGAATATTGCATCGTGCCGACGAAGACCGGCAGGCCGAACTCGCCCTGCGAAATCAGCGCGCCGCTGTCCTTGTCGTAGATGCCGGAAGAACGGTCGTCCGCTTCCGCGATGACGGGCGAGAAGGCCGAGCGCGTAAACGCGATGTCCATCTCGTTGCAGACCTGCTGCAGGCCCGCCTGGATCACCGCCAGCGTAATCGGATCGATGTGGATCGTGACATCTGCCCTCGCGCCGATCACAGACAATCCCCCTCATCCTGAGGTGCGAGCCCGGCCCTTGGGACGGTCGAGCCTCGAAGGATCATCCAGAAAGCGCTGGGAGCGCCGCGTTGCGTGCTTCGAGGCTCCGCTGCGCGGAGCGCCTCAGCATGAGGGCGGTTGGGTGGGCGCCGCATCTGGCTATCCGCCGACCCGGATGCGCAGGTTGCCGACCGCATCGACAGTAGCGACGGCGCCCGGCTCGATCACCGTCGTCGCGTCGAACTGCTGGATGATGGCGGGGCCTTCGACGCGTGCATCCGGCGCGAGAGCTCCGCGCATAAATACCCTCGCCTCATGCCAGGCGCCGTCGGCGTAGAGCGCGCGGGTCTTCGCCGCGACCGCAATTGCGCGCCCCGTTACCGCAAGCGACGTGACCGCAAGCGTCTGCCGCCGGCCGATGACGGAGGTGACGAGATTCACGAGCACCGCCCGCACCTCCGGCAGCCGCACCTGGAAGCGGCGGAAATAGGCGTCCTCGAACAGCGCCTGCAGCGCTTCGCGGCTGACATCGGCAGACGGAATTCCGATCCGGATGAGATGCGTCTGGCCACGGAACTGCATGTCCGCGCCGTGGATCACGATGCTGTCGACGATCTCGCTCCGCTCCGCAAAATTCATCCGCTCGCCTTCGGCGCGCTGGGCGCGCAGCGTTTCCGCCACCACGCCCATGTCGAGACTGTCGAGCGGCCGGTTCAGCGTGTTGACAAAATCCTGGCGGAGATCGGCGACGAGACAGCCGAGCGCGTTAGTGAGCCCCGGCAAGGCCGGCACCAGCACATCCGGAATGCCGAGCTCGCGCGCGATGGCGACTGCATGCAGCGGCCCCGCGCCGCCGAAGGCAAAGAGCACGAAGTCGCGCGGGTCGAAGCCGCGCGACAGCGAGACGAGGCGGATCGCGCCCGCCATGTGCGCGTTGGCGAGCGTCAGGATCGCGGCCGCCGCGTCTTCGGCCGAAAGCCCGAGCGGCCCGGCTATCTCGCGCTCGATCGCCGCGCGCACCGGTCCGAGCGCAGCGGCGCCCTCCGTCCCGGTCAGCGCCGCCGGATCGAGCCGGCCGAGGAGAAGATGCGCGTCGGTGATGGTCGGCCGCGTGCCGCCGCGGCCATAACAGATCGGGCCGGGCGACGAGCCGGCGGATTCCGGCCCGACCTGCAGCATCCCGGCGGCGTTGATCCAGGCGATCGAGCCGCCCCCCGCCCCGACCGTGCGCACATCCACCATCGGCACATGGATCGGCAGGCCGTAGTCGATGGTGAGTTCGGAGGAGACCTCCGGCATGCCGCCATGAATCAGCGCCACGTCGGTCGAGGTGCCGCCCATGTCATAGGTGATCGCGTTGGCGAGGCCGGATTGATTCAGGATCGTCGCCGCGGCGGTCACGCCGGATGCCGGGCCCGACATCACCGTCTTCGCCGCCTCGCGCGCCACCAGCCGGGCGGACACGGTGCCGCCGTTGCCGTTCATGACGAGCAGGTCGCGCGCGAACCCCTTCGCCTCGAGATCGCCGGTCAGGCGGCTGATGTAGCGGTCGAGGATCGGCTGCACGGCGGCGTTCACCGAGGCCGTCGTGCCGCGCTCGTATTCACGAAACTCGGAGAGAAGCCGGTGGCCGAGCGTCACATAGTCGTTCGGCCAGAGTCTTTCCGCGATCTCTCCGGCGCGCAACTCGTGCGCGGGATTGGCGTAGGCATGCAGGAAGTGGACGACGAGGCTTTCGCACCCGGCGGCGAGAAGCGCCTTCGCCGCCCGCTCGACGCCATCTTCGTCAAGCGGCGTGATCACGGCGCCCCGCGCATCCATCCGCTCATCCACCTCGATGCGACGTTCGCGCGGAATCAGCGGTTCGAATGTGCCGAAAAGGCCGTAGGGCTTCGGCCGCGTCCGGCGGCCGAGTTCCAGCGTGTCGCGAAAACCGCGTGTCGTGATGAGCCCGACCTTCGCGATCTTCCGCTCGAGGATGGCGTTGGTCGTGGCGGTCGTGCCGTGGATGACGAGGTCGAGATCGGCGGGCGTCAGCCCGGCTGCGGCGATGGCGGCCAGCACGCCGACCGCCTGGTTCGGCAGCGTGGTCGGGACCTTGGCGAGCCGCACCTCCGGATGCGGCACGCCGCGCTCGCAGATCAGGAGGTCGGTGAATGTGCCGCCGACATCGATGCCCGCGACCCATTTTGCCGCAGGCGCGGCTGCCGGAGGACTATCCGCCGAGGCCTGGTTCAATCCCCTTACTCCGCGGAGACCGACCGTATTTCCAGTCGGTTGCCCTCAAACGTTAGGGTGCAAACGATCGGGGCGTCAATCGCGGTCCGGCAACTGGCGCAAATGATGCATGGGATGCCGCAGGCCGGCCCTCGCGGTGGAGATTGATAAAGGGTAAGGATGCGGTCGGCGCGACAGGATTTGAGACTGGAGAAGGTATTCATGGCATCGAGATCGACAACTCTGCGCATCGGCCTTGCGGCGCTCGCGGCCCTGGTTCCGGCGATTGCCTCGGCCCATACCGGCGTTGGCAGCACGCACGACTTCCTGCACGGCCTTTCGCATCCGGTCAGCGGAGTGGATCACATCCTGGCCATGGTGGCGGTCGGTATCTTCGCCGCCAATCTCGGCGGCCGGGCGCTCTGGGCGGTGCCGCTCACCTTCATGGGGCTGATGGCGGTCGGCGGGGGTCTCGGGATTGCCGGAGTGCCTCTCCCGTTCGTTGAGGTCGGCATCGCCATGTCGATCATCGTGCTCGGCCTGCTGGTCGCGATGCGCATCGAGTGGCCGGTCGCCGCGGCGATGGCGCTGGTCGGCGTGTTCGCGATCTTCCACGGACACGCGCACGGCACGGAAATGCCGGCCGATGCACCGGGCGCGGAATATGCGCTGGGCTTCGTGGCCGCGACCGGCCTGCTGCATCTCGCCGGAATCGGGATCGGCCTTGGAATAGGCAAGGCGGGCGATCGTTATTCGCACCGCATCGCGCAGGCTGGCGGAGCGGCGGTGGCGCTTGCCGGTGTGCTGGTGCTTGTCGGAATCGTGTGAGCGGATGACGGTGGCGTTGCCGCGATCCGGCAATGCCGTAAACGAAAGCTGAAGCCGCCGGGTGGCCAATACCGGCCCGGCGGCCTCTTGATGGCGATTGTCGCTACGCTCCGCCCGGAAAGGCAGGGTGCGCGCAGTTTGTATAAATGCGTACCGCGACCTAAGTTTCTGGTGCATGAGTGCGTCGCACGCGCCGTCATGGATTTGCCTGAAGCGTGCTCTAGTGCGTAGCGCTTCGACAATTCGCGGTCCGTCCGGAAACGCGCCGTCTCGATTGTCGCCTGGGAGACGGAGATATTATGCAGGACACAGCCTCGGCGAACACGCTGACCGACGCGGACATCGACGCGCGGGCGCTCACCAAGGCGCTCGCCGGCTATCGCACGCCAAGCTTGGTGCGAAGCATCGTCGAGATCGTGATGACCGCCGCGCCGCTTGCCATCGCCTGGACGCTGATGTGGGCCGCGCTCTATTTCGGCCAGGTCTGGCTCTGCCTGCTCCTCGCCGTGCCGACGGCGGGCTTCCTCGTGCGCCTCTTCATGATCCAGCACGATTGCGGCCACGGCGCCTTCTTCCGGACGCGGCGCACCAATGACTGGGTCGGCCGGGTCATCGGCGTCTTCACGCTGACGCCCTACGACTACTGGCGGCGCACGCACGCGGCCCATCACAGCAGCTCCGGCAATCTCGACCGCCGCGGGATGGGCGACCTCGACATCCTGACCGTTTCTGAATATGCCGCGCTCCCGCTCTGGAGCCGCTGGCGCTACCGCCTTTACCGACACCCTCTCGTGCTGTTCGGCCTCGCGCCCGCTTTTCTCTTCCTGCTGCAGAACAGGCTCCCGATCGGATTGCTCCGCGCCGGCTGGACTCCGTGGATCAGCACCATGGCCACGAATGCGGCGATTGCCGTTCTCGTCGGTGGAGCGATCTGGCTGCTCGGCATCGTGCCGTTCCTGCTGCTGCACCTGCCGGTGACGTTGCTGGCGGCCTCGATCGGCGTCTGGCTGTTCTACGTCCAGCACCAGTTCGAAGAAACGTCATGGGACCCGGAAAAAGAGTGGGACATGCATGAGGCGGCGCTGCACGGCAGCTCGCACTATGACCTGCCGGGCGTGTTGCGCTGGTTCACCGCCAATATCGGCATCCACCACATCCATCATCTTGCAAGCCGCATCCCCTACTATCGCCTGCCGCAGGTCCTGCACGATCATCCGGAGCTGCAGGAGGTCGGGCGGCTGACGCTTTTCCAGAGCCTTGGCTGCGTGCGGCTCGTTCTCTGGGATGAGGGCAAGAAGCGCCTGATCTCGTTCCGCGAAGCGCATCGCGGGCTGCGTCTGGCGCCTCAGCCCAGCCCCGCTCTGGCATAGATCCAGCAGACCCAGATCGCCGGCGCCAGGAACGCGCCGAACGGGATTTTCCGCTCACGCGGCCAGCCCTTGTGGGCAAGGCTGATGGCCGCGACCCAGGCAATCGCGCTGAGCGCAGCAAGTGTCACGACCGCCGGGAAATTCTCCCAGCCGAGCCACACCCCGCCGGTCGCCGCGAGCTTCACATCGCCGAGGCCGAGCCCCTCCGCGCCGCGCCAGCGGAAGAAAATCTCGCGCAGCAGATAGAACACGCCGCCGCAGACGATCAGCGAAAGCGCCGCATGGCCGAGCGCGGCGAGGGGCGCCACGCCCATCGCCCGCGCCTCCCACGCGACCGCGGCGAATCCCCCGATCGCGGCCGGCAGGTTCCAGGCATCCGGGACCCGCATGCGGCGCAGATCCTCAACCGCGATGGCGCCCATCGTCCCGGCAAGGAAGCCCGCGGCGAGGATCTCCCCGGTCAGCGCCCAGGCGGCCCCGGCTCCGAGAAGCGCGCAAGCGACGGCAGACGGGAAGCCCGAGCGCCAGTCGGCGAGCGCATTCGTCAACGCGCCTGCGAAGCTCCGAGGCCCCAGAGGCGCGAGCGGAGATCCTCGGCGACGTGCTGCGCATCCTCGCCGCCGCGGATCACGGAGGGGCGGATCAGGATGATGAGCTCGGTGCGGTTGTTTGTGGTGCTGCGCCGTCCGAACAGCCCGCCGATCCCGCGAATGCGGCTGAGGCCGGGGATGCCGGCCCGCTCGCGGCTTCCGTTCTCGCTGATCAGGCCGCCGAGCAGCACGGTCTGCCCGTCGTTGACGGCGATCGAGCTCTTGATGGCGCGGTTCGAGATCGTCGGCGTCAGCGTGTTGCCACCCGCCGCGACCGAAGAGATCTCCTGCCCGATCTCCAGTGACACCACGCCGTTCTCGGCAATGCGCGGCTTGATGTTGAGGATGATGCCGGTATCGCGATACTCGACTTCATTGCTGGTCGTGGTCGTCGTACTTGTATCGGAGACCGTGCGCGTAACGATCGGAATCTGGTCGCCGACCTGGAACTTCGCGGTCTCGTTCTCCACCACCACAAGCGAAGGCGAGGACAGCACCTGCACGTCGGTGATGCCGTCGAAGGCGTCGATGATCACGTCGGGGCTCGCAGCGCTTCCGAGCACGAAGTTGAAGCCGGGCGCGCTCTGGCCGATCGCGGTGCTGAGACCGCTGAAAAGGCTCGCCGACCCCTTGTCCTTGCCCAGTCCGAACGTGTGGCTCTTCAGGTAATACTGGATGCCGTAGCGCAACTCGTCGGTCAGGCGGATCTCGGCCATCGTGACGTTGATCGCGACCTGCAGCTGCGGCACGTCGATCCGTTCCAGCGCCTTCATGATGCGGTCCGTCATCTCGGCATTGGCGAAGATCACCAATGAATTGTTCGCGATGTCGGCCTGGATGCGTACTCCGCCGCCCGTCGGCCCCTCCTGTCCCGTCGGCGCGCCGACGATTGCAGGCGTCACACTCCCCGACTGGGCTCCGGCGATGAGATCTGAGCTTTGGTTCTGATCCTGCCCGGCATTCTGACTTTGGCCGTTCTGCCCCTGCGTCTGCCCGGACTGCGAGAAGCCCGACGTCATGCCCTCCGTGGTGACCGGCTCGGAGCCTGGCTCGACCTGCCCGCCGGGCGTTTCGGCCGCGCTCGTCCCCTGGCCCGAGAACAGGCCATTGAGCATGCCGGCGAGCTTGCTCGCGTCGCGATATTTCACCCGATAGACGTGCACATCGGCCGTCAGATCCGGGTCTTCGGTGTCGAGCCGCCGAATCCAGACGCGCGCCTTCCCGATCACGTCGTTTCTCGGAGACACGACAAGCACGGCGCGCAGGCGCTGCATCGGCACGAACTGGACGAGGTCCGCGCCGACGCCGCCCTCGCGCGAGGCGAATATGCGCTCAAGCTCGGGGATGATCGCTTCCGGCTTCGCGTGCTGCAGCGGCAGGACAGCGACCGACTGGTCTTCCATCCAGTCGGCGTCGAAGGTGAGCGCCGTGTCGATCGCCGCCTTGCGGTCCGCGCTGTTGCCGAGAATGACAAGAAGATTGCGCGCCTTCTCGGCGCGCACCGCGCCCGGCCGCGCGCCGAACCCGTCGATGAGGGTGATCAACGTCTGCGCCGAGACATGGCGGAGCGGCAGGATGGAGATGCCGTAGCCCGGCTGCGCCTCCCCGACATCGGCCGTGGCCGCGACCGCCGACGCTTCCAGCGTCACGCGGTACACGCCTTTGTCATGGACAAGGGCCGCGCCGTTCATCTGCAGGATGACTTCCAGCACCGGCACCAGTTCGTCGCGTGTGAGCTTGCGCGCCGAGGAGACCGACACGGTGCCCGCCACGTTCGGATCGATCACATAGTTCTCGCCAAGCGAATCGCCGAGGATGGATTGCACCACCTCGCGAATGTCGGCGCTCTCGAAATTCACCGTGAACTCGCCGGGCTCGAAGCTCGATACCGTCTGTCCCGCCCCCTCGCCGTCGATCGCTCCGGCTCCGCGATAGATCGCCTCGCGCGGGCTGCCGCTCGCCGGCTGGACGTTCGTCGGCTGAACGTTCGACGCTATCTGCCCGCCCTGGGCAGAGGCCGGCGCTGCCTCGCGCGGATGGCGGGCCGACAGATCCTGATTGAAGATGGATGAAAGACTGCCGAGGCCGCCGCTTGGCCCACCCGGCGCACACGCGCTCAGTAAAAGCGCCGACGCCAGTCCCAAAAATGATATTCTTCGCCACCGCGGAGACATCAACGCATCTCCCTACTCAAAATGCCGCATTCCAGCCGAGCGGCGCTTTGCGCTTCGTCGGCAAACGTTCGGCGTTCAACGAGGCTGGCCGCGCGGTGTGATCCCGCCCGTTTTCCTGCCTTTTCCGATGAGGTTCTGCGGCGATCGGCCCCTGCTCTGCCGCGCCTCCTCGAATCGATAGTTTTCGACGCCATTTTGCGTGATGTTGGGCTTTGTGGCGTGCTAACTGCAAGCTAATCTTTATTGACGAGGCTGTGGGGGCCAATTCGGAGTTCGTTGATGCTTGGGAGCTACACCTCCGGCCCGAACGGGGCGTTTCTCTCCTACCTGAGAGACACAGCCCCCGAGAAGGACCGGATCGACTGGCTCGCAGTCGACCGCAGCATCGCCGCTGGCCGCGACCACTATCACGACCTCTGGGAGTCCGGCGCGCTGTCGGGCGGCGAACTCGCAGACGCGATCGCGATCTTTCACAATCTGCGCCGCGTACGCGCCGAGCAGATCCACTATCACCCGGATCTGTTCAGCGGCCTTTCGCGCCGCTTCCTGCGCGAAGCCTGGATCTTCCCCTTCCTCGACGAGGATGGGCTGACGGCGCTCGCCGTCGGCGATCCGACGCGCGACGAGGCGATCCGCGCCGTGATGGTGGCCCTCGGCGAGCCGGCTGCGCTGCGCGTGGCGGCGTTCGACGAGCTTGCGGTGCTTTTCGAGCAGGGCGGCACGCTGGAGGCCGTCAACGGCGCAGCCGCACCATCGCCTTCGACGGATGAGGGCGAAGGCGGCGGGGACGATAATCTCGAGCGCCTGCAGGATCTCGCGAGCGGCGCCCCCGTCGTGCATGCCGTGGATGCGATGCTGGAGACGGCCGTCAACCTGTCGGCCACGGATATCCATATCGAACCGGCGCGTGAGGGCGTGCGGGTGCGCCTGCGCGTCGATGGCGTCCTGCGCGTGCACCAGGTGCTGCCGCCGCGGATGGCGCGCGCCGTGGTCTCGCGCGTGAAAATCCTTGCCGGGCTCAACATCGCCGAGCGTCGCCTGCCGCAGGACGGGCGCGCCCGCGCCCGCGTCGGAAACAGCGAGGCCGACCTCCGCATCGCGACCATGCCGACGATGCACGGCGAGGCGGTAGTCATCCGCATTCTGGTGAAGGAAGCGAGCTCGCTCGACCTCCTGCGGCTCGGGATGTCGCCGCACGATCTCAAGGCGTTCGCCGAAGAGCTGGCCGAGCCGCACGGCCTGATCGTCGTGTCGGGGCCGACCGGCAGCGGCAAGACCACGACGCTCGCGGCGGCGCTCTCGACGCTGAACAATCCCGAACGCAAGATCATGACGATCGAGGATCCGATCGAGTATCAGATCCCGGGCATCCACCAGACGCAGGTGAAGCCGTCGATCGACCTGACCTTCGAGACGGCGCTCCGCTCGTTCCTGCGCCACGATCCCGACGTGATGATGGTCGGCGAGATGCGCGATCACCCGACCGCCACGATCGCCATCCAGGCGGCGCTGACCGGGCATCTTGTGCTGACCACGCTGCATACCAACAGCGCCGCCGACGCGATCGTGCGACTGATCGACCTGGGCGTGGAGGACTTTCTCCTCGTCTCCTCGCTCCGCTGTGTCGTCGGCCAGCGGCTCGTACGCAAATTGTGCGAGCGGTGCCGGACCCCCACCCACCAGCCTCCCGCCGCCGCAAGGACCCTCGTGGAAAAGGGCGTGCTCACGCTCAGGCCTGGCGAGACCTTCCATGTGGCGCCCGGATGCAGCTGGTGCGGACGCACCGGCTACCGCGGCCGCATCGGCATTTTCGAAGTGCTCCGCCTCGACGATACGCTTCGCAGCCTCATCCGCCGCCGACTTGATATCACCGAAGTCCAGCGGCACGCCCGGGCGAACGGCATGACGACAATGCTGGAAGACGGTCTCGCCAAATTCCGCGCCGGGCTGACCTCGATCGAAGAGGTCCTGCGCGTCACCACCTAGCCGGCGCGCCGCGCGGCCCGTGCAGATTTCACTGATTGTTGCCGTTGCTATCAGGGGAAAGCGACCCTTCCTCGGGGATGGGCGCATTTCCACGTTTCGGAGCAAAGTCGACGGGTGGTGACTCCTCCGGCGGCGGTGCCTCGGAATCGCTGGGGACGTCCAGCGAGTCGGGCGACTGAGCATCACCACCCGGTGCGCTGTCCTGCGCGTCGGAAGGCGGTGCATCGGGCGGCGGTGCGTCGGCGTCCGGTGACACACCCTGCGAATCCATCGGCGGCGGCTCGGCCAGCGGACTTCTCGGCGACGGGGTGAGACGCCCTCCGGGCGGCGGAGGCAGAGGGGGCCGGCTTTCGTCGTACGGCGGCTGCGCCTGCGGCTCGGCCTGCGGGGAGAACGTCTCGAACATCTTCAGGCCCTGCACCCGCTCGCCGCTCCGCAGCTCAACGGAGCGGGAATCGATGATCTTCACCGCCCAGCCCTGCAGATCGCCGCCATCCGTCAGGCGATGCACCTCGTTGCTCGCGGGATCGCGCAACAGCACCGTCTGGGTGGCGTCGGTGAGCACGATCCCGATGAGCTGCACCGAGGGCGGCGGCTGTTCCGGATCGACCTGCTCGGCGACCGGCTCTGGCTCTTCCACCTGGACCTCGGGTGGCGGCGCCGGCGGCGTGCGGGAGGGCGTGAAGAGCGGCAAAGCGCGCGTCGCCGTCAGGCTGTCGAGGCTGAGGCTGGAGAGTGGATTGGGATTGACCATTGCGGGCGCGTTTGCCGGGGCATCCTGCGCCGCCGCGGCGGCGAGCGTCCCGAGGAGGGTCAGAAGCGCCAGAGGAATGCCCAATCCCCGCATCCCTATGCCTCCCAGTGGCCGCGTACGAGCAGGATGACGCTGAGGCCGGGATTCTCGGCGTTGGCCTCCTTGTCAGCCGTCTCCACCGTGATCGCCTGCACCATGAGGATCGGCGCGCCGCTCTCCAGCTCGAAGACGATGCGCTGCAGGCCGACGATGTCGGTGGAGAACTCCGCGCGGAGATTCACCGTTCCCGGTTCCTGTTCCGGCGTATCGGAGCGCGCGATCTCGCTCTGGACGACCTTGCCGCCCGCCCCCTCGACGGTGTTGGCCACGATCCGCTGCAATGCGGCGCCCGCGATCGAAGCCGACTTGCCAGGCAGGTAGACGCTCGCCGTGTTCGCCTGCGCGCCGTTCGCGCTGGCGGTGAGCGCCGCGAGCCGCGTCTGCAACGAGGCGAGCGTTTCAGCCTGGTCCTGGTTCGCCGCGGCGATTGCCGACGCCTCCGCGAGGCTCCAGGCGATCCAGAGCGCCGGCACCAGCACCATCAGCCCCACCGCGACGAGGGCGGCGATGCGCCGTGGACTTCCAAGCGATGCGAAGGCCATCGGCTCAGTTCTCCGCGACCGCGGGCTTGTAGCGCCCGGCGATTTCGAAGCGGTCCTGCGTCGCGCCCTCGTCGCGCATCGTCGGGGCGGCGAAGCGCACCTCGGTGAGCACGTCGGAGGCGTCGAGCGTCTCCAGCAGCGCCGGAGCGTCGCTGGTCAGGCCGACGAGGTGGACCTCCCCGTTCTCGATGCGGAACTCGGTCAGGTAGGTGTTGGTTGGGATGGTCTGCGAAAGCTTGTCGATCAGCACCACCACAGGCGTCTCGTCCTGCTTCTGCGCCAGCAGCCTCTGCCGGCTGTCGGAAAGGCTCATGCCGGCACGCGCCTTCTCTATCCCGCTGCGCACCGTGTCCGTATCCGCGCTGAGCTCCGATGCTGTGGCGCTCACCGCGTAGAGCCGCCATCCAGTCAGGATGCTCAGGCTGACGCCGATCAGCAGGATCGCCAGCAGCGTGGCCTTCACCTTGCGGCGAAGCAGCGCCCGCGGCCCGGAGCCCTCCGCCTGCAGCAGGTTGACGGCGCTCGGACGATCGAGCTGATCCTCCGTCGTGCCCACCAGGTCCGCCTCGATCCCCGCCGCCTTGAGGCGGCCCGTCACGCCGTCAAGTACATCGCGCGACGTCGCGACGAGGCGCACGGCGATCTGGCCGTCGGTGGTCGGCTCGTCGTCGGCGATCGCGTAGTCGAAGACGACCCGGTCGGCCGCCCAGGGCGTCGCCCGGTCCAGCTGGTGGCGCACGATCGGATCGAGATAGCCGCGGCTCGCGGCCGGGAGCCGCAGGATCTTGCTCAGCACTCGGCTTCCGTCGAGCCTGACTTCGATCGGCTGCGCCAGAAGCTGGCGCGGCACCTTCGACATGTCGAGTTCGTCGATGCGGCCCTTGGTCAGCAGCGAAACCCCGCCGCCGTCAGCCCGGTAGCATTCGAACTCGTCGCCGCGCTCGACGAGGATCAGTCGCCGGCGCCTGCCGGCACGCGCCCGTTTCGGCTCGAGGAAAGCCGTGACCTCATCCACGAGACCGTGGGCAGCTTCGGTTAATGACGGCATCGTATTTCGGTCGGAACTGCCAGAATCACTGCGACGGCGCGGGAGCCGCAAGTTTCGACCATGCCACGGTCCGGTATTCGGCACTACCTTCGGCCTGCGGCGCAATAATGACCGCTTCGGCGGCGTCGGCGTAGCCGTCCTTCAGCTTCACCTCCACGTTCACGCGGAAGACGCCGGAGCTTTTGTCGAGGAGGAACTCCGCGGCTTCGGGGATGCGCTCGGCGATCTTCGCGCGGTCCTGGCCCGCGCGGCGCGCCTGCTGCACCTGCTGCAACTGCTCGCGGCTCATGCCCGGAATGGCTCGCAGAACCGTGGGAGAAGCGGCCAGCAGATCGATCTTCCCCGTCCCGCTGAACACGGTGAGGAACGGTTGCAGCTTCGTGAAGTCGCGGCTGCTGAGCCCCAGAATGAAGTGGGCCTCGTCGACGGAGTGGAACGGCAGGTTTGACGGACCGTAGCCCAGGCCGGCCTCGTTATAATCGGAAGCTTCCGCCCCCGCCTGATTGAGATCGCTATCCGAATCGCGCCAGTCAACGACCCGGGAGGCGAAGGCCTGCGCGCTGAGCGAGTTGCCGCCCACCGCTGAATAAAGACCCTCGAGCAGACGCGGATCTGCGTTGTTCAGGTCGACGCGCCCGGCTTCATCGGCAACGGTGAGGTTGGCGTCCCCGGTGTGCAGATGCAGCGCGAGCTTGTTGACCTTGGCCGGATCCTGCTTGGCGCCGAAGAGCAGAAAGGCCGCGGTAGTGAGGCCGCCGTCGAGGAGCGCCTCGGCCGCCACTTCGTCCCCGCCAAGCCGCGCCAGACCGAGCGCTGGGCGCGAGATCGCCAGAATGCTCGACACGATCGCCGCAAGCAGTCCCACCACCAGCAGGACGGCGAGCGTTACGTAGCCGTCACTGCTGCGTGCCATCGCCCTGCCTCGATGGGTTCTTGTTCTGGTCGTTGGTCTGATTGTCGTTCGGGTCGGGGGTCTGCTCCGTTTCGGCGCTCTCGGGGCAATCGACGCGCGCCGGCTCGGCGCAGCCGCCGGAATCGATGCGCAGGCGGACGACGAGCGGCGGCAGCGCCTGCCCGCCGGAATCGTTCAGGACCTCGAGCCGGATGGCGGCGGGCATATGGTCGGTAGCCGTCCACGCACCGCTCCACCCATCCGTGCCCGCCAGCGGATCATTGTAGGAGAACCGGTAGGTCCACGGACCCGACAACAGCACCGCATCGTTGGCGAACTTCGCTCCTCCGAACCCCTTCGTCCCGGGGATCAACGCAGCCGAGGACCGGACCAGCGCATTGCGTCCCTCGGAGGCGCGCGTCTCGATCAGAACCAGCCCCTCCCCTTCATGCGCGCCTGTGCCGTCATCCGCGACGGCAAGGGCCACGGACTGCGCGGCGCCGGAGAAAAGAACCGCATCCTTCGGGTTGGCCCCGATCCGGATGAAGCGCGCGCCCTCGAGGTCGCGCCGCACCGCCGCGAGCCCGGTCGCCAGCATCTCGATGGTATTGGCGCTCCGCGCCGCGGCCGCCGAATTGCGGCTGACGAGATCGCTCGCGATGATGAGCGTCAGCAGCACAAGTCCGCTCAGCGCCAGGACGGCGATGGATTCGACCAGCGCAAAGCCCGCTTGCCTGTCGGTGCCCGCCCGGATCATTTCGGCGTCCCGCCGCCGACGCGCAACGTCTCGATCTCAAGCGTCCTGCCGGCGGAAACGTCCACCTCGATCCGCACGTCGAGGAGCATGCTGCCGTCCTCCAGCGCCCCGGCGCCGAGCGCTGCCTGCGGGCGAAGCGTCGCCCGCCAGTTGCGGCCATTGACGACGCCCTTCCGGGCGCCCGGCTGCAGCGTAGTCCCCTCCAGATCGTCGTTCAGCACCGTCTCCGCCACCAGGCGGGCATCCATCCAGTCGTGCGAGTGGTCGATGATGGAGCGCGCGAAGACGAAGCTGCGCGGCACGATGCCGGCGAGAACTGCGAGCACCGCCAGTGCGACGAGCATCTCGACCAGCGTGAAACCCGCATCCCGTCCAGCCATGCCGGCGAAACCGCGCAGCCGCATCATCCGCTGGTCCCGGTCCGCGCGACGCGCACGCCCGCCGTCAGCCAGTTCACCGAGATGCGATAGGAGAAATCCTCGCGGCTGAGGGTCAGCGCGCCGCCGGATGAGTGCCCGTCCGGACGGAACTCGAAGCCGCCGCCTGAACTCGCCAGCACGCGGCTCGATTGCACGAACTCGATCTTGATGCCACGCGGGATCTGGACGAACCCGTCGCCGGCGCCAGCAACCACCACGCCGTCCCTCACATTGACCTGCGAGATGACGGGGCGGCGAAGGCGCAACGCCATGTTGCGGTCGGAGCGCAGCAGCGCGGCTATCTGGTCGGCGGCGACCCGGATCTCCACCGGACCGGGTGCACGGACGAGCTGCGGGACGGCAACGGCTGCGACCATCGCAAGGATGGCAAGCGCGAGGATCAGCTCATAGAGAGCGAAGCCGCGCTCCCTGCTACTCCGCTCACCGGCTGAAAATGTCACCGGCATCTGCGGCCCCGCCCTCGCGGCCGTCCGAGCCCAGCGAAACGATCGCGTAGGGACCCGCCTGACCGGGAACCCGATACTGGTACGGATGGCCCCACGGATCCTCCGGCAGGGCCGTCTGCTTAAGGTAGGGACCGTTCCAGTTGTCGACGCTCGGCGGACGCTTGATGAGGACGGTCAGCCCTTCCGACTGGGAAGGATAGCGCCCGGCGTCGAGGTAGAAGAGATCGAGCGCTGCGCTGAGCGAATCGATCTGCAGCTTGGCCGAGCGAACGCGCGCGTCGGACAAATAGCCAAGGACGCGCGGCGCCACGAGGCCCATGATGAGGCTCAGGATCACCAGCACCACGAGGAGCTCCACCAGCGTGAAGCCGCCGTCGCTGTCTCTCTTCGCCGGCTGAGGGAAAGGGCGGCGCAGGCTGGCCGCAAGGCGCGCGAGTTTGCTCATTTTAACAGGTCGTTCACACTGAGGAGCGCGGTGATCACCGAGATAATAAGCCATGCGATCAAGCTGCTCACTAAAATAATGATTGCCGGTCCAAGGATGGCGGTCAGCCGGGTCAGCGCGCGATCGAGACGGACTTCATAGAAGGCCGCGATCCGCATCGCCGCTGAATCGAGCTCCCCCGACTCCTCTCCCACTCTCAACATATGGACGGCGTAGGGCGGAAGTATGTCCACATCGAGAAGCGCCTCGCTCAGCCGGCGGCCCTGGCGGACGCCGGCGACGATGCGATCGATCTTCTCCGCCGAGCGGGAGTCGCGCATAAGGTCGCGGATCAGCCGGAGCCCGGTCGAGATGTCCACGCCGCTGTGCGACAGCGTGCCGAGCGTTGCGCAGAAAACCACCGTCTGCTCGTGCCGGACGAGCACCCGGACGCCTGGCACCCGCCCGACCGCGCGCATCAGGAAGCTGCGCGCCGCGCGGGTTCGGAAGATCAGGAACAGCGCCGTGATCGTCAGGATCAGCACGATGCCGATGAGGTCGGTGTTGGCGCGCACCGCCCGCGACAGCGCGAAGATGAAGGGCTGCTGGTCCTCGGTCTGGAAGCCCGCGAGCGCGCGCTCGAACTCGGGAATGATGGCGGTCAGCACGAAGATCAGCACGCCCACCGCGGCCACGATCAGGAAGGCCGGATAAGCGAGCGCCGAGGAGATGCGCCGGCGGAGGTTCTCGCCGCGCCGCCGTTCGTGCGCGATGACGCGGAGCGTCTCGTCCAGCGTGCCCGCGACTTCGGCGACCTCCACCATCTTGGCGAAGGTCTTCGGGAACAGCTCCGGATGCGTCGACACCGCCTCCGCCAGGCTGTGCCCGGCCGAGATTTCGCGATGCAGGTCGCGCATCAGATTGCCGACCGCGGGGCGCACACCGGTTTCCGACAGGATGAGCAGCGCGCGGTCGAGCGTCACGCCCCCCTTCACGAGCGTCGCGAGGTCCTCGGAGATGCCGCTGATCTCCTCCCGCGTCGGCGCACGTGCGAAGAACCTCCGCAACGAGAAGCCGGCGGGCTCGCTTTCGTCGCGGATCTCGATCGGCAGGAACGCGATCTTCTCGAGCTCCGGCACGACCGCCGCATTGGAGGCGGCCTCGATCACGCCGGCCACCATCTGGCCGGACGCATCGATCGCGCGGTATCGGTATTTCGGCATGCGTCGCGTTTCGACTCCTCGCCTCAATCTTACGCCATCTTCCGCGCCGCGTGGAACCTTTGCCGTGGACGCAGGGTGCTGCAGGCTTGAGTGCGCCGTGCGGAAATGGGAGCGTCCGGCGAGCGGCGGCCGGGCCTGGGCCCCTTGAAGCCGCGGGGCGGGGTCATCCCATGAAGCCGGCGTTGGGTGTCTGCTACTACCCGGAGCAATGGCCGGAGAGCCTGTGGCAGTCCGATGCGCAGAGGATGGCGGAGATTGGCATCACTTATGTGCGGATCGGGGAATTCGCCTGGAACCGGATAGAGCCGGAGCCGGGCAGGATCCAGCTTCAATGGATGCTGCAGGTCATGGACATCCTCGACGACTACCGGCTGAAGGTCGTGCTCGGCACGCCGACGGCCACGCCGCCCCGCTGGCTGCTCGCGAGGATGCCGGACACGCGGCAGGTCGACTCGGAGGGCCGCGCACGGAAATTCGGCTCGCGCCGGCACTACTGTTTCTCGCATCCGGGTTACCGGGAGGAGTGCGCCCGCATCGCCACGATGGTGGCGACCGCCGTGAAGGATCATCCGGCGCTTTCCGCCTGGCAGATCGACAACGAATATGGCTGCCACGACACGACGCTTTCCTTTTCGCCTGCCGCACTCGCCGGCTTCCGCGCCTGGCTGAAGACGAAATATTCCGACATCGATTCGCTGAACGTCGCGTGGGGCAATGTCTTCTGGTCGATGGAATACGCGGACTTCGCCGAGATCGACTTCCCCAACCTCACGCCCGCCGAGGCCGGTCCGTCGCACTGGATGGATTTCCGCCGCTACTCCTCCGACCAGGTGATCGCCTTCAACAAGGTGCAGGTGGACGCGATCCGGGCCGTCACGCCGAACGTGCCGATCGCCACCAATTATATGGCCGGCATGACCGACTTCGATCATTTCAGAATCGGGGCGGATCTCGATTTCGCCGGCTGGGATTCCTATCCGCTCGGAAATTTCGAGCGGCGCGAACGCTCGCCCGCCCGCAAGGCGCGCTACGTCCGGCAGGGCGACCCGGATATGCAGGCCTTTCACCACGATCTTTACCGCACCGTCGGCAATGGCCGCTTCTGGGTCATGGAACAGCAGCCGGGTCCGGTAAACTGGGCCGCCTACAACGCCGACCCGCTGCCGGGAATGGTTCGGCTCTGGTCATGGGAGGCCTTCGCGCACGGCGCGGAGACCGTCTCCTACTTCCGCTGGCGTCAGCTTCCCTACGCGCAGGAGCAGATGCACTCCGGCCTGCTCCGCCCCGACGACCAGCCAGCGCCGGCGATGGAGGAGGCGCGGCAGGTGGCGGGCGAGATCGAGAGAATGGACGCGCTGCCCGCGCGCCAGCCCGCCGATTGCGCGATCGTCTTCGACTACGAGAGCGCCTGGGCCTGGAAGATCCAGCCGCAGGCCGAAGGCTTCAGCCATTTCGATGCGGCGTTCGCGCAATACCGCCAGCTCCGCAAGCTCGGGCTCGACGTCGACATCCTTCCGCCCACGACCGGCGACCTTTCAGCGTACAAGCTCGTCTTCGTGCCGACGCTGTTCACCTGGTCGGGACGTCTGATCGACGCGCTGTCCCGATTCCCCGGGCTCGTGGTGATCGGGCCGCGCTCCGGATCGAAAACCGAGGACTTCCAGATCCCGCCCGGCCTGCCGCCGGATTTCCCCTCGCAGCTCCTGAACGTCAAGGTCGCGCGGGTCGAGACGTTTCCGGACAATTTGCCTATCGCGGTCAAGGGCGGGGGCCATGCCGTCAAGTGGCGCGAGAAGATCGAGACAAGGGCCTCCGTCATCCTCGAAAGCCATGACGGCGTACCGGTGCTCGTGCGGCAGGACCGCTTTTTCTACCTCGCCGCCCTGCTCGACGACGAGGCGCAGCGGACGCTGACGCGCCGGCTCACGCAATTCGCCGGGCTGAAGACCGTCTCGCTGCCGGAAGGCGTGCGGACACGGAGAGTGGGCGAGACCACCTTCGTCTTCAACTACAGCCCCGAGGAGCACGATCTGGAATCGCTCGGCTTCCGCCGCCCCTACGGCCTCGATGGCGGCCGGATCGGACCGGCGGGCGTGGCGACGGTCCGGTCGCCGGCGCGCTAGTATCACGCCAAGAGGCGGCGCATGACCTTGCGGAACTTGTCGGTGATCGCTTCGCGGCAGACATGACGCCCGCCGGCGACCCGCTTCACGCCGTGCACCCAGACGCAATCGACGCCCGCATCCTTCGCGGCGAATATCCAGGCGTCGAGGATCCGGTCGCCCGTCCGGCCTTCGAGCATGATGTGATCGGAGCGGAGTGAAACGATGTCCGCCGAAGCTCCGACAGCAAGGCCGGCGGGTCCGCGACCGAGCGCCCTCGCTCCGCCGTCGACAGCCCCATCGAAGAGCGTGCGGCCGGTGGACTTTCCTTCGACGTCCATCCGGTTCCGCGCCCGGTCGCGCAGTCGCTGTGCATATTCGAGTTGCCGAAGCTCGGCGCCGACATCAACCAGCACGTTCGAATCCGTGCCGATGCCGAAACGGCCTCCCTGCTCCAGGAAGAGTTTTCCGTTGAACAGGCCATCGCCAAGGTTCGCCTCGGTGATCGGACAGAGCCCGGCGGTCGCGTCGCGCGCGGCAAGCGCCTTCGTCTCCGCGTCCGTCATGTGCGTTGCGTGGATGAGGCACCAGCGCGCGTCGAGCGCGGCATGGTCGAGGAGCCACTCGACCGGCCGCTGCCCCGACCAGGCGAGGCAGGCCTCGACCTCGCGCACCTGCTCGGCGGCGTGGATGTGAACCGGCTCCGTCGTCGTCATCTGAAGGACCGCGGCAAGCTCGTCGGGCGTCACCGCACGAAGGCTGTGCGGCGCGACGCCGATGTTGGCGCCCTGCAGCCTCGAGACAAGCGCCCTGCTCGCCTCCAACAGGCGCTCGAAGTCCTTCACGCCGCAGATGAATCGCCGCTGGCCGGGATTGGGAGGCGCGCCGCCGAAGTCGCCGTGCGCATAGAGGACCGGTAGCAGTGTCATTCCGATCCCGGTGGCAGTCGCCGCCGCGAGGACGCGGCCCGCCATCTCGGCGATGTCGGCATAGGGCGCGCCATCAGAATCGTGATGCAGGTAGTGGAATTCCCCGACGCGCGTGAAGCCGGCCTCCAGCATCTCGACATAGAGCTGCGCGGCGATCGCCTCGACATCGTCCGGCGTCACCGACAGCGCGACCCGGTACATCGCCTCCCGCCACGTCCAGAAATCGTCCGGCCCGGCGCTCCCGTTCTCGGCGAGCCCAGCCATGCCGCGCTGGAACGCGTGGCTGTGCACGTTCGGCATGCCTGCGACGCCGATCGCATGACGCTCGTCGGCCGGAGCGGGCTCCGCCCCAGGCGTGACCGTGACGGCCACGCCGTCGCCGATCGCGATGCGGACGTTATCGCGCCAGCCATCCGGCAGCAGCGCCGTGCCGAAGTGCAGCGCGGGCATGCTAGCCGTCCAGAATTCCCGGCAGGTCGAGCCCGTGCTCCCGCGCGCTGTCGATTGCGACGTCGTAGCCCGCATCGGCGTGCCGCATGACGCCGGAGGCCGGGTCGTTCCACAGAACGCGCTCGATGCGCCGCGCCGCGTCCGGCGTGCCGTCCGCCACGATCACCATGCCGGCGTGCTGCGAGAAGCCCATGCCCACGCCGCCGCCGTGGTGCAGCGAAACCCAGGTCGCGCCGGAGGCGGTGTTGAGGAGCGCATTCAGCAGCGGCCAGTCGGACACGGCATCCGAGCCGTCCCGCATCGCCTCCGTCTCGCGGTTGGGCGAGGCGACCGAGCCGGAATCAAGATGGTCGCGGCCGATGACGACCGGCGCCTTCAACTCGCCGCTCGCCACCATCGCGTTGAAGGCAAGGCCAAGGCGATGCCGGTCGCCGAGGCCCACCCAGCAGATGCGCGCCGGGAGGCCCTGGAACTTGATCCGCGCCCGCGCCATGTCGAGCCAATGGTGTAGGTGCTTGTTGTCGGGCAGCAGCTCCTTCACCTTCGCGTCGGTGCGATAGATGTCTTCCGGGTCGCCCGACAGCGCCGCCCAGCGGAACGGTCCAACGCCGCGGCAGAAGAGCGGGCGGATATAGGCGGGGACGAAACCCGGAAAGTCGAAGGCATCGGCGACCCCCTCCTCCATCGCCACCTGCCGGATGTTGTTGCCGTAGTCGAGCGTCGGCACGCCGCGGCGGTGAAAGTCCAGCATGGCGCGGACATGCTCGGCCATCGAATGCTTCGCCGCGCTCTCCACCGCCTTCGGATCGCTCTCGCGGCGCGAAAACCAGTCGGCGAGCGTCCAGCCCTTCGGCAGATACCCGTTCAGCGGATCGTGCGCCGAGGTCTGGTCGGTGACGACATCGGGCCGGATGCCGCGCCGCACGAGCTCCGGAAAGATGTCCGCGGCGTTGCCTAGAAGGCCGACGGAGAGCGGCTTCTTCTCGCTGAGGGACCGCTCGATCATCACGAGCGCCTCGTCGAGGGTGTTCGCCTGCGCGTCGAGATAGCCGGTCTTCAGCCGCATCTCGATCCGGCTCGGCTGGCATTCGACGGCGAGCATCGAAGCGCCGGCCATGGTCGCGGCGAGCGGCTGCGCGCCGCCCATGCCGCCGAGTCCCGCCGTCAGTATCCAGCGCCCGGAGAGATTGCCCTGATAGTGCCGCCGCCCGACCTCGACGAAGGTCTCGTAGGTGCCCTGCACGATGCCCTGGCTGCCGATATAGATCCACGAGCCGGCGGTCATCTGTCCGTACATCATCAGCCCGAGGCGATCGAGCTTGTGGAAATGCTCCCAGGTCGCCCAGTGCGGCACGAGGTTGGAATTGGCGATGAGCACGCGCGGCGCATCGGCGTGCGTGCGGAAAATCCCGACCGGCTTGCCGGACTGCTCGAGGAGAGTCTGGTCGGCCTCCAGCTTCCTGAGCGCCGCGACGATGCGATCGAAACTCTCCCAGTCGCGCGCCGCCCGCCCGATGCCGCCATAGACGACAAGCTCGCCGGGCCGCTCGGCGACGTCAGGATCGAGGTTGTTCATCAGCATCCGAAGCGGCGCTTCCGTCAGCCACGACTTCGCCGAAAGCTCCGTGCCGTGCGGCGCGCGGATGGTGCGGGCATTGTCGATGCGGGTCATTCAGCCCTCACCTTGGCAATTGTTGGAATGGATCAACCGCACCCACGCCAAGCACCGAAAAATGCCGGAGATTCCGTGTGAGCACGATAAAGCCGTAGCGCGACGCCGTAGCTGCAATGATGATGTCGGCAAGGCCCGGATGTCGTCCAATCGCGAGCACTTCCGCCTCCATTCGGCCTGCGAGCATCGCCGCCTCCCGGTCGAATGAAAGCACGCGGTCCTTGAATTGCTCCACCAGGCCAGCGAGCCACGCTGATAGCTCCGCCTGCTTCCGCGTCGAACCCATGCGCGCCAGTTTTTCGATACCGCTTTTGATCTCCATGATGGTCATCGTGGAGAAATGAAGCGTTGGCTCCCGCGCGCGGAGCCACTCGATCACGTCCCGCGCGCCTCCTACCTGCCGCCCAGGCGCCAGAACCGATGCAACGCTGGTGTCCAGCAGATACACTCTAAAACTTCA
>JBBQVL010000056.1:0-30073 GCA_038211615.1 Hyphomicrobiales bacterium
GCGCAAGGTGCTCGAGCGTTTGACCGATGAGGACGTGTCGAGCGCCGCCTTCAAGTTCCTCGATTTCCGCGAGACGCACTTGGCCGGCGTTCCCGTCATGGTCAACCGCGTCACTTACACCGGCGACCTCGGCTACGAAATTTGGGTCGCGCCGGAATACGAACGGCGGCTCTACGACGCGGTGATGCAGGCCGGCGCGCCGTTCGGCATCGTCAATTTCGGCATGCGCGCCCTCCTCTCCATGCGGCTGGAAAAGAACTGGCCCACTTGGTACCGCGAGCTCAGGCCAATCTACGGCCCCTTTGAAGCAGGGCTCGACCGCTTCGTCGACCTGAAGAAGAACGATTTCATCGGGCGCGAGGCGGCGGCGCGGGAGAAGGCCGAAGGCGGCGCGCTGAGCCGCGTCACCTTCATCGTAGACGCCGCCGACGCCGACGTGCTCGGCGACGAACCGGTCTGGCACGACGGCAAGGTGATCGGCTGGGTCACGTCGGGCGGCTACGCGCACTTCGTCGATCGCTCGCTCGCACAGGGCTATGTGCCGCGCGAGCTGGCGACGAACGGAGCAAGCGGGTTCGAGATCGAGATTCTCGGCGAGCGCCGCCCTGCCAGAATTCAGGCCGAGCCGCTGTTCGATCCAGAGGGCGCGCGAATGCGGGGCTGACGGCGGGTCGCGAGCGCCGGAGCGGGCTTAGCCAACGCGGCACAGTGTTCGCGGTCGCTCAATGCGGGACGCAAATGCTCGGCTCACCCGTGCAGTCATAGCCGCTTTCAACGGCGCAGGAAATTGAGCAGCCATCCCCGGAGTCGCTATTGGCATCGTCGCATGACTCCGGACCGCCGATGACCCCATCGCCGCACAACGTCTGGCAGAAACTCGGTTCGCTGGAGCAATAGAAGCCAATTTCAATTGCACAGGACGAGGAACACCCGTTGCCCGATACGGTATCTCCATCGTCGCACTGCTCGGAACTGTTCAGGGTTATTATCCCGTCGCCGCAGATCGGCGAGCAGACGCTAGGCTCGCCGCTGCACGAGTAGTGGGCTTCGGTGGTGCATGTCGCTGAACAGCCGTCGCCCGGCGTTGTGCCTCCGTCGTCGCACTGCTCCGGAGACTCGACAAGGCTATTGCCGCAGATCGGACCGCAAGCGCTCGGCTGGCCGCTGCAGGCAAAGTTCGCCTCGACCAGGCAGGCCGCCGAGCAGCCGTCGCCGCCCGCGCCGTTCCCGTCGTCGCACTGCTCGTTCCCCCGAACCGCGCCATCGCCACATACGACCGGAGGCGGGTTGGTAACCACCACCCAGCCGGTGACCTGGGCCACCGTGATCATGTTGCTGCCGACCGGCTGCCGAGCGCAGAGACCGACGGTGTAGATGCCCGGCGCGCCAGGAATATCGGCAGCGCTCGTGGAATACGTCGCCGTATCAATCGTAACCGCGCCACTGTTCGTTCTGTCGTACGGATAGCCGAATGTCCGGATCGGATCCGATCCCCGCTTGTAGCAAAGCGCGAATACCACCACGCCGGAGCCGGAAGGCATCGACATCGACGCGCTCGCGGAGCCGGAGATCTGTTGCGTGGCGGTAAGCGCCACCGCGCCGGGATCCCCTATAAAGACGAAGTCGGAGGCGTTGGGCGGCAGGTTGAGAAAGGCGGACCAGCCGAGTGTCGCAAGGTCGACGACACCGGTGGCGCCCTGCCCGCCCTTCTGTGCCAGGGCCTCCCAGTCGCTCGCGCTGCTGCCCGGCGTGACGTTTGAGTTCGCCCGCTTGGCGCGCCAGGTCGTCCCGTCCCGCTGCACGATATCGCCGGCCGCATACGAGGTCGCATTGGACCACACGCCCCTCGCGGTCAGTCCCGCCGGCCCCGGCGGCCCCGCCGGCCCTTGCAACAGGAACTTCTCCCAGTCGGCACCGGCGACCGGCGTCACGTTCAAGTTGTTGCGCCTGGCGCGCCAGCTTGAGCCGCCGAAGGTGACGAGGTCGTCCTTCAGGTATTGCGTGGCGGAACTCCACGCGCCGCGCGGCGCGACGCCGCTCCCGCAATTATTGACCGTCCAATTGGTCGCAGGCCCGAGGGTGTTCCCGGTGACCTTCTGCAGCGTGACGACGCAATCGCTCGGGTAGTAGGTGACGTTGAACTTGAATGCCTTGGTGGTCTGATTGGATGTGACGGTGAATCCTGCCGTCGTCTTTCCGTCGAGCCTTATCTTCGTGCTGCCGAGTTCGGTCATGCCGTCGATAACGAGCTTGCCGTTTTCGATCCTGGCATTCGCGGTCGTGACATCGGGCGCGGCCTGCGAAGGCGCAGCACTCGCAAGTATGATGGCAATAACGGCGGGGAAACCCCGCATCAGACGGACAGCGCCGAAGCAGAATGACATGGCGCGCCCCCCGGCGGTTCCGGATACCAGGAACCTATCGCCACAGGTTGCATAGCACCTGCGAGTGTCACGGGAAAGGCCCCTCAGCCCGGAGCAGCCTCAGTAGCCTGGGTAAGGTTCGTCCCCAAGTTGAACCGGCATGCGCCAGCCGGCCGCTCCTTATTCGATCTGACAGCTCGACGAGCAGCCGTCGCCGTTCCCGGTGTTTCCGTCGTCGCATTGCTCAGCGCCGCGTATGAGGCCGTCGCCGCACACCGGCGCACAGGAGGACGGGGCACCCGAGCATGCAAAGCCAGACTCAACGTGGCACGACCCCGTGCTGCACCCGTCACCGTTAAGGAGATTGCCGTCGTCGCATTGCTCGGCGCCCTGCCGGAGGCCATCTCCGCAGACGGGCGGACAGGCGTCGCCAAAGCCATCCGCGTCGGAATCGAGTTGGTCCGGATTTGCAACATGCGGGCAGTTGTCGTGGGCGTTGATCACGCCGTCCGAGTCGCTGTCCCCGACCGAAATGGGTCGCGGCATGCATATGACTGTTACGTCGACATCCGTGGCGCCCGTCTCGAATGGACCCGACCCGGGAACCACTTGGACGGCAACCCCCACTTTTCCGCGGAGCGCGGCAATCTCAAAACTGTTGTCAAAAAGCTGGAACTGACCGTTGAGGGCCGCAATCAACGCCCCTGTGCCGCGATCCCTCGCCTCGATCATAGCGGAAACGCCGACTTCGCCGGCATCACACGCTGCTCCACACGAGCAGTTCGGCGTTCCGCAGGAATAATCGCTCGTCGTGTAGCAGGCGGCCTGATGGACCACGGTGCCGGCGAGCGCCCCCGAAGGACCCACCGGCCCCTGTGTGCCGCCCTGCGCGAGAAGCTCCCAGTCGTTCGGGTTGCTGCCCGGCTGCTTGTTCGAGTTCGTTCTTTTCGCCCGCCACGTCGATCCGTCACGGAACACCAGATCGCCGGCGGCGTAGGATGTCGAACCAGACCACGCGCCCTTCGCGGTGACGCCAGCGGGGCCCGGTGGCCCCTGCGGCCCCTGCAGCAGGAATTTCTCCCAGTCCGCGCCGGCCATGGGTGTGACGTTGACGTTGTTGCGCTTCGCCCGCCACGTCGAGCCGCTGAAGGTGACCAGATCGTCCTTCACGTATTGCGTAAGGGCTACCCACGCCCCACGCGGCGTGACGCCGCTTCCGCAACTGTTGACGGTCCAGTTGGTCGCCGGTCCAAGAGTGGTCCCGGTGAGCTTCTGCAGGGTGACGACGCAATCGCTCGGGTAATAGGTGACGCTGAACCTGAATGCCTTGGTGGTCGGGTTGGACGTCACGTTGAACGCGGCAGCCGTGTTTCCGTCAAGCCGGATCTTTGTGCCCCCAAGCTCCGTCGTGCCGTCGATCACGAGCTTGCCGTTCTCGATCCGGGCGTTTGCCGTGGTGACATCGGGCGCGGCCAGCGAAGGCGCGACGCCCCAGAGCAGCGCCGCGAACACAGCCGCGCAAAGCCTCGTCCCGCGAACGGAAAGGAAATCGAAAAACATGGCGTCCCCCGACACTGTCCCGGCTTGCCGGGACTGTCCCCGCTCCCAGATAACACACCCTTGAGGTAGATGTAACGGAGTTGGTTTGCGCCCCCGCCAGCCTCCGGGCTACGGGTGTCGAGGTCGGCGACAGGCACGGCCGTGCCGAGGTGACAAGAGGATCAGATGAGCTGGCAACCCGCAACCGATCCGGTTCTCGGCGACGAGCGCTCCTGCGATGCGCTGGAGCTCGTCATCGTGCCGCGCGTGCGCGACCTCGGCGGATTCCAGGTGCGCCGCGCGCTGCCGCACGGCAAGCGGCAGATGGTCGGGCCATTCATCTTCTTCGACCAGATGGGGCCGGTGCAGCTCATCGCGGGACAGGGCATGGATGTGCGTCCGCACCCGCATATCGGGCTCGCGACCGTCACCTATCTCTTCGACGGGCGGATCATGCACCGCGACAGCGAGGGGAACGCGCTGGAAATCACCCCCGGCGCGATGAACCTGATGACCGCCGGCCGCGGGATCGCGCATTCCGAACGAACGCCGGGTGACGCGCGCGCCACCGGCGGCGCGATGTACGGAATCCAGAGCTGGATCGCGCTTCCCGCCGCCGAGGAGGAAGTCGCGCCCTCGTTCCAGCATTTCGGCGCGGCGGAGCTGCCGGTCGTCAGCGACGGCGGCATGTGGGCGAGAACGATCGCCGGATCGGCATTCGGCACGCGCTCGCCGGTCGGCATGCATTCGGACTGGCTCTACGCGGAGGTCGTGCTGGAGGCGGGTGCTACGGCGCCCCTCGACGCCGACCACGAGGAGCGCGCGATCTACCTGCTCGAAGGCGCGATCGAAATCGCCGGCGACAGGTTCGAGGACGTGCAGCTCCTCGTCTTCCGCCCAGGCGACAGGATCACGGTGCGCGCCACCAGCCGCGCGCGCATGATGTTCCTCGGCGGCACGGCGATGGAAGGTCCGCGCTACATCTGGTGGAACTTCGTCTCCTCGCGCAAGGACCGCATCGAGCAGGCGAAGGACGACTGGCGGGCCGGCCGCTTCGGCCCGGTGCCGGGCGAGACGGAGTTCATCCCCCTGCCGGAAGGCTAGAATTTCTGCGCGAACATCTTCAGACGCCCGACGACGGTAAGGACAACGAACCCATGAATTCTCGCTTTGAGTGGCTGAACGAACCGCCGGCATGGAACGACGCGGATGGCGTTCTCACCATGACCACCGGCGACAAGACCGACTTCTGGCGGGAGACGCATTACGGCTTCATTCGCGACAGCGGCACTTCGGCTACCGGACGGTCGCCGGCGATTTCACCGCCACGCTCGAATTCGGCGCGGAATACCAAGCCGTCTACGATCAGGCCGGCATGATGCTGCGGCTCGACGAGCGAAATTGGATCAAGGCCGGAATCGAGTTGGTGGACGGCCAGCAGATGCTGAGCGCGGTGGTGACGCGGGATTTCTCCGACTGGTCGACGATGCCGCTCGCGGTGAATCTCGACTGGGTAAAGCTTCGCTGCACGCGCCTGGGCTCCGCCGTGCGGATCGAATGGAGCGACGGAGCGACACCGTTCAAGCTGCTGCGCCTGACCTACCTTCCGGCGCGCGATCCGATGCTGGTCGGCCCGATGTGCTGCTCGCCGCAGCGGGCGGGCCTGAAGGCGCGCTTTCGCGCCTTCGCAACCGGCCCGGCCACGGCCGATGGCCTGCACGCATAGACGGCCGCGCGAGAGGGATCGAGGCTTACGGCTCCGAGCCCGCGACGAGGAACTGCGACGGGGCAAGCGCCTGATCGGTGAACCGTACCTCGTCCAGCAATCCTGCACCGGGGTAATCGGGGCTCGCGTTGATAGCCCACTCCGTCGAGGTCGGCAGGTCTGGCGTCAGATCGGTGATCTCAACCGTCAAAACGGTGGCGCCCGACGTTCCAGCGTTGTTGACATAGAGCGAATAGACATTTGCGGTCTTCACCACGGCCACGAAGCTCCAGACGCCCTGGGGCACGGAGGCGGTTTGGGTGCAGCCGACCTGATGCAGAGCGGCAGTGGGGGAGCGATAGTCGATGCAGATCTGCCCATCGGCAAGCCAGCGGACGACGTACTGATTGGCGTCGCTCGTGCCGAATATCGACCATTCGCCATAGGTTGGAGCGCCCGGGTTCACCCAGAACTCCAGCGTGGCGTCGCCGGAAGTGTTCAGGGGAAAGGCGTAGTCGAAGCCCACTGAATCGGAGGCAGTGAAGGCCATGCTGAAATTGTCCGGCGCGCCCGTCTGCGGCACGGAAGCGAACGGGACATCCGCGCTGTAGGCGGGGCCGCCGGACGAGATCACCCCACGCCGGTTGCCGTCAGCGGAGTCGAAGATGCTGGTCGCCGTGCCCCCGTCCGGTCCCGTCTCGAACCTATAGTACGGCGGTCCGGCATTGCCGCATACGAGCTGCATTGTGACCGACTGTTCGCTCACCGCCTCGTTGGCTGCATAATAGTAGGTGAACCACTTGTTCGCAGGCAGGGGATCGGAGCCCGCCGGCGAAGACTGGACCGCGACGGCACCCATCGAGCTTCCGACACCGCTGGAGTCCACAAGGAACCCAGCCCCCTCAGAGTACGGGATCTCACCTTCAGCGCAGGCGGCGATGCAATACACGGATCCTCCGGAAGGTATCCAGCCGCCGCCATCGTTGCACGTCTGCCTCACGATCCGGGCGCCGGCAAATGCGCCAGCCGCGCCCGCCGGCCCGGCCGGGCCTTCTGGACCCGTTGGCCCCGGATCGCCCTGCTGGCCGCCCGCCGCGAAGAGCTCCCAGCCCGAGTCTTCGGTATCGGGTCGGTTGTTCGTGTCTCCCGGAAGCTTGCGCCAGGTGGAACCTCCAAAATTCACCAGGTCATTCGTCTCATAAGATCCCTCGCCCTGCCATTCGCCGGCAGGCGTCACCCCGGCCGGCCCGGCCTCGCCTTGCTCCCCTTGCAGGCCTCGCTGGCCCTGCGCGCCAGTATCGCCCTTCGCCGCGAAGAGCTGCCAGTCGGCCGGGTTGAGGCCGGGCCGCTTGTTTCTGTTGGTTCTCAGCGCCCGCCAGTTCGAGCCGCCGTAAAGCGCGATCTCATCCTTCTCGTACCATTCCGACCCCGACCAGACTCCTCGCGGCTCCACTCCGCGCGGTCCGCAATCGGAGATCCAGATGCCTATCTCGCCTGTCACGGTCGTGAGCGTGATGCGGCAGTCCGGGGTGCGGTAGTCGAGGACGAAGCTGAACTTCTTCTGCGCGTCGGAACGGGTCTGAAAGTTGGTGAACTTCACCTTGATGAGCCGGTCGACGACTGTCGCGGTTCCGTTGATGAGGAGCCGTCCGCCGGCGATCCTCGCCGTGTTGATGGTGAGGCCGGGCGTGCCCGTCACGCCGACAATCGTGGTGGATGAGGCATTGTCCTGGGCGGCCTGCGCCTCAGAGATCGCGGCGCCGAGCACCGCGAAGATGAGCAGAAGAGCGAAGCGGCGTATCAGTGCCAGCGACATGACCGGACCCCCAGGCCTCCGCCAGCTGAAACTGAGCCGGCAAACTCGCACGGCTGGTTGTAGTCCAATAGAGGTTGTGTGTCTTCCGGATTTTCTATCTGGCCTCGAAGAGCGCGCCCGCGTCCGCGGGCAACGCGCTTCCCTCCAGAGTCACGCGGCCGGTCAGTTCGCCGTCACCGCCTGCACGACACCCTTGGCGCAGCTTCGGTCGTCGGTGGAAATCGCGGTGGTCGGCGCGGCGAGGATGAGCGCGCCGAGATCAGCGTCGGAGTTGACGTCTCCGGAAATGTTGATGCGAAGCTCTGCGATCTTCGCATTCCTGCCGCGCCCGTCGCAGATGATCGTCACACGATCGGCCGCCCCCGCTCCGAAGGCTTGGTCGAAGGCCGCCTCGATATCGTCGCGAGTGAGGACAGCGCCAACATTGTCGCTGAACAATTGCCCGACCGCCGAAGCGTCGAGCTTTTCGATCAGCGTTACCGCGTCGTTGAAGAACGTCTCGGGATCCGCCTGCTGGCCGGCACCGGAATAGCAACTGCCATGCTTCGACCATTCGTAGCGGTGCAGCCCCGACATCGTGCCCGGCATGACGCCGCGCAGCCTGTTGAAGAGCGGCTGGGAGAGGCGAAGCGTACGGTCGGTCGGGCCGCTCGTCTCGCAGGAAACTGGCGAGCCGCCGGCGCAATAGCAGGGGAAGATCGCCTTGTCGTCGAGGTCGTCGGGCCAGAGGCCGTGGAGCGACAAATGGGTGGCGTCGCGGCGATCGGGCGTTTCGGTCCGGCACTCCTGCTTCGAGCGCCCCCCGGACGTCGTGCAGAACGCGGGCTCCCAGCTCGCCGCGAGCACGGCTTCGACTGCGAGCGCGCGCCCGGACAAGCCGCCGACGCCGAGGATGCTCGCGGCGACCAGCGCCATTACTGAAACGATCGTTCGCACGGGGTTCACCGCTTGCTTCCGTCAACCCGCGCAGTCTAGCACAAAATCGCTCCGCCGCTCGCCGGCGCCCAACATCCGGGTTCCCGATGACTGCAAATAGCGCCTCCGCCCCCTTCCCCGGCCGTCGCAGAAAGATCGCGCCGTTCGTGACTCCCGAGCATCCGGGGGAAAACGCGCCCCGCGCCGCGCTCGACCGCTATGCCATGGAGAAGGCTGCGAGCCTGAACCAGCATCTGATCGGGTACGGCGCGCTGGCGGAAGGCGAATGGGCGGCGCTCGGGCTCGACGCGCCGGACATGGAGAAGGCGCGGCGCTACCGCCTCGAGCGCATCCGGGCCGAGCTGCGCAAACGCGACCTGGCCGGTATCATCGTCTACGACCCGTTGAACGTCCGCTACGCCACCGATTCCACCGACATGCAGCTGTGGGTGATGCACAATGCGGTGCGCTACGCTTTCGTCGCGACCGAGGGCCCCGTCATCCTCTGGGACTTCCACAATTGCGAGCACCTGTCCTGGCATCTCGAGTGCGTCGACGAGATCCGTCACGGCACGGCATGGTTCTACTACGAGGCCGGCGAGCACGCGGCGGAACGGGCGCGGCGCTGGGCGGGTGAGATCGCCGAAATCGTGAAAGGCTGCGGCGGCGGCAACCGGCGCATCGCGGTCGACAGGATCAACCCGGCCGGTGTCGTGGCGCTCTCCGCCGAAGGCATCAGCGTGCACGACGGCGAAGCGGTGATGGAGCATGCGCGCAAGGTGAAGTGCGCCGACGAACTGAAGGCCATGCGCCGCGCCGTCGCCGCCTGCGAGGCGTCCATGCACGTCATGCAGGCAGCGCTGAAACCGGGCATGACGGAAAACGATCTCTGGGCGATCCTGCATGCCGAGAACATCCGCCGCGGCGGCGAATGGATCGAGACGCGCCTTCTTTCGTCGGGGCCGCGGACGAATCCGTGGTTCCAGGAATCCTCGGCGCGGGTAATCGAGGACGGCGACATCGTCGCTTTCGACACCGACCTGATCGGTCCCTACGGCTATTGCTGCGACATCTCCCGCACCTGGCTCGCCGGCGCGAAGCGCGCGACGAACGAGCAGCGCACGCTTTACGCGCTCGCCGAGGAGCAGATCGCCGCGAACATGGAGATGCTGCGGCCCGGCCGGACCTTCCGCGACCTCTCGCACACGGCGACAAGCGTCCCGCAGGACTATCTCCCGAACCGCTATTCGGTCCTCTTCCATGGCGTCGGGCTCTGCGACGAATATCCCTCGGTCCCCTACCCCGAGGACTGGGAGCGCTCCGGCTATGACGGCGTGCTGGAGCCCAACATGATCGTGTGCGTGGAGAGCTATATCGGCCGGCATGGCGGGCGCGAGGGCGTGAAGCTCGAGGAGCAGGTGCTGATCACCGAGAGGGGGTCGCTTCAGCTCTCTTCCTATCCACGCTTGCTTGCAACCTGAGAGGGCCGCGCGCGATATGAACAACCTCCGCTTGTCTTGAAGCGCGGACTCAACTAACCTCAGGACGTTCAGCACTCCTGGGGAGACACCATGAAAGCCCTTACGTTGCTTGCCGCGAGCGCCTTGCTCCTTGCCGTTCCGGTTGCGAAGGCCACTTCTTCCGGCTGCCCGACCGGATACACTTGCACTTACGATCCAGATGTTCCGGGCAAGATCGTGTCGCAGACTCCCACGCCGACCACGCACGTGGTTTACGACCCCGATACAGGCGCCAGTACATCGGTGCGGAACTCGCCCTCTCCCGGCCCTGGTCCGAGCGATTGATCTTCGCGCGGCCGGTCGACGGAGCACGTTGATCGGCTGCCGTCGTCCTGGATCAGCCGGTTCGGTGCTCGCTACGCATCGAGACGCCCTATCCGGAACGGCCGAGCGCGGCGATCGGGCTGTAGTCCCACTCGTCGAATGAGCCGAGTCCCGTGAGGCGCAGCGCCTCGCGGGTCGCAGGCGTTGCCGGGTCTGCGATGGCTTCGCGGATCGCCACGCGGATCGCCTGGAGTTCGCTGTCGGGCCGCTCCACCGCGGTAATGAACGGCAGGCCCGGCCGGAGCGGCGTACGCTCGAGGACTTTCAGCCGCGACACAACTTCCGGCTCATAGCGCAGCGCAAGGGCCCAGCAGACCGCATCGACCGCGGCGACGTCGGCGGTCTCATCCGCCACGGCGCGCAGCGAGGCGCGGTGGCTTCCGGTTTCGATCCACTCCGCCGGCCGCCCCTGCAGCCCGGCCTCCTTTACCGCAGCGCCGAGCGCCAGATATCCGGAAAGGCTGTCGGTCGTATTGTAGGCAATCCGCCGGTAACGGACGTCCGCGAGCCGACCGGCTGGCTCATCGGCCCGGACCACGATCATGCTCGAATAAAACGCGCCCTCACAGCCGGGCACGTCGTAGATCGGAGTGCCGACGAGCCGCACCATGCCCCGCAGCCGGGTCGAGAACGGAAAACCGCAGGTCTGCGACAGAAGAAGATCGGGGTGGCGCCAGATCGTGTCGGAACTGCGCCACCGGTCAAGCATCGGCGGCGCCGCGATACCGGACTTGCGCAAGCGGCTGGCTATGGCCACCCAGAACGCATCGTTGGCGGCTGCGACTTCCGGCCAGTCATACATCGGCAGCGACGCCACCGGTGCGGCGTCCGCCATGCCGCTCAACCGCGCCGCAGGAAGGGGTGCGGAACCGGCGATTTCGTCCGGAAGAGATAGCGACGGATCATCTCGCCGTAGCCCCTGAAGCTGTAGCTCTCGTTCGCCGCGAGGAACGCCGCCCGGTGGGCGCGGTAAAGAGCCGGCAGCTTGTACCACGGCACGCGCGGATTTTCATGGTGCACGTAGTGGAGGTTGTTGTTGAGGAACAGCAGCGCGAAAATCGGCGATGCCTCAACGATGACGGTCCGGCCCCCCGGCGCTTCGTGCGCCTGGTGCTCGGCGAAGGTTCTGACGTTCAGGATCGACAGACCGATATAGGCGGCGGCGAAATAGATCCAGACCGGGATACCGCAGATGCCGATCGTCCAGACCAGCACCACTGCAAGTCCGGCCGCGTGATGCAGCCAGGCGCGGAGGACGTTCCGCTCTCCGGCGCCGATAAGCTGCAGGTCGCGCCCAAGGAATCCCACGAACATGACCAGCGGTCCGACGAGCAAGCGGCCGGCGAAGGTGTTGTTGAAGTCGAGCACCCGCTGGATCCACGCCGGCAGCCGATGCCAGTCGGCGATCGCATAGTAGAAGCTTTCGGGATCGTCATACGGATCGGTCAGCGCGTTGTCGTTGTGATGCCGCAGATGCAGCATCCGGAAACGCCGATAGGGAAAGAGCAGCCCGAGTGGCAGGAAGACCAGCGCTTCGTTGACGGCCGCCGAGCGGCTCGGGTGTCCGTGCAGGGCCTCGTGCTGCAGCGAGGAGTGCAGCGTCACCAGCGGGGCGACGGCGAGGACGAGAAGCAGCGGGCCAATCTCGCCGTAGAGCGCCGTCGCCACAACCCACAGGGCGTAGCACCCGATCAGCACGCCCAAGGTCGGCCATTCAATCCGACGCATTAAATCCAAGCCCTTCCCTGCACTTACAGAGGGCTGCTTCGGCGTTCACGGCAATGTGACAATGCGCACCAATCGTTGCTTTCGGATTGCATCGTCCGCGAATGATGTGGAATATGGCAGAATGGCTTGTTTCCACAACAAATAGGACCGTTGGATGGATAAGCGCGAGCTTGGCCCCGTCTTCCGTGAACGTCTGCAGGGTGTCCTGCAGCGCTCAGGGATGACCCGCGCCGCCTTCGCAAAGTCCATCGGCGTCGACCGTTCGGCGCTGACGCAGCTTCTCTCCGGGCAATCCACCCGCCTCCCCCGCGCCGACACGCTGCGGAGCATCTCCGAGCACTATTCGGTCAGCCTCGACTGGCTGCTCGGCCTCTCGCAGGACGAGACGCTCGCGGCGGAGATCAAGCCGGCGCTCGAGATTGCCGAGGCGCAGGGATCGGACGAGGACACGCTGCTGGAGCGCTGGCACAAGGAGGCGAGCGGCTACAAGATCCGCTACGTCCCGGCGCAGATTCCCGATCTGCTGCGCACGCCGGACGTGATCGGCTACGAATATTCGGGCCGCGCCGCGCCAAGTCCCTCCTGGCAGCTCCGCAACGCCGAGTTCCGGCTCGACTACAACCGCCGTCCCGAGACGGACATGGAAGTCTGCATGCCGCGCCAGCGCCTCGAGCTCCTGGCGGAGGGCAAGGGTCTGTGGCGCGGGCTCGATCGCGAGGCCCGGCAGGCACAGCTCGATTATATGGCGAAGCTGGTCGAGGAGCTCTATCCGAGCTTTCGGTTATTCCTCTACGATCAGCGCCGCACCTATTCCATTCCCTACACGGTGTTCGGTCCACAGCGCGCGGCGATCTTCGTGGGAGAGATGTACCTCGTGTTGAACGCCATCGAGCACATCCGTTCGCTCACGAAGCATTTCGACAATCTTATCCGCAACGCGGTTGTCAGCTCGAATGAGAGCAGCGCCTACATTGCCACGCTGAAGGTCCAATAGGAGGCGTTCCGCGCCGGCACGCATGGCTGCGTCGCGGGGATCGCGCTTGCGAACCGTCGGCAAAGGTGCTTATCGCAGCGCAACAAAGGTGGACGCGTCATGGCATCCCTCGAACAGCTCCTGGCCGAGAAAAGCGTGTTGCTTGCCGACGGCGCGACCGGCACGAATCTTTTCGCCGCCGGGCTGACCGCCGGCGATCCGCCGGACCTCTGGAACATCGAGCGCCCCGACGCGATCGCCGGCCTCTACCGGTCGTTCGTCGAAGCCGGCGCCGACGTGATCCTCACCAACACCTTCGGCGCCAACGCGCCGCGGTTGAAGCTTCACAAGGCCGAGGGCCGGGTCTTCGAAATCAACAAGGCCGGCGCGGAGCTGGCGCGTGCCGTGGCCGACGCCGCGGGCCGGCCGGTGGTCGTCGCCGGCTCGATGGGACCGACCGGCGAACTTTTCGTGCCGCTCGGCGAAATGACCGAGGAAAGCGCCGTCGCGGCCTTCACCGAGCAGGCGCTCGGCCTGAAGGCAGGCGGCGCCGATGTCTGCTGGATCGAGACGATGTCCGCCGCCGAGGAGATGCGCGCCGCGGCGCTTGGCGCCATCGCCGCGGGCATGCCCTATACGGTGACGGCGAGCTTCGACACGGCAGGCCGCACCATGATGGGGCTGATCCCCGCCGATCTGCCCGGTGTTTTCGCCGATCTGCCGGCGGCGCCCCTCGCGATGGGCGCGAATTGCGGCGTCGGCGCGCCCGACCTTCTGTTCGCGCTTGTGCAGATGACGGAAGCCAGCCCGGGCGTCGCCTTCATCGCGAAATCGAACTGCGGCATCCCGCAATTCGTCGGCGAGCATATCCACTATTCCGGCACGCCGGAACTGATGGCCGATTACGCGCGGCTTGCGATCGATGCCGGCGCGCGCATCGTGGGCGGTTGCTGCGGAACGACCTTCGAACATATCGCAGCGATGCGCGAAGCGATTGACCGCCACGCCCACGGGGCTCGGCCGGATCGCGCCGCGATCGAAGCCCGCGTCGGGCCGCTCCTCAATCCGCCAAACGAGGGCGGCCGCGTGCGCGAGCGTCGGGGCCGCCGCGGCTCGTCCGAAGCGCACCCCGGATAGGTACAAGGAAAGGGCCGGGCAAACGCCCAGCCCTTCGCATTCTCCTCGGCGGGATCAGGCGACCTTGCGCCAATAGTCCTCGTCGCGTTTGCTCCACTCGTCGATCTGGCGGTCGGCCTCGTCCTTCGCGACGCCGTAGCGCTCCTGGATGCGGCCGGCGAGCTGGTCGCGCTTTCCGGACGCGACGTCCAGATCGTCGTCCGTCAGCTTGCCCCACTGCTCCTTCGCCTTGCCCTTGAACTGCTTCCAGTTACCTTCGATGCGATCCCAGTTCATGACCGTCTCCTGTGACATTGTGAGAGGTCAACCTTCCCAAACGCGATGGGTTCCGCGGGAAAAACTGAGCCGGCTTAGCCCGCAGGCTCACATGTCGAGGATGGAGCGCGTGTCGTTCCAATCGTCGAGAACACCCGGATCGCGGATCCAGTCTTTCTGACGCCGCCCCGCTTCGCGGCTGGAGACGTCGCAACATCCGCGCAGATAGCGATGGCCTCGCCCACCAGGGCCCGGCAGCCCTTCTGCCGGGTGATCCTGTCGAGCAAAGAAGCCTCGCAACAGCGCACTCCAGGTTCCCCGGATGCTGTTCCACGTCATTGTCGCCTCCTTGGGTCGCCTCCGTGGTCTTGCGGAACAACGACGCCGCCAGAGCCGGGTTCCTGGGCTGGCCCGCCTAGGCCTCGCGGATCCAGCCCTCGTTCTCGATCCGAAACCTCTGGATCGCGCTGCCCGTCGCGTCGTGCGGCGGAAAGAAGCTCCACTCGGAGACCCAGCAGCGATGGACGCGAAGGGCGAGCGCTGTCTTGCCGGCCTCATCGAGAAGCTCCACCAGCATGTCCTGGCGGAATTTCGCCGGAAGTTTCTTCGACGCGAGCGTTGCGACCTGGCCAGCCCAGGCTTCGAATTCCGGATTGCGCGGCGGGCCGAGATCAAGAGCGAACGCCTTGAAGTCGGTGCGCCCGGGCAATTTGCCCGGCGGACCGGGCGACGCGCCATCCCGGAAGGCGATCACGTCGGTGGCCCGGGTAAGACCCGTCACGCGCCTGACGCCGAGCAGCTTCCGGCCGGACCAGGTGACCTGGAATCTGAACCGCTCGTACGCGTCAGGACCGCATTCGAGATAATCCATCCTGTGCCTCCCCTGCGACGCTTCGGGCGATCCTAGGGCGAGGCAGACACGGGCGCGACCTCGCGCGGGTAATATCCGTCACCAACTCTTCATCTGCCTACCATAACCCTACGCATGCTTCGGCGCAGCGATTCGGGAGGAAGCGTGTCAGTCACCGGTCAGGCATCGGAAGGTCTTCGGCCCTCCGATGCGCTTCGCGAGGCAGTGCACCGCTTCAAGGCGGCTTCGTTCGACGGCATCCGCGAACGCGTCTTTACCCTCGCCTTCAAGCGCCTGGTCTACGCGCAGATCTGGGAGGATCCGGAGGTCGATCTGAAGGCGCTTGCGCTGAAGCCCGGCGAGGACATGGTCGCGATCGCCTCCGGCGGCTGCAACGTACTCTCCTACCTGACGGCGGACCCGGGATCGATCCTGGCGGTCGACCTGAACCGTGCGCATGTGGCGCTCACGCGGTTGAAGCTCACCGCGATCCGTCAGCTTCCCTCCTACGATCTCTTCCACCGCTTCTTCGCGAAAGCCGACGCGCGGGCGAACGTCACCGCCTACCGCCGCTTCCTGCGTTTCGCCGTCGACGACGAGACGCGACGTTACTGGGAGGGGCGTGGCCTCCTCGGCCGACGCCGCATCACGCTCTTCAAGCGGCGCTTCTATCGCCACGGGATGCTCGGCGTCTTCATTGGCGCGGCGCACGTCATGGCGCGGCTGCACGGCGCCGATCCGCGCAGGATGCTGGCCGCAGGTTCCCTCACCGAGCAAAGGCGCATCTTCGACTCGGTGCTTGCGCCGCTGTTCGACAGACCGCTGGTCCGCTGGCTGACGTCGAAGAAGACATCGCTCTACGGTCTCGGCATTCCGCCGGCGCAGTACGATGCGCTGGAGACGGCCGGCGGCGACATGGCCTCGGTCCTTCGTGCGCGGCTCGAGCGCCTCGCCTGCGGCTTTCCGCTGAGCGAAAACTACTTCGCGTGGCAGGCGTTCGGGCGGAGATACCCGACCGCGGAGGCCGGACCGTTGCCGCTCTATCTCCGCCGCGCCAACTTCGAGACGATCCGCGGCCGCGCCCAGCGGGTCGCGGTGGTGCGGAGCGCGATCACCGACGCGCTGAAGGCGCGGCGACCGGCGAGCCTCGACGCCTACGTTCTGCTCGACGCGCAGGACTGGATGACGGATACGCAGTTGAACGCGCTGTGGGCCGAGATCACCCGCACCGCGCGGCCCGGAGCGCGCGTCGTCTTCCGCACCGCTGCTGAGCCCACCCTTCTTCCCGGCCGGATCGAGGCAGGCATTCTGGGGCGCTGGACCTACGAAGCCAAGCAGAGCCTTGCCCTGACGGCGGAGGATCGCTCCTCGATCTATGGCGGATTTCACCTCTACGTCTTCCACGGATGAGCCGCAGCGCCGAGAGCCCGCCCACGGTCCATATCATGGACCGCATCTATGGGCGGCAGCGGCACATCTATGACGTCTCCAGAAAATACTTCCTCCTCGGCCGCGACGTCCTGATCGCCGAGCTGAAACCTCCTCCCGACGGCAGTGTGATCGAGATTGGCTGCGGCACCGGGCGGAACCTCATCGCCGCGGCGCGCGCCTATCCGGACGCAACGTTCTTCGGCGTCGATGTATCCTCGGCGATGCTGGCCACAGCCCGCGCCAATATCCGCCGCTCCGGTCTTGAATCGCGCATCCGTCTGGCGCTCGGCGATGCCGCGCGTTTCGATGCCGCAGCGCTCTTCGGGCGGGCGACGTTCGACCGGGCGTTCTTCTCCTACAGTCTCTCGATGATTCCGCCATGGCGCGAAGCGCTCGACCAGGCCTTCACGCTGCTCGATCCGCAGGGTGGCCGGCTTCTGATCGTCGATTTCGGCGAACAGGCGGGACTACCCGCCTGGTTCAAGCGGATGCTCCTCGCGTGGCTGGCGAAATTCCATGTCTCGCCCCGCACCGGCCTGCCCCCGGCGCTTGAAGCACTGGCCAGAGCGAGAGGCGGGAACCTCGTCCTCCGCCCGCTCTACCGCGACTATGCGCGCCTAGCGCAATTCGTGCGCTGACGTCCTCGTAAAGGCCGCAAGGCTGCTATCATAGCCGGCAAGAGACTCGTCCGACCTGCCGGACGCCGAGGACATCGCCATGGCTGCAGACGCTGTCGCAGAGACCCCCGTCTACGCGCGGCCCGCGTTGCGGGAGCGCCGCTACGCGCGGGTCAACCAGGGTCTCGCGGCGGAGGAAGCGGCCGGCAGGCTGGTGGCTCTCAAGGGGCGCACCGCGTCACTGATCGTGATCGGCGCCTTCCTGATGTTCCTCGCGCCCTTTCCCGACGTGCTTTTCTACGAGATATTTCTTGTCGTATTCTTGGCCGCTGGGTTCGGCCGCTACGGGCTGGAGAAGCTCGGTCTTTATCGTTGGTGGCAGGGCTACGTCCAGATCGCCGCAGACTTCGCCCTGCTTGCCGTCATCCTCGTCGTTCCCAATCCGTGGGCAACGATACACGCGCCCGTCCAGACGAGCCTCCGCTTCGGGAATTTCGCCTACTTCTACGTCCTCATGGTCGGGCTGGCCTTCAGCTATCAGCCGAAACTGGTGATCTGGGGTGGAGTCGCGGGTGCGCTCGCTTGGACGACGGCGGTCACATGGGTTGCCATGCAGCCGGACACGATTCTGACGCTGCCCAGCGATCCCACGGTCAATTCTTTGAATCTGCAGAATTCCATCCCGACTTTTGTCGATCTCGACACGCCGGTGCGCGACATCGTGGTGTTTCTGATTGTCGCCGGGCTGCTTGCCGTCGCTGTCGCGCGCTCGCGGCAGCTCGTCGAACGACAGGCGGCGCTCGAACGCGAACGCGGCAATCTCGCGCGTTATTTCCCGCCGGCGACGGTCGACCGGCTGGCGCGGCAGGACGTTTCGCTGGCGCAGGTGCGCGAGGCCGACATTTCGGTCCTCTTCGCCGATCTGGTCGGCTTTACCCACTGGTCGGAGCGGCACGCGCCGCACGAGGTGATCGGCATGCTGCGCGAAGTCCATGCGCGGCTTGAGGAAGAAGTATTCCGCAATCATGGGACGCTCGACAAGTTCATCGGCGACGGCCTGATGGCGACGTTCGGGACTCCCGACATCGGGCCGCGCGACAGCGTGAACGCGGTGCTCTGCGCGAAGTCCATCGTCATCGATTTCAAGGCCTGGAACGAGCGGCGGCATACGCGCGACAAGGCCCCGGTGCAGATCGCCGTCGGGGTGCATTTCGGGCCGGTGGTCGTTGGCAACATCGGCACCGACCGGCGGCTCGAGTTCGCCGTGCTCGGCGATACGGTCAACGTTGCGAGCCGGCTGGAGGCGCTGACCCGGGAGCTTGGCGTCGCCGCAGTGATCAGCAGCACGGTCGCGGAAGCCGTGCGGCGCGAAGCACCAGACGAAGCCGACGAGATTCTCGCCGGCTTTGTCTATCGCGGCCCGATGACGCTCCGCGGGCGGGATCATCCGGTAGAGGTGCTGACCTTCGGCTAGATCGGACGCGCTCGCGTCACCGACGCAAGTGACGGAGTATTCAGGCTCCCGCCGCGCGGCCTGTTAACGTCTTGCCTGCCTGTCGTCTGACTGACATGCGGGCCTCCTAGAACGGCGGTGAAACGATCACCACCTCTGGAGAGCCACATGAGACTGAAACGCACCCTATTCGCTTCCGCGAGCCTCGCGGCGCTTGCCTCGGCCTCCGCCTTCGCCGCCGGCATGACCGGTCTCCCGCAGGCTGTGGAAAAGGTCGACGGCGTTCCCTCCGCCAACATGATCGCCCCCGGCCTGATCGAGGTCCCGGTGGCAAGCGGCATGATGAAGCTCGAGAACGGCTCCGGCGCGTTCCCCTATTACGGCTTCGCCGGCGACGGCGACATGATGCCGGCCTACGCCGACGTGCAGACGAAGGACATGCACGTCGAGGCGACCAAGACCGAGCCCGACAAGAACACCTATCTCGTGATGACCGGCCTCGGCGGCCCGACAGCCGGCTACGATTACGGTACGCATTTCCTCTACCAGGGCCATGAGGTCGGCCCGGAGGATCCCGATGGCCACGCGCTCGGCGTCATCACCCGCATCAACCTCGACGCCGACGCCGCGCATCGCGTCACGCTGATGGCGGAGAAGGATGTCGACGGCGCGCCGGTGCCGACGATCGACGGCTCCGTCTGGGACCCCTTCGCCAAGCAGCTCCTGTTCAGCGCCGAAATGTCGGCTCCGGACGGCGGTATCTGGCAGGGCACCGCCGAGTTCCCCTCCAAGGTCGTGCGCCTGACCGGCATGGGCAGCGCCGGCTATGAGGGCATCCAGGTCGACAAGAACGGCGCGATCTGGATCGTCGAGGACGACGACGACAAGAAGGGCAAGGACAACCCCCACTCCAAGCAGCCGAATTCGTTCGTGTATCGCTTCGTGCCGAAGGACAAGACGGACCTGACGAAGGGCGGCAAGCTCGAGGCGCTGCAGATCATGACCGCCGACGGCCAGCCGATCACCTTCCACGCAGACGCCGTCGACGCCGACATCACGTCGGAGGGCATGAAGCAGCTCCACACCTACGGCACATCGCTGAAGACGGCGTGGGTGGTGGTGCACGACACCGACACCGACGGCATGGAGCCGTTCGCGGCGAACGACCTCGCCAAGGCGAAAGGCGCGACGCCGATGAAGCGTCCGGAGAACGGCCAGTTCCGTCCGGGCTCAGACTTCAAGGAGTTCGCTTTCACCGAGACCGGCGACACCAACGCCACGACAGAGGTCGGCGCGGCCTACGGCGGGTTCGGCGGCATCCTGAAGATCTCGCAGGCAAGCGCCGATGCTGACGAAGGAACTATCAGCCTCGTCTATCTGAGCGATGAGGCCCATTCGGGCTTCGACAACCTCTCCTTCTGGTCGGCCGACGAGGTGGTTGTGGTCGAAGACGCCGGCGACACGCTCCACAGCCAGCGTCACGCCTACGACTCCGCCTACGTAGTCGACCTGACCGCCGACTACTCCAAGCCGGGCACCCAGCCGGCGCGTATCATCGCGATCGGTCGCGATCCGCTCTCGACCATCGACACGATGATCGGCGCGGCGAAAGCGGAGGGGTTCCAGAACGAGGGCGACAATGAGATCACCGGCATCCACATCTCGGACGGCGATCCGACCGAAGCCGGGCTGATCGGGACCAAGGCCCCGACGCCGTTCCAGGGCGGCTGGCGCGTGTTCTACACGCAGGAGCATGGCGAGAACACGACCTTCGAAGTGCTCTCGGCAGGCGCATCGGCGACCAATTGATCGCCGGATAGCGGACGTCGAAAGGAAGGGCGGATATCCTCCGCTCTTCCTGAAGTCCCGGTGTGGCGCAGCAGCAATTGCATGTCGTGACCCAATCCCCGCTTCCGGATGACATCGGCGAGGAGGGTGTCGTCGCGGCGGGAGTCTATTCCGGCGGCCGGCGCGTCTGCGATACGCGAATCGAAGATTCCGGCGAATGGGCGAAGCGGCCCGGCCACGTCGTGTGGATCGGGCTCTACGAGCCATCGCCGGAACTCCTGCGCCGCGTGCAGCGGCAATTCGACCTGCACGAGATGGCGATCGAGGACGCCGAACAGCCGCATCAACGCCCCAAGCTCGAGCAATACGGCGAAGGGCTGTTCATCGTCGCGAGAACCGCGCAGCTCGTCGGGGGCCGGATCGCCTTTGGCGAGACGCACCTCTTTGTCGGCCACGGCTACGTCGTGTCGGTCCGCCACGGCGCATCCACCAGCTATGCCAGCGTGCGCCAGCATCTCGAAGCCTGCCCGATCGTCCTGTCGAACGGCGCCGACTATATCCTCTACGCCGTCCTCGACTTCATCGTGGAAAACTACGGCCCGGTGCTGGAGGCGATCTACGCCGAAGTAGACGAGATCGAGGACAAGGTCTTCTCCACCACCCTCTCGGAAGCGGCGATCGAGCGGCTCTACATGCTGCGCCGCGACCTGCTGCGGCTCCGGAATGCCGCCGTGCCGCTGATCGAAGTCTGCCGCCGGCTCGAGCACGCCGAGGCGCGCCGCGTCGAGCAATCGATGCAGCCGCTCTTCCGCGACGTGACCGACCACGTTCACCGCGTGCAGGAGGAGATCGATTCGCTCCGCGAGGTCCTCGCCTTCGCATTCGAGGCGAGCCTGATGACCGGCCAGGCGCAGCAGGCGGACGTCACGCGGAAGCTGGCAGCGTGGGCGGCGATCCTCGCCGTTCCGACCGCGGTTGCCGGAATCTACGGCATGAACTTCGTCGAGATGCCGGAATTGCACTGGCGATTCGGCTACTTCGTAGTGCTTGGCACGGTCACTGCAATCTGCGCCGTTCTTTACTGGCGGTTTCGCAAGCACGCCTGGCTTTGAGCGTTCAACGCGGCCGCCCGAGCCCGGCGAATTTCCGGCAAAGTTACTGAATTATTAAAGCCTTAACGCTCTGTGGCATTGCAGCCATGCGTTTGCTGCAGTGCACAATCCGGATCGTCCCCCCTATATCGCGAGGTGACCGCAGAACGCTGCGGGCGTCCGCCACGAGGCGGGCGAAGAAGGATGAAGACAATGCCACGTACGACCACTTCCAACACGCTTTACGGCCGTTTCCGCCGTTGGCGTCGCTATCGCGACACGGTTCGCGAACTGCAGGGCCTTTCCAGCCGCGAGCTGAACGATCTCGGCATTCTGCCCGCCGACATCGGCCGCTTGGCGCGCGAGGCTTCTCGCCTCTGAGCATCGGCAGAAATGCCACGAACAGGCCGGGGGCGCCAGTCGCCCGCCGGCCTTTTGTTTTGCCGCCGGGGGTTCCCGGGAGCGCAGTTCTCAGGAATCCAGGCGGCCGACGCGCGAGCGCTTCCAGTCGCTGAGCGGCATGATGACCGGCGGGAGCGCATTCGCCCGCGGCCACGAATCGATGGCCCATCGCTCGCCGGAATCCTTGTCGGTCACCACCGCGGTCGCATGCGGATAGCGCAGGTCGATGAAGAACCCGCGCGCCGCGGGCGCCTCCACGCTGTGATGTTTCAGATAGCCGTGCGCCTCCAGGAGGAGCAGCAGGCCGGTCGTGTTGGTCGCCTCGTCGATGCAATCCATCTGATCGTCGGTGCCCTGCCCGAACTGCATGCCGGGGAGATCGTGCCCGGTGCCGATGCGCGCGCCGACGATCGTTTCGAAAACCTGCACCGCCTTAGATATCGCGCCGCGCTCCGTTGCGCCGTCGCTCGCCCCATTCGCAAGGCTGCCGGCGATCTTGGCGATCTCCGCCGCGCTGAAGCGCACCGGCGTGACGATGCGGCAGGTATAGCCGTGGCAGACGAAGATCTGGTCCTGCGTCGGCGCGCGGCCATGCCCGCGACTGAACCAGTCTTCAGCATGCGCCGCGGTGGCGAGCGTCACCGCGATGAGAATGAGAAACTTTTGCATGGCCCTGATCATTGCTGAGCGACCTTAAAGAAGCGTCGATTTTGGGCAACCCCGGAACCCGAAAACGGAGCGGGCGTTTCCTTTTCGCGGGGGGCTCCACGCAAATCCGGGAGTTCAATCCATGCCAATGAACAACAAGAGAATCGCGATCCTCGCGACGAACGGCTTCGAGCAGTCGGAGCTCGAAGTCCCCCTGAACAAGCTGCGGGCCGAAGGCGCGGAGGTTCATGTCATCTCTCCCGAGACCGGCGAGATCAGCGGATGGGACAAGAAGGACTGGGGCACGCCAGTCCGGGTCGACAAGGCGCTCGCCGACGTGAAGGCAGACGACTACGACGCGCTCGTCCTGCCGGGCGGGCAGATGAACCCCGACACCTTGCGGATCAACAATGCCGCGCTTGAGCTGATCAAGGCGTTCAACGCGCAGAAGAAGGTGATCGCGGCGGTCTGTCACGCGCCTTGGCTGCTGATCGAGACGGGGATTGCCAAGGGGCGCAAGATGACCGGCTACAAGTCGATCCGCACCGATCTCGTCAATGCCGGCGCGAAGTTCGAAGACAGCGCCGTGGTCGTCGATCAAGGAATCATCACGAGCCGCAATCCCGGCGATCTCGACGCCTTCGTGGCGAAGATTGTCGAGGAGGTGAACGAGGGCCGGCACACCCAGCGCCAGGCCGCGTAGCCCCAGCTCCGCAGGCATATTTCGAGCGGTTGCGCAGCGGAGCCGCCCTTGCCGTTCCGGGCGGCTTCGCGCATATCGCCACGATGCCAACTTCCCCATCTCGCATTCACATCATCGGCGGCGGCCTCGCGGGCTCCGAGGCCGCCTGGCAGCTCGCCGAGGCCGGCATCCCGGTCGTCCTGCACGAGATGCGCCCTGGGACGATGACGCCGGCTCACAAGACCGATGGGCTTGCCGAGCTCGTATGCTCCAATTCCTTCCGCTCCGACGACGCGGAGACGAATGCCGTCGGCCTGCTGCATGCAGAGATGCGGCGGGCGGGCTCGCTCATCATGCAGATGGGCGACAGGCATCAGCTGCCGGCCGGCGGCGCGCTCGCGGTCGACCGCGACGGGTTTTCGGCCGGCGTCACCGCGGCGCTCCGGGGGCATCCGCTGGTGCACGTCGAAGCCGGAGAGGTTTCGGAGCTCCCGCCGCCAGAGCTTGGCAGGGCGATCGTCGCGACAGGTCCCCTCACCTCCGCGCCGCTCGCCCAGTCGATCCGTGCGGCGACCGGCGAGGCGAGCCTCGCCTTCTTCGACGCGATCGCGCCGATCGTCTATCGCGAGACGATCGACATGGATGTCGCCTGGTTCCAGTCGCGCTACGACAAGGTTGGCCCCGGCGGCACCGGCGCCGATTACATCAACTGCCCGCTCGATCGCGACCAGTACCTGGCCTTCGTCGCCGGCCTTGTAGCGGCGGAAAAGGCGGAGTTTCACGACTGGGAGAAGGACACACCCTATTTCGACGGCTGCCTGCCGATCGAGGTGATGGCGGAGCGCGGCCCGGAAACCCTGCGGCATGGGCCGATGAAGCCGATGGGCCTTACCAACGCGCACAATCCGGCGGTGAAGGCCTACGCCGTCGTCCAGCTCCGGCAGGACAACGCACTCGGCACGCTCTTCAACATGGTCGGCTTCCAGACCAAGATGAAGCATGGCGAGCAGGTGCGGCTGTTCCGCACGATCCCCGGGCTGGAGAAGGCGGAGTTCGCCCGGCTCGGCGGCCTGCACCGCAACACCTTCCTGAATTCGCCGGCGCTGCTCGACGAGACGCTCAGGCTCAAGGCGCAACCGCATATCCGCTTCGCCGGTCAGATCACCGGCTGCGAGGGCTACGTGGAATCGGCGGCGGTGGGGCTGATGGCGGCGCGCTTCGCGGCGGCCGAGGCGCTCGGCGCAACGCCGGTCCTCCCACCGCTCACGACGGCGCATGGAGCGCTGCTCGCGCATGTCACCGGCCGGCTCGCGGTGCCGGGCGAGCGGGAACGGCATTTCCAGCCGATGAACATCAACTTCGGCCTCTTCCCGCCGATCGGCCAGCCGGTCGTCGATGCGGAAGGCAAGCGCCTGCGCGGCAACGAGAAGACCCAGGCGCGCAAGCGCGCGCTCTCCGCCCGGGCGCTCAGCGATTTCGACGCCTGGCTCGGCGAAAGCCGACGCGCTGCCGCCTGATCCAGAACTAGGCGCGAAGTCGGGCGAGGGCGATACGCAGCAGCGTCTCGAGGTCCGAGACATGCGCGTTGCGCCCTGCGATGGACACGCCGAGCCGCTCGACGCGGTTCAGCATGGGGGCGACCGCCGCCAGCGGCAGAAAGACCGGGCGCAGCGGATTCGGCAGATTTGCGGCGTGCGCCCGCGCGAGGCCAAGATGATGGCGGGCCGCATCGGCCAGCGAGGATGTGACCGCGCCCAATCTGCCTGGAGCCGCGACGGCGAACAGGTCGGCGGGCGTGATATTTTCGCGCGCGAGCAGCTCGGTCGGAACAATCGTGCGGCCGCGCGCGCGCTCCGACGCGAAGGACGCGAGGCGCCGCGCGATGCCGTAGGCGATGCCGGCATGGCCGGCGGCCTCGGCCGTCTCCGGCCCCGCCGCGCCAAGGATGATCGCGGCCATCTGGAAGAGTGCCGATTCCGTCTCCCCCAGGCGGCCTTCGACATCGGCAAGCGTCGCAGGCGGATCGGAGTAGAGATCGGCGGAGCGCGCCTCGATCAAGGCGTCGAGGGGAGCGAGCGGCAGCCGATGTCTTGCGATCGCCGCGGCGATGGCGCGAAGCGTGGGCGTGCTCCCTCCCCCGCCGCCGGCTGCCTCTCCAAGCGCATCCTGCCACCAGCGCAGCCGGATTTCCCCGAGCGCCGGCTCGCGCACCAGGTCGGGCACGCGCGCGATCTCCGCCGCGAAGCCGTAGAGCGCGAAAAGGTCGGCGCGCGCCTCCACTGGAGCAAAAAGGGTCGCGTAGTAGCGCGGACGATCGCTCTCGCGCACCAGCGCGGTCACGTAGGCGATGTCGTCGACAACGGGCTCGGCGGCCATGATCTGCTCCGGGCGTCACGAGACCCGACGCCGGCCGGGACCGCTTAGCGCACGCTTGCCACCGCCACCAGAGCCGCGGCGACGGCGCGCTCCTCGGAGAGAAGAACGTTGAAGGTGCGCACCGCCGCGCCGGTCGACATCAGCTCCGGCTCGATCCCGGAATCGGCCAGCACGCGGCGCGCCTCGCGCGACAGCGGCACCATCGCATCGCCGGTCCCCACCAGCAGAATCTCGATTTCCTTCGCCTCGTCGAGCACGCGCTTCAGCGCCTCCGGGCTGATCTCCGAGGCGCTCCCAACGCCCCATGCCTCGATCCCGCTCGGCAGCGCGAGGATAGAGCCGCGGTGCGACATGTCGGCGAAGCGGAAGCCGCCATTGCCATAGGCCTCGATCGGCGCCCGCCCGGGAAAGCGGGCCGGACTTATCAGAAAGCCGCCGCCGCTCTCCGCCATCTCAGGCTTCGGCGGGATTCGCCGGCTTGCCGTCGGCCTTATCGCCCTTCGCGGCGGCCGCCTCCGCCCTTGGGCGGAGGTTGAAGTAGATGAGCACGGGGCCGCCGATGAAGATCGACGACGCGGTCGCCACGAACACGCCCCAGAGCATCGCCGCGGTGAACGAGCGGATGACCTCGCCGCCGAAGAAGAACAGCGCGAAGAGCGCGAGCAGCGTCGTCAGCGAGGTCATGATCGTGCGCGCCAGCGTCTGGTTGGTCGCGAGATCGATCAGGTCGCCGAGCGGCATCGTCTTGTAGCGGCGCAGCAGCTCGCGGATGCGGTCGAAGATGACGACGGTGTCGTTCAGCGAGTAGCCGATGATGGTCAGGATCGCCGCGATGCTCGACAGGTTGAAGTCGAGCTGCGTCGCAGCGAAGAAGCCGACGGTCAGGATGGCGTCGTGAATCAGCGTCGCCATGGCGCCGATGGCGAACTGCCATTCGAAGCGGAACCAGATGTAGGTCATGATGCCGAGCATCGTGAAGATGGTGGCCATGGTCCCGGTCCAGGCCAGCTCTCCCGACACGCGCGGGCCCACCACCTCGACGCGGCGGTATTCGTAGTCGGTCGAGCCGAGTTCCGCCTGCACCTTCTGCACCACCGCCTGCTGCGCGGCATCGCCGCCGGGCTGCGTGGCGATGCGGATCAGCGCGTCCGAGGGCTGGCCGATGCCCTGCACCTCGACATCGCCGAGATTGAGCGCGTTGACCTTCTGCCGGATGGCGGCGAGGTCGGCAGTCGGCGTGTGGCTTCTCACCTCGATGACGGTGCCGCCCTTGAAGTCGATGCCCTGGTTCAGGCCGACCGTGAAGAGCAGCACGAAGGAGAGGACGATGAGCGCGAGCGAGATCGGCGTGCGAATCCGCGCCAGCCGCATGAACGGGATTTTGGTGTTATCCGGGATGATGCGAAGCGGCATGTGATTTGTCCTAGAGCGGAACGACCTTGGGCCGCGCCTGGCGAACCCATGTCGAGACGATCAGCCGCGTCAGCAGGTAGGAGGTGAAGAGCGTCGAGGCGATGCCGATGGCGAACGCCACTGCGAAACCCCGGATCGGCCCGGAGCCGAGCGCGAACATGGCGATGGCCGCGATGAGCGCCGTCAGGTGCGAGTCGACGATGGTTGCGAGCGCGCGGCTGAATCCGGTCTCGATCGCCGAGATGGTCGAGCGGCCAAGATGCGCCTCTTCGCGCATGCGCTCGTAGATCAGCACGTTGGCGTCGACTGCGACGCCCATCGTGAGCACGATGCCGGCGATGCCGGGAAGCGTCAGTGTCGTTCCCGTGAGCGTGATGACGCCGAGCATCAGGAAGCTGTTCGCGATCATCGCGACGTCGGCGAAAAAGCCGAGGAGGCCGTAGCAGACGATCATGAAGCCGGTAACGAAGAGGAGCGCCACGATCGACGCGATGGCGCCGGCGCGGATGGAATCCTGCCCGAGGCTGGGTCCGACCGTGCGCTCCTCCACGATGGTCAGGTCGGCCGGCAGCGCGCCGGCGCGCAGCAGCACCGAAAGGTTCTGCGCGCTCTCCACGGTGAAATTGCCTTCGATCAGGCCCGAGCCGCCGAGGATCGCGTCGCGGATGACCGGCGCCGTGATGTACTTGTCGTCGAGCACCACCGCGAAGCGCCGCCCGACGTTCTGCTGCGTGACGTCGGCGAAGACGCGCGCGCCGCGCGTGTTGAAGCGGAAGGTGACGATCGGCTGACCCGTCTGCTGATGGAACGAGGGCTGCGCGTCGGCGAGATCGTCGCCGGTCAGGAGGGCGCGCGATTCCACCGTCATCGGCGGCTCGCCCGCATTCGCCGACTGCACCGACTCGCATCCGGGCGGCGGTGAATTTGGATCGGTGACCTGCTCGCTGCATTCCATGTGGAACGTCATGCGCGCCGTCTGGCCGAGGATCTGTTTCAGCTGCGTGGTGTCCGCGAGACCCGGTACTTCGACCAGGATGCGCTCGCTGCCTTCCGCCTGGATCGAAGGCTCCGTGGTGCCGAGGGCGTTCAGCCGGCGGTCGAGCACCTGCACGCTCTGCGAGACGGCCGAGCGCATGCGCGCCTCGATGCCGGTGTCGGTCAGGTTGGCGGTGACGCGGCCGCCTGTCTCGGTCAGGTCCACCTCGCTCTGCGTCGTCTGGCCAAAGATGCCCGACTGGACCGGCGCTATGAGCGGCTTGAGCGCATCGAGCGTCTTCTGCGCGTCGGCCGGGTCGCGCAGCGTGAAGGTGACGGCCTGGCCGCGCGAGGCAAGCCCGCGATAGCCGAGATGCGCGTCGCGCAGCGTCTGCCGGATGTCGCCTTCCAGCGTCTTCACCCGGTCGGCGACAAGGCTGTCGCGGTTCACCTCGAGCAGCAGGTGGGCGCCGCCGCGAAGGTCGAGGCCGAGCACGATCTGCCGCTTCGGCAGCCAGGACGGCCAGGAAGCGACCGTCTCGGCGGAGAAGAAGTTCGGGATGCAGGCGACGATGCCGGCCGCCACGACGAAGAGGATGAGCGCGATCTTCCAGCGCTGGAAATAGAGCATCGTTGTCTTTCGGGTCCTGGCCTAAGGCGTGTTGCCGGCGACCGGCTCCGCCTTCACACGCACGTCGGCGATCAGGCTGCGCATGGCGCGAACCTTGACGCCTTCCGCGATCTGCAATTCGACCTCGGCGTCATCGACGACCTTCGTCACCTTGCCGATGATGCCGCCATTGGTGATGACGGTGTCGCCGCGCCGGATCGCCTTCAGCATGTCCTCGCGCCGCTTCGCCGTCTGGCGCTGCGGGCGCAGGATGAGGAAATACATGATGACGAAGATGAGCGCGAAAGGCAGCAGCATCTGGACGATTTCGCCGCTGCCGCCGGCTCCTCCGAGAAGGCTCTGCGCATAGGCGGGTGTGACCCACATGAACCGTTACATTCCCCGTTGAGAATGGGCCGAGGCCCCGAATTTGCGCGGACTATAGTCAGCAAGCCCGGCTTTGCAACAAAAGAGGGCATCCGCCGGCCGGGCTCTTTGCCCCCGCAGGCCGCACGTGATAATCGCGCGCGTTAAGTAGGCCTTGGGAGCCCGACTTGCAAGAAAGCTTCAACCCGCCGCGCGACCTCCTCGAGCGGATTGCCGAGGCGCTGGAGCGGCTGGCGCCCGCCCCGCCCCCCGCGGCGGCGATTGCCGCGTCCGAGGCGTTCGTCTGGCACGCCTCCCCGCCCGAGTTGCAGCCGGTCGCGAGGGTCAATCGCGTCGCCCTGCCGCTGCTCAAGGGAATCGACCGCTCGCGCGATACGCTGATCGACAACACCACCCGCTTCGCGACCGGCCTGCCGGCCAACAATGCGCTCCTCTGGGGGGCGCGCGGGATGGGCAAGAGCTCGCTGGTGAAGGCGGCGCATGCGGCGGTCGCCGCCGCGCTTCCCGCCGGCGCGCCACCGCTCAAGCTCATCGAAATCCACCGCGAGGACATCGAGAGCCTGCCGGAGCTGATGCGGCTGCTCCGCGAGCGGCGCGAGCGGTTCATCATCTTCTGCGACGATCTCTCCTTCGACGCCGGCGACGCCTCCTACAAGTCGCTGAAGGCGGCGCTCGAGGGCGGCGTCGAGGGGCGGCCCGAGAACGTGGTGTTCTACGCTACCTCCAACCGCCGCCATTTGATGCCGCGCGACATGATGGAGAACGAGCGCTCCACCGCCATCAACCCCTCGGAGGCGGTGCAGGAGAAAGTGTCGCTGTCGGATCGCTTCGGGCTCTGGCTCGGCTTCCATAACTGCAGCCAGGACGACTACCTCGCCATGGTCGCGGGCTACGTCGCGCACTTCAAGGTGCCGGCGGCGGAGGCGGAATGGCGACCCGAGGCGCTCGAATGGGCGACCACCCGCGGCAGCCGCTCCGGCCGCGTGGCGTGGCAGTTCGTTCAGGATCTCGCGGGCCGGAAGGGCGTGACGCTCGGATAACCAACGTGGATCGGTCGATCACCGCGCTCGGATGG
>JBBQVL010000057.1:0-29853 GCA_038211615.1 Hyphomicrobiales bacterium
ATAGGCGGCGGTGCCGGTGCTGCCGGAATTCGGCGGGAAATTGAAGTGCACGATGGCGACCTTGCGGTCGGCGCGGCTCGCACGCCTGAGCGCCACGAGCTTCGCGACGCGGGCCGCCAGCGTCGCGGCGCGCTCGCCCTCGGAAGCCATGTCGCGCTGACCGGCATCCTGCGCCGAGGACGAGCGCCCCCCGAACGTCATCGGCCAGATCGCCCCGTCGAGCTCGGGAATGGCGACCATCATCGTCGCCTCGATCGGAGTAAGCCCGCGCGGATCGCTGCCCCATTGCTCCAGGGTCTGGAACTCGAGCGGGTGGGCGGCGATGTAGGGAACGTCGAGCGCGGCGAGCGCGGTCTCGGCCGCCTTCGAGTCGTTGTAGGCTGGCCCACCGACCAGCGAGAACCCGGTAAGCGACACCACCGCATCGACGATCGGCCGGCCATGCGGCGCGAAATAGGCTTCCACCGCCGGCCGCTGGTCGAGCCCGCTCGCGAAGGCCGCGATCACCTGCAGCCCGCGCGCTTCGAGCGCCTCGATCACGCCATCATAGTGGGCGGTGTTTCCGGCGAGCACGTAGGAGCGCATGACGAGCACGCCGACCGTGCCGCTCGCCGCCCTCTTCACCGGCAGCCTCTCGATGCGCGTCTCGATCCGCCGCCGCGCGCTCGGATGATAGAGGCCGACGTCGGGATAGTTGATCGGCTGCCGGACGGAGAATTTTCCGCGGAGATGCGCGCGCGATCCGGCGGCGTAGCGGTCGATGAGGAGCCGCACGAGGTTCGCGAGGTTCTCCTCCGAGCCGGCCAGCCAGTATTGCATCGCGAGGAAATAGGCGCGCACGTCCTGCGCCGTGCCGGGGATGAAGCGCAGGAGCTTTGGCAGGCGCCGCAGCATCTTCATCTGCCCGTGGCCGCTGGTGCTTGCGCCCGAGCCCGATTCGCCGCCACGGCCGCGCAGCCGCTTCAGCATCGAGATCGCGCCGAGCGCCTCCTTGCTCATGTTGAATTTGCCGAGGCGCGTCAGCTTCACCACCTCGGCCGCCGACAGGGCGCAGAAGATCGCGTCGCAATTGTCGCGGCGGGCGGCGAGCGCCGGCATGACCGCCCGGATGTGCTCGTCGAGGAAGAGCATGGTCGCGATGAGGATATCGGCGCTGGCGATGTCGGCGAGGCAGCGCGCGAGCGCCGCCGGGTCGCTCGCCCATTCGTCGGCAGCGTGCACGTCGAGTTCGATGCCGGGAAGCTGCCGCTGCAGCAGCGCCTTGGCACGCGCTGCCGCGCCAGCAAGGTTGCTGTCGAGGGTGACGCATACGACCCGGATGGTCGCGCGGTCAGCGGCTGAAGTGCGACTTGGCATCGTACAGCGTCTCGACGGTGATGGTGGCGACGCCCCGTTCGCGGGCGAAGGTCTCGGTGTTGCGGCGCGCCTTGCCGCGCACGAAGAAGGGAACCTTGTGCAGCTCGGTCTCGGCGTCGCGCGCCCAGACAATGTTGGATTCGACGCCGCCGACCTGGCGCGTCTCCGGATCCGGTGCGCGCGGCGGAGCGGCTGCCTCCGCTCCAAGATGCGAGGGCGCCGCCTCGTCACGGAACTCGAAGTCGTCCCGGAACATGGTGAGGAGGTGCTCTTCGAGGCCCATCATCAGCGGATGGACCCAGGTGTCGAAGATCACGTTGGCGCCCTCGAAGCCCATCTGCGGCGAGTAGCGGGCGGGGAAATCCTGCACGTGCACCGGCGCCGAGATGACCGTGCAGGGGATGCCGAATCGCTTCGCGATGTGGCGCTCCATCTGCGTGCCAAGCACCAGCTCCGGCTGCAACGCGGCGATGGCGGCCTCGACTTCCAGATAGTCGTCGGAGATCAGCGCCTCGAGGCCGTAGCCCTTGGCCGCCTCGCGCACATCGCGGGCAAACTCGCGGCTGTAGGTCCCGAGCCCGACCACTTTGAAGCCGAGTTCGTCGGAAGCGATGCGCGCCGCCGCAATCGCGTGCGTGGCGTCGGCAAAGATGAAGACGCGCTTGCCGGTCAGGTAGTTCGAATCGACCGAGCGCGAATACCAGGGGAGCCGCGACTCCTCCGTCTCGAGCAGCCCGCCCGCCGCGATGCCGGCGACGCGGGCCACCTCGGCGATGAACTCGCGCGTGGCGCCGACACCGATCGGCACCGTCTTCACCATCGGCTGGCCGAAAGTCCTCGCCAGCCATTGCGCCGCCTGCCCGGCGATCTCCGGATAGAGCACGACGTTGAAATCCGCCTCGCCGAGCCGTGCGAGATCCGCGGGCCGCGCGCCGAGCGGCGCCACGATGTGTACGTCGACGCCGAGCCGCTCGAGAAGTTTTCGCACTTCAACGATGTCGTCGCGATGCCGGAAACCGAGCGCCGTCGGCCCGAGCAGGTTGCAGGATGGGCGGCGGGCGGAATCGCGCGGAGCGCGGCTCATCCCCGGCGCCGGCGCATGCGGCCCGGCGAAGGCGCGAACAAGCTGGTAGAATGTTTCCGAAGCCCCCCAGTTCTCCTTGCGCTGGTAGGAGGGGAGCTCCAGCGGCACGATCGGCACCGGCAGGCCGAGCGCGCGGGCGAGCCCGCCCGGATCGTCCTGGATCAGTTCGGCCGTGCAGGACGCGCCGATCAGCAGCGCCTCGGGGCGGAAGCGCTCGTATGCGTCGCGCACGGAGGTCTTGAAGAGCTCCGCCGTGTCGCTGCCGAGGTCGCGCGCCTGGAAGGTCGTGTAGGTCACCGGCGGGCGTTTGGCGCGGCGCTCGATCATGGTGAAGAGGAGGTCGGCGTAGGTGTCGCCCTGCGGCGCGTGGAGGACGTAGTGGACGCCCTGCATCGCGGTCGCGATCCGCATCGCGCCGACATGCGGTGGGGCCTCGTATGTCCACACGGTGAGCTGCATGTCAGGCCACCAGCCGCGTACGCCGCGTCAGCGGGCGAGCGAAGAGCTCGGCGAGATCCGCCGCCTGCTCGTAGCCCTGGATCGGCGTGAAGATCAGCTCGATCGACCACTTAGTCGCCATGCCTTCCGCCTCGAGCGGGTTGGCGAGCCCAAGGCCGCAGACGACGAGATCGGGCCTTGCCGCGCGGCAGCGGTCGAGCTGGCGATCCACGTCCTGGCCTTCGCTCAGCATCGTCCCCGCCGGCAGCATCTCGAGCTCTTCGGCAAGGTGCTGGCGGTGGAGGTAGGGGGAACCGACCTCGACAAGCTGCATCCCAAGCTCGCGCGCAAGGAACCGCGCGAGCGGAACTTCGAGCTGCGAGTCGGGGAAGAAGAAGATGCGCTTGCCCTGCAGTTCCGAGCGGTAGCGCAGGAGCGCGCGCGCCGCCCTCTCCTGCCCTGCGGCCACAACCGAATCGAATCGCGCCGGGTCGACGCCGAAATGCGCGGCCGCCGCGCCGAGCCAGTCCGTCGTCCCTTCGACTCCCAGCGGGAACGGCGCGGCGATGCGCGTCGCGCCGCGCGCTTCGAGGATGCGCGCCGTTTCCGCAAGGAAGGGCTGCGCGAGAAGGAAGGCGGTGTTCGGCCCGACCGCCGGCATATCCCCGGCGCGGCGCGCCGGGAAAAAGCGCGCTTCGATGCCAAGCGCCGTAAATATCCGCGAAAACTGGTCCTCGACGATGTCGGCCAGCGCGCCGACCACAAGAAGCGAGCGGCCGTCTCCGGGCGCTGCCGTCGGGAGATCGGCGGCAAGCGCCGCGAGGCAGGCGTCCTCGCCCTGGGTGAAGGTCGTCTCGATCCCGCTGCCGGAATAGTTCAGGACTCTCACGCTCGGCGAATAGGTCTCGGACAGCCTCTGCGCGGCGCGCGAGAGATCGAGCTTGATGACCTCCGAGGGGCACGACCCCACGAGGAAGAGCAGGCGGATGTCCGGCCGCCGCTCGATCAGCCGCGCCACGACGCGGTCAAGCTCCTCATTTGCGTCGGCGAGCCCGGCGAGGTCGCGTTCCTCTATGATGGCGGTCGCAAAGCGCGGCTCGGCGAAGATCATCACGCCCGCGGCGGACTGGATCAGGTGGGCGCAGGTGCGCGAACCGACGACGAGGAAGAAGGCGTCCTGGATTTTCCTGTGCAGCCAGACGATGCCGGTCAGCCCGCAGAACACCTCGCGCTGGCCGCGCTCGCGCAGCACCGGAGCATCGCCGCATCCGGCGGCCGGAGCGATGCCGAGCGCGGGCGCGTTCATGCGCCGATGCCCAGCGGAACGGCTTCCCGCTCGGCGCCGTGGCGCGCCGACTGAAGCCGCGCGGCGCGCAGCTTCAGCAGGAACTGCGTCGCGTTGACAACGTAGGTGACGTAGGCGGCGAGCGCGATCGTCATCTGCGCCCTCGCCCCGACCGCGCCCGTCAGGAGCGCCGCGACATAGGCGGTGTGGAGCGCGATCACGAACATGCTCACCACGTCCTCCCAGAAGAAGGCGCGGGCGAACAAATAGCGGCCGAACACGTCACGCTCCCAGAGCGAGCCGGTGACCATGATCGTGTAGAGGACGAGGGTCTTGACGAGGACCGAGACGGTCGCCGCCAGCAGTCCGTCTCCGGTGGCGAGGTAGGAGACCACGAGGAAGAGGCTGACGAGGAATACGACGAACTGTAGCGGCGCGAGCACACCCTGCACGAGCGTCCAGGGCGATGCATCCCGCCGCCGGCGCTCCTCCGGGCTGTAGAGCGCGAAACCCTGATTTCTTCCCCGTGGACCGCGCATTTCTTTCCTTCCGGGCGCGTTGCTCGCAGGGACTCTATGGCTGCGCAATCCGATGTGTCAATCTGACATTACGTAAATTCCTATTTACAGAGGGACATGTGACAAGTTTTAATGACACATGCTCACCGACGTGCTTCACTTCGCGTGGGCACGCCGCAGGAAGCCGTCCCGGGAGCACCGGGTCATCGACAAGAAGCGGCGGCCCGATCAGGAGGGGACGTTTTCACGGGGGAAGGACAATGGCGAGCCTGAGGCAGCAAGAGACTGCGGGTGCCAGATGGGAGTTCGACGAGGAAACCGCCTATTCCGCCGCGGCGGCGGAAGCCGCCGGTGCAAGGCTGGCCGAGCGCACCGACCGGCAGGAGCGCCTCACCCGCACCATTGAGAGCGAGATCATCCCGCGGCTGATGCTCGCATACGGAGACCAGGGCACGCATGAGCCGGGATCGCCCGCCGCGGGTCCGGCCCCGGACGCCCGCGATGTCGAGAATTTTGCCGCGCTGCTCCTGCTGCCCGACATGCTTGTCGCGGCGGGTTTCGCGGAGAGTATCCGCAATCGCGGCGTGTCGCTGGAGACCATCTTCCTCGACCTTTTCGCCCCCGCCGCGCGCCACCTTGGCGCGTTGTGGGAAGCCGACCTCTGCGACTTCGTCGACGTCACGATGGGGCTTTCGCGGCTGCAGCAGCTGCTCCGCGATCTCGGCCCTTTTTTTGAGGGCGAGGGTGAGCAGCCGGAGGGCGGCCGCCGCATCCTCCTCATCCCCGCGCCCGGCGAGCAGCATACCTTCGGCCTCTCGATGGTGGAGGAGTTCTTCCGACGTGCCGGCTGGGAGGTGTGGGTCGAAGGGCCGCGCTCGGCAGAGGAGCTCGTGGACTACCTTCGCGGCATGTGGTTCAGCGTCATCGGGATGTCGGTGAGCGGCAACCAATTGCTTGATCAGCTTGCACCCGCTATCCGGGCTATACGCCGAGAATCGCTTAACCGCGGCATCGGTGTGATGGTCGGCGGCCGCATCTTCGTCGAGCACCCGGAACTGGTTACGCTCATGGGAGCGGACGCGACCGCTTCGGATGCCCGCCAGGCGGTGCTGCAAGCCCAGACGCTTCTGAGACTCGTCGGGGGTCGCGGCTGACCGTGCATGGGGGAAGGAGAGGACCCGAACGTTTTGATGGAGACGCCTCTTCCTCGCGCTTCCCTTGGCCAGTTCAGGACTCCGAAGGCGTCGCTCGGGGACATTGACGCCGATATTGCCGCGCGGCTGATCTCGGCGGCGGCGGACGTCGCGCTGGTCATCGATCAGGGCGGCGCGATCCGCGATGTCGCGGTGAGCGGAGAGCTTGCCGCTGAAGATTTCCAGGCCTGGATCGGTCGGCAATTCATCGACACGGTCACCGTGGAGAGCCGCGCGAAGGTCGAAGAACTGCTGCGTGAGGCGGAGCAGGGCTCGCCACCGCGGTGGCGTCAGGTGAACCATCCCTCGACGCGCAGCGGTCCCGATATCCCAGTCCGCTACTCGGCGCTTGCCTCCGGCCGGAAGGGGCGCATCATTCTGCTCGGCCGCGACCTCGGCGCCATGGCGGCGCTGCAGCAGCGCCTGGTCGAGGCGCAGCTCTCGATGGAGCGGGAATATTCGCGGCTGCGGCACGCCGAGACCCGCTACCGGCTGCTCTTCCACCTCGCGTCGGAGGCGGTCCTCATCGTCGACGCGGCATCGAACCGGATTACGGAGGCGAACCCCGCCGCCGGAAGAATTCTCGGAAAGGCGTCGCAGGCGACGGTCGGCGGCGCGGTGTTCGACCTTTTCGATGCGGAATCCGCGCAGACCGTGCAAGCGATTCTGTCGAAGGCGCGCGCTTCGGGCCGATCCGACGGCGAAAGGGCTCACCTGGCGAAAGGCGGCGCCGCCGTCGAGGTCGCAGCCTCGATGTTCCGCCAGGAGAACGGCCCACTTTTCCTCGTGCGCATCTCCACGCTCGGGGGTGCAACGGACAGGATGGAGGCGCGACGCGCCGAGGAGCGCCTGTCGAAGCTCGTCGGGGATCTGCCGGACGGCTTTGTGGTGACTGGCCTCGACCGGCGTATCCTGACCGCGAACCAGGCTTTTCTCGATCTCGCGCAGGTAGGCGGAAGCGAGCAGGCAACGGGCGAGCCCCTCGACCGCTGGCTCGGCCGGTCGAGCGCGGACTTCAACGTCCTCGTCGCGAACCTGAAGGAGCACGGCGCGGTGCGGAATTTCCCCACCGTGCTGCGCGGGCAGTTCGGCAGCCTCGAGGATGTCGAGGTCACGGCGGTCTCGGCGACGCAGGGCGAGCAGCCGTGCCTCGGCTTCGTGCTGCGTCCGCAGGGCCGGCGGCCAACGCCGGAGCCGCGGTCGACGCGGCAGCTGCCGCGCTCCATCGAGCAGTTGACCGAACTGATCGGCCGCGTGCCGCTCAAGGACCTGGTGCGCGACACCACCGACGTGATCGAGCGGCTCTGCATCGAGGCGGCGCTGGAGCTGACCGGCGACAACCGCGCCTCCGCCGCGCAGATGCTCGGGCTCAGCCGCCAGAGCCTCTACGTGAAGCTCCGCCGCTACGGTCTCGCTTCCGCCGAGGCCGCCGAGGAAGCGGAAGGTTAGGCCGCGACCGGAACGGCGTTCGGGGGATCGCCAAGGAACCGGTCGAGCACGTCGATGAACATTTGCGGCTGCTCGAAATGCGGCAGTGCTCCCGTCTCGAACGCCTTGATCCGCCAGTTGGCCCGGTTGGCCGTCCAGCCGATGCCGCTGAAATCCGCAAAGTCCCCGCGCGTTCCGTGCGCCACCAGCACTGGCAAGGTGAGCCGCTCATAGACATTGCGGATGTCGGCGCTGAAGAGCCTTCCGGATACGAACGCGTAGGGCGCGTGGCGCGCCCCCGGCTGATGCGCCGTCAGGTAGTCGTAGTCGAAAAGTCCCTGGTCGATCTGGTCGGAGCCAAAGGTCTTCTTCAGAAAGAAGCGCATGCTCCTCCGGCTCACCAGGGCCTGGTAGAGTCCCTTTCTCCAGAGCGGGAATTCCAGCGCCTTCTTCAGTCCGGGAATCTCGCGCGATGCCCCCGGATCGCCGCGCCGCTTTTCCGAGCCCCGGTCGAAGCCTGTCGGCGTCACGAGCGTCAGGGTCCTGAAACGCTCCGGATGCTCGACGGCGGCGCGCGCGGCGAACTCTGCGCCAAGCGAGAGAGCGACCGCATCGACCGGCTGGGATCCGCACTCGCGGGCGATCTCGTCGAGCATCGCGAGGATAGCGTCGACGTAGAGGCGGATCGTGTAGGGGCGCTCGGAGCGATCGGAAAACCCGAACCCTGGCAGATCGACCGCATACACCCGCCGCCGGGCCTTCTCCGCCTCGAAGATCGGGCTGACCTCGTAGGCCGAGGCGGCGGCGTTGATGCTGTGGACAAGAAGCATCGGCGCGCCCTCTCCGGCGACATAATAGTTCAGTCGCCCTGCCTTGCCTCCCGCCTCGACCCGCGCACCGCTCAGGGCCGGGGGCAGATAACCGGGTTTGCTCCGCATCCGAGATTCTCCCCGCCCCGCCAGATCCTCCCCGCCGGGCTATGAACACAGCCCCTGCGGCGCGGTTCCGATGTCATGCAAACCGGTCACATGTCCACGCCGGAGGTGTAAACCCTAATTGACGGTCGGCGATGTCAGCCGTATCGTTCCGGCATGGATCAGACAACCGCCATCCTCGCCCCGGGGTCAGCAAGGCCGGCCGCCACAACGGTACTGGAACTGCTGAAGCCCATAACATGGTTTGCGCCGATGTGGGCGTTCGGCTGCGGCGTGGTGTCGGCGGGCGTGCCGGTCGGCGGACGCTGGCCGCTGGTCGTCGCGGGAATCCTCCTCGCGGGACCGCTGATCTGCGCCACGAGCCAGGCCGCGAACGACTGGTTCGACCGGCACGTCGACGCGATCAACGAGCCGAACCGGCCGATTCCGTCCGGGCGGATGCCGGGGCGCTGGGGGCTCTACATCGCCTTCCTCTGGACCGCGCTGTCGCTGGCCGTCGCCAGCCTGCTCGGCCCGTGGGGATTCGGCGCGGCTTTGTTCGGGATGATCCTCGCCTGGGCCTATAGCGCTCCGCCCTTCCGGCTGAAGCTCAACGGCTGGTGGGGCAATTCCGCTGTCGCGATATGCTACGAGGGTGTGCCGTGGTTTACCGGTGCCGCGATCATGCTCGGCGGTCTTCCCGACGCGCGCATCATCTTGCTCGCCGCGCTCTATTCGTTCGGCGCGCACGGCATCATGACGCTGAACGACTTCAAGTCGGTCGAGGGCGACCGGCAGGTCGGCATCCGCTCCCTCCCCGCTTCGCTCGGCGTCACAAACGCCGCGTGGGTCGCCTGCGGCATGATGGTCGCTCCGCAGATCGCGGTCGTCGCTCTCCTGACCGCATGGGGCCGGCCGATCCACGCCGCCATCGTCGTGCTCTCGCTTGCAATCCAGCTTATCCTGATGGCGCGGCTGATGAAGGCGCCGCGCGAGCGCGCCTCATGGTACAACGCCACCGGCACCAGCCTCTATGTCCTCGGCATGCTGGTCGCGGCCTTCGCGCTACGCCATTTCGCGGCGGTGGTTCAGTGAGCGCGCCGCTCGGCTGGCTTGGAATAGCGCGCCTCGGACTGGTGCAGACGGCGCTTGGCGCGATCGTCGTGCTCACCACATCGACCATGAACCGCGTCATGGTGGTGGAGCTTGCCCTTCCCGCCATGTTGCCCGGCGCGCTGGTCGCCTTCCACTATGCGGTGCAGATGCTCCGCCCGCGCTGGGGGCACGGCTCGGATACGGGCGGCAGGCGGACCCCCTGGATCGTGGGCGGCATGGCGATACTTGCGCTCGGCGGGATCGGCGCCGCGCTCGCCACGGCCGAAATGGCGACCAGCGTGCCCGCCGGAATCGCGCTCGCAATCGCCGCCTTCCTGATGATCGGCATCGGGGTCGGCGCGTCGGGGACGTCGCTGCTTGCGCTGCTCGCGACCAGCGTCGACCCTTCGCGCCGCGCGGCCGCGGCGACAGTCGTGTGGGTCATGATGATCGCGGGCTTCGTCGTCACGGCCGGCACCGCCGGTTACTTCCTCGACCCGTTCTCGCCCGGCCGCCTCGTCACCGTCACGGCCATCGTCGCGGCCATAGCCTTTGTCGTGACGCTCGGCGCGGTCGCGGGTGTCGAGCCGCGCGGCGGACGCGGCGCGGCACCGGAATCGGCGGCGCGCTCCACGGTGCCGAAGCCTGCATTCCGCGAGGCGCTCGCGAGCGTGTGGGCGGAGCCGGAAGCGCGACGCTTCACGATATTCGTTTTCATGTCGATGCTCGCCTACAGCGCGCAGGACCTGATCCTCGAACCCTTCGCCGGCATCGTCTTCGGGATGACGCCGGGCGAATCGACCAGGCTCTCCGGGCTGCAGAATGGCGGCGTGCTCATCGGCATGCTGCTCGTCGGAATCGCCGGAAGCTCGCTTGCAAACCGGCGGCTGGGATCGCTCCGGTTCTGGACGGTCAGCGGCTGCGTCGCTTCCGCGTTTGCGCTTGGCGCGATCGCCCTCGGTGGCGTGTTCGGACCAGCCTGGCCGCTGCGGGCATGCGTCGCTGCCCTCGGCGTTTCGAACGGCGCCTTCGCCGTCGCCGCCATCGGTTCGATGATGGCGCTCGCGGGCTCGGGTGGCCCGTCGCGTGAGGGCATCCGCATCGGGCTATGGGGGTCGGCGCAGGCGCTCGCCTTCGGACTCGGCGGGTTCATCGGCACGGTCGCGGTCGATGCGATGCGCCCGCTTCTCGGCTCTCCCGGACCCGCCTACGCCATCGTCTTCTTCTGCGAGGCGCTGCTCTTCATCGTCGCGGCTCGCCTTGCGTGGCGCGTCGGCGGCCAGGCACGGCGGCAGGACAGTCAGCCCTTCAGTAGCGCCGAGGCACTCGATCTGGGCGGCTTCGCCGCCGCCTCGGCGGGACGCACACGATGAGCGCCGAAATCTTCGACGTCGTCGTGGTCGGCGGCGGACCGGCCGGCGCCACCGCCGCGACCGACCTCGCGCTTCGCGGCCGCTCGGTGCTTCTGCTTGACCGCGCAGGACGCATCAAGCCGTGCGGCGGCGCCATTCCGCCCCGCCTGATCCGCGACTTTGACATCCCGCCGCGCCTCCTGAAGGCGCGGATCACAGCCGCCCAGATGATTGCCCCCTCGGAGAAGCGCGTCGACATGCCGATCGATGGCGGCTTCGTCGGCATGGTGGACAGGGACGAGTTCGACGAGTTCCTGCGGTCGCGCGCCGAAGAATCCGGCGCCACCCGTCGCTCCGGCACCTTCGAGGCCTTCGATCGCGATTCCGACGGAACAGCGGTCGTCCGTTACCGGAGGAAAGAAGATCCGCAGGCTGCGCAGCTTCACTCTGTCCGCGCGCGCACCGTGATCGGCGCAGACGGGGCGATCTCCGCGGTGGCGAAGCAGGCGGTGCCGCACGCCGGCCGGCCACGCTACGTCTTCGCCTACCACGAGATCGTCCGCTCGCCTCGAAACGAAGCTGCACGCTTCAACCACCAGCGCTGCGACGTCTATTACGACGGCCGCATGTCGCCCGATTTCTATTCCTGGGTTTTTCCGCACGGTGACATCACGAGTGTCGGGACGGGAAGCGCCAACAAGGGCTTTTCGCTGAAGGGCGCAGTCGGCGCGCTTCGCGCGGTCGCGGGACTCGATGCGTCGGAAACCCTGCGGCGCGAAGGTGCGCCCATTCCGCTGAAGCCGCTGAAGCGCTGGGACAACGGACGCGACGTGGTGCTCGCGGGCGACGCCGCCGGCGTCGTGGCGCCGGCATCCGGCGAGGGCATCTACTATGCGATGCTCGGCGGCAGGCTCGCGGCGGACGCCGTCGCGCTCTTCCTCGAGACAGGCGACGCGCGGGCGTTCGCCACTGCGCGCAAGCGCTTCATGAAGGCGCACGGCCGCGTCTTCTTCATCCTCGGGATCATGCAGAGCTTTTGGTACAGCAGCGACAAGCGGCGCGAGCGCTTCGTCTCGATCTGCCGCGACAAGGACGTGCAGCGGCTGACATGGGAAGCCTACATGAACAAGGAGCTCGTGCGCGCCAGGCCGCTCGCGCATGTGCGCATCTTCTTCAAGGATCTGGCGCACCTTTTCGGGCTCGTGGCGCCGTGACCGCGACCCGCGCAAGCCCGTGGACACCGGTCATAGTCGCTGCGATGGCGGCGATCGTGGTGGCCATGATCGGCGGCAGCATGACGGAGCTTGGACCCTGGTACCAGAGTCTCCAGGAGCCGGCATGGAAGCCGCCCGACTGGCTGTTCGGGCCGGCCTGGACCATCATCTATGCGTTCGCGGCGATGTCAGGTTACTTTGCCTGGCGGAGCGCTCCGGACCGCCCGAGCCGCGAGTGGATCATCGGGCTCTTCGCGCTGAACGGCTTCCTGAACATCTTGTGGAGCGCGCTGTTCTTCCGTCTCCACCGCCCGGACTTCGCCCTCTACGAAGTCGTCGTGCTGTGGCTCTCGATCGTCGGGCTCATGGTCGTGCTGCGCAGCTTTTCCGGCAAGGCGAGCGCGCTCCTTTTCCCTTACCTCGCATGGGTCACGTTCGCGGGAATCCTCAACCTCGCGGTCGTGCGGCTGAACGGTCCGTTCTAGCAATGGACGCGCTTTTTGCCTCGGGACGGATTGTCGACGGGATCGTTGCGCTGGTGATCGTGGAGGCGGCGGCGTTCGCGGTGCTGAGCTTCCGCACGATGCGCGGTCCCGACCTTTCCGACCTCTTGTGGAACCTCGCGGCGGGGCTGTGCCTGCTGCTGGCGCTTCGCGCTGCGCTGACGGGTGCGCCATGGTTCTGGATCGCGGCGATGCTTGCCGCAGCCGGGATCGCGCACTGCGTGGATCAGGCCCGCCGATGGCGCGCCTGATCCGGGTCGGGCCTTACTTAACGATCGACTTTAGATACGCGATGACGTCGAGGCGGTCCTGCTCTTCCTTGAGGCCGGGGAAGGCCATCTTGTTCTTCGGAACGAGCGCCTTCGGATCGGTCAGGTAGGTGTCCAGGTGCGCCTCGTCCCAGGTGATGCCCGAGGCCTTCATCGCGTCGGAATAGTTGAACCCCGGAAGCGTGCCGGCGGGCCGGCCGATAACGCCGTAGAGCGACGGACCGACCTTCTTTCCACCCGGCTCCAGCGTGTGGCAGATGGCGCACTTCTTGAAGACGACTTCGCCATGCGCAGGATCGCCGGGCGCTGCCGCGTACGCCGCGTTGCTGGCGATCGCCGAAAGGGCGAGGAGCGCAAAGCCGATAAGAACCTTCATCCGGGCATCTCCATCCGTTCAATTGTCTATATTTATTGACAGTATGGAGGCCAAAGGACCCCGATCCGTCAAGTTGCACGAACGTCGCACGGAGAAATGCGCGCTCCTCCCGACAGTTCCGGCTCAGGTCGCGTCAGCGAGTGTGAACACGCGACTGGCGAGAATGTCCTCCGCCTCGATGGTCGAGAGATCCGCTGCGCTGACGGGCGCAGGCGATTCGAACAGCCGGTTCGCCTGCCGCATCCTCGCGCGGTCGAGCGCATTGCGGATCGAGCGGGCGTTGGCGAAATGCGGCTGCTCCCGCCGCTTCGGGACATAGCGCAGCAACGCGTCGCGCGCGGCAGGCGAGAGGCCGTAGCTCTGCCCGGCAAGCATCAGCTCCGCGATAGCCACAAGCTCCGCATCGCCATAGTCGGGAAAGTCGATGTGATGCGCGATTCGCGAGCGGAAACCGGGGTTGGAGGAGAAGAACGTCTCCATCCGGTCCGCATAGCCGGCGACGATGACCACGAGGTCCTCGCGATGGTTCTCCATCACCTGCAGGAGAATCTCGATTGCCTCCTGCCCGTAGTCGCGCTCGTTCTCCGGCCGGAAGAGGTAGTAGGCCTCGTCGATGAAGAGCACGCCGCCCATCGCGCGCTTCAGCACCTCGCGCGTCTTCGGGGCGGTGTGGCCGATATACTGGCCGACGAGATCGTCGCGCGTAACGGTGACGAGGTGGCCCTTGCGGATATAGCCGAGGCGATGAAGGAGGTTCGCCATCCGCAGCGCCACCGTCGTCTTGCCGGTGCCCGGGTTGCCGGTGAAGCTCATGTGCAGCGTCGGCGTCTCCTGCGTCAGCCCGAGCTCCTTGCGCGCACGCGCCACGAGGAGAAGCAGCGCCGTCTCGCGGATGCGCCGCTTGACCGGTGTCAGGCCGATCAGCTCGCGGTCGAGCTCCGCGAGGATCTCGCCCACGCCGGACTCCTCGAAGGCGCGGCGGAGGTCGATGGTCCGCGCGGCGCCGTCGGCCGGGAGCAAGGGCTCGGCCGACATCAGCAAGCCGTCAAGGCTGTCGTCATGCCGGGCCAGGTCCGGGCACCGCGACAATCCAAAGGCGGCACCGTCGCATCGGAAGCCATCATCCGTAGCGCTCGCCCTCGGGGCGGAGCGTTGCGTAGGAGCGGATTGTGTAGCCGACCGCGCGCCCATCGCGCTCCTGCCGCTCCACCACGAAGCCCGGCTCGTGCTTCGGCCGGTTGACGATGAAGCTCATGCGCGGCGTCTCCCAGCCGCGCGTCGAATCGAAGGCCGTGACCCGGATGTAGTGATTGGGGAAAGTCTTTCGGCAGTCGTTGATCTCGATGAGGATTCCAGCCGGATCGCGGAGGTCGAACAGCGGGTTGCCGAACATCTCCCAGTACGTGTTCCGGGGGTGCGGATCGTCGGTATATTCGACGCTGACGGCCCAGTTTTTCGCCAGCGCGAAGTCGATCTGCGCGGCGATCTGCTGGTCGGTGAGTTCCGGCAGGAACGAGAACTGCCCCTGCGTGATGCGGTTGCCCGTATTGGTCATCATGGCGTGTGGTCTCCGAAGGGTGCGCAGCTCACGCGCTGGCGGTCGCGGTCGGCACGAAGTCGGCGGTGTCGGTGGAATCGTAATTGAAGGTGATGTCGCGCCAGGTATCGAGGGCGGCCTTCAGCGGCGAGCACCATCTGGCCGCCTCGTCGAGGATCTGCGGTCCCTCGGCGAGGTAGTCGCGCCCCTCGTTGCGGGCCATGATCATCGCCTCCAGCGCGACGCGGTTGGCGGTGGCGCCGGCCTGGATGCCATCGGGATGTCCGATGGTGCCGCCGCCGAACTGCAGCACCACGTCTTCTCCGAGGTAGTGGATGAGCTGGTGCATCTGCCCGGCATGGATGCCGCCCGAGGCGACCGGCATCACCTTGTTCAGCGACGCCCACTCCTGTTCGAAGAAGAGGCCGTTCTCCAGCGTGACCGGCGTGCGGTCGCTCAGGAGCGTGTCGTAGAAGCCCTTGATCATGAGCGGGTCGCCCTCCAGCTTGCCGACCACCGTCCCGGCGTGGATATGGTCGACGCCGGCCATCCGCATCCACTTGCAGATGACGCGGAAGTTCATCCCGTGGTTCTTCTGCCGCGAATAGGTGGAGTTGCCGGCGCGGTGCAGGTGCAGGATCACGTCGTTGCGGCGCGCCCATTTGGCCATCGACTGGATCGCCGTGTAGCCGATCACGAGGTCGATCATGACGATCACGGAGCCGAGCGATTTCGCGAACTCGGCGCGCTCGTACATCTCCTCCATCGTGCCGGCGGTGACGTTCAGATAGTGCCCCTTCACCTCGCCGGTCGCGGCCGACGCCCGGTTCACCGCCTCCATGCAGTAGAGGAAGCGGTCGCGCCAATGCATGAAGGGCTGCGAGTTGATGTTCTCGTCGTCCTTAACGAAGTCGAGCCCGCCCTTCAGCGCCTCGTAGACGACGCGGCCGTAGTTGCGGCCCGATAGCCCGAGCTTCGGCTTGGTCGTGGCGCCGAGCAGCGGACGGCCGAACTTGTCCAGCCGCTCGCGCTCGACCACCACGCCCGTCGCCGGTCCCTGGAAGGTCTTCAGGTAGGCGACCGGAATGCGCATGTCCTCGAGCCGCAGCGCCTTCACCGCCTTGAAGCCGAAGACGTTGCCGATGATCGAGGCCGTCAGGTTGGCGATCGAGCCCGGCTCGAAGAGGTCCAGGTCGTAGGCGATGTAGGCGAAATACTGCTGCTCGGTCTTCGTGCCGGGGCCGGTGTTCGGGACGGGATCGACGCGGAACGCCTTGGCGCGATAGAGCTCGCAGGCGGTGAGGCGGTCGGTCCACACCACCGTCCATGTCGCCGTTGAGCTCTCGCCGGCCACGGCTGCCGCCGCCTCGACGGGATCGACGCCCACCTGCGGCGTGATGCGGAAAAGCGCGAGGACGTCGGTGTCCTTCACCTGATAGTCCGGCTCCCAATAGCCCATCTTGGCGTAAGGAATGACGCCGGCCTTGTAGCGCTCCTTGCCCTCCGCAATCGTGCCGGAGGCGACCTGCGTGTCGATCTTGTTCATGTCCTCTATCTCCAACAGCGCTGTCATCATGCCCTGCGCTTCTGCTCCATGATCTTCAGGATGAGCGGCGTCAGGATGAGCTGCATCGCGAGGTCGAGCTTGCCGCCCGGGATCACGATCGAATTGGCGCGCGACATGAAGCTGTCGTGGATCATCGACAGCAGGTAGGAGAAATCGATGCCGCGCGGACTGGCGAAGCGGATGACCACCATCGATTCGTCAGGCGTCGGGATCCAGCGTGTGATGAACGGGTTCGACGTATCGACGATCGGCACGCGCTGGAAGTTGATGTTGGTCAGCGTGAATTGCGGACAGATGAAGTTCACGTAATCGGGCATGCGGCGGAGGATCACGTCGGTCACCGCCTCGGTCGAATAGCCGCGCGTGGCGCGGTCGCGATGAATCTTCTGGATCCATTCGAGGTTGATGACGGGCACGACCCCGATCCTGAGGTCGGCGTGCTGCGCAATGTTCACCTTGTCGGTGACGACGGCGCCATGCAGGCCTTCGTAGAAGAGGAGGTCGCTCTCCTCGGGAAAATCGCGCCATTCGGTAAACGTGCCGGGCGGCGCCTTGAGCTTCACCGCTTCCTCGTCGTCATGCACGTAGTCGCGCGTGCGCCCCCTGCCGCTTTTCGCATATCCGGCAAGGGTCGCCTCGAGCTCCTCCAGAAGATTGCAGTCGGGGCCGAAGTGGCTGAAATGATCGTTCCCCGCCGCCGCGTGACGCGCGATTTCCTGCTTCATCGCCTCGCGGTCGAAGCGGTGGAAGGCGTCGCCTTCGACGAAGACGGCGTTGACCTTCTCGCGGCGGAATATCTGCTCGAAGGTGAGCCGCACCGTGGTGGTGCCGCCGCCCGACGAGCCGGTGACCGAGATGATGGGATGGCGCGTGGACATGGGTCAGGGCCTGAAGAGGCCGCGATTGCCGAAGAGCGGCGACCGCTCGCCGATGGCGGCGGCGTCCGAGTGGTAGCCGGTGAGCTTCGCGACTTCGCGGCTCGATCCGAACACGAGCGGCGTGCGCTGGTGCAGGCTCTCCGGGACGAGCGACAGGATCGGCTCGGTTCCGTTGGTCGCGCTGCCGCCGGCCTGCTGCGTCAGGAACGCGACGGGGTTTGCCTCGTAGACCAGCCGCAGGCGTCCGCTGCCGTAGCCCGGCCGCTTGTCGGCGGGATAGAGGAACACCCCGCCGCGCATCAGGATGCGGTAGGCCTCAACTACGAGCGAGGCGAGCCAGCGCATGTTGAAATCCCGTTCGCGCGGCCCGTGCGTGCCCTTTACGCAATCGTCGAAATAGAGCCGCACGCCCTCCTCCCAGTGGCGGTAGTTGGAGGCGTTGATGGCGAACTCCGCCGCCTGCTTCGGGATCTCTATCGACTGCGCCAGAAGGACGTAGTCGCCGACGGATTCGCTGTAGGAAAAAACATGCGTGCCTGCGCCGACGCTGACGACGAAGGCGAGGCGCGGACCGTAGATCGCGAAGCCCGCCGCGAGCTGCCGGCTGCCCGGCTGCAGGAAGCTTGAAAGCGGCCCCCGCCCGTTCGGTGGAAGGGCGGGGAGGATCGAGAAGATCGTGCCGAAGGACAGATCGAGTTCCACGTTCGAGGACCCGTCGAGCGGGTCCACGGCGAGCGCCAGCGCGGCCGAAGGATCGATCAGCACCGGTTCCGCAAGCTCCTCCGACGCATAGGCGGCGACCGGCGCGAGGCGCGCCGCGGCAAGGAAAATCTCGTCGGCGAGAAGGTCGAGCCCGATCTGCTTGTCGCCGGCGGCATTCATGCCCGGGGCATGCTTCGCATCGGCGGGATTGCCGTCCTGCACGCGCCGCCAGACCTGCAGCGCGGCCGAGCCGATCTCCAGGATCGTCACCGCCACATCGCGGTCGGCCGGGGAGCCAGCCGCGTCAACGCGCAGGAACTCCCCCAGTGTCTGTGCGGTCACCCAAGCCTCCCGTTCCGGTCGAGCCCTCGAAGAGGCCGCCGCTTTCTTGGAACGGCTCGCCTCGGGCGGAGTCGTCCGAACGCGATCATGCGGCATGGACGCAATAAGTAAAATTGAATAATCTTTGCTCGGCAGTAAGGGAAGGTTATCGTGCATGCGCAATGTCACGCTGCGGCAGCTTCGCGCGCTTGCGGCGATCGGGCGCTCGCGCAAGATCGTAAGCGTTGCGAAGGAACTCGGCCTGACGCCGCCCGCGATCACGCTGCAATTGCAGCAGCTCGAGGCCGAGGCGGGCTTCCGCCTGTTCGATCGCACCAGCGACGGGCTGCTCCCGACCGAGGCGGGCCTGATTGCGATGGAGACGGCGGCGCAGATCGCATCGCTGATGGCGGCCTGCGAAGACCGGCTGGCGGCGCTGCGCGGCCTGTCGGCCGGCCACGTATCGGTCGGCGTCGTCAGCACCGCCAAGTATTTCGCGCCGCGCCTGATCGCCGGCTTCGCGAAGATGCATCCGGGAATCGAGGTGCGCCTCAGCGTCGGCAACCGCGAAGAGATCATCGCGCTCCTCCGCGATTTCCAGATCGACATCGCGATCATGGGACGCCCGCCGAAGGATCTCGCGGTCGAGGCGCTCGCCTTCGGCGATCATCCGCTCGTCATCATTGCCGCGCCGAACCACCGGCTCGCCGCGCGCCGCCGCATACCGAAGGCGCAACTCGCGGAGGAGATATTCCTGATCCGGGAGGAGGGTTCAGGCACACGGCTCTCGATGGAGATCTACCTCGCCGGAATGCCGCTGCGGACCGGCAACCTCAAGATCGAGAGCGGCAGCAACGAGACGATCAAGCAGGCGGTCATGGCGGGGCTCGGCATCGCCTTCATCTCCGCCCACACCGTGGAAGCCGAACTGGAGAACGGCCGGCTTGTGGTGCTGAGCGCGGAGGGAATGCCGGTGCAACGCAAATGGTTCGGCGTGCGGCGAAGCGACAAGACCCTGATGCCCGCCACACAGGCATTCTTCGAGTTTCTGACGCGCGATGGCGGGATATACCTCCCAAAGGCGGCGAGCCGGAACTCCCCTATCCGGGCGGCGGCGAGACCGTCATGGGAGCGCGCGTAACGCGCATCGGAAAGATCAGAAGTCCGAGGCGGCGAGTGCGTGGAAGCCGCTGCCGCGCGGGGAGTGCGCCTTGCGCGCGGCCTTGACGCGAAGCGGACCTGTCGCGTCGGCGTAATCACAACCGCAGAAGAGCCGCAATCCCGCCGCCGCTCCGCCGCAGCACTGCAAGCGAACCGACAGCTTGCCTGTGATTGGTTCGGCCGTCGCGCGTCGGGGGCAGCAATGCCCTCGCAGACGTTACGGCCGAGGGACCAGCGATGCCGGAGACCGCCATTGTCACACGCGACGACCCCCGCCGAAGCGAAATCGAGGGCTTCATCAAGAGGGTCTACCGATCGCGCTATGATGCGCGGATAGAAGACTTCCCCTCTCGGCTCATCGCCTGCCGGGGCGAAAATGACGGCGTGATCTGCGCCGCCGGATTGCGTACCGCGCAGGACGGGTTCTTTTCCGAGAGCTACCTCGATGCTCCGATTGAAAGAATCCTAGGCGAGCTCTCCAACAGGACGATCGACCGGGCGGAGATTCTCGAAGTCTCCACGCTGGTGAGCGTCGCTCCGGCGGAAACATGCAGGTTCATCGCTCGGATAATTTCGTTCGGGGAGGAGCAGTCCTACGCGTGGTCGTTCTTCACGCTGACCAGACGCCTGCGGAACATCGTCGAAAAGCTCGGGCTGTTTCCGATATGTCTTGCCGATGCGGATCCGAGCCGCGTCGTAAACTTCGAGCGCTGGGGGGACTATTACGCGGCTGAGCCGCGGGTCTACGCGGTTGCGAGCAACCGCGTCACTTCCGGCCATCAGGCGTTTCCAGTGGCAGGGTGCGATGCGATCCCTGTTTGACGCCATGCAGCGACACGCGCAGCGCGACGGCGCCGCTCTTGCCGCGAGCGATTCGCATGGCGCGCTCTCGCGCAGCGAAATCCTCGCGCGCGTGTCGGGCTTCGCGCGGGAGATCGACGCAAAGGCGCGCGTCGTCGGCCTGCTTGCACCGAACGGAGTCGACTGGGCAGTGGCGCAGCTCGCCTGTGCCATGGCCGGAAAGATCGTCGTGCCGCTGCCGACCTTCTTCAGCGCGGCGCAGCTGGCGCACATCGCCCGCGACGCCTCGATCGATCTCGTCCTCACAACGGCCGAGACCGAGCCGCGTGCGCGTCAATCGGGCGTCGAAACGCAGTCGATCGGAGGGCATCGGAGCAATGCGGTCTCCGCCGGGCCGGTCGATGGTTTCGGCCAGATCGTCTACACGTCCGGCAGCACCGGCGAGCCGAAAGGCGTGCGCCATGAAAGCGGGCAGATCGCGTGGTCGAGCGGGGCGCTCGCCGCGGCGACGGGCGCGGGCGAGCGCGATTCCTATCTCTCGGTTCTGCCGCTGCCGCTCCTTCTGGAGGCAATCTGCGCCGTGTTCATACCGGCGCTGGTTGGCGCTCCGGTCCATTTCGACGCGGCGCTTGCCGACGGTGTGGGGAAGGGCAGCGCCGCGGGTCTCGCGGCTGCGATCGATACGCACCGTCCAACGATGTGCGTCGTGGTCCCGCAGCTCCTGCGGAGCTGGGTCGGAGAGCTCATGGCGGCGCAGCGCCGCGCGCCCGCGTCGCTCCGGTTCGTGGCAGTCGGCGGCGCCCCAGTCGCCGCACAGGTCGCGGAGGCGGCGTGGACGCTCGGAATACCGGCGCACGAGGGCTACGGCCTTTCCGAATGCTGCTCGGTCGTCAGCGTCAATCGGGCCGGCAAGCGCCGGGCGGGGACCGTCGGCCAGCCACTGGACGGCATCGGCGTATCGATCGTCGACGATGAGATCGTCGTCGACAGCCCTTCGATCACCGACGGCTATCTCGGCTCCGGGCCGGCGGAGCGGCCGTGGCGAACCGGAGACCTCGGCACGATCGACGCCGACGGGTTCCTGACGGTCCATGGCCGTAAGGATAACCTGCTGGTCACCGCGTTCGGCCGCAACGTCAGCCCGGAGTGGATCGAGACGATGCTGCTCGGCGACGGCCGCATCGCCTTCTGCGCCGTGCTTGGACATGGCGAGCCATACCTGAAAGCGCTGCTCATCCCCACGGAGGGCGGAGCGAACTGGTTTGCGCGGGCCAAGGAAGCCGCGGTGCTCGATCTCCTTGCCAGGTGCTGTTCCGGCGCTCCGGAATACGCAGTGCCGCGCGCCTTTTCCGTCGTTCCGCTGCAGGATGCGGTCGCAAACGGGCTCCTCTCATCCAATGGCCGCATTCGCCGCAAGGAAGCGGCGAAATTCTTCGCCGCGCATGCACCGCGCGGGCGAGACGCGCCGCTCTGAATCCTCCTGAAGCCACAACGAAGGACTGCCGCATGTCATTTTATGACCGCCTGACTTCCGAGACAGCGCAGGATCGCGAGGCGTTCTTCGCGATCCCGCTCGTCCAGCACGCCATCAAATCCGGGGCGCCGCGCTCGCTCTATCTGAGCTTTCTGGCCGAGGCCTATCACCATGTCCGACACACGTTCCCGCTTCTGGCTCTCGCCGCATCGCGCACCGGCGACGAGCGGTACCAGGACGCCCTGGTCGAATACATGGAGGAGGAGCGCGGTCACGAGAAATGGATCCTCGACGACATCCGCGCGCTCGGCGGCGACGCCGACGCCGTCCGGAACGGTGAGCCGGGCGCCGCCTGCCGCATCATGGTCGGCTATGCCTATTACGCCATCGAGCATGTCAGCCCCTATGCCATGCTGGGCAGCGTGCATGTCCTCGAGGGCCTGTCGGTCCTGCTCGCCAATCGCCTCGCCGATTCCATGAAGGCGTCGCTCGGGCTGAGCGATGACCTCGGCTTCTCCTATCTTCGCTCGCATGGCTCGCTCGACATGGAGCACGTCGCCTTCTTCCGCACCCTGGTCGACGGATTCGAAGATCCACAGACGCAGCGGATCGTCATCGAGAACTCCAGGTTGTTCTACCGGCTCTACGGGGCGATCTTCCGCGACCTCGGCGCCGGCGCGGAGCTCAGGAATGCCGCGTGACCGGCAGCGCGTGCTGATCACGGGTGCGGGCTCAGGCATCGGCCGGGCGCTTGCGGTGATCGCGGCGCAACGCGGCATGAGCGTCGCGCTCAGCGGACGCCGGCGCGATGCGCTGGAGGCAACCGTCGCGCTGCTCGGCGCCGGGGGAAACCATCTCGTGCTGCCGGGAGACATCACGGAAGGCGCCGACCGGCGCCGGCTCGTCGACCGGCTCATGTCCGAATGGGGATCGCTCGATATTCTCATCAACAATGCCGGAATCGTTGAAGGCGGCGAGCTCGCCGCATTCGACGACGCGGCGCTCGCCCGCATCTTCAACACCAACGTCATCGGGCCGATGGCGCTGACGCGCGACCTGCTGCCGCTGCTGCAGAGAGCGCGACCCTCCCGCGTCGTGAACATCGGCTCCGTCTTCGGCGACATCCCCTATCCGATGTTTACGGCCTATTCGGCGTCAAAATTCGCGCTGCGCGGTTTCTCCATCGCGCTGCGGCGCGAATGGAAACAGCAGGGCATCGGCGTGACCTACGCCGCGCCACGCGCCACGCGAACGGCGGCACTGGCGCCGGTGGAGCGGCTCATGCCGAAGGTGCGAGCCGACCCGCCCGAGCGGGTGGCGCGCCAGATCTGGCAGGGCATCTCCAGGGGCGCCAGCTCGGTCTATGCGCCCGGGCCGGAAAGGCTCTTCGTTTTCCTCCAGCGCGTGTTTCCGCGCGTCATCGACCGGGCCCTCTCGCGCCCGTCATCTTCGCCCGTCGCTTAGCGCGAAATCCCCGCCACGAAAGGACAAGGCCATGTCACTTGAAAGATTGCGCCCGCTCGCGCTTGCCTGCCTCTGGATCGTGTCAGCGGCGGCTCTCCCCTCCCTCGCATCGGCCTCCGACAATCCCGCGCTCGATGCGGCGATCTACGACCTCGAGATCAAATGGGAGAACATCAAGTTCGATGTCCGGGAAAGCGACAAGCAGGGCGAGCTGATGGACGCTCTCGGCGCGGATGCGGACGCGATGGCAGCCCAATACCCTGACCGGGTCGAGGCGATGATCTGGGACGGCATCCTGACCAGCGAGCGCGCCTCCATGACGAGCGGCTTCGCGGCCCTGCGTCTGGCGAAAGCGGCGCGCAGCGTACTGGAGAAGGCCTATGCGCTCGACCCGGCCGCGCTCGACGCGGGAGCTCCGACCAGCCTCGGCGTGCTCTACTACCGTGTGCCGGGATGGCCCATCGGCTTCGGCGACACCGACAAAGCTCGCCAGCTGCTGGAGCAGGCGACCAAGCTCGCTCCCGAAGGACTCGATGCCTGGTACTTCTATGGAGACTTCCTCTACAGCGAGTCGCAGTACCCGGAAGCGACCGCAGCCCTGCAGCACGCCCTGGCTATTCCGGTCCATCCCGACCGCCCGCTGTGGGACAAGAGCCGGCGGCTGGTGATCCAGGAATTGCTGACGAAGATCCAGCAGAGGTCGTGAGCGGCCGACGCACGCCTCTCGCTCAGCAATTGAACCGTGCGATGTCGCGGCGTCGCCTGGATCGGTTCTGGGAGGCGCTTGGGCGGCAGTTGCGGTGTCCGAGCGGGACGAGCGGCGCGCTCGTCGGAGGGATCATGGCGATCGTGAACCGGACGCCATACCGCCTCGCGATCGATGCGCTGGGACTCCAGCCGGGTGACAAGGTGCTCGACCTCGGCTTCGGACCCGGGCGGGGCCTTGCTGCGCTCCTCGCTCGAACGCCACGCGGTCGCGTCTACGGCATCGATCATTCGTCGCGCATGCTCGCGCAGGCGGCTCACAGGAATCGCGCGGCGCTCGCATCACAACGCCTCGAACTGGTGCGGGGCACGTTTGGCGCGCTGCCCTGGCCGGATGGCGCGTTCGACAGGATCCTGCTCGTCAACGTCGTCTATTTCTTCGACCGCAATAGCCATGACATGGCGGAGGCGCATCGCGTGCTCCGACCGGGCGGCCGCCTGGCCATCTATGCAACGGATCGCGCGACAATGCGGAAATGGCGCTTTTCCGGCCCTGACACGCACACGACGTTTGACGAGAGGGATGTCGCCGCACTGCTCGAAAGCGCCGGCTTCGAGCGAACACACATCCACACTCGGCGGTTCGCGCTGCCTCTCGGCATGAACGGCATAATCGCCATTGCCGAAAAGAGCGAGGCAGGTATTTCCCGCCAGCGGCTGCGAGTTCCGTCCCCGGGCGACCGCACAACTTTTCCTTGAGTCTCGATTTGTAGGCGCAATTTTAGCGGGTTCCTTGCGAGGGCCTTTTCCATCCCCGCGATCTGCGAACTGCAGACCTGCCCCACAGGCGTAAGTGGACGGGATGCACAGGAGATCTGCGTCATGATCAACGACCCGCGGCGACGTCGAGCCAGGCCCGGAGCGCCGAAGCTTCGCTTCGGAAGCCTTCAGTACCGGTCAATCGCGAGGCGGGGCGCGCTCCGGTCGCTGGCCGGGCTGGCCGGCGCGTTCTGCCTGACGCTTTTCCTGGCAGTGGCGATCCCGGCGCCGGCGCAGGCCTTCAAGATATGCAGCAATCAGACCTACGCTCTTTGTGCGGTGGCAAGTTGCTTCGTCCTCGACCAGGTCTCCTACTGCAAGTGCGATGTGAAGACTGGCAACAGCATCAGCCTCCCCTACAATTACAGCGGAGGCGACGTCTGCACCCTCAATGCGCAGGGGGTGGGCAACGGATTCATGCTGAGCACCTTCAGCGTGCCACCATCGGCCCGCCCAGGCGGCAACAAGGCGATCTACAACTGCCCGGCCAGTACGTCGGACGGAGCCTATGCGCAATGCGATGGCGGAAGCTGCTTCAGCAGCACCCGGGGCAAGAAATTTCCGGGCTTCGAGCAGCGGCTCACCGACAACGAGATCATTTGCTCGTGCCCGATTACCGTCGCAAATCCCAGCTCGGCCTTTGTCGGCCATCAGATCGCCGGCCCCTACCCCTGCCAGAACGAGTTCTTCGCCAACTGTCAGAGCGCGCAGGCTCACACACGGACGGGTGGCACGATCTATGTCGGCGCCCCGACCGGGTCGACCGCCCTGCTGTCGAAGGAGCTGACAGGCAGCGTGCCGAATTTCAACAAGTGCCCTGCCCCGACTTCAGCGTGGAGTTCTGACTGAGCCGGAATCGCCCCGGCCCAGGGTGCGACGCGATCGAAGGGTCGGAACGCGCCCTATTTGGAGGTGAGCTTCCAGACGCCGTCCCAGTCGGCGGGGGGTTCGGATTTCAGGAGCGTGGAGCGCTCGATATAGAGCCTTGAAAGCTTGTCGCGGTCGTTCGCCTTCAGGCATTCCTCGAAGGAGCGGATGGCCCTGTCCCAGTCGCCGGCGCGGTAGTGCTTCCTCCCCTCGCGGAAGTGGTTCACCACATCCATCAGGTTCGGGAAGGTATCGTCGGTGTGGTAGTCGAGCACCTCGTAAACGCCGACCGGCTGCGTCTTGCCGATGACCACCACGTCGTCGATGTCGCGGATGCGGTAGGTCCCCTTCAGCTTCCGGAACGTGTTCTCGCTGATCAGGATGCGCGCGCCATATTGCTTGCAGGCGCTTTCCAGCCGCGCGGCGAGGTTCACGCCGTCGCCGATCAGTGTGTAGTTCATCCGCTTCGGCGAGCCGATGTTGCCGGACACCACCTCGTCGGTGTTCAGGCCGATCCCCATGTCGGCCGGAAGCTGGCCCTTCGACTTCCGCTCGATGTTCCAGTTCCACAGGCTCCTGATCATGTTGATCGCGGTGCGCACGGCGCGGTCCTCGTCGTCGTCGTGCGGGATCGGCAGGCCGAAGGCGGCCATGATCGCGTCGCCGATGAACTTGTCGAGCATGCCGTCGGCCTTGCCGATCTCTTCCACCATCAGCGTGAAATAGTCGTTCAGGAAGCCGACCGTGCCCTGCGCGCCGAGGCTCTCGGTGATCGGGGTGAAGCCGCGGATGTCGGTGAACATGATGGTGGCGACGGCGCTCTTGCCGCCGAGGATGTCCTCCTGCTCGCCCGAACCCATGAGCCGCGCGGCGATGCCGGGATCCATGTAGCGCGACATGGTGGATTTCATGCGCTTCTCGGCGCTGATGTCCTCCAGCATCAGCATGGCGCCGAGCTTCTTGCCCTCGGCGCTCATCAGCGGCTGGATCGCGACGTTGACGGAGACCTTCTGACCGGAAAACTCCATCTCCGCGTCGAGCATCTCGAACGAGGTGCTGGCCTCGCCCGTCTCCCTGACCTTGTCGGCGACCCAGGCGTTGGCGCCGCCGAAAAACTCGGTGAAGGGCCTTGAGAGGATGTCCGCCGGCTTCACCTTCATGATGCGGTAGCCGGCCTTGTTGCAGGTAACGATCAGGCCGTCGGCGTTGGTTGTGACGACGGCGTTCGACATGCTTTCCAGCATGCTCTCGTTGTAGTTCTTCATGTTCTGCACGTCGTCGAACAGCTTGGCGTTCTGCAGCGCGATCGACACCTGCCCGGTGAAGGCCTTGAGGCGCGACTCGTCCTCCTCGTTGAACGGCCCACCGCGCTTGTTCAGTACCTGCGTCACGCCGATCACCTTGCCGGCCTTGTTGACCACCGGCACGCAGAGGATCGAGCGGGTGAAGTAGCCGGTCTTCTTGTCGAAGGCCGGATTGAAGCGGAGGTCGGCGTAGGCGTAGGGGATGTTGATCGTCTTGCCCGACGTGAAGACCGCGCCGGCGATGCCGAGATGATTGGGCAGCCGGATCTCGATGGCGTTCAGGCCTTCGCCCACCTGCGACCAGAGCTCGCTGCTCTTCTCGTCGTTCAGGAACAGCGTGGAGCGGTCGGCCTTCAGCATCCGCGTCGCCTCGCCCATCACCTTCTGCAGCAGGACAGTCAGGTCGATCTCGGAGGTGACGTCGGCGACGACATCGAGGAACTCGAGCTCGGTTTCGCGCGACCGCCGCATGCGCTCGACGAACTGGTTGCTCTGCAGGGCCACCGCCGCCTGCGTCGTCATCGCCTCGAGCAGCGCCAGGTCCTCGCGCGTGAACTTCGCGTCGCCGCGCTTGTTCAGCGCCTGCGCGACGCCGATGACCTCGCCGCGCACGGTGCGGACGGGAGCGCACATGACGGTGTGGGTCTCGAACCCGGTCTGCTTGTCGATCGCGGCGTTGAAGCGCACATCCGAGTAGGCGTCGTCGATGATCAGCCCTTCGCCGGTGGTGAAGACATGGCCGGCGATGCCGCTGGTGTTCAGCAGGCGGATCTCGCGGCGGCCCTCGCCCTGCGCGACGCGCGAATAGAGTTCGCCGGTCTGGTCGTCGTTCAGGAACAGCGTGGCGCGCTCGCAATCGGTCTCGCGCGAGGTGATCTCGACCAGCCTTTCCAGCACCTCGTCGAGGTTCTCGATCCCGGCCACTTCGTGCGAAATGCTGAGCAGCATCTCGGCGCGGCGGAGCTTCTGGTCCTTGCTGCGCCGGCGGGGAAGCGCGGCGAGGCGATCCGGCCGGCTCACGCGGGGATCATTGTCCATGGCTCTTCTCCAGTTCGGCGCGGAGGGCGGAGATGGTGCCGTGGAGCTGCTTCAGCTCGTCGCGGCCGGTGCGCTCCATCGCCTGGATCCTGTCCTCGTATTCGGCGCGCAGCGCTTCCAGGCGGTCCCTGAGGGCAGTCGCGGTCGCCCGAAGCTGGACCATCTCTCCGGCGGCATCTGCGATGGCCTTCTGCACCGCCTCCTGCTTGCTCACCTGCAGGAGCTCCAGCTCGTCGCGAAGCACGCGGGCCGTGGCGCGGAGCTGGCCTATCTCGCCGGTGGAGTCGGCGATGGCCTTCTGCACGGCCTCGTTCTTCTCCGCCTGCTTCGCCTCCAGCGCGTCGCGGAGCACGGTCGCCGTCTGCCTGAGCTGGACGATCTCGCCCTGCGCATTGGCGATGGCCCGCTGCACGCTTTCGCCATTCTCCGCCTGCTGCGCCTCGAGCTCCTGCCGGATCGCGTGGACGGTCTGGCGGAGGTGGCGAAGCTCGGCTTCCGCGTCGTAGTGCGGCGCGAGCAGGGGATCGCCGGCATTGACCCGCGGTCCGCTCATCTCTCCAGCCCGGGCCCTGAGGATTTCCGTCGCATTGCCAAACCGTTTCCGCCCCGCAAATCGTCCGCTCCGCCGCCATGCCTGTCAACGGCGGATCGGCAGGTCCGCCGGCCCGGGCGGGGCCGTGAATTTTTCGGGAAACCTTACCGGGAAACGGGTATCACGACGCCCGTGACGTTACCGCCAACATTCGACTTCGGCGATCTCGCCCGCGAGCTCGATCTTTGGGCCGATGCGGGGCGGATCGCCGCATTCTGGTGGCGCGACGACGACGCGTCGGCTCCGACCCCGGCGCTGGCGCAGCTCCTCGACCTGAGCGATTTCCACCGGATAGAGGTCGCGCTCGCCGTCATCCCCGCTCGCGCCGTTGCCGGGCTGGCCAGCACGCTTCGCGGGCGCGATCACGTCGCCGTGCTGCAGCATGGTTATTCCCACACGAACCATGCCCGCCCCGGAGAGCCGGCGGTGGAGTGCGGCGGGGACCGCCCGGTCGATACGGTGCTCGAAGAGCTTGCCGAAGGCCGCCGACGCCTCGCGGCGCTGCTCGGAGGCCGTTTCGCGCCGATCCTCGCCGCGCCGTGGAACCGCATCGAGCGGCCGGTGCTCGACCGGTTGGCGGAGGCCGGCTTTCGCGGCGCGTCCGCCTACGGGCCGCGCGCGGCGATGCGGGGTGCGCCGGGTCTCGCTATTGCGAATGCGCATGTCGATCCGGTGAACTGGCGCGCACGGCGTTTCGCCGGAGAGAACAAGGCGCTGAGCGGCATTCTGGGCGAGCTTCGAGCGCGGCGAAGCGGAGCGAGCGAAAGGGACGAGCCGCTCGGCCTCCTCACCCACCACCTCGACCACGATGCAGGCCTCTGGGATTTCCTCGACGCCCTCTTCCGCGCGACGAACGCGCATCCGGCCGCCCGCTGGATCGGCGTGGCGGAGGCCTTTGCGGCGTGGCCCGCCGGTGCCGAACCGGTGCTTGGCGTCCGATGAGCGTGATCGTCCGCCCGGCGGAGGAAAGCGACATCGACGCGATCGTCGATCTCCTCTTCGACAACATGAGCCAGAAGGTGCCGAAGGAACGCTGGCGGCGGCTCCTCGACTATCCCTGGCGTCCGGCCGACGCCGATCGCGGGCACGTCGCAGTCGACGGCGACCGGCCGGTCGGGTTCCTCGGCCTCGTCTATGCCGATCGGCCGGTCGGCGGACGGATCGAGCGCTTCTGCAACATCTGCGCCTGGTATCTGCTCAAGACCTATCGCGGCCAGGGCATCGGCCAAAAAATCCAGTTCGGCTCGGTCGCCGATCCGGCGATGACCTACACGATCATGACGGCGACGGCGAAGACCGGGCAGGCCTTCGCGAGCAACAGCGGCTTCCAGGTTCTCGACGATTCGCGCTATCTGCTGCGCCTCCGCGCGGGGTCACGCACGGACCTCGATTGCATCGACGACCCGGACTGCATCGAGCCGCGGCTCGGCCCTGAAGACCAGCAAATCCTGCGGGATCATCGCCCCTACAATGTCCGCCACCTGCTCGTCCGCGCCGGCGAGGGCGCCCTCTACATCGTGATGCAGGTAAAGCGGAAGGGCGCGGACATCGACTATCACGAGGTGATGTACGCGAGCGACGGCCGGCTGCTGGCGGAG
>JBBQVL010000058.1:0-29576 GCA_038211615.1 Hyphomicrobiales bacterium
GGCGATCTCGGATCCTCGGCGAACTGTGCCGGCGCGGTCTGGCCGAATATCGACGCCGCGTGCCTCTCCACGGCTGACGGTTCGCCGGCGCCGCGTGTCCGCACCGTCACCATCGGCTACCAGGCCGACCAGAACACCACCGTCCTGGTGCGCGTTCCGACCTCCGAAATGTCGCAACGCTAGGCGGCACGCCAGCGGCCCGCGAAAGGGATGCGCGCCACTGCGCATGACCCGCCGCCCGGCAGCGGCAGCATGTCTCGCCCCCGGCCCCCACCCTCTGGTAAGATCGCCCGGCGCCGGGCGTGGGGTTCCGGTTCGGTTGGCGGAATGCGGATCACCTACAAGGTCTTTCTCGTCGGAGGTATTCCGATCACCATCGCGGCGGCCATTGCGCTCGCCGCTTTCGTGCTTTTGAACGAGGCCGACCGCGCCCGCTCGGGCGCCGTACTCGCCGGAACCATCTATCGCAACCTGCTTTCCGCCCGCTCCGCCCGCGACGACTTCCTGCAGACGACGGCGAGCGAGCGCACCGGCTTCTACGAGCTGTTCCTCACCTATGCCGAGCAGGCGCGGTTCGACCTGATCCGGCTGTCCGGCTTCGTCCGCGACCCGACCCATATCGATGCGGCCAAGGAAGCTTCCGACGCCCTGCAGCGCTACCGCGACGACATGCGCCGCCTGGTAGACGTGACCGTCCGCAACGACGGCCTCGTCGGCGACATGGCAGACCGCGCCAACGGCCTCGTCCAACTGACCGACGAGGCGCGCGAGCGGCAGCACCAGTCGAACGCCGATATCGTGAAATCGCTGGCGGACGGCGACCGGAAGCTCCGCATCGCCCGCGACATCGTCGATCGCGCACAGGAATTCAGCGCCGCTGTCTCGGACATGGCGCTGTTCCGGGCGCGGCCGAAGCTCAGCGACGAAGCAGCACCGCTGCAGGCTTCGGACAGCTTCAATTTCGAGCTCGGGAGATTGAAGAGCGCCGCCACACGTCTTTCCGAGGCAATGACCACCGCCGGACACGACCAGGCGGTCTCCGATCTGCAGCGTCTCCTCGGGGGCTACGAGGCGAGTATCACGCCGGTGCCCGGCTCGACCGCCGTCGCGCCGGTTGCGAGCGAAGCGCCGACGCGGGCGTTGACCGATTGGATCGAGCGGCTGCTGAAGGTCCACTCGACCGAGCAGCGGGCGCTGCACGACGAGGTGGCCGAGCTGCTGACCTACTCGGTGCAATCGGCGGAGACCGAGCGCGCCACGCAGGATATCGCGATCGAGGCGCTGAAGCTGTCCAACCGGACCGCCGAAGCTTTGACGATGCGCGACACCGACGCCATCTCCCGCATCCACGACGAGAGCCAGAAGCTCTCCGACACGATGACCAGCATGCCGATTTCGCCGCTCATCCAGTCGGAGATGATCGACGCACTCGACCAGTGGCGAAAGGGTCTCGCCACTACCCTCGACGGCCTGAACGAGCAGAGCGGAATTCTTCGCGAGATGGACGCGAGCACCCGCCGCATGATCGACGGGGCGCGCTTCCTGAACGAGACGCTGACGCGCAACGCCGAACGGATCGGGGCGCTGGTGCGCAACATCCTGATCTTCGGGGCGGCGATCGGATTGCTGCTCGGCTCGGTCACCGGCCTCGCCGTTGCGCGCTCCATCACGCGACCGCTGCGGCTCCTGCAGAGCCGGATGGCAGAGCTTTCCGAGAACGCGCGAGCCGGCCCGATCGCGGATTTCAACCGGCGCGATGAGCTTGGCGACATGGCGCGCGCCACCAATGTCTTCATCACCGAGATCGGGCGCCGCGAGCAGGCGCTGCGAAAATCGAAGGACCGCGCCGATGCGGCGCTGGCGGAGCTGCAGAAGACGCAGACCGACCTGATCCAGGCGGAGAAGCTCGCCTCGCTCGGTCAGCTCGTCGCCGGGGTGGCGCATGAGATCAACACGCCGCTCGGCATCGCGCTCACCACCGCGACGCTGCTCGGCGACGAGGCGCGGCGCTTCGGCGAGGCGGCGGTGTCCGGTAAATTGCAGCGCTCGGTTCTGGAGCGCTTCGTCGAGCGCATGCGCGAGGGCACCGACCTGCTGTTCGGAAACCTGAGCCGCGCCGCCGACCTGGTGCACAGCTTCAAGCAGGTTGCCGCCGACCAGGCGAGCGGCGAGCGGCGGCAGTTCGCCATGGACACCTGGCTGCAGGACCTTCTCACCAGTCTGCGGCCCATCCTCCGGAAGACGAAGCACGAGGTGGCGATCGAATGTCCGCCGGATGTCGTGGTGGACACCTATCCCGGCGCGCTTGGGCAGGTGCTCACGAACCTCCTGACCAATGCAGTCACGCATGCCTATGACGAAGGGCAGGCCGGCCAGCTGGCGATCCGGGTCAGCGAGCCGCGGCAGGATACGGTCCGCATCGTCTTTTCCGACGACGGCAAGGGCATCCCGCCGGAAAACCTCACGAAGGTGTTCGACCCGTTCTTCACCACCGGCCGATCGAGCGGCAATACCGGCCTCGGCCTGCATATCGTCTACAACCTCGTGACGAGCCGCCTGCAGGGCCACATCAACCTCTACAGCAAGGTCGGCCGCGGCACCCGATTCACCATCGACGTTCCGAAGGCGGTCACCGAGACTGCTCCGGACATCGCGCCCGAACGGCGTCTGCAGCTCGAGGGAGCCTGAGGCATGCGATTCACGATTCCTGTCCTCGTCATCGCGGGGCTGGCCCTGACTGCCTCAGCGGCCGGCGCGAAGACCCTCGTCTTCTGCTCGGAGGGGAATCCGGAATCGCTCAATCCGCAGATCGTCACCACGACGACCGGCATCAACGCAGGGCGGCCGTTCTTCAACAATCTGGTGGAGTTTCCGCCCGGCTCCACGGAGACCGTCCCGGCGCTGGCTGAATCCTGGGAGATTTCCGACGATGGCCTGCAATACGTATTCCACCTCCGCCACGGCGTGAAATTTCATTCCAGCGACATCTTCACGCCGAGCCGCGCGTTGAATGCCGACGACATCCTCTTCTCCCTTGAGCGCCAGTGGAAGGAGGACCACCCTTTTCACAATGTCGGTGGCAGCAACTACGATTACTTCAAGGACATGGGGATGCCCGAACTCCTGAAGTCGATCGACAAGCTCGACGACTACACGGTGCGCTTCACGCTGACGCGCCCGGCGGCGCCCTTCCTTGCCGACCTCGCGATGCCGTTCAACATCATCCAGTCGGCGGAATATGGCGCACAGCTCCTGAAGGCCGGAACGCCTGAGCTGATCGACACGAAGCCCATCGGCACGGGGCCATTCCAGTTTGTCGGCTTCCAGCCGGACGTCGCCATCCGCTACCGCGCGTTCGCCGATTACTGGGGCGGCAAGCAGCCGATCGACACGCTGGTCTTCTCGATCACGCCCAACGCCTCAGTCCGCCTCACCAAGCTGAAGGCTGGGGAGTGTCATGTGATAGCGTTTCCGAACCCCGGCGACCGCGCCACGATCGAGGCTGATCCCAGCCTGAAGTTCCTGCAGCAGGAAGGCTTCAACATCGGCTACCTAGCGATGAACACGACGAAGCCGCCGTTCAACGACGTCCGCGTCCGGCGCGCCGTCAACATGGCGATCGACAAGTCGGCGATCATCGAGGCGGTCTATCAGGGAGCTGGAGTGGTCGCGAAGAATCCGCTGCCTCCGACCCTGCCGGCCTACAACAACGACATCCAGGACTACCCCTACGATCCCACCGCGGCTCAGAAGCTGATGATCGACGCGGGGCTGGCCGAGGGGTTCGACACCGACCTCTGGTACATTCCCGTGAGCCGTCCCTACAATCCGAACGGCAAGCGGGTCGCCGAACTGATCCAGTACGATCTCGCCAAGATCGGCATCCGCGCCACTCTCGTTTCGGCGGAATGGAGCGCTTACCGGCAGAAGCTGCAGAACGGCGAGATGAAGATGGCGCTCTACGGGTGGACCGGCGACAACGGCGACCCCGACAATTTCCTCGACGTGCTTCTAGGCTGCACTTCAGCCCGCATCGGGGGGAACAACGTCGCCCGCTGGTGCAACCAGGACTACGACAAGCTCGTGACCGACGCGAAGCTCACCACCGACAAGGAGTTGCGCACGCGCCTCTATCGCGAGGCGCAGGTCATCTTCCACAATGACGCGCCGTGGGTGCCGCTCGCCCATTCGGTGGTGTTCATGGCGACGCGCGCCAATGTCACCGGCTTCAAGATGGACCCGCTCGGGCGGCACGCGTTCGAGGGGGTGGATCTCCAGTAGGAGCAGGGGGCCGGCTTATTCGGTCGGGCTGCGGCGATCGTTTTCCAGCGCCGAGTGGTGCAGGCGCTTCGCCACGTACATCCTCTCGTCGGCGCGCCTGGCGACGTCCTCGAGGCGCTCGCCCGGCCGGCTGGTGGCAGCGCCCAAGGAAAGGTTGATCGGAACGGCCGAGTAGAACTGGTTGTTGAGCTCGGCGAGCTTCTGGATCGTCTCCATGACCGCGTCGCCGGCCCGTTCGTCGGCGTTCGGCAGGATCACGGCGAACTCGTCGCCGCCGATCCGCGCCGCGTGACGCGGCTTGTCGACGGCCTTGTTCAAAACCTCGCCGACGCGGCGCAGCAGGGCGTCTCCCGCCGCATGCCCCAGCCTGTCGTTGGTGCTTTTCAGGCCATTCAGGTCGGCCATGATGATCGTGACCGGAAGGGGTCCCTTGCGCTCAAGGCGGTTCAACTCGTCGACGTAGAAGGAGCGATTGTAGAGCTTGGTGAGCACGTCGTGCTTGCCGAGAAATTCGAGATAGGCCTCGGCCTTCTTGCGCGCGGTGATATCGGTCAACGCGACCTGCACCAGCGACCAGTCGTGCTCATGGCCGGGCAGCACCGAGAACTGCAGATGCAGATAAAGCTCGTTCCCGTCGAGGGTGTAGTTCACCACTTCGCGGAGCTGGAAGAGCTTGCCGTCCCAAAGGTCGATGAGCTGCTCCCGGAAGTTCTGCTCCATGTCGTCGCGGAAGACTTCGCTGAGGCGACCGAGCAGCGTCGCGAAGTCGCGCGCGCCGAACATCTCGAGGGTATGGCGATTGACGTCCAACACGCGAATTTCGCTCATGCAGCGCCGCACGAATTCCGGATGCACATCGGTGAAGACGCGGAAGTCGTTGATGCCGCGTTCGCGCGCTTCGTCGAGCAGCGTCTTGATGACGCTGAAATCCTCCACCCACAGCGAGACCGGGGAATGCTGAAACAGCCCGCGGGCGTATTCCTCGCTGACTGCAAGGCCGCGCCGCGCCGTTTCCCGTTCGGAGATATCCTCAACCGCCAGCAGGACGCGTCCCCAATCGTCCAGGTATCCCGGCAGGATGCTGCCCCTGAGCAGCACGTCGAGCCGCCGGCCGGAGAGCGTGTAGTTGACGGTCTGACTCTGGAAGTCCGTGGCGCCATCCCAAAGCTGAGCGAGTTCCTCGACGTGGTTCTCGAGCATCTCGTCGCGAAACACGTGGCCGAGATCGTCTACCAGCTCCTCCAGGCTGTCTGCCTCGAAGAGGGTCAGGGTCGCGCGGTTCACCTTGACCACGCTGATGCGGCTGGAGCAGTCCCGGACGCGTTCCGGATCCTCAAGGAGAAAACTCCTGACGTCCGTTACTCCTTGCCGGCGCCAATCCTCGAACAGCGCCCGCACGCCGCTGAAATCTTCCAGCCACAGCGAGACCGGCGCGAGGTGGAACATCTCCGCATCGTCGCGAAGCTCGCTGCGCAGCCGGTCCACGGCGGTTTCATAGACATCGTACTGTCTGGCTGCTTTCATCAGATCCATCCCGGCACCGGGGGGAAGACTGGGCGAACTTCGGTTAAGAATGGACAAACGCAACGGCCGCCTGGCGCATAAGCCGCCGGCGCGGGAGCGGCTGCCCGCGCTTGGCGGGCTTGCCGGCGGGCCGCAACGCGGCTAGCTGCTTGAGGGTGTCCGGACCTCTGCGATGAAGCCCACCAACTCCGTCTACACCGGCCTGCCCACCACCATCTTCGAGGAGATGAGCAGGCTCGCGATCGCGCACAAGGCGGTCAACCTCGGACAGGGCTTTCCGGATGTCGACGGCCCGGAGGATATCCGCCGCAAGGCCGCGGAGGCGCTGATCGAAGGGCCAAACCAGTATCCGCCGATGCTCGGGCTGATGGCGCTCCGCGAAGCGGTCGCCGCCAACTGGAAGCGCTTCCACGGCCTCGACGTCGATCCGGTGCGCGAGGTGCTCGTCACTTCGGGGGCGACAGAGGCGCTTTCCGATGCGATCAACGCCCTGATCGAGCCCGGCGACGAGGTGGTGCTGATCGAGCCGCTCTACGATTGCTATTTGCCGCTGGTGAAGCGGGCAGGCGGGGTGCCGAAGATCGTTCGGGTGACGCCGCCCGACTGGGCGCTGGATCCCGAAGCGCTGGCGGCGGCCTTCTCGCCGCGCACCAAGGCGATCCTCCTCAACAACCCGCATAACCCCGCCGCCAAGGTCTATTCGCGCACCGAGCTGCAGCTCATCGCCGATCTTGTCATCCGCCACGATGCGTATGTCATTGCCGACGAGGTCTACGAGCACATCGTCTTCGATGGAGCGCGCCACGTCTCGATGCTTTCGCTTCCCGAGATGCGCGAGCGGACGGTCGCAATCGGCTCTGCTGGCAAGAGTTTTTCCTTCACCGGATGGAAGGTCGGCTACGTCACAGCCGCGCCGGCGCTCCTCGATCCGATCGCCAAGGCGCACCAGTTCACGACCTTCACCACGCCGCCTGGCCTGCAGAAGGCGGTGGCCTACGGCCTCGCAAAGGATGCGAGCTACTTCAATGAACTCGCGGGCGATCTTCAGAAGAAGCGTGATCGTCTCTCGAAGGCCTGCGCGCCGCTCGGGATGGATGTCATCCCCTGCCAGGGAACATATTTCCTGACGCTGGACATGCGCCCGCTCGGATTGGACGGCGACGACGCGGCGCTTGCGCGGCGGATGACGGTCGAGGCCGGCGTCACCGCTGTGCCGGTCTCCGCGTTCTACGGATCGGACGCGCCGAAGACGTTTCTGCGGCTCTGTTTCTCGAAGCGCGATGCCGTTCTCGACGAGGCGGTGGAGCGGATGCGGACATGGCTCGCATCCCTGGGGCGGAAGGTGGCATAGAAATTATCCGTCAGTCGGATTTGCGAAATAGCAAGCTGAGTCAGGGAGGTAGAGCCTCTCTCTGATCGGAACCAGGAAGTTGGCAAGGAGGCGTTAATGGCGATCCGGGCTTTGGTCTGGGGCGAGAACGTTCACGAGCAGACGAATGCGGAGGTCGCGCGGATTTATCCCGACAGCATGCACGCGGCGATCGCGGCGGGGTTGCGGGACGATGCGGAGATCGTGGTCGAGACCGCCACGCTGCAGGAGCCCGAGCACGGGCTGACGGGAGCGCGGCTCGGACGGACGGACGTCCTGCTCTGGTGGGGGCACGCGGCGCACGGCGCGGTCGACGACGAGGTCGTCGAGCGGGTGCAGCGGCATGTCTGGGAGGGGATGGGGCTGATCGTTCTCCACTCCGGGCATTTCTCGAAGATCTTCAAGCGGCTCATGGGAACGCCCTGCAGCCTGAAATGGCGCGAGGCGGGAGAGCGCGAGCGCATCTGGGTCATCAACCGCAGCCATCCGATCGCGGCGGGCCTTGGCGACCGCGTGGAAATCCCGATGACGGAGATGTACGGCGAGCCGTTCACCGTGCCCGAGCCGGACGAGACCGTCTTCATCACCTGGTATGAGGGAGGCGAGGTGTTTCGCTCCGGCATGACCTGGCGGCGCGGGGCGGGGAAGATCTTCTACTTCTCGCCGGGGCACGAAACCTACCCGATCTACCACCAGGCAGAGGTGAAGCAGGTCCTGCGGAACGCCGTGCGCTGGGCGCACAATCCGGCGCCGCGCTGGCAGGCGATCGCCGACGCGCCGAACGTGCCGGTCGACAAGGCGCCGGAGAAGATCGAGAGCCGCGGGCCGCGCCTCCACGCCGACGGCGAGGCCGGCCTCAGATGAGCGAAAAACCGGTCCGCCTTCTCGTCATCGGCACCGGCGACATGGCGGCGAGCCATGTTCGCAATTTCAACGCCATCGAAGGCTGCAAGGTCGTCGCGGGAGTCGATATCGCGGAAACGCGGCTGAAGGAGTTTGCCCAGAAGCACAAGATCCCACGCACCTTCACCGATCTCGATGCGGCGATCGCCTGGGGCGAGTTCGACGCCGTCACCAACGTGACGCCGGACGCCGTCCACTACCCGACGACGATGAAGGTGATCGAGGCCGGGAAGCCGATCCTCTGCGAGAAGCCGCTGGCGCCGAGCTACGAGCTGGCGCTGGAGATGACGGAGGCCGCGAAGCGGGCCGCTGTCGTCGCGATGGTGAACCTGCGCTATCGCGAGCTCTCGGTGATGCAGATGGCGCGCGCCCTGGTCGAGGACGGGATGATCGGCAGGGTTCGCCACATGGACGCGGCCTATCTGCAAAGCTGGCTGGTGGCGCGCAACTGGGGCGACTGGCACACCGAGGAGCGCTGGCTCTGGCGGCTCTCGAGCGCGCACGGCAGCCGCGGTGCGCTCGGCGACGTCGGCATCCACATCCTCGACTTCGCGTCCTACGTCGCCGACCAGAATCCCATCTCGGTGCATTGCCGCCTGAAGGCCTTCCACAAGGCGGAGGACGACCGCATCGGCGTCTACAAACTCGACGCGAACGACAGCTTCGTCCTTTCGATCGAGTTCGACGGCGGGGCGCTCGGCGTCGTTCACGGCAGTCGCTGGATGACGGGCTATGCGAACGCCATGAAGCTCGGCGTGTTCGGCACCAAGGGCGGACTGGAGATGTGGTTCGAGAGCGAGAAGATGGGCTTGCGCATCTGCGCCGGAGCCGACGTCGATACGCAGACCTGGCGGGACGTGGAATGCCCGCCGGTTCCGAACACCTACCAGACCTTCATCGACGCGGTGCGCCGCGGAGAGACGCTGGAGCCGAGCTTCCGCCGTGCCGCCGAGCTGCAGCACGTGCTCGACCTCGCTTTCGAGTCCGATCGTCTCGGCAAGGCGCTTCCGGTGCAGCCAAGGCCAGGCGCGCCGGCTCCGGCGGCGAAGTAGGCTGTGCTCAGGCTTCTGGTTCGGCGGCGTGCTCCCTGCGCGCTGCCCGATAAACGTCCCGCGCAGCCTCGGCGTTGATCGCCGCGATCGCCAGCCCGACGATGAGATCCGGCCATGCCGACAGCGTGTAGGCGGTCGCGAGACCCGCGCCGATGATCGCAACGTTCGCCAGCGCGTCGTTGCGAGCGGACAGGAACGCGGCGCGCGTCAGCGAGCCGGAGGCGTGGCGATACCTTGCGAGGATAAGCGAGCACGTCAGGTTCACGGCAAGGGCGCCACCGCCGGCGAGCGTCAGCGGAAGCGGGGCGGGCGGCGCCGGCGCCTGGAACTTGAGCCAGGCCGTCCACAGCGTGGCAATCCCGGGGACCAGCAGGATCGCCGCGAGCGCCATGCCGAGCCGTGCACGGTTCTTCGCCGTCCAGCCGAGCGCCAACAGGATCAGCAGATTGATCGAGGCATCCTCGAGGAAATCGATGCTGTCGGCGAAAAGGGAGACCGAGCCGATGCCGAGCGCGACCGAGAACTCGACGCCAAAATAGCCGAGGTTCAGGAGCGCCACGGCAACGACCGCGTGGCGCAATCCTCCTGTCGTCATGTCGTTCGGCCGTATCTCCACCGTGGGGAGCTTCGCGCGGTTGACAGGGTTCGGCAACCAGCCGACATTTCTCCCATGAACGCCTTCACCGCCATCCTGCCGGACCAGCGCGCTGGTTTCGGACCGTCCTTCGACGTGAATATCTATCTGGATCCAGGGGGCGACCTTTGGATCGCGGAGTCGGATGCTCTGCCCATTGCAACCGAAGCAGTGACAATGGATGCGCTCGTCAAAAGGGTCTGGGAGATCACCCCAGAGATCGCCGAGTTGAACGGCCACAAGGGCCTGTTGAAACTTCGCTTCATTCTGAACACGAGCACACCGGCCTGATGGCAGGCCCGCTTTATCGCAGGCTCGTCCAGATTCTGAAGGAAGGCGGCTGCACCTTCATCCGGCAAGGCAGGGGTAGCCACGAAATCTGGCTAAGTCCGATCACCGGCCGTCACTTCCCAGTGCCGTTTGACCTGCAAAAGGCTTCCACGGCCAATGCCATCCTCAGGCAGGCGGGACTTCCCAAGGCATTCTGAAAGCTACGCCGATTTGCGGAGGCGCTGGTAGTCCGCGAAATATTGCGGCGTTGCCTCCACGGACATCTCCGAATAGGCCACGGTCGCCACGAAGAGGTCACGCTCCTCGCTGACGCGGATGCTGTTGATCTTCAGCGGGCCGTGGTCCTTGAAATTCCGGAGCCATTCGGCGGCGGCCACCCGGGCCTCGCTCGGCGTATAGGCCGCGAAGGCCTTGCTCTTCTCGCCACCCTGAGAGCCCATCTGCTGCTTCTCCGGAATCGTGACCTTGCTCATCGAGCATGATCCGCCGGAAAGGGTTTAGCGTTCGTTAAGCAAAAGAAAGAGCGGGGCGCCGGGCCGATGCGCACCATCAGATCAGCCTTTCCCTGAGGTGCCAAGCCGCCGACTCCGCGTAGGAGGCATCGATCTCGATGCCTATCCCCCGGTAGCCGAGTCGCTGTGCGGCGAGAAGGGTGGAGCCGACGCCCAGGAAGGGATCGAGCACGACCGCCGTGCTTTTCTCGACCTCGGACGCGCCGGGCCGGTCCGCCGCGGGCGGGCCATGCAGCCGGATGCAGCGCTCGGCAAGCTCTATCGGGAAGGGGCTCGGATGGTGGTCGCGCTGCGCCTTGGAGCGGATCGTGCGGTAGGGGATGAACCAGACGTCGCCGGCGCAGCGGCGATCCTCCTTGTGTCCCCAGCGGGCGATATTCGACTTGTCCTTGAAGGGCACGCCGATGGCGAGCCGGTCGAGCGGCGTCTCGCCGGCCTTGGTGAAGTGGAAGACGTGCTCGTGCAGATGGTTCAGGTAACGCCGGCTGTTCACCGGCTTGAAATGCCCGAAGCTGTCGTCTCCCATCGCGATCGACTTCACCCAGACAATCGTGTTCTGCAGCGCGAACATCGGGCGCATGGCGTTCGCGACGTCGAACGCGATCCACGGGTCCGAGCTCGTCCCTGCGACATTGAGGAAGAACGAGCCGTTATCCTTCAGCACGCGTTTAAGAAGCAGGCCGATATCGCTGAGCCAGGAGAGATATTGGCCGCGATCGCCGGTGTCGTCGTAGGAGCGGTATTTGAGGCCGATATTGTAGGGCGGGGAGGTGACGATCACGTCCACCGAGCCCTCCGGCATCAGCGCCAGGGCCTCGGCGCAGTCGCCGACGACGATGGTCTGGTCGCCGATCTCGATGCGCCGCTCCGCTCGCGCCGGGCGGGCTCTGGCGGGCGCTGCAATCCGGTCCAACATGCCCGTGTCCTCCGCGCCCCGGGAGGAGGAAGCAAGCGGCAAGGTTCGCGCAGCTTGGAGGATTTCTCCCGGGGCCGCACGCGCGAAGAATCGAAATCCAGTGGAATCTTCGCCGCTCGCCTGAGCAGCCGAACCTACTCGTGCCGAAGTGCCTCGATCGGGTCGAGGAGGGCGGCCCGGCGCGCGGGAAAATAGCCGAATCCTACCCCGATCGCGGCGGAAAACCCGAAGGCTAGCGCGATGATCGTGGAATTGAGGATGAACGGCACGCCCAGCCCGACCGAGGCAAGACCGGAAAGCCCGAGGCCGAGAGCGATGCCGATCAGCCCGCCGAAGAGCGACAGGACAATGGCTTCGATGAGGAACTGGGTCAGCACCTGACCTTCCTGCGCTCCGATCGCGAGGCGGATGCCGATCTCGCGCGTGCGCTCGGTGACCGACACCAGCATGATGTTCATGATGCCGATGCCGCCAACGAGAAGGCTCACGGCGGCCACCGCGGCGAGCAGTCCGGTCAGGACCTTGGTCGTGCTGGTCATGGTGGAAACCATCTCGGCCATGTCGTTGACGCTGAAGTCGTCGTCATCGGCCGCGGCGAGACGGCGACGCTCCCGCATCAGGAATGTGACGTCGCGCTTGACCTTCGTCGTACTCACGCCGTCGATGGCGGAGAGCAGGATCGAGGATACGTCGGTGCGGCCGGCGAAGCGACGCTGCAGGGCCCGGATCGGCATCAGGACCGTATCGTCCTGGTCCTGCCCGAAGCTCGATTGACCTTTTTCCCCGAGCACGCCGATGACGTCGCAGGAGACCGTATCCAGCCGCATCTTCTCGCCGATCGGATCGGAAGTTCCGAACAACTCCTTCCTGATGGTCTTTCCGATGATGCAGACCGAGTTGCCCGACCGCAGCTCGCTGTCGAGGAAGGTCCGTCCCCCCGAGAGGGGCCAGTCGCGGGCGACGAGGAACGCATTGGTCGTCCCGGTGACCGTCGTGCTCCAGTTCTGGTTGCCGTAGATCGCCTTGACGCTGGCGCTGGCCGTCGGCGCGACCGCCTGCAGTCCGCCGACCTGACGCTCGATGGCCGCGGCGTCGGCGAGCGTGAAGTTTCGGACGTTCGCGTCCCTCGGCCCGAAACCCTGGCCGGGACGGATGAAGAGGAGATTGGTGCCGAGCGCCGAAATCTCCGACTTGACCTGCGCGGTCGTGCCATTTCCGATCGTGACCATGGCGATCACGGCGCCCACGCCGATCACCACGCCGAGCACGGTCAGGAACGATCGCAGCGCATTCCTGCGGATCGCCTGCAATGCGAGGCGGATCGTCTCCCAGAGCATCAGGCGGCCTCTCGCGCCAGCCCGTCGGATTCGACCCGCCCGTCGATGAAGCGGATGGTGCGGGAGGCGTAGGCGGCCATGTCGGCCTCATGCGTCACCATGATGATTGTGATCCCGTCGCGTTCGTTGAGGCCGCGCAGGAGCTGCATGATCTCATGGCTTTTCGCGGTGTCGAGGTTGCCGGTCGGCTCGTCGGCAAGCAGCACCGCCGGCTTCGTCACGATGGCCCGGGCGATCGCGACGCGCTGCTGCTGGCCGCCGGAAAGCTCGCTCGGACCGTGGTGCTCCCAGCTGCCAAGCCCGACCTTCGCCAGCGCTTCGCGGGCCAGCGCCCGCCGTTCGCGCGCCGGCGTCCCGCGATAGATCAGCGGCAGCTCGACATTCTCCAGCGCCGAGGTTCGCGGCAGAAGGTTGAAACCCTGGAAAACGAAGCCGAGATAGTGCCGCCGCAGCAGCGCGCGCTGATCGCGGCTGAGCGACCCGATATCGACCCCGCGAAAGCGGTAGGAGCCGCTGGTCGGCGTGTCGAGGCAGCCGATGACATTCATCGCCGTCGATTTGCCTGACCCGCTCGGACCCATGACGGCGACGAACTCGCCTTCGTCGACGCGCAGATCGACATTGTCGAGCGCGCGCACCATCGCCTCGCCGGCGCCGTAAGTGCGCGAGACGCCATGGAAGGCGATGAGCGGGGGCGCCTCGGCGCGATTGTCTGCCATCGGCGGTGTCTAGCTCGCCGAACTGGAGTCGACGATGACCGGGGCCACGGGCGTCAGCGATCCCTCGAGCACCTCCGTCCACGCGCCGTCGCTGGCGCCGACCCGTACTGCCACCGCCTTCGGCGCGCCATTCTCCAGCACATAGACAGAGCGCATTCCGTTCGCCGTCTGCTCAACCTTCGGGACGCCGCCGTCGCGTGAGCGTCGCGGCAGCAGCATGCTGATGATGCTGCGGCTGCTCCCGCCGCTCGTCGTCGTGGCCGCGGGCGGCGCGAAGCGGAGCGCGGCGTTCGGTACCAGCAGGGCGTCTTCGACATGGTTCACGACGATCTCGGCGGTCGCCGTCATCCCCGGCCGGAGAAGCAGCTCCGAATTGTCCAGGCTCAGCACTGCCGTGTAGGTGACGACGTTGTTTACGGTCACAGGTGCGAAGCGCACCATGGTGAGCTTTGCCGGAAAGCTCCGGTCCCGGTACGCCTCGACGGTGAAGGTCGCCGACTGGCCGACCTGCACGCTCCCCACATCCGCCTCGTCCACCGCCACCTCGAGCTGCATGGATGCCAGGTTCTCGGCGATGGTGAAGAGCACCGGGGCCTGAAGCGATGCGGCGACCGTCTGCCCCGGCTCCACCGTGCGGCTCATGACGACACCGTTGATCGGCGAGCGGATCGTCGCCTTGCGGAGGTTCGTCTCGGCGGTCACGAGATCCGCCGCGGCGACGGCCACCTGGGCTTTCGCCACCGCTACTCCAGCGACCGCCCGCTGATAGACGGCCTCGGCGGACTCGCGCGTCGCCTGCGAGGCGTAGCGCTTTTCCGTCAGCGCGGATGCTCGTTGATTGGCCTGTGCGGCCTCCGCCAGCGTCGCCTCCGCCTGCTGCTGTTGAGCCCCGTTCACCGCGAGCGTCGCGCTTGCGTGACTGACCTCGGCGACCAGCTTGTCGGTATCGAGTTCCGCCAGCACCTGTCCGGCGACGACCTTGTCGTTGAAGTCGGCGTGCACGACCTTCACGGTGCCCGAGAGCTCGCTTGAGATTTCCACGCTGTTGGTGGGCTCGACGGTGCCGGTCGCCGTCACCGTCTGGGTCAGCGCGCCGCGCCTGGCCGGCTCGGTCGTATAACGGACCGAGGGAGAGCTGCCCGCCCCGATATAGAGGTAGATGCCGAAAATGATTGCTACCGCCAGCGCAGCAAGGAGAGCATTCCGCCACGAAAGCCAGCGGCGGCGTTGGGTCGTTCCGAGCCCCAGCGTCTTCGCCACGTCGGCGGCCGCATCGGGAGCCGACGCGATGTTTTGATGCACGTTCATGCCAGCGCTTTCGCAGGGATTTGTCTCAAAAGTCTGCCAGAACTCCGGAAAATGCCGTTGACTCAGGTCAAAGTGCTCTCGCTCGTACGCTTGTTTCCAACGTGGAATGCCGGTACGGCGGCGGCGAGGAGTCCGCATGGCTGACCCGGTCCTGGTTGAAATTCTCCGCGGCGAACGTGTCGAGAGCCGCCATCGCGGTTCCGTCGTGGTGGTTGACGCTCGGGGCGGGCGCGTGATGGCGCTCGGCGACGTCGAGGCGCCGGTCTATCCGCGCTCCGCGGTGAAGGCGATCCAGGCGCTTCCGCTGGTGGAATCGGGCGCGGCGGATGCATTCGGTTTCCAGGGCCGCGAACTTGCGCTGGCGCAGGCCTCGCATGGCGGCGAGCCGCAGCATGTGGCGGGTGTCTCCGCCATGCTGGCCGCAATCGGCCTCGACGAGAGCGCGCTCGAATGCGGGACGCATGCCCCCACGCACGGCGCCTCCGCCGCGGCTCTCATCCGCAGCGGCATGGCGCCGGGGCCGCTCCACAACAACTGTTCCGGCAAGCACGCGAACTTCCTGGCGCTGGCGCGGCATCTCGACGTCGACCATCGCGGCTATGTGGGGGCGGGCCACCCAGTGCAGACCGCCGTCGGCGAGGCGCTGGCGAGCGTGACAGGCGCGCCGCACGCGGCCGGGAATTGCGGCATCGACGGATGCTCCATCCCTACCTACGCGGTGCCGCTTGCAAGCCTTGCGCTCGGCTTCGCCCGCCTCGCGAGCGGTATCGGGCTGTCGCGGGCGCGCGGCGACGCCGCGCGTCGGCTCTACGAGGCCGCAGTCGCGGAGCCGTACTACATCGCCGGGACAGGGCGCTTCTGCACTGACATGATGACGGCGCTGAAGGGCGCCGCGCTTATCAAGACCGGCGCGGAAGGCGTCTTCTGCGCGGCGTTCGCGGGCCTCGGGCTCGGCGTCGCTCTAAAGATCGACGACGGCGGCACGCGCGCCTCCGAGGCGGTGATGGCGGCAATTGTCGCGCAACTCCTTCCGGAGCACGAGGACACGGCCCGCCGCTGGACCAATGGTCCGGTGGTCACCCGTCGCGGGGTGCGGGTCGGTGAGGTGCGGGCCGTCAGGGCGGCGCTTCAGGCGCGGGCATAGGTCTCCGCGCGTCGCCCGCGCCACAGTTCGTGCGCGGCTATGCCGGCGAGCATCGAGGCGGTGAAGATGAAGACCGAAGGCACGCCGAGAGCGAGCCCGCTGATCGCCGGTCCCGGGCAGAGGCCCACCATGCCCCAGCCGATCCCGAAGAGCGCCGACCCCGCAACCAGCCGCGCGTCGACCTTCTCGTCCGCCGGCAGATCGAACCTCTCGCCGAACGTCGGCCGCGCGAGCCGCCGGGAAATCGCGTAGCCCGCCATCGAGACAGCCACCGCGCCGGCGAACACGAAGCCGAGCCTCGGGTCGAAGTCTCCGAAGAAATCGAGGAAGCCGCGGATGACGGAGGGATCGAGCATACCGCCGAGCGCCAGGCCGAAGCCGAAGATCGTCCCGGCGAGAAGCGCAACAAGCGTGCGGGGAAAGCTCACAGCGCATGCTCCATCGCAAAGACGGTGAGGATGGCGACGCCGAAGAAGGTGACGACGGCGGCGAAGGAGCGACGCGACAGGCGCCCAAGGCCGCAGACGCCGTGCCCGGACGTGCAGCCGCCGCCGAGCCTCGTTCCAAAGCCGACCAGCAGCCCGCCAACGACGAGCACCGGAAGTGCCGCGGTGATCCTCACCGCTGGAAGCGCGCCGTAGAAGATCAGGAACAGGATGGGTCCGAGCAGCAGCCCCACAACGAAAGCCCCGCGCTCCACCACCTCGCCGCCGATCCGGCCGAGGAGACCGCCGACGAGCCCGCCGGCGATGCCGCTCACCCCCGCCACCCGCCCGTTCGCGAGGAGCAGCAGAGATGCGGCAAGCCCGATCAGCGCACCGCCGAGGAGGGATTGCAGATAGAGGGGCCAGGGCATGATTTGTCTCCAGGCGGACGCGAACGCGTTCTCGGAATCTAGTCGGACCCTGCGGTCGCCACCACGGCGCAGGTTCCAACGGCTTCCGCTCAGACGAAAATTCTTCCCACGGATCAAGGGTGATGCGGGGCGATGTCGCGCTTCGAGGCCAACAACGGTCAAGCGTACGTGCGTCTGGAAGGTCTATGTCCTGTGGTTCCCTTCCATGCTCAGCCCCTTCACATTCTCGCTGCCGTCCACCAGTTCGCCTGTCGCGATGTCCGCCCAGCGCATGCCGAGAATCGCGCCTTGCTCGGCGCTGGAGATGAGATTGTCCGAGATTATCGCCGAGCCGGCGCCCTCGGTCACCGAGACGGCGATGCCGATCTTCGTGCGGCGGATGACGTTGCCGCTCGCGGTCACGTCGCGGAGGTAGGGGCCCCAGCCGAGTTGCAGGCCCCAGATCGCGTCCTCCACCACGTTGCCGGTGATCGCCACGTCTGCCTCCGCCGCGATGCCGGCGCCGTTCTGGCGGTTGCCGTCCGGATAGGTCGGCCCGCCGCGAATATTGCGGACGATGTTGCCGGAGCATACCCCGAGCCGCCCGCCGTGCTCGGCGAAGTTTGTGAAGGAGATGCCGCCGTTGCCGCCGTCGATCAGGTTATTCGAGACGATCGCGCCCTCCCAGGCGAACTCCACATAGAGCGCCATCTCGCCCGACCCTGTCGCGATGTTGCCGGTAACGGTGAGCGAGTCGGAGGAAAAGCAGCGGATGGCGGAGAAGGCGCAATCGTCGACCCGGTTGTCGGAGACAATGACGCCGTTCGCCTTGTCGAGGTTGATGCCGTTGCCGTTCTGGCCGGTGCCGCCGGAATCGGCGCGGACGTGGCTGACGCGGTTTTGCGTGACGATCGTTCCGTCCTCGCCTTCGGCGTCGCGCGAGACGAGGATGCCTGTATCGCCGCAATCCGCGACCGAATTGCCGCTCGCGCGCATCCCGCGTGACTGGTCGAGGAGGAGGCCGATCGTGCCGATTGACTGGAAGCGCGAGTTTTCGACCCGGCCGGTGGAGGCGCGGATCCTCGCCCCCGCGCCGCCGCTCTCCAGGAACTCGCAGTCGTCGACCGCAATGTCCGCGACATCCTCGGCGTCGAGGAGGCCCGCTTCCGGCGAACCGAGGGGGAGTTCAGCGCCGTCGAGGGTCAGCCCTTCAAGGCGCAGCAGTCTGGCGCCGCGCGCCTTCAGGAGCGCCGATCCACTCCGAAGCACGAGGCGCGACTGGCCCGGTACTCCGAGGATGTGGGCGGCGTTCGGAAGTGCGATTTCGCTCGTTTCGTAGCGTCCGGGTGGAAGGAACAGGGGCAGGCCATGCGCGTCGGCCTTCCGCAAAGCCTCCAACAAGGCCGGGCTCTGGTCGTCGGGCGCGCCGGGATGCAGCCCCTCGTGCGTCGCGTCAATCGCCCCGGCGACGCCACCCTCAAGCGCCCCGCGCAGTCCTTGGGCGAAGGCCCTGCCGGGCGCGAAGGATGCCGGCCCGAGCATCGCAAAAGAGAGCGCGCCCAGGACTTTGCGCCGGCTCAGTTCATGTTTCATCGCGGTTCCCGAGGCTGACTGTGTCCGATCCACCACAGTTTGGCCTACTGCTCGCTGGCCAGACTGGCCGGAATATCATACAAAGGGAGAGGTTTTCGCGCGGTTAGGACGGGGTGAGGGGATGGACAGCCCAGAGCGGCAAAAGAAGAAATTCACGCTCGTCCTGATCAAGCCGACTCACTACGACGACGACGGCTACCCTCTGCAATGGCGCCGCTCGATCATTCCGTCGAACACGCTCGCCTGCGTCTACGGCCTCGCCGAGGATAGCAGCGACCGCAAGGTCCTGGGCGATGACGTGGAAATCGAGATCCACGCAATCGACGAAACCAACTGGCGCGTCCATCCCGAGCAGCTGATCGCGACGATCCGCAACAACGGTGGTCGCGGCATGCTGGGCCTGGTCGGCGTGCAGTCGAACCAGTTCCCCCGCGCGCTCGATATCGCGCGCCCGTTCCTGAAAGCCGGCGTGCCGGTCTGCATGGGCGGGTTCCATGTGGCAGGGTCGCTTGCCATGCTCGACGAGACGCCGCCGGAAATCGCGGCCGCGGCCGAGATGGGCATCAGCTATTTCATCGGCGAGTCCGAGGATGGCCGGCTCGATGAGGTTCTGGTCGACGCCTACGCCGGCAAGCTAAAGCCGCGTTACGACTGGGAGGACAAGAACCCCAACCTGCAGGACGCGCCGATCCCGTTCCTGCCGCGCGATCAGGTCGACCGCACCTATCGCACCTATGGCAGCTTCGATCTCGGTCGCGGCTGCCCGTTCCAGTGCTCGTTCTGCACCATCATCAACGTGCAGGGGCGCGTCAGCCGCTTCCGGAGCGCTGACGATCTCGAGAAGATCGTTCGCGCCAACGCCGAGATCGGCGTCAACCGGTTCTTCCTGACCGACGACAACCTGGCGCGCAATCGCAACTGGGAGCCGTGCTTCGACCGGCTGATCGAGCTGCGCGAGAAGCAGGGCATTCGCGTCTATCTGCAGGTACAGGTGGACACGCTCTGCCACCGCATTCCGGGCTTCATCGAGAAGGGCGTAAAGGCGGGCATCGACAACGTCTTCGTCGGGATGGAGAACATCAATCCCGACAACCTCGCGGCGGTGAAGAAGTCGCAAAACCGGCTGCTCGAATACCGCGAGATGTTTCTCGCCTGGAAGAAGCACCCGGTCGTCATCACCGCCGGCTACATCATCGGCTTCCCGAACGACACGCGCGAATCGATCCTCTCCGACGTCGACAAGATGAAGCGCGAGCTGCCGATCGACCTGATCTACTTCACCAACCTCACGCCGCTGCCCGGCTGCGAGGATCATCAGCGCATGCACCGCGCTGGCGAGTGGATGGATCCGGATCTCAACAAGTACGACCTGAACCACCGCGTGACGCATCACCAGAAGATGTCGGACGAGGAGTGGGACCAAGTCTATGCCGATGTCTGGCACCGGTTCTATTCGTTTGACCACATCGAGACGATCTTCCGCCGCATGCGGGCGCTGCGCTCGAACAAGCGCATGACGACGCTGCATCGGCTGCTGTGGTACCGCGACTTCCACCGGCTCTATCAGTGCCATCCGCTGGAGGGCGGGCTGGGCCGGTTGAAATACCGCACCGATCGGCGCTCGGGGATGAAGCTCGAGAATCCGCTGCTGTTCTACCCGAAATTCTGGGCCTCGGAGATCCGCAACATCGGCTCAATGCTGTGGACCTACCGCCGGATGAAGAAGATGCTCGACGCGATCTGGGCCGATCCGGCGTCCGCCTCCTACACCGATATCGCGATCACGGCGCCGGGCGAAGACGAGCTCAGCCTCGGCATCTACCAGACGCGCGGAACGGCGGAGGCGATCGCCAAGCAGAAGCGGCAGACGCAGATCAAGACCAACGCGCGCGTCAAGTCCGACAATCGCGAGAAGCTGCCGCTCGAAGCGGCGGAATAGGCGGCGGGCCGCACGCGGCTTAGCTACTCTGCGGCGGTGCTTCGCTGCGCATAGCCGAGACGCCGGTTGAGTTCGTCCAACAGCTTCTCCGCCGCTTCGGAGGCGACGGTGCCGGGCGGGAAGATCTCCGCCACGCCGGCGGCCTTCAGCGCCGCGTAATCCTGCGGCGGGATGACGCCGCCGACCGCGATCAGGATGTCGCCCCCGCCGTGCGCTACCAGCGCGGCGCGGAGCGCCGGCATGTGGCTCAGATGTCCCGCCGCAAGCGTCGATACTCCGACGATGTGAACGTCTCTTGCCAGCGCCTGCGCCGCCGCCTGCTCCGGCGTCGCGAAGAGCTGGCCGACCGTCACCTCGAAGCCGAAATCCGTGAAGGCGGACGCGATGACCTTCTGTCCGCGATCATGGCCATCCTGGCCGATCTTGGCGATGAGGATGGAGGGTCGTCGTCCCTCGTTCCGCTCGAACTCGGCGGTCATCGCGATCACGCGCCGGAAGGCGTCGTCGGCCGGATCGATGGCTCGGGCGTAGACGCCTGACGGCATCCGCACCTCGGCAACGTGACGGCCGAAGACTTTTTCCAGAGCGGCGCTCATCTCGCCGAGCGTCGCGCCGGCGCGCGCGGCCCCGATCGCCGCGGCGAGAAGGTTCTCCGTCCCCTGCGCCGCGCCGGAGAGGTATGCGAGCGCCGCTTCCACCGCACCGTTGTCGCGCTGCTCCCGGAGCCTCTTCAGCCGAGCGATCTGCTCGGCGCGGACGGCGGCGTTGTCGACCTTCAGAACCTCGACGTCGCCCGCGCCGGAGTTTCTGTAGCGGTTGACGCCCACCACGACCTGCTCGCCGGAATCGATCCGCGCCTGCGTCCGCGCCGCGGCCTCCTCGATGCGCGTCTGCGGCAGGCCGGTTTCGATTGCCCGCGCCATGCCGCCGAGCGCCTCCACCTCGGCGATATGCGCGCGGGCGCGCGCCGCGAGGTCTGCGGTGAGGCTTTCGACGAAGAACGAGCCGCCCCATGGGTCGACGATGCGGGTCGTGCCGGATTCCAGCGCCAGCACGAGCTGCGTGTTGCGGGCGATGCGGGCGGAAAAATCCGTCGGCAGGGCCAGCGCCTCGTCCAGCGCGTTGGTGTGGAGCGACTGGGTGCCGCCGGCGGTCGCCGCCATCGCCTCGATCATCGTGCGGCCGACATTGTTGAAGACATCTTGCGCGGTCAGCGACCAGCCGGACGTCTGGCAGTGCGTGCGGAGCACGAGCGAGCGCGGGTCGGCGGGCGCGAATTTTTCCGCCACCAGCTCCGCCCAGAGGAGGCGCGCAGCACGGAGCTTCGCGACCTCCATGAAGAAGTGCATGCCGATGCCGAAGAAGAAAGAAAGCCGCGGCGCGAAGCTGTCGATCGACAGGCCGGCGGAAAGCCCGGCTCGCACGTAGTCGAGCCCGTCGGCGAGCGTGTAGGCGAGTTCGAGGTCGGCCGACGCGCCTGCCTCCTGCATGTGGTAGCCGGAGATCGAGATCGGATTGAAGCGCGGCATGTTTTGCGCCGCGTAGGCGATGATGTCGGAGACGATCCGCATCGAGGCAAGCGGCGGGTAGATGTAGGTGTTGCGGACCAGAAATTCCTTCAGGATGTCGTTCTGGATGGTGCCCGCAAAGGCCTCCGGCTTTACCCCCTGGCGTTCGCCCGCCACGATATAGAGCGCCATGATCGGCAGCACCGCGCCGTTCATGGTCATCGAGACTGTAATGTCGCCGAGCGGAAGCCCGGCGAACAGCTCCTCCATGTCGAGGATGGAATCGATCGCCACGCCCGCCATGCCGACATCGCCCGCGACGTTCGGCGCGTCGGAATCGTAGCCGCGATGGGTTGGGAGGTCGAACGCGACGGAGAGTCCCTTCTGCCCGCCGGCGAGATTGCGCCGGTAGAAGGCGTTCGACTCGCGCGCGGTGGAGAAGCCGGCATACTGGCGGATCGTCCAGGGTCGCTCTACGTACATCGTCGGATACGGGCCGCGGAGATAGGGTGGGAATCCCGGCATGCTGTCGATTGCGGGCGAGGCGGGAGCGTCCTCCGGGCCGTAGGATTGCTTCAGGAAGATGGCCTCCGGCGTGACCCGCGTCGGGCTTCCGGCGCGCGCGCTGTCGGCAGGTCGCTGCCACGGCAGGTCAGCGAAATCGGGCAACCGGCTCACGCTTCGGCCTTTGCCAGAGCTTCCAGATTTATCGGCGCCAGAGTGCCAGATCCGGACACAGGCGTGGCGGAACTCTCTTCCGCCAATCCGGCCGCGTAAAGCGTCGATCCGACGAGCGGGGCATTTCCGCTTGTCACCTCTTTGACAAGGGCGGAGCGCGCCTTCGCGACGCGCTGCTGAAACGCTCCGCCCTGCAGGCTCTCAAGGATGCCGCCCTCGCGCTCGATCTGCTGAAACTCGGTCCAGGCGCGCTCGGCGAGCGCATCGGTCAGCGCCTCGATGGCTCCGGACCCGGCGGCGGGGTCGGCTACGAACCCCAGGTGCGATTCCTCCATGAGCAGATGCTGGATGTTGCGCGCCAGCGCGCGAGCGTGCGAATCCGCGGGGCCGAGCGCCGCCGTATGGGGCTGCACCAAAATGCTGTCCGCGCCGCCGGCGGCGGCCGCGAAGGCCGCGAGCGTATTGCGCAACAGATTGGTGTGCGGGTCGGCGCGCGTCAGCATGCGCTGGCTGGTCTCCGCGTGGATCGGAAGCGGCGAGTGTCGTGCGCCGCACAGTTCCTGGAGGCGCGCCCAGAGAAGACGCAGCGCGCGAAGCTTCGCGAGCGACATCAGAACATCGCGGTCGACAGAGAGCGCTGCGCCGAAGTGCTGCATCACGTCCGCCGGACTGCCCACGTTCGTCTCCGCAAGCGCGCGGAGCCACCACGCGCCCGCGGCGAGCACGGCCGCAAGCTCCTGCGCTTCGGTCGCGCCCGCCTCGTGAAAAATCCTCGCGTCGAGGCAGGCGAGCGGCCCGCGAAAGTGAACCGAGCGCAGGTAGCTGAACGTGCCTGCGAATTGCGCGGGCTCGGGGCCATCCCGGAAATTCCCGATGAAGGCGAGGGGATCGAGGCCAAAGCTGATCGTCGCAAGCTCCGGCGCGATTCCGCTCCTCTCGACGATCACGCTCAATTGCACAGCGGATGCGAAGATGTCGGAGTTCGGCTCCAGTCGGAGATCGACCTTGGCGAGGTCGACTCCTTCGAGGACGATGGCGAGCGACTTTCGGGTCAGGCCAGGACCCGGGGCCGAATCCGAATCCGCGAGGCGGAGGGAGAGGCCTTTTGCGCCACCGTCGATGTCAGCGATCGCCTGCTGATGCGCCCTGTCCGGATCGGGATCGTCGACGGCTTGGAAGATCGTCCAGGGGAGAATGCCGACGGGAATCGGTCGTGCGTGCTGCTGCCGTGTGTAAAGTGGCTCGATGGCGATGCCGTCGCGGGTCCGGGACGAGAGGCTCTCGATATCACGGCCCTTCAGGGCGCCCGAAACGACCTTCCGCCAGTCCTCGATGCCGGGCCATTCAGCAGACATGGCGGACTTGTAGGTCTGGTCGGGAGAGGCGGCAAGGCGCGCACAGCGTTGCGCCTAATACTCCATGCCGGGTTCCAGCGACTTCGCCGCCTCGATCCAGCGCGTTACGCGCTTCTCGCTCGGCAGGAGTTCGACACGCGGCTTGCCGCTGTTGATCCTTGCCATGCGCGCGACGAGCGTCCCTGCGTTGCGCCGGCCGAGATCCTTCACAGTGCTCACGCCGGCCGCGAAGAGAAGCTCGGCATATTCCAGCGCGATACCGGAAACACGCGTCAGGTCGGCAATATTCGCCCAGTCGAGGATAGACCGCATCGGAATGCGCGTTGCCTCCGCAAGCTCCTTTCGGAGTTTTGGGGTAGCAGCGCGTTTGAGCAGCGAACTGGTTGATCTTATGCCGGCGGCCTTCAACTTGCTCTTATAGAATGGCGCGATCACCTGCATCTCGGCGATCGAATAGGACGCCATGGTCGCCTCCCAACTCGACCTTCCTTCCTAAGGTAGAAGCAAAGAAGCGGCTAGACGCGCCTTTGCGAGGAGTCGGGAACGTGACAAAAATGTCTCGGTGAAGGTTGTCTGAGGGCGGTCCGAAAGTTGTTCACACGAATTGGCCAAGGCCGGGTATCGAGCCGACGATTTCGTTGACGACATCCTCGCCGGCCTTCTCGCGGGCGAAGTCGACGGTTTCCTTTGTGACTGCCTGGATCTGCCCCATGCCGAGCCCGATCGCCTGGAGCTTGCCGAGCACCTCCATCGCGCCGCCGCCCATCAACCCTCCGAACCCGCCGAGCGTCGCGGCCGAATCCGCCTCGTCCGCCCCTACATATTCGGACGCGCCGGGGATCTTGTCGGCCAGCGCCGCGACTTTCTCGCGGTCGCCATGCTGGTAGAGGAACGACAGGATGATGCGGACGGCGTCATGCGCGGCGCCGGGTTCGATGCCGACGTTGCTGACGATCCGTGTGATCAACTCTTCCATCAGGCTCTCCGCTCGTTCGTCCGCCTAACTGGCGGCAGGCGAACGGAAAGGCAAGGGCGGCGCTGATTGTCGGTCGCCGATCGCATGCCTATAAGAGCCGCTCCGATGAGGCGAGGCGCTGCAAAATGCTGAAGGACGGCAGCATCTACGTGGGTACGAGCCGGCACGCCGACGACAGCGTCGCCGATCCGCAGTACCTCACGCTCAAATACGGCAATCGCCACGGCCTGGTGACCGGGGCAACCGGCACTGGCAAGACCGTGTCGCTGCAGGTTCTCGCCGAGGGCTTTTCCGAGGCAGGTGTGCCGGTGTTCGCCGCCGATGTGAAAGGCGATCTCTCCGGGATCGCCGCGATGGGCGAAGCCAAGGACTTCCTGCAGAAGCGCGCGGCCGACATCGGTTTTTCAGCCGAATACAGGCTTGCGGCGACGCCGGTCGTCTTCTGGGATCTCTTCGGCGAGAAGGGGCATCCGATCCGCGCCACCGTCTCGGAAATGGGACCGCTGCTTCTTGCGCGCCTCATGGACCTCAATGCTGCGCAGGAAGGCGTGCTCAACATTGCCTTCAAGATGGCCGACGAGGAGAAGCTGCTCCTCCTCGACCTCAAGGACCTGCAGGCGCTGCTTGCCGACGTGGCGGCGCGGGCGACGGAAATCTCCGCCCGCTACGGCAATGTCGCGAAGGCCACCATCGGCACCATCCAGCGGCAACTGCTGGTGCTCGACCAGCAGGGAGGAGAGAACTTCTTCGGCGAGCCGGCGCTGGACATCGCCGACCTGATGCGCACGGCCGCCGACGGCCGGGGCATCGTCAACGTGCTCGCCGCGGATCGGCTGATGCAGTCGCCGCGCGTCTACGGGACATTCCTGCTCTGGCTTTTGTCGGAGCTTTTCGAGCGGTTGCCGGAAGTGGGCGATCCTGAGAAGCCGCGGCTCGTGTTCTTCTTCGACGAGGCGCATCTGCTTTTCAACGAAGCGCCGAAGGCGCTGGTGGAGAAGGTCGAGCAGGTGGTGAAGCTCGTCCGCTCGAAGGGCGTCGGCGTCTATTTCGTGACCCAGAATCCGCTCGATGTGCCGGACGCGGTTCTCGCGCAGCTTGGCAACCGGCTGCAGCATGCGCTGCGGGCCTATACGCCGCGCGAGCAGAAGGCGGTGAAGGCGGCGGCGGAGACATTCCGTCCCAACCCCGAGCTTGACGTGGAGAAGGCGATTTCGGCGCTTGGCGTCGGCGAGGCGCTCGTTTCCATGCTTGCCGAGGGCGGGGTGCCCACGATGGTGCAGCGGACCCTCGTCCGCCCACCTTCGTCGCGCGTCGGACCCGTTCTTGAGGCGGAACGCGCGGCGCTGATGCAGGCAAGTCCGATGCGCGGCAAATACGACACCCCGCAGGACCGCGAGTCGGCCTACGAGCAGCTCGCGCGCCGCACCGACGGGGGCGCTGCCGCGAAAGTCGAGAAGGCTCCCGCGGCGCCACGCGAAACGCGCACGGCTCCGCGCGAGCCGGAGGCGCAGCCGCAGTCCGGCGGCTTCGGGCTGCCGGACCTCGGCGGCATCTTCGGCGGCAGCGGGCGGCGCTCGAACCGCCAGTCGGTCGCCGAGGCGGCGGTCAAGTCGGTCGTCCGCTCGGTCGGAAGCCAGCTCGGCCGCGAGCTGGTCAGGGGCATTCTCGGTTCATTGAGGCGTTAGCGATGGCAGACATGGAAAGCGTCCTGGCCCGTATCGATCAGGACTCCGAAGCGCGCCTCGAGCGGCTGTTTTCGCTGCTCCGCATCAGGTCGATCTCCGCCGACCCGCACTACAAGGAGGATTGCCGCGAGGCGGCGCGCTGGTGCGAGGCGACCCTCAACGAGATCGGCATCGAGGCGAGCGTGCGCGACACGATCGGCCACCCGATGGTCGTCGGCCACTACGGCAAGGCGGGCGAGGGCGCGCCGCACGTGCTCTTCTACGGACACTATGACGTGCAGCCGGTCGATCCGCTGTCGCTCTGGGAGCGCAACCCCTTCGACCCGGCGGTTGTCGAGGTGCATGGCGAGAAGCGCATCGTCGGGCGCGGCGCACAGGACGACAAGGGCCAGTTCATGACCTTCGTCGAGGCGGCGCGGGCGTGGATGGCCACCACAGGCAAGCTCCCGGTCAATCTCACGGTGCTCATCGAGGGCGAGGAGGAGTCGGCGAGCCCGAGCATGATCCCGTTCCTCACCGCCAACGCGGAAGAGCTGAAGGCGGATATCGCGCTCGTCTGCGATACGTCGATGTGGGACCGGCAGACGCCGGCCATCTCCACGATGCTCCGCGGCCTCCTCTATGAGGAGATCTTCGTGCAGGCGTCGAGCCACGACCTTCATTCCGGCATGTACGGCAGCGCCGCGCGCAATCCGATCCATGTGCTGGCGAAGATCCTGGCGGACCTGCACGACGAGAATGGCCGCGTCACGATCCCGCATTTCTACGACGGCGTGCCGGAGATTTCCCCCGCGCAGAAGGCGCAGTGGCAATCGCTGAATTTTAACGAAAAGGCGTTCTTCGACGAGATCGGCCTGCAGACGCCAGCCGGCGAGAAGGGCTACTCGACGCTCGAGCAGATCTGGTCGCGGCCGACGGCGGAGGTGAACGGGATCGTCGGCGGCTATACCGGCGAGGGGGCGAAGACCGTGATCCCGGCGAAGGCTTCGGCGAAGGTGTCGTTCCGCCTTGTCGGCGATCAGGATCCGGAGGCCATCCGACGCAATTTCCATGCCTTCGCCGAGGCGCGGCTGCCCGCCGATTGCAAGCTGAGCTTCCACAATCACGGGGGCGACCGCGCGGTCAGCCAGCCAAGCGACAGCCCGTGGGTCAAGAAGGCGCAGCGGGCACTTTCCGAGGAGTGGAATCGGCAGGCGGTGCTGATCGCGATGGGCGGTTCGATCCCGATCGTGACGCAGTTCAAGCGGATTCTCGGGATGGATTCGGTGCTCATCGGGTTCGGCCTCGACGACGACCGCATCCATTCGCCGAATGAGAAATACAATCTCGCGAGCTTTCATCGCGGCACCCGATCCTGGGCGCGGGTGCTTGCAGCGATCGCGGAATAAGGCGGTGCCGTCCGCACCCGTGCGGGCGCAGGCGATACGGTCGGTCTGCGTCTTCTGCGGCTCAAATGCCGGCGCGCGTGACGCCTACTCAGAGGCGGCGCGGCGGGCAGGCCGCGCGATCGCCGAACACGGCCTCACCCTCGTTTACGGCGGCGCGGCAGTCGGCTTGATGGGCGCGGTGGCCGATGCGGCGCTCGCGGCCGGCGGGACCGTGATCGGAGTGATCCCGAAGGCGCTGGTCGCGCGCGAGATCGCGCATCCGGGTTTGACCGACTTGATCCAGGTGAGCTCCATGCACGAGCGCAAGGCGCTGATGGCAGATCGCTCCGATGCCTTTCTGGCGTTGCCAGGTGGGGCGGGTACGATGGAAGAGACGATCGAGGCATGGACCTGGGGTCAGCTCGGGCATCACGCAAAACCGGTCGGACTGCTCAATGTCGAGGGATTCTTCGACGCGCTTCTCGCCTTCTTCGATCATCAGTGCCGTGAGCGCTTCATGCGGATCGAGCACCGGGACATGCTGATCGTCGAAACCGACCCAGAACTGCTGCTTGCGCGCTTCTCGACCTATCGGCCGCCGGTCGTCGAGAAGTGGATCCGTTCAGCCGAGCGATAAGCCTGGAATCGTCGAAAGAGCGGGACGATGACTGTCATCTTGCGGCTCGCTGAGCATGGGCCATGGACGATGGACGCCCTTATGCAACTCGGGCTAGCTTTGAAAAAAGGGGACTGCGGGATCGCGCGGGGGCGCTATGGCGGCCGCTGTGGCCCCTACCAGAAGGAGACTCGGCTGTGGAAACGAAGAAGCCTGCACTGAGAAGGAAGCATTCAGGACTTCACCGGATGCTGCGCCTCGCCGCGGCGACAGCATGCCTGTGGCCGGCGATTGCCACGGCTGCACAGTGGAACCCGACCTCCAGTGACGGCTTGAGCAACACCGCGGGTGGCTCGGGCACGCTGGGTCAGGTGACGACCGGCGGAGCCAATACGGGATTCGGCGCGAGCGCGCTTGTCTTGAACCAGACCGGGCGGTCCAATACTGCGATGGGCTACATAGCCCTCAACCACAACAACGGCAGCTACAATACCGCCATTGGCGACAGCGCTATGCAATTCAACACGACCGGCAGCCACAATACCGCAACCGGCGCAAGCGCGCTTAGAGTCGGTTTCGAAACTCATGTTGACCGTGCGATACGCCGGACGAGGAGCATGAGGGAGGCGGCGTAGAGGAAGGCTTTTGCGGAGGCGATAGATGCTTCGAAGTCTTTGGCGAGCCGGCGGTTGCGATTGATCCAGGCGAAGAAGCGCTCGACGACCCAGCGCCTGGGCTGGACGGCGAAGCCGACCTGATCGGGTTTGCGGCGGACGATTTCAACAGCGATGGATGTGGCGGAAGCGACCCTGTCGCCGGCATAGCCGCCATCGGCGAAGACCTTTTCGATGAAGGGGAAGGACCGCCGCGACGCGCGCAGCAGCGGCCCGGCGCCATCGCGATCCTGAATGCCGGCATGATGGGGTTCGAGCACGAGACCGCGGCCATCAGTGTCGACAAGTGCGTGGCGTTTCCTGCCCTTGATCTTCTTGCCGGCGTCATACCCGCGCGGGCCGCCGCTTTCCGTCGTCTTG
>JBBQVL010000059.1:0-29293 GCA_038211615.1 Hyphomicrobiales bacterium
GGTCTCCTTTCTGGTCATCGACCAGGACGCGATCACGCCGGTCGGCGCGCCGGGCGATGGCGAGCTGCAGACCTATTTCGACGCCAACAAGGAAAAATTCCGCGCCCCCGAATACCGAAAGCTCGCCCTGCTCACGCTTGACCCGGCAAAGATCGCCGATCCGAGCGCGGTCACGGATGCGGATGTCTCCGCCGAATACGACCGGCGCAAGGATGGCTTCACGCAACCGGAACGCCGCCACATCGAGCAGGTCCGCTTCGACAATGCCGCGGCGGCCGAAGCCGCCTTCAAGACGATCAGCGCCGGCACGGCATTCGCCGACATGGCGACGGCGGAAAAGCGCGAGGTGACCGATCTCGGCGTGAAGACCAGGGCGGAAATGCTCGACCCTGGCGTTGCGGAAGCAGCCTTCAAGGCCGAGGCGAACAAGCCGGTTCTCGCCACCGAGGGCGCGCTTGAACCCTCCATCGTCCTGGTCACGTCGATCGAGCCGCAATCGGTGACCTCGCTCGCCGAGGCCGGCCCGGGCCTGCGCCAGGAGCTTGCGGTCCGCGCCGCGCGCGAGGGCGCGCACGATCTCTACGACAAGGTGGAAGACGAGCGCGCCGGTGGCGCAACGCTTGCGGAAGCCGCGGCAAAACTGAAGCTTCCCTATCGCGTCATCGACGCCGTCTCGGCTGACCTGAAAGCCCCGGACGGCAAACCGATCGAGGATATCGACAACGGCGCCGCCGTCATGAAGGACGCCTTCGAGAGCGACGTCGGCGTGGAGAACAGCGCGGTGCGCAACGGCGACCTGTCGGTGTTCTTCGACGTTCTCGAGATCATTCCGGCGCGCGACCGCACCCTCGACGAAGTGCGCGCCGACGTGGTGGCGGCATGGACCGCGAGCGAGACCGAGAGCCGCATCACCGCGCGGGCGGACTCGCTCTTCGACCGCCTGAAGGCGGGCACCCCTCTCGCGACGCTCGCGACCGAAGTCGGCAAGCCGGTGCAGACGCTCGAGGGCGTAAAACGCAACAGCACCCAGCCGAACCTCACCGAGAACGCCATAAACCAGTCCTTTGCCGGACCGGAAGGGCACGTTGCCAACGCCGATGGGACGGGCAACGCGCGCATATTGCTGCGGGTCGACAAGGTGACGTCGCCGGCATTCTTCGCCGAGGCGGCCGATGTCGGGCCGATCCAGCAGCAGATATCGCAGGCGCTCAAGAACGATCTCGCCGCGACCTACAACCGCGAGGTCCTCGACTCGCGCCCGACCACCATCAACAACGTCGCCTTCCAGCAGTTGACCGGTCAGTTGCAGACGCAGTGATGCCGGCGACGCCATCGAGATCCTGACGCCATGCAGGTAGAGCCGGCATTCGAGGCGTTTGAGCCGGGCTACGCGCGCGGCGAGCCGCAGCTCGTCTTCACCCGCCTCGTCTCCGACCTGGAGACGCCGGTCTCCGCGTTCCTTAAGCTCGCCGGCAGCCGACCGAACGCCTTCCTGCTGGAATCGGTGGAGGGCGGCGCGGTGCGCGGCCGCTATTCGATGATCGGCTTCGATCCCGACCTTCTTTTCCGGGCCGAAGGGGCAAGGGCGGAGATCGCGGAGGCACCCGACCTCGCAAGCTTCGCGCCGTGCCCGGAGGATTCGCTCACCGCTTTGCGCAAGCTGATCGGCGAAAGCCGCATTGCGGTGCCCGCGGGGCTGCCGCCGATGGCGGCCGGCATCTTCGGCTACCTCGCCTACGACATGGTGCGGCTCATGGAGCGCCTGCCGGAGCCTAACCCGGAGGCCATCCGCGTGCCGGATGCGATCCTGATCCGCCCGCGCATCGTGGCGATCTTCGACGCGGTGAAGGACGAGCTGACGGTGGTGACGCCGATACGCCCCGACGCGGCGCTGACCGCTCGCGCAGCCTACGACCGCGCGGTGAACCGCCTCATCGAGGTCGTCGACGCACTCGACCGCCCGCTCGACCACGCCCCCGAGCCGGCCGACATCGCGCTTGCCGGCGAGGTCGTCTCGAACACGACACCCGCCGAATACAAGGCGATGGTGGCGCGCGCCAAGGACTACATCGCCGCCGGCGACATCTTTCAGGTGGTGCTGTCGCAGCGCTTCGAGGCCCCGTTTCCGCTTCCCGCCTTCTCGCTCTACCGCGCGCTCCGCCGCGTGAACCCCTCGCCCTTCCTCTACTTCCTCGATTTCGGCGGCTTCTCCATCGTCGGCTCAAGCCCGGAAATCCTGGTGCGCGTGCGCGAGGGCGAGGTGAATATCCGGCCGATCGCCGGAACGCGGCCGCGCGGCAAGACGCCGGAGGAAGACAAGAGACTCGGTGTCGAGCTGCTCGCCGACCCGAAGGAGCGGGCGGAGCATCTGATGCTCCTTGACCTCGGGCGGAACGACGCCGGTCGCGTGGCGGAGATCGGTTCGGTCAAGGTCACCGACCAGTTTTTCCTCGAGCACTACAGCCACGTGATGCACATCGTCTCGAACGTGGTGGGAAGGCTCCGCGCCGACCAGGACGCGCTCGACGCGCTCGCCGCCGGCTTCCCGGCCGGCACGGTCTCCGGCGCGCCGAAGGTGCGGGCGATGGAGATCATCGACGAGCTGGAGAAGGAAAAGCGTGGCCCCTACGCCGGCTGCGTCGGCTATTTCTCCGCCGACGGCGCCACGGACACCTGCATCGTGCTCAGGACCGCGATGGTGAAGGACGGAAAAGTCTACGTGCAGGCGGGGGCCGGCATCGTGGCGGATTCAAACGCCGACTCCGAGCAGGCCGAGTGCATCGCCAAGGCGGCTGGCGTTTTTCGCGCGGCAGATGAGGCGCGAAGGTTCGCGAGCCAGGCCGGCCGGGGGCAGTAGGCGGGGCCACGACGACATTGCCTGGGCACGGCGGGTCTTTTGGATCGATCGCTAACTGGTGCGGCTCAACAAAGACCGCACCGCCTGACAGCGGCAATTCATCCTTCGCAGTTGGCTCAGCGGAATACTGACGGAGTTCAGCGAAGATTGAACCCTCAGGGCTCAACAGCGCGCGCTGTCGAACTGTCAGGCGATCTCCCGCTCCATCGTGACCACTGTCCTCCGTTTGCTCTTGTCCGTCGCCCAGGCCTGCTCGATCCCGGCGAGAGGCTTTGGGGTGAAGGCGATCTCAAAGCCGCCGGGCGTGGCCGCGTGAAGCAGCTCGCTGATTGCATGAACGAACCGGTCGAGGGAAATGCTGCCGATCCCGCTTCCCATGAGCACGATCGCTGAGGATCGGAGGACCGCGCTCGGCAGCGCGATGTCGGAACCGCTTGCCGAGCCCACTTGCACGAAGCGGATCGGCGCCGCCTCGGCGCCGGCCTTGGCGCCGGCCACGAGCAGACGCTCTGCGCTCCGGCCCCAGAGGTAGTCGATCACGACATCGACCCCTTCCGCGAACTGTTCCTTGAAGGACTCCTCCAGCGCAACGTCGTCGGCTTCGAGGGCGATCGTCACGGCGGCGCCCAGGGCCGCGACTGCCCGCAGTGCTTCTGGATCGCGGCCGGTCGCGATCACTTTGGCGGCGCCGAGATGCCTGGCGATCTGCACCGCCAGGCGGCCCGCCGTGCCGGTGGCGCCATTCACCAGGACTGCTTCGCCGGGCACGAGCCTTGCGCGCTCCGTGTAGGCGGCCCAGGACGACATGCCGGGATTGGCGATCGCAGCCGCCGTCAGGTCGTCGATCGCGTCGGGCAGCAATACGCACTGCGTCTCCGAGACGACGGTCCATTCGGCCATGCCGCCGAAAGGTGCACGCGGGAGGACGAAGTAGACGCGGCGGCCGTCATCGATCCGGCCCACGCCGTCCACACCGGCCACGAACGGAAACTGGCCCGCCGCGCTGTAGTGCGATCCCGACGCGCGGCTCTTCGTGAGCTGGCTGATGGCCGAGGCCGTCACCGCGACGAGCTTCTCCCCCGACGAGGCTACCGGCGCGGGGAAATCCGCGAAAGCCGGCGTCGCCCCCACGCCCTGAACGAGTGCGGCCTTCATCGGCGGCTTCCTCCCTTCGGATATATGTGTATTATGCACATAGAGAGAGTCACCGGTGCCGTCAAGGAAAAGCGTGCATAACGCACATATCTCCGAACAGCTCCACCGCCTTCACGCGGCGGTGCTGGATATCGTAAGCGCGATCAACCGGCCGCAACGCGATGAGGCGCTGATCAAGGCCGCCGGAATCCCGCTCGACCGGGCCTTGTTTCCGCTTCTGGTCGGCGTGCAGCGCTTTGGTCCGATCGGCGTAGTGGATCTCGCCGACCGCGTCGGGCGTGACTACACGACGGTCAGCCGGCAGGTTGCGAGGCTTGCAGCCCTCGGACTCATAGAGAGGCAGGGGAGCGCCGCCGACAGGCGCGTGCGCGAAGCGATCATTAGCCCGAAAGGCAAAGCTATGACCGACCTCGTCGATGCCGCGCGCGACAAGATCGGGCGTGCGGTCTTCGGGAGCTGGGACCCGCAGGAGATCAATACCCTGGTCCGCCTGATGAGCAGGTTCGCGCAATCCTTCGACGCTGACCCGCCGCGCGAAGGGAGTTGACCGGATAGCGGCAATTCGTCCTTCGCATCTTAAAGTTAAGATCAGGAATGCGTTTACGCCAACCGGCTAAAGGCCGTTGATGCCCCGCAGAAACCGCGGCGTGCGGCGGTGGGTTTCTCCGTTCCGGATTTTTCAGCCATGTCGAACTATGACATCGCCATCGTCGGCGGCGGGCTCGCCGGGTCGACGGCTGCGGCCATGCTGGGCAGGGCCGGATTCAGCACCGCCCTCATCGATCCGCACGAAGTCTATCCGCCCGATTTCCGCTGCGAGAAGCTCGACGGTTCGCAGGTCGCGCTGTTGCGCAAGACCGGCCTCGCCGGGGCGGTCCTTCCCGCCGCCTCGCTCGACGACGAAGTCTGGATCGCCTACTTCGGGCGGTTGCTCGGAACGCGCCGCTATCGGCAATTCGGCATCCTCTACGACACGTTCGTCAATGCGATGCGCGCGACGATTCCAAAGAGCGTCGAGCAGATACGCTCGAAGGCGACCGGCGTCTCCCTCTCGCCCGACCGGCAGACGATCGCGCTCGCCGACGGCCGGGAAATCTCCGCCCGCCTCATTGTCATGGCGAACGGCCTCAACGCCGCGCTACGGCAAGGGCTCGGCATCGGCCGCGATATCATCAGCCCTGCGCACTCCATCAGCATCGGCTTCGACCTGAAGCCTGTCGGCCGCGAAAGCTTCGATTTTCGCGCGCTGACCTATGGCCCGGAGCGGCATGACGACCGCGTCGCATACCTGACGCTCTTCCCGATCGGCGCGGGTCTTCGCGCCAACCTCTTCGTCTACCGCGACATGCGCGATCCGTGGCTGAAGTCGATGCGGGACGCGCCGAAGGAGACGCTCTTCGCGGCATTGCCGGGCCTGAAGAAACTGATCGGGGATTTCGAGGCGACGAGCTTCGTGCAGATCCGCCCCGTCGATCTCTATGTCACCAAGGTGCTGGACCTCCCGGGCATCGTGCTCGTCGGCGACGCCTTCGCCACCTCCTGTCCGGCAGCGGGCACCGGGGTGAACAAGGTGCTGACCGACGTCGAGCGGCTGTGCAACGAACATGTTCCGGCGTGGCTCGCGACCGAAGGAATGCACGCAACGAAGATCGCGGCGTTCTACGCGGACCCGGTGAAGGTCGCCGCCGACCGGCACTCGGCGGAGAAGGCACAGCGCCTCCGCTCGCTTTCCATCGACCCCGGGCTCCTCTGGCGCGCGCGCCGCTGGGCGCGGTTCCTCGGCCTTTACGGAACATTCAGGGCGAAGGATGCACTGAGGAGCCTCGCGGGCTCGCCTTCCGGGCGTCCCCGCCCCGCGTCGGCCAGATCGCCGCTGCCAGCCCTGGAGAGAGTCGACATGAGCCTCGCCCTGTCCGTGACGCCGCCGTCCGCGCCGCATAGGGACGCCCATGTCTGAGTCCCGCGCGCTCCGCGCGAACGCGTTCGAGACAATGCCGGACGCTCTGCTCGGTCCGCTCGATATGCCGGGCGTTTCCACGGCGCACGCTGCGGCGACCCGCCCCCAGGCCGTTTCGGCGGGGCGCGGCGTCGTGCAACAGACGGAATCGCGCGCTTGCCCCGGAATATTCCTGCGCGTGAATTCCGACATCGAAGCCCTCGAGGCCGAGTGGCGGGACTTCGAAGCGAAAGCTGATTGCACCGCCTTTCAGTGCTTCGATTGGGCGTCAAAGTGGCAGCGGCATATCGGTTCTCGAAAGGGGACGCGACCTGCGATCGTGCTCGGCCGCGATGCGGACGGCTCGCTCCTCTTCATGTTCCAGCTTGCGGTGGAGCGGAACCGGCTGGCGCGGCGGCTGACATGGCTCGGTTCGGAACTCTGCGACTATAACGGCCCGCTCCTCGCCCCGCATGCAGCTGAACATCTGGGTCCCGACCAGTTCGCGTCGCTCTGGGACGAAGTGCTTTCGCTCGTCCGCGCCGATCGGCGCCTGCGCTTCGACCTCGTTGATCTACCGAAGATGCCCGGCGCCATAGGCGCGCAGCCCAATCCCTTCATGGCGCTGAAGCCCGCGCTCGACCCGAGCGGCGCACACCTCGCCAACCTCGGCGACGACTGGGAGGCGTTCTATGCCGCGAAGCGGTCTGCCGCGACGCGCAAGCGCGAGCGCCGCCAGTTCCGGCATCTCGCGGATTTCGGCGAAGTGCGGTTCGTCGAGCCAACTGAGCGGACAGACATCGAGCAGACGCTGGCGACGCTCTTCGCACAGAAGGCCAGCTCCTTCGCGCGCATGGGAGTGGAGAATTTCCTGGCGCGGCCGGGCCATGCTGCGTTCTTCGGGGACCTCGCCACCGATCCGGGCACGGCTTCCTTCACTCATGTCAGCCGGCTCGACATTGGCGAAGCCATGGCCGGCACGAGCTTCGGCCTGGAGTTCCGCGGGCGCTATTACCTGCTGCTCTCAAGCTACCAGGATGGCGAGCTCTCGCGCTACGGGCCGGGGCGCGCGCATCTTCAGGAGCTCTTGCGGCGCGCTATCGCAAAGGGCCTGGCGCAGTTCGATTTCACGGTCGGCGACGAGCCCTACAAGCGCGACTGGTCCGATGTGACGCTGCCGCTCTATGGATACTTCGCTGCCGCCACGCCGCTCGGATTGCCGACCGTGCTTGCCACATCGGCATTCCGCCGGACGAAGCGCGCCATCAAGCAGAACCCCGTGTTGTGGAAGCTTTTCAGCCGGGTGCGTGGACGCGTTGCCCGGGTCGGGCGCAAGAATGTCTCCGTTTCCGATGAGGGCGCCCGGCCGCCGGGCTGATCTCTGCGCGCACGCGGATCGTCGCTACCAGAGAACCTCGACCGCGAAGCTCCGGAACGCCGGATCCGCCGTGACGAGCGGGATGCCTTCGACGATCGCCTGCGCCGCAAGCATGCGGTCGAACGGATCGCGATGCGCGCCGGTGAGAGAACCGGCGAGATGCGCGTGCTGCAGCGTGATCGGCAGCGGCATCATTCCGTAGTGCGAAACGGTATCGAAGAAGCGTTCGGCCAGAATAGTGGCTTCGGGCCATTTCCCTAACCGGACCTTTCCCGAAATCTCCCAGGCGACAACAGCGCTGACGTAAATACCTGGATCTTCGCGGATCGCGTCAGATGCCACGCGCGACAATCGCCGGTCGCCGAGCGCCCACCAGGCAAAGGCATGGGTGTCCAGCAGGAGCGGCATGCTACCGAAAAGGATCCTCGTTCCCACCCTCCCACAGGATCAACTCCTCTTCGGGCAGCGGATCGAAGAAGAAGGAGTCGGGGATGCCGGGGGCGCCATTCAAGTAACCCGGCTCGCGAGAGAAGGCTTTCGCGGCAACGCGGGCGAGCCGCACGACCGGCTCCTTGCCGCGCGCGATGACGATCTCCTCGCCCGCCTCGGCGCGCGCGATGAGCTTCGAGAGCTGCGTCTTTGCCTGGTGGATGGTGACAACCGCCATGGGCGAGTCTCCTTAGCTAAGCAGGTTAGCTAATCAGCGCGCCGATGCCTGTCAACGCGCACCGGTTGCCCGTTTCCCGAACTATCCGGGTTCCGGCGCTGCCGCGTGGAGCAGCCCAATTCCTTGACCCGCGCCGCCTGCGCGGCCTAATTGGCCTATCGCGCGACCGCCGGCCCGGAAATGCTCCTCGTCATCGACAATTACGACAGCTTCACCTGGAACCTCGTCCACTATCTCGGCGAGCTCGGGGCGGAGCCGGTCGTTGTCAGGAACGACAAGATCAGCGTCGGAGACGCGCTCGCCCGCGAGCCGGAGGCGATCGTCATGTCGCCCGGTCCCTGCACGCCGAACGAGGCCGGGATCTGTCTCGACCTCATCCGCGCCGCGAACGGCGCCGTGCCGCTCTTCGGCGTCTGCCTCGGACATCAGGCGATCGGCCAGGCCTATGGCGGGACGATCGTGCGCGCGCCCTCGCTGATGCACGGAAAACTCTCCACCATCCACCACGAGGGCGAGGGTGTATTCCACGGCATCAACGGACCGTTCCAGGCGACGCGCTATCATTCCCTCACGATCGCGCCGGAGACGATGCCGGCAAGCCTGAAGGAAATCGCGCACAGCGATGACGGCGTGATCATGGGGCTGAAGCACAGGACCGACCCGGTGCACGGCGTGCAGTTCCATCCCGAATCGATCGCCTCCGAGCACGGCCACCGCATCCTCGGGAATTTTCTGGAGATCGCCCGCGCCTTCAACGCGCGGATGGGGCGGAAGGCGGCCTGAACCATGGCCGACATGAAGAGCTTTCTCGCCAAGGCCGCGGCGCGGCAGCCGCTGACGCGCGAAGAGGCGGAGGCGGCGTTCAACATCATCATGTCGGGCGAGGCGACGCCCTCGCAGATCGGCGGCTTCCTGATGGCGCTGCGCGTGCGCGGCGAGACGGTCGACGAGATCGCCGGCGCGGTTTCGGCGATGCGCGCCAAGATGACGAAGGTCGTTGCTCCCGAGGGCGCGATCGACGTTGTGGGAACCGGCGGCGACGCTTCTGGCACCTACAACATCTCGACCTGCTCCGCCTTCGTCGTGGCGGGAGGCGGCGTGCCGGTCGCCAAGCACGGCAACCGCGCCCTCTCGTCGAAGTCGGGCTCCGCGGACGTGCTGGGCCAGCTCGGCGTCAGGATCGACCTGACACCCGAACAGATATCGCGATGCATCCGTGAGGCCGGCATCGGCTTCATGTTCGCACCCAACCATCACGCCGCGATGCGGCATGTCGGGCCGTCGCGCGCCGAGCTCGGCACGCGCACGGTGTTCAATCTTCTCGGCCCGCTCTGCAATCCGGCGAGCGTCAAGCGCTACATGCTTGGCGTGTTCGGCCGCGAGTGGGTCGAGCCGATCGCCAACGTGCTGGCTTCGCTCGGCGCCGAGGCGGCGTGGGTCGTGCACGGCAGCTTCGAAGGCCACGCGGGGCTCGACGAGCTGTCGCTGACCGGCACCAGTTACGTCGCCGAGCTCAAGGACGGCAAGGTGCGCTGCTTCCAGGTCGAGCCGGGCGAGTTCGGCGTGGATCCGGTCGCGCCGGAGGCCATCCTCGGCGGCACGCCGGAGGAGAATGCCCGGGCGCTCCGCAAGGTGCTCGAGGGAGAGCGCGGTGCATTCCGCGACGTTGTTATCATGAATGCCGGAGCCGGGTTTCTCGCTGCCGGCAAAACTACTGTGCTCTCCGAGGCGGCCGATCTCGCCAGGGCGTCGATCGATTCCGGCAAGGCTCTGAAGGCGCTCGACACGCTCGTCGCCGTCTCCAACGGGTGAAGCCGTGACCGACATTTTAAAGCGCATCGAGACCTACAAGCGGCAGGAGATCGCCGCCGCGAAAGCCTCCGTGCCGTTCCCCGAGCTGAAGGCGCGGATCGTTGAGCGCGAGCCGCCGCGCGGCTTTGCCCAGGCGCTGCGCCGCAAGATCGCTGCGGAAGGCGTCGCGCTCATTGCCGAGATCAAGAAGGCGAGCCCGTCGAAGGGGCTGATCCGCGCGGATTTCAACCCGCCGGCCCTGGCCCGCGCCTACGAGGCGGGCGGCGCGGCCTGCCTCTCGGTGCTCACCGACGCGCCGTCGTTTCAGGGTGCGCCGGCATTCCTGACGACAGCGCGTGCGGCGACCGCCCTTCCCGCACTCCGCAAGGACTTCATGTTCGAGCCCTATCAGGTATTCGAGGCGCGGGCCTGGGGCGCCGACTGCATCCTCGTCATCATCGCGGCGGTCACCGACCCGGAAGCGAGGGCGCTGGAAGAGGTCGCCCTCGCGCTCGGCATGGACGTGATCCTCGAGGTGCACGACGAAGCGGAGCTTGACCGCGCGCTACATCTCGCTTCCCCGCTGATCGGCATCAACAACCGCGACCTGAAGACCTTCGAGACATCGCTCGGCGTCTCGGAGCGGCTGGCGCCGCTTGTGCCCTCCGACCGGCTCATGATCGGCGAGAGCGGCATCGCGACGCCCGCCGATGTGGCGCGGCTGGCGGCGGCGGGGCTGAACGCCATCCTGGTCGGCGAGAGCCTCATGCGGCAGGCGGATGTTACCGCCGCCACGCGCGCTTTGCTCCGCCGCGAAAGGGCGGAGGCCGCCGCGTGAAGGCGCGTCTCACGCATCTTTCCGCCGACGGCCGCGCCGACATGGTCGATGTCGGCGAAAAGGCGGTGACGGCGCGGAGCGCCACCGCGTCGGGCGCGGTGCGCATGGCAACGGAGACGCTCGACCTCATCCTCTCTGGCAACGCCATAAAGGGCGATGTGATCGCGACCGCGCGGATCGCCGGCATCATGGCGGCCAAGCAGACGCACGACCTGATCCCGCTCTGCCACCCGCTGGCGCTGAGCAGCATCTCGGTCGAGATCGAGCCGGACGCCGCGCTCCCCGGCCTGCGCGTCACCGCCATTGCAAAGGTCGACGGCAAGACCGGCGTCGAGATGGAGGCGCTGACCGCCGTCTCCATCGCCTGCCTCACGATCTACGACATGGCCAAGGCGGTCGACCGCGGCATGCGCATCGGCGACATCAGGCTCGAAGAAAAGTCCGGCGGCCGTTCCGGTGTCTGGCGGGCCCCGGCAGAGGGATGAGCCTTCTTCCGGTCGACGCGGCAATCGCCCAGCTTCTGGCCGGTGTGGAACCTCTGCCAGCGGAGAGCGTGGCGCTTGCCGACGCGCTCGGCCGCGTGCTGGCCGGCGACGTGGCCGCGCGGCTGACGCAGCCGCCCTTCCCGGCTTCCGCCATGGACGGCTACGCGATCCGTGCCGCCGAAGCGCGGACCGGCGCGCGGCTCAAGGTCATCGGGATATCGCGCGCCGGATTTCGCTTCGCGGGAACGCTCGGACCCGGCGAGGCGGTCAGGATCTTCACCGGCGCGCCGGTTCCGGAAGGCGCGGATGCCATCCTCATCCAGGAAAACGCCCGGCGCGAGGGCGAAACGATCGAGGTGCTCGAGCCGGTCGCGGCAGGCCGTCACATCCGGCCGGCGGGGCTCGATTTCAAAGAGGGCGACACGCCGCTGCGGATGAACAGTGCGCTCGGCGCCCACGCGCTGTCGCTGGCGGCTTCGATGGGGCACGCGGCGCTCCCCGTTCGCCGCAGGCCGCGCGTCGCGATCCTGGCGAACGGCGACGAGCTCGTGCCTCCCGGCGCGACGCCGGGCCCCGACCAGATCGTTTCTTCCAACGGGGTAGGCCTAGCGGCGCTTGTGCGGCAGCAGGGCGGCGAGGCGATCGACCTCGGCATCGCACCCGACCGGCGCGAGGCAATCACCGCATTCGTAGGCAAGGCGGCCGGCGCCGACATCCTCGTCGTCAGCGGCGGCGCATCGGTCGGCGAGCACGACCTGGTGCAGGAGGCGCTGAAGGACGCCGGCATGGCGCTCGACTTCTGGCGGATCGCCATGCGGCCGGGCAAGCCGCTGATGGTCGGCCGGCTCGGGGCGATGCGCGTGCTCGGGCTTCCGGGCAACCCCGTCTCCACCTTCGTCTGCGCCGAGCTTTTCCTGAAGCCGCTGATCCGGGCGATGCTCGGCCTGCCGACCGCAGCGGACCTCGCGACCGCCCGGCTCGTTGCCCCGATGCCTGAGAACGACGGGCGGCAGGACTATGTCCGCGCCCGGCTTGCAACGTCCGACGCCGGGCTCGTGGCAACACCTTTCGAGATCCAGGATTCCTCGATGCTCGGCACCCTCGCTGCAGCGGACGCTCTTATCGTCCGCCCGGTCGGCGCGCCCGCCGCGGCGGCCGGCGAAAGCGTACCGGTGCTCCTGCTGCGGAATTCGATGTTCAATCCATTCACGCGAAATTAAGGGGGATTGCGGAACACTCGGTGAACATGTAGTGTTCGTTCGTGATTTGTACACAAGATCACGTGGAGAAGGACGCCCCGGACCGATGTTGACCCGCAAGCAACTCGAACTCCTCCTTTTCATCAACGAGCGGCTCAAGGAGAGCGGAATTCCGCCTTCCTTCGACGAAATGAAGGATGCGCTGGACCTGCGCTCCAAGTCGGGAATCCACCGCCTTATCACCGCGCTCGAGGAGCGCGGGTTCATTCGCCGGCTGCCGAATCGCGCGCGGGCGCTCGAGGTGATCCGGCTTCCGGACGCGGTCAATCCGAGCTTTGCCGCGATGCGCCAGCGCGGCTTTCGCCCGAGCGTCATCGAAGGCCGGCTCGGCAAGGCTCCCGAGGCCTCGATGCGGACCGAGGAAGCCGCGAACGATTCCGTCGCCATTCCCGTCATGGGCCGCATTGCGGCGGGCGTGCCGATCTCGGCGATCCAGCTCCAGAGCCACACGATACCCGTGCCTCCGGAAATGCTCGGCGGGGGGGAGCATTTCGCGCTGGAAGTGCGCGGCGATTCGATGATCGATGCCGGCATCCTCGACGGCGATACCATCATCCTGAAGAAGCAGGACACTGCGAACACCGGCGACATCGTCGTGGCGCTGATCGACGGCGAGGAGGCGACGCTGAAGCGCCTTCGCCGCAAGGGCGCCTCCGTCGCGCTCGAAGCGGCCAACGCAGCCTACGAGACGCGCATCTTCGGTCCCGACCGCATCCGCATCCAGGGTCGCCTGACGGGGCTCATGCGGAAGTACTGAAACCAGGGGGCCGCCAGCCGCGCTACTCCTTGCCGGTGGCCTGCCAGGGGCGCGGGGTCGCGGATCGATCGGTCGTGATCCTGAAGACCGGCTTGCCCTCCGTACGATCGATGCGGATTGCGTGCGCGCCGAAGCGCGCAAGCTGCGGTGCGTCGATGACGAGCGGCGCGCCGCAGTCGGCCGGCGCCGTCAGCGCCGTCGCCACGATCATCGCCCGCTCGCAATCCTCCGCGAAGGCCAGCGGATCGCGGACGTGGCTGACCGGATGCGCCGCGGCATCCGTGAGGAGGCACGCCGAGGCATCGCAGCGCACGCCTTCGCGAAGCACCGCTCCGTCATCCGGCGCGCCGCCCTCCTCGTCGAAGAACTGCCCCACGGCGTAGGAGCCGGCGCGAGCGCCTGAGACGCGCAGCACCCCAGTGGCATCGCGCACCGCGACAGCCCTGCCGTCCGGCGACACCAGTACGTCGGGCGGATCGATGAGGAGCGGGATGAGCACCAGTCCGAGGCCGATCGCGGGGAGGCCTAGAAGCCGCCACGGCCGTCGCCAGAGGCAGAGCCAGAGCATCCCGGAAGCCACAAGAAGCAGGCAGAGCGGCGCGATCGCCGGCGCACGCACCTGCGCGCCCGGAAGCGAAGCGACGAACGTCGACACCGACAGCAGCATCCGGATCCCCCACGCCATCGCCGCGAGCGGCAGCGCCTCGAGGCCGAAGGGCATCACTGCCAGCGACAGGAGCCCGAAGGGCATGATGATCGCGGAGACGAGCGGCGCGGCGAGGAGGTTGCCGAGGAGCGAATAGGTCGCCACGCGCTCGAAGTGATAGGCGGCGAAGGGGGCGGTCGCGAGGCCGGCGACGAGCGTTGTCAGCGCCACGCCGGCCACCGCCTTCCCGACAAGCCTCAGGACCCGATAGCCCGGGAAGACGTTGTCGTCGGTGAGCGACGGTCGGCGGCGGTCGCGCCAGAGTTCCCACCCGGCGATAAGCGCCGCGACCGCTGCGAAGGACATCTGGAAGCTCGGCTCGACGATCCCCTCCGGCTCAAGCCCCAGCACGATGAAGGCGGCAATGGCGAGGTTGCGCATCGACAGCGCCGGCCTGTCGACGAGGATCGCGCCGAAGATGATGAGCGCCATCACATAGGACCGCACGGTCGCCGCCCCGCCACCGGAGAGCGCGAAGTAGGCGGTGAGAACCACCACCGCGACGAGCGCGGCCCATTTTCGGATCGGCCTTCGGAGCGCCAGCGGCGGCGAGAGCGCGAGCAGCCCGCGCACGACGAAGAACGTCACGCCCGCGATCAGCATCATGTGCAGGCCGGAGATCGAGAGGATGTGGTAGAGGCCGGAGATGCGCAGGCTGTCGTTGGTCGCGTTAGACAGCGCGCCCCGCTCGCCGACGAGGAGCGCCGCAGCGACCGCGCCCGCCTCCCCCGGCTCCGCCGTCATGATCCGCTGCACGATCGCGGCGCGGATATCCGCGATCGCGAAATCCAGCGAGAAGGCTGGCGGCTCCGCCTCGAGCGTCCATTGGCCGAGCGCGAATCCGCTGCCGCCAATGCCGTCGAAGAAGGCCGCGCGGTGGGGGTCGTAGCCGCCGGGCACGACGGCGCCCGCGACCGGCGTCAGCCGCGCCTTGAGGGTTATGCGGCTGCCGAGCGGCGGCAGCCCGTATTTCGCGGTAAGCGTCACGCGCACGCGCTCCGGCATTACTCCGGGGGAAATGGCGGCGGAGACGATGCGGTCCAGCACGATGCGCGGACGCCGCTCCAGGCGGCTCTCGCGGTCGATCACCCGGCCGCTCAGATCGGCAAGGACAGCGCGCGTGATTTCCGGCGCTTCGAGGCGGTCGACGCGCCATTTCGCCAGCGTCGCGCCGGCGAGAAGAACGGCGAGGATGGTGACGACCCGCCACGACGTGCCGCGCCGGTAGGCGACGGCGGCGAGAATGCCGAAGACGAGTGCGCCCGCGAGCAGCACGCCGAAGAGGGGCTCGCGCGGCAGCGTGAAATAGACAAGCGCGCCAACGCCGAAGACCACCGCCAGCCAGTTCAGCCCCGCGCGCTCGGCAAGCTCCGCTTCAAGATTGTTTCGGATAGCCGCGCCGATATCCGCGCCGCGCCAGCCGAGCCGGCGCGACCACGCAGGCGGCAGCGCGTGAAACCGCGCCCGCAGCCTTTGCACGGATCGTGTGGCGCTTCGAAGCTCCACCCGGCGCCCCCCGGCGAAATGCCCCGGATGCAGGCTACCCGAGATGCGCCACCCACGCGACCGCCGTCAGCCGCCGGCGCTGCCCTTGGTCAGCGTCTTCGCGAACGTGTCGCGGAGGCCGACGGTGCGCACGAAGACCGGCTTTCCCGGCGTGGAATCCGGGTCGCGGCGGAAATAGCCAAGGCGTTCGAACTGCATTGGCTCGTCCGAATTCGAGGCGACGGCCGCCGGCTCCAGCATGCAACCGGTGAGCACCTCGAGCGAATCCGGATTGAGGTCAGCGGCGAAATTCGCCACGTCCGGTGTGGCGCTGGCGAAGAGCTGGTTGATGAGCCGCACCTCCGCCGGCACCGCATCCGCCGCCGCGACCCAGTGGAGGGTCGCCTTCACCTTGCGGCCGTCCGGCGGATTGTTGCCGCCCCGCGTCTCCGGGTCATAGGTGCAGCGCAGCTCGATTACCTCGCCCGCAGCGTCCTTCACCACGGCGCGGCAGGTGACGAAATAGGCGTAGCGCAGCCGCACCTCCTGCCCCGGCGAAAGGCGGAAGAACTTCTTCGGCGGATTCTCCAGGAAATCGTCACGCTCGATGTAGAGCTCGCGACCGAACTTCACCGGCCGCGAACCGGCGGCCGGGTCCTGCGGGTTGTTGACGGCCTCGAGTTCCTCAACCTGTCCTTCCGGATAGTTCTCGATGACGATTTTGAGCGGCCGCAGCACCGCCATACGCCGCGGCGCAGTCTCGTTCAGCGCCTCGCGGATCGCGTTGTCGAGCATCGCGACGTCGACCAGGCTGTCGGCCCGCGCCATGCCTATCGCCCTGATAAAATCGCGGAGCGCCTTCGGCGGCACGCCGCGGCGGCGGAGCCCAGCCATGGTCGGCATGCGCGGATCGTCCCAGCCGCTGACGTGGCCATCCCGAACCAGCTCGGTGAGCACGCGCTTGGAAAGCACCGTGTAGGAAAGGTTCAGCCGCGCGAACTCGTACTGGCGCGGGCGCGAGGGGACCGGCAGGTTCTCGATGAACCAGTCGTAGAGCGGCCGGTGGTCTGCAAACTCCAGCGTGCAGAGCGAATGCGTGACGCCCTCGATCGCATCCGACTGGCCGTGCGCGAAATCGTAGCTCGGATAGATGTGCCAGGTCGTGCCGGTGCGCGGGTGCGGGGCGTTCAGGATGCGGTAGATCGTCGGATCGCGAAGATTGATGTTGCCCGAGGCCATGTCGATCTTCGCGCGCAGCACGCGCGCTCCGTTCGGAAATTCTCCCGCCCGCATGCGGCGGAAAAGGTCGAGGTTCTCCTCCACGCTCCGATCGCGGAAAGGGCTGTTCTTTCCCGGCTCCGTCAGCGTGCCGCGGTTCGCCCTGAGATCGTGATGGCTCTGGTCGTCGACATAGGCCTTACCGGCCCCGATGAGATGCTCGGCCCATGCGTAAAGCTGCTCGAAATAGTCCGACGCATGATGCAGGTGCACGCCCCAGTCGAATCCGAGCCAGCGCACGTCTGCCTCGATCGCATCGATATATTCCTGCTCCTCCTTGGCCGGATTGGTGTCGTCGAAGCGCAGGCTGCAATGCCCGCCGAACTCCTGCGCCACGCCGAAATTCAGGCAGATCGACTTGGCGTGGCCGATGTGGAGGTAGCCGTTCGGCTCGGGCGGAAAGCGCGTGACGACGGTCGCATGGCGCCCGGCCGCGAGATCCGTGCGGATGATGTCGCGGATAAAATCCTGCCCCGCCTCGCGCGCGGGGGTATCGACTGCCGCCATTCCAGGACCTTGTGCCAGAGGCGATGAGGGGCCATCGCCTTACACGATGACTGGACGCCGGTCCAATGCCTGCGACCCGCGTGGGCCTACGCGACCCCGCGCCGGGCCTCTTTGATTACTCCGGGCTCCGGCAGCCGTTGCGCATGCGCGAGAAGACGCCGCGTCGTCTCCTCGGCAGAGGCGGCGCGGTAGTGGAGGAATCCCTGCCCGAGCGTGCAGCCCATTTTCATCAGGCGGTCGGCTTGCGCGGCGGTTTCGATTCCTTCCGCGACGGTGCGAATGTCGAGCTTCTTCGCGATATCGATGAGCGCGCCGACGATCACCCCGCTCGCCGGGTCCACCGTCAGGCGATCGACGAAGCACTTGTCGATCTTGATGATATCGACCGGATACGTCAGCAGGTGCGTAAGCGATGCGTAGCCTGTGCCGAAATCGTCGAGCGCAACCCGGATCCCTTGCGCGCGGAGTCGCTCCACGGACTGCGCCACGCTATCGTCGCGCCCTCCGACGAGAACGGTCTCGGTGACCTCCAGCACGATGTGCTTGAGGGGAACATTCGCCATTGCGAAGGCATTGGCGATACGCGCCGAAAGGTCGTCGGAGAGGAAGTCGGCGCCAGCAACATTGATCCCGACGTGCTGAATCGGAATTTCGGCATCGAGCCAGGAGCGCATGTCACGGGCGACCTGCCGCAACATGACGTCGGTAAGGCGACGGGCTACGCGCGGCTCCTTCATTGCCTCCTGAAAATACCCCGCGGCAGTAAAGCTGCCGTCGTCATTGCGTATCCGGGCGAGCGCCTCGAGGCCGACGATCTCTCCGCTGTCGAGCCGTACAATCGGCTGATAATGCGCGGCGACGCGCTCGTCGAGGAGCGCGGTCTCGACGCGCCGGGTAACCTCGACGCGCTTCGTCATCGAGGTTCGGAGACTTTGGTGGAACGCCACGAAGTGACCCCGTCCACTATCCTTCGCGTGATAGAGCGCGAGATCGCCGTTCTGGCGAAGCGTGTCGAGGTCCGTGCCGTCGCGACCGGAGAGCACGCCGCCGATCGTGACCTGCGGAAAGAGAGTGTGGCCGTTGCAGACGAACGCCTCCTGCATCCGCGACAATATGCTTTCGGCGATGACGGCGAGCGGCTCGCTGCGGTCGCATCCCGGCAGCACCACCATGAACTCGTCGCCGCCGATCCGGCAGGCAGCGTCGGGGGCAACGGTCGACGCGATGCGGGCCGCGACTTCCTTGATGAGCTCGTCGCCGACGGCGTGCCCGAGCGTATCGTTGGTGATCTTCAGGTTGTCGATATCGATAAGCAGCAGACCCAGCCCGCGCCGGGAAGGCTCTATCGCTTGCTCCGCGAGCGCGTTGGCGTGGAAGCGGTTCGGCAGCCCGGTGAGTGCGTCGAAATAGGCAAGCTGGTGAATCTGCGCATGCGCCTCCGCCCGCTCGATCGCTATTGCGCAGAGATGCACGCAGGTCGCGACCGCCAGCGCCTCGACCGCGCTTGGCCCTCTCCTTGTTCGATAATACAGGGCGAATGTCCCGATCGTACGGCCGCCACGCGCCTTGATGGGGCTCGACCAGCAGGCCTTGAGACCAAGCGGCTCCACAAGCCCGGCAAAGTCCCTCCACAGTGGGTCGGTGGCGATCTCCTCAACCAGCACCGGCTCACCGCGATAGGCGGCGGTGCCGCAGGAGCCGGTTTCAGGCCCTACCTGGAGGCCGTCGAGCTGGTCGGAGTAGCTCTGCGGCAGGTTCGGGCTTGCGAGCGGGTGCAAACGGCCGCTCTGGTCCACCGTCAGCACCGAGCAAATCGCCTCGGGCGCGATAGCCTCGATACGTTGGCAAAGCGACTCGGCAACAACCCGGAGCGGCTCGCCATAGGCGATCATCTCCAGAATCTCTTTCTGGATCGCCTGAAGCGTGTGAAAATTGTCTTGATCTGCGGCGGGAACCGGCGGTTGCATCGAACCTTGATGCACCAGACTTCTCACCAAAGTACTAGGCGCATTGATTCAATTTTGAATGTCGTCGCCGCCGGTCTTCGAGGTTCGAAGTTTCACGCGTCGGCGAGAAACCTGCCATCAAAAGGAATCGCCACCGAGGCGCCGGCGACGTCGCGCAGCATCAGGCTTTCGTTGCCCGGATCCACGGCGGCTATCTCGCTCCAGCCCTTCGGCAGCAGCAGGCCGCCGATCACGTGGCGGACCGCCGCGCGGCCGTCGGGCTGCATCTGGAGCGAGGTCGGAACGCCGGATTGCGACAGCGGATTGGGAGCGATGGACGCGGCGTAGCCGTTCGCCGACCACGCCCGGCCTTCCTCGACTCCGAGCACGCCGACGTTCCTGCCGTTCCACGGGGCGTAGTCGCGCCCGCCATTGCTGAACCAGAGGAACGTTACGGGGAAGTCGGCGGGATTCTTCAGGCTGAGGACAATGTCGGACGCGTCCTCGCGGACCGCAGCGGCCCAGCCGAAGCTCCTCCCCATCTCCTCGACCAGCATGACGAAATCCTCGTGCCGCTCCGCGATGGGATAGGAACGAAGGTCGGTCGTGCCGCCATCCTGCAGCGGCGCCTTGCCGAGATCGTCGATACGCGCGGGGTGCTTGAGCAAGCTCCGTCCGCGCGCCGGATCCGATTCCTGCGGCGTCGTCGGCGTTTCCGCATAGGCCTTGGGCGAGAACGACAGCGTGCCGCGGGCGGCGAATTTCGTCATCGCGTGGCTGGCGACGGAAATCGCGCCCTCGCCACCCTCGAAGATGTGGCGGGTATAGACGAACGGGTGGCCGTCGCGGAGGGTAATTTCCTTGATGAGGCGCGCGCCGAGCAGAGGCTTCTGCAACGCGTAGCGCGCGACCGATCCGCCCTTCGGATGCGCGACGGTCTCCAGATGATCCCAGCGCGAATTCGCCGGCCAGCCGTGCGAGGGAACGGCCGGATCGTTGGTTGCGCCGAACGGTGCGCAGAAGAAGTCGCCCGAGAGGAAACGCAGGTTCGGCAGGAGCGATTCGTCGGCGGCGATCGTCGGATCGTCGACCCAGGGCGCGGTGTAGAACGGCGCGCGCTTCACCCCGTCTTGCTCGATCTCCACTGTGCGGAGATGCCCGACGGCGAGATCGACGACTACCTTGATCCCGCGCGCCTCGATCGTGCTGAAGCGCTCAGCCATGCCCCGCCTGCGGCTCGTCCTCGTCCATGCCGGTGATCACCCTTTCCACCTCCTCGACGCTCGTCGTCTTTGGATCGATGTTGTCGGCGACGACCTTTCCGCGCCGCATGACGACGATGCGATCCACCACCTGGAAAACGTGATGGATGTTGTGCGCGATGAAGATGCAGGAATGACCGGAATCCCGCGCGTTTCGAACGAAGCGGAGCACGCCTTGCGTCTCGGCGACGCCGAGATTGTTGGTTGGCTCGTCGAGGATGATGAGATCGCTGTCGAAATGCATGGCGCGCGCGATGGCCACCGCCTGCCGCTCGCCGCCGGAAAGCGAGCCGATCGGCGTGGAAGGCGGAATGTTCTTGGCTATCCCCACGCGTTTCAGGAGATCGCGCGCCACCTGCTCCATGGCGGCCTGGTCCATGCGATTGAGAAAGCGCGGCCCCTTGAGCGGCTCACGGCCGAGAAACAGGTTGCGGGCGATCGAGAGCTGCGTGACCAGCGCCGAGTCCTGGTAGATCGTCTCGATGCCGTGGCCGATGGCATCGCTGGTGCTGCGGATCGCGACCTTGACGCCCCGCAGGTAGATGTCGCCGGTCGTCGTCGGCACCGCGCCCGAGAGAACCTTGATGAGCGTCGACTTGCCGGCGCCATTGTCTCCGAGCAGCCCGACGATCTCGCTCTCGTAGACCGTCAGCGTCACGTCCTCGAGCGCCTGTATGCGCCCGTAGAACTTGTTGACGTGCTCCATGCGGACGAGTTCGGCGGCCATCGTTTCAGGTCCCCGCGTGGTGGCGGCGTTCGAGCCATGAGTGCAGCGCCATCATTCCAAGGATGATCGCGCCGATGAAGATGTTGTAGGCGAGACCCGGCACGCCGATCAGCACGATGCCGTTCCGCATGACGCGCAGAATGAAGATGCCGAGCACCGTGCCGATGACGGTGCCGCGGCCGCCCGTCAGCGCCGTGCCGCCGATCACCACCATGGCGATGACCTCAAGCTCGTAGCCGGTGCCGCTGTTCGGGTTGGCGGACGAAGTGCGGATGGAGCTTATCACGCCGGCAAACGCCGCAAGGGTGGCGGTCAGCATGAAGAGGATCACCTTCGTGCGATCCACGTTGACGCCGCGGGCGCGCGCCGCACTGGGGTTGCCCCCCGCCGCCTGGATCCAGTTGCCCGCCTTCGACTGGGTCAGGACGTAGCCGAGGATGAGCGCGGCGCCGATGAACCAGAAGAGCGACGTGTAGATGCGGAAGGGGCCGATGTAGAAATCGCCGACGAGGATGTCGGCCAGGATTTCGCCGCTTCCGCTCCACGTGTGCTGCGGAAAGCCGTTGGTGATGAATAGGCCGGTGCCGCGGACGACGAGCAGCATGCCGAGCGTCACCAGAAACGAGGAGATCTTCAGGCGCGTGACGAACCAGCCGTTGACGTAGCCGATCAGCGCGGAAAGCAGCAGGCAGATGAGGAACGCGACGTTCAGCGAGGTGACGCCGCTGTTGTAGAGCGTCCACATGATCACCGGAGCGAAGCCGAAGACCGAGCCGACCGACAGGTCGAATTCCCCGGCGGTCATGAGCAGCGTCATCGCGAGGGCGATGAGGCCGAGCTCGACGGTGAAGGAGAGCGTGTTGCTGATGTTCAGCGGCGACGGGAACTCGTGATTGATCGACCAGAACACGACGAGTTCGGCGACCAGCAGGATGAGCGGGCCGAACTCCGGCCGGGCAACCAGGCGTTGGATCAGCGTACGGTTTTCCACGGGTGACCGGCGGGGTGCGAGAGGAAGAAGGCCAGAACCGCCGTTTCCGTCGGCCTTGGCCTTGGGGACAGGATGGCCTCCGCGGCGGACAGTGCCGCCGCGGAGGCTTAAGTCTTACTTGCCCGAGAGGATCTTGTCGTAGATCGCGGCGGTGTCCTTCTCGTAGAGCGCGCCGGTAATGACGTTGAAGCCGGCCGGCACGCCGCCCGCTTCCATGTTGGCAAGCGACAGGGCGACATAGCTCGTCGCCTGCGGGTCCTGCCACTGTCCGGCATTGACGTAGCCGTTCAGCACTTCCTGCGTGGTGTCGAGCGAGTTGCCCCAGCCGACGACCGGGATTTCGCCCGGCTTGACGCCGACCTGGTCGAACACGCGCTTGATCGAGCCGGTCACGAGATCGCCGAGGCCGATGATCGCCTTGATCTTGGCGCGGTTGGCGGTGAGGTAGTCGACCATGCGGTTGATCGCTTCGGCCTGGTCGAGCTTCGCTTCCGTCACCTCGTAGGTGATGCCGGCGGGCTCAAGGACGCTCTTGATGCCTTCCTCTTCCTGCACGCCGTAGGTGGCGCCCGGAATTTCCACCGGCATCCAGACGAAGTCGCCTTTCTTGATCAGCCCCTTGTCGATGAGGTACTGCGCCCAGTGCTTGCCGAAGGTGACGTTGTCGCCGCCTACATAGGCGTCGAAGCTCGCGGTCGGATCGGGCGTGTTGAAGTTGATGATCGGGATTTTCGCGTCATTTGCTTCCTTGGCGACGTCGACGAGGCTGCCCGGATCCGGGCTCGTCGTCACGATGCCGTCGGCCTTGGCGGCGATGGCGGCCCGCACGGCCTCCTGCTGCGAGGCGACGTTGCCCTCATGGAAGGAGGTGTTGACGGTGTTGCCTGTGTCCTTTGCCCATTGCTCGGCGCCGGCAAGGAAATAGGTCCACACCGGATCGGCGGTCGTGCCGTGCGAGATCCAGTAGAAGGTCTTGGCCTGCGCCGAGACCGACATCGCCAGCGAAAGCGCCGCGCCGGCAATGACTAACGAGAGCCGTTTGAACATGCAGTTTCCTCCTGCTCGGGGGCGATTCTCGAAGCGACCGCCAACCGCCGAACCGATCAACTGTGCAGCGGGCCAGCGGAACGGGCAAGGAGATTAGCGGCGAGCGGAGCAAATAGGGCCATTCGTCACGACCCCTATTCAGCCGGGCAGCATGCAAGGCACGATTTGGCGACTGTGCCGCCGATAGATGCGAAAGTCGCTGTCGGTAGTGAGGACGATCGGCTCGGGATGTATTTCGGTCATTCGGACAAGGCAGGCATCCGCCAGACTCATCGGCACGTCGGCGTATTTCTGCATCAAGGTCAGGACCGAACGCTGCTCTCGAAGCAGATCGAAGGAGATAACGACGGAGCGATTCTGCAGCATGGCGATGAGGGCCGGTGCGCCAGACTGGCCAAGAAGGAAGAACATTTCCGACAGCGCTGCTTCGCAGGTGTGCCAAGGCGGCGGGAATTGTTCCGCGGTCGACGCTGCCCATCTGTGATGGCTGTCTCGACGGTCGAGAAGCGCCTGAAAGAAGCTGGAATCAGCGAGGCGGGTGTTTGGTGCGACCATAACCCCAAGCCCGGAGATAGTGCTTCTTGCGGGCGCTCAAATCGGGCGGTCCGCCGTCTAGAGAGCCAATGAGATCGCGAATGGACGCCAACGGATCGTGAGCTCCCTCGGCGGGCGCACGCTGCAACCGCTCGCGCACTACATCGGACTTGGAGATTTGCCGCGTCCGCGACTCCGCCTCGATATCGGCTGCGAGCGGGTCCGGCAGACGGACCGTTATAGTCTTCATGGATACTGTGTAATACAGAGCCGTCGATTACGCAAGACAAACGCGGGGCTGGACGCCCTCTCACGGCATGTTAGAGGGACCCGCGCCCCCAACACACTCATTCGCCATGCCCTCCCCTGTCGTTACCCGTTTCGCGCCTTCCCCCACCGGATTTCTCCACATCGGCGGAGCGCGCACGGCTTTGTTCAACTGGCTCTACGCGAGGCACACGGGTGGAACGATGCTGCTGCGGATCGAGGATACCGACCGCGAACGCTCCACCGACGCGGCGATCACGGCGATCATGGACGGGCTGAAATGGCTCGGCCTCGCATGGGAGGGCGAGCCAGTTTTCCAGTTTGCGCGGAGCCCACGCCATCGCGAGATCGCGGAAGAGCTGGTGCGGCAAGGCAAGGCCTACCGCGCCTACGAGACCGCCGACGAGCTCGCGGCGCTTCGCGACAGGGCAAAGGCCGAGGGCCGCTTCGCGCGCTATGACGGGCTCTGGCGCGACCGCGATCCCGCCGAGGCGCCGGCGGGCGTCGCGCCCGTCATCCGCATAAAGGCGCCGAAGGACGGCGAGACCGTCATCCACGACCACGTGCAGGGCCGCGTCGCGTTCCCAAACAAGGACCTCGACGATTTCATCATCCTGCGGTCCGACGGCACGCCCACCTACATGCACGCCGTCGTCGTCGACGACCACGACATGGGCGTCACGCACGTCATCCGCGGCGACGACCACCTGACCAACGCGGGCCGGCAGACGATCATCTACGAGGCGATGGGCTGGGCGGTTCCGGACTGGGCGCACATCCCGCTGATCCACGGGCCGGACGGGGCGAAGCTCTCGAAGCGCCACGGCGCGCTCGGTGTCGAGGCCTACCGCGCCATGGGATACCTTCCCGAGGCGCTCAGGAACTATCTCGCGAGGCTCGGATGGTCGCACGGCGACGACGAGATCTTTTCCTCCGAGCAGGCCGCGAAATGGTTCGCCCTCGACGCTGTCAACAAGGGCGCGGCGCGCTTCGATTTCGAGAAGCTCCGAAGCGTCAACGGCCACTACATGAAGGAGACGCCCGACGCCGATCTCCTGAAGCGGCTGGAGGCGATCCTGCCGGAGATCGAGGGCGGCGCGGAGTTCGCGACGCGGCTCGACGAAGCGGCGCGCGCGCGGATCGTCGGGCTGATGCCAGCCTTCAAGGAGCGCGCAAAGACGCTGGTGGAGCTTTTCCACGCCGCGCGTTTCCTGGTCGCCACGCGACCCCTGCCGATGGACGAAAAGGCGTCGGCGCTCCTCGATCCGGAGGCGAGATCGCTGCTCGGCCGGCTTGCGGCGGCGCTCTCATCCGTCGCCTGGAATGTCGCGGACCTCGAGGCGGCGGTGCGGGCCTTCGCCGACAGCGAGGGCGCGAAGCTCGGCAAGGTGGCGCAGCCGCTCCGCGCCGCGCTGACCGGCAGCGCCGCCTCGCCGCCGATCTTCGACGTGCTCGTAGCACTCGGGCGCGAGGAAAGCCTTGGGCGGCTCAAGGATCAGGCGGAGTAGGCACGACACCCATCAAGTTGTCATGCCGGTTCGGCCGACGGGCCGAGACCGGGACCCATACCCACCGCCGGTCCTCGCTAACCCCGCAACGGCCGAGTTCCTCATTGGGCGACAGAGTTCATGGGTCCCGGCTCGCTGCTTCGCGGCGTCCGGGATGACAAGAGTGAGGAGCGTCAGGTCGCCGGTCCGGCAGCGCGCCGTCCGGCGCCATGCTCCGCGGCCTCGATGACGATTTCCGCTGCCTTGTCGCTCGGCAGCGCGCCGCCGGGCAATGCCATCGTTTCGCTCACGCGATCGAGCGCCGCCATCTGGGCCTGGCGCTCTCCGGTGTCGGAGAGAAGCGCCAGCGTTTCCCGCGCCAGCACCTCCGGCGACCCGTCGTCGTCGAGGAATTCCGGCACGGCGTTTTCGCCGAGCACGAGGTTGGCGAGCACGATCGAGGGCACGCTCAGGAACCGCTTCAGGGAGCGCGCGAGCGGATCGACGCGGTAGGCGACGACCATCGGCACGCCCGCGAGCGCAAGCTCCAGCGTCACCGTGCCGGAGGCGGCGAGCGCCGCGTGCGCGCGTCGGAAGGCCGCGAACTTTTCCGCTTCGCCGAACAGCAGCCGCGGCTGCCGCGGCCATCTTGCGACCCGCACCGCGATCTCTTCGCCAAGATGCTTCACTGCCGGGAGCAGAAGCTCCACATCCGGTCGCGCCTCCGCAACTTTCGCGATCGCCTCGCCGAACGGCTGCATGAGCCGGGCGATTTCCGTGCGGCGGCTGCCGGGGAGCACCAGCAGCACCGGCCGTTCCCCGATCGGACGGCGTTCGCCGGCAGCCGGCCGCAGCTCGTCGAGCCGCTCGATCAGCGGATGGCCGACATAGGTGCAGGGCGGCCCGCCGAGCCTTCGGTGCGCCTCCGGCTCGAACGGCAGCAGCGCCAGCACGTGATCGACGTAGCCGCGCATGCGCTTCGCACGATAGGCGCGCCAGGCCCAGACCGTGGGCGACACATAGTCGACGATCGGAAGCTCCGGCCGCCGGCGCGCAACGCGCCGCGCCACCGCGTGGGTGAATTCCGGGCTGTCGATTATGACGAGCACATCGGGCCGAGCGGCAAGCACCGCATCGACGAGCTGGTGGACGCGCCGGACGATGCGCGGCAGGTGCGCCACGATCGCGCCGAGCCCCATCACCGCCACGTCCGCGACCGGGAAAAGGCTCGCCATGCCGCGCGCCTGCATGCGCTCGCCCGCCAGCCCGACGAAATCCGCATCCGGACGCTGCCGGCGTATGGCGTCGATCAGCCCCGCGCCAAGCTGGTCGCCCGATTCCTCCCCGACGACGAGGGCGAAGCGAGGCGGGCGCTCCGACATGCCGGGACTATGGCGCCGGCGCGAGTCCGACAAGGAACAGTCCGGCCTCCCGGAACGCCCCGATCGTCTCCTCGCGCCCGACCAGGATGGCGCGGCCTGCTTCCGCGGCTACGCCTGCCAGGCCGGCGTCGGCAGCGCGCTCGGCGGTGCGTGGGCCGATCGTCGGCAGGTCGTGGCGGCCGTCCTGCATCGGCTTCAGGCATTTGACCAGCACGCCGCCGCTCTTCGGTATCGCCCCGGCGCGCCGCATCAGCGAGACGCGTTCGAGCAGCGCGTCGGTGCCATCGGCATCCTCCACGGCGGCTACGCGGCCGCCGACGGCCACCGCGGCCTGTGCGATGTCGAGGCCACCGATTTCCAGCGCCGCCGCCCTTGCGGCCTCGATATCGCGCGCGGAGTCCTCCGAGACCGTTCCCACCTGCACTCCCGCGCCGAGCGCCAGGCCGGGCGCCACGACGAGCGGGCTGAGGACGCTCAGACCTTTCTCCTCGAAAATCTGCGCGACGCCTTCGAGCAGCGTGCCGTCGCGGCCGCTCATCAGCTTCAGGATGCGCGGGATCAGCTTAACCGCGCCGAAATCCGGCCGTAGCGTCCGGTAGTCGGGGCGGCGCGATATCGAGCCGACCAGCACTGCCTCGCGGCAGCCGTTCTCCTCCGTCAGGCGGAACAGGCGGCCGATCTCCCCCCAGCGCACAACGTGAACCGGAGCCGGAGCAAAGGCCTCCGGCTCGGCCTCGCCCGCTATGGCGAACACGACGGGGGCGCGCCCTTCACGCAGCGCGCCGGCTGTGACGAGCGGCGGCAGCTTCCCGCCCCCGGCCAGGATGGCGATCCGCCGCTCCTCGCCGCCGGCGATCATGTCACCCCGTTCGACCCCGACGTTCCGCGTCGGGGCGTGCAGATCGCCCGGTCGCCGCCTTCGCGGATGAAGGCGACGATCTTGCCGACATTCGCGTCTTCGGAGAACTCCTCCTCGACGTCGGCGAGACGCTCCTTCAGCGTTCCTTCCGGGCCGAAGAGCGTGCGATAGGCGCGCCGCAGCTGATGGATGGCCTCGCGCGCAAAGCCGCGCCGCGTCAGCCCGACGATGTTGAGGCCGCCGAGCTCGGCACGGTTGCCGATGGCCGAGCCGAACGGGATGACGTCGTTCTCGACGCCCGACATGCCGCCCACGAACCCGCTTTCCCCGATGCGCACGAACTGGTGCACCGCAGAAAGTCCGCCGAGGATGGCGAAGTCGCCGATCCTGCAATGCCCGCCGAGAGTCGCGTGGTTGACGAGGATGACGTTGTTCCCGACCCGGCAATCATGCGCCACATGCGCGCCGACGAGGATGAGGCAGTCGTCGCCGATGCGGGTGAGCAGGCCGCCGCCCTCCGTTCCGGGGTTGATCGTGACGTGCTCGCGGATCGTGCAGTTGCGGCCGATCTCGAGGCGGCTTGCCTCGCCGTGGTACTTCTTGTCCTGCGGCGGCAGGCCGATGCTGGCGAACGGGAATATCTCGCTCCCCTCGCCGATCATCGTCTCGCCGCCGATGACCACATGCGGGTGAATGGTCACGCCCGCGCCGAGTTTCACGCGCGCGCCGACGATCGCATAGGGACCGACCGAGACGCCGTCCGCCAGTTCCGCTCCGTCCTCGACGATCGCGGTCGGGTGCACGCCGCTCAATTTATCCGTCCACCAGCATGGCGGCGACCTCCGCCTCCGCGACCTTCACCCCCGCGACCCGCGCCTCGGCAGCGAACTTCCAGATGTTGGAGCGGCGGCGGATTTTTCGCACATGATACTCGACCGTGTCGCCGGGAACGACCGGCTTGCGGAACTTGGCGTTGTCGATGGTCATGAAGTAGACGAGCTTCGGCGGGCCGGCGAGGCCCTGCGCCAGGACGCAGAGCGCGCCCGCCGTCTGCGCCATGCCCTCGATCAGCAGCACGCCGGGCATCACCGGATGGCCGGGGAAATGCCCCTGGAAATGCGGCTCGTTGAAAGTGACGTTCTTGATGCCGATGCCGAAATCGTCGCCATCGATGTCGCGTATCCGGTCCACCATCAGGAACGGGTAGCGGTGCGGCAACGCCTGCAGGATCTTGGCGATGTCCGCCGCCTCCAGCGTCTTCTTGATCTCCTGGTCCATCGTCAATCCGCTCCCGAGCGGCGCGTCGGCTCCGCTCCCGGTCATCCCTCGCCCCGATCCCTCTCCGCCAGTCTACGCAGCGCGACGATCTCGCGAAACCACTCCTTCACCGGCCGCGCCGGCGTGCCGCCCCAGCGCGCGCCGGGCGGAACATCGTCGTGCACGGTGCTGACGGCGGCAATCTGCGCCCCGTCGCCGATCCTGACGTGGCCGTTGACGCCGCTCTGGCCGCCGATCGCCACGAAATCCCCGAGCCTGACGGAGCCCGAAATCCCGACCTGCGCGACGATGATGCAGTGCCGGCCGATCTCGACGTTGTGGGCGATTTGCACCTGATTGTCGATCTTGGTCCCCTCGCCCACAACCGTGTCGCGGTTGGCGCCGCGGTCGATCGTCGTATTGGCGCCGATCTCG
>JBBQVL010000060.1:0-29260 GCA_038211615.1 Hyphomicrobiales bacterium
CTGCTGGTGCTCGGCGTCGCGATCCGCGTGCTGCTTGGCCTCTTCCTGACGCCGGACCAGATCTATTCGCTGAGCGTCCTCGGCGGCGCGCTGTGAAACACAGCCTCCTCGCTCTCGCGCTGGCGCTGGCAATGCCGCCCGGCACGGCGCTTGCCGAAAGCCTCGTCTCGACGCTCTCCGACAACACGGTGGAGATCACGTCCAATTTCACCGGCGAGCAGATCGTGGTCTTCGGCGCGGTGCGCGGCATGCCGGCGGACGACACCGCCTACCAGGTGGCGATCGTGGTGCAGGGGCCGAGCGAGGACATCGTGGTTCGGCAGAAGCAGCGATTCCTCGGCATCTGGGCGAATGGCGCGTCGCGCGAGTTCGCCGACGTGCCGTCCTACTACGTCATGCACCTCAGCGAGAATTTCAGCGCCGCGCTCACTCCCGCCGACCTCGTGCAATACCGACTGGGGGTGCCGAGCCTCGGGTTCGTGCAGGATGCGAACGGCGATACGACAACCCAGCGCTTCGCCTCCGCGCTCGTCGGCCTGAAGAGCACGCGCGGGCTCTACGCGGAGCGCAAGCGGGAGGTGGACTTCCTCGCGCCGAACGTCTTCCGCACCACGTTCTTCCTGCCGAGCGACATCCCGACGGGCGACTACCGCGTGAGCGTCTACCTCTTCCACGGCGAAGCCTTCCTCGCCGGCTCGACGCAGATGCTGAAGATCGAGAAGGGTGGCTTCTCCGAGCGGATCACCCGCGCCTCGCTCGACTATCCGCTCGCCTACGGCCTCGCCTGCGTGGCGCTGGCGCTGTTCACCGGGTGGTTCGCCGGGGTCATTCTCCGAAGGCCGTAGCCGGCCATCGCCTAGTCCGGGCTGAGCGCGCCGCAGGCGACCGGAAAGAGCCGCCCGTCGCCCATCAGGTAGGCCCGCAGCATTCCCGCCGCGAAGAGCGGCTGGAAGGCGCGGTCGAGTACGTTCAGGCCCCCCGCCAATACCCCGAAGGCCGGCAGCACCATGCGCGAGCCATCCGTCGCGAAGGCGCGGCGGCGCACGCTTCCGGCCCGCCCGCGTACCTTCGCCGCGGGGTGGAGATGCCCCGCTACCTCGCCGCGCGCCTCGCCCGCGGCCGGCTCATGCCGGAACGTCAGCCCATCCAGAAGAATCTCGGCGGCGATGTCGCCATCGATTGCGGACGGCAGGTCGCGATCGTGGTTGCCGCTGATCCAGATCCATTCGCGGCCGCGCTGCAGCGACGCGAGCCGCGCGCGATCGATCTCCGAAAGCCGCCCGTGCCCGGCGGAATCGTGAAAGGAATCGCCGAGCGAGACGATGCGCCGCGGATTGCGTTTCAGCACCAGCGCGGCCAGCGCGAGAAGCGTCGCGCCGCTGTCGTAGGGCGGCAGGAACATGCCGCGCCGCGCAAACGAGGATGCCTTCTCCAGATGCAGGTCGGCCACCACCAGCGTGCGGCTCTCCGCCAGCCACAGTGCTCCCGCCGGATCGATGACGATCTCCGCGCCGGCGAGCGTCGCGCGCATCTCAGCCATTCCGGCGCGCTCGCGCTCGTGGGCGGGCGTCGGAGCGCCGCCGGGATCGGGGCGCGGCGCGTTTCGGGACGAGGCTGACGGCAGGCTCAAGCGGCGGCTCTCCCATGGCCTCGCGGATCAGGGCCTCGGCCGCGTCCGCGAGTATCTCGCTCCGCGCCTCGCCCGGCACCTGCTCCTTGCTGATCTCCAGCATGATCGGAACGGCGAGCGGCGAGACGCGCGTCAGCCTCTGATGCACGATTCGCCCCTTCACGCGGAAGAGCATTTCGCCGAGCCGCTGGATGTCGAGCAGCCCGCTCGCCGCGTCGGAGCGCGTCGCCTGCAGGAGGATGTGGTCGGGCTCGTGGCTGCGCAGGACGTCGTAGACGAGGTCGGTGGAGACCGTCACCTGCCGGCCCGACTTCTCCTCGCCCGGATGCTTGCGGTCGATCAGCCCGGCGATGAGGGCGCAGTTCCGGAACGTGCGCTTCAGGAGATACGAGTCGGCAAGCCAGGCCTCAAGATCGTCGCCGAGCATGTCCTCGTCGAAGAGTTCCGCCAGCGACGGCTTCCCCGCCTCGAAGAGCGCGCCGAGATCGCGCAGCCCCCACACGGCGAGCGAATAGTCGGTGGCGGAGAAGCCGAGCGGGCGCGCCCGCGCGCGCTCCAGCCGGCGGGTGAGCAGCATGCCGAGCGTCTGGTGCGCGAGCCGGCCCTCGAAGGTGTAGGCCACCATGTAGAAGCGGTCGCCGCGCGGAAACGTCTCCACCAGCAGCTCCGATGCTCCCGGCAGCCGGGAATTTTCCTGCTGGTACTGCAGCCACTCGCACACCTGCGTGGGCAGGGTCCCCCAGCGCTTCGTGTCGGAAAGGATTTCGCGCACCTGGCTGGCGAGGTAGGTGGTCAGCGGAAACTTCCCCCCGTCGTAGGAGGGGATCATGGGGTTCTCGGCCTCCGACGGGCTGACATAGGCGACGTTCTCGCGGATGCCCTCGAACTTCAGCACGCGGCCGGCGAAGCGGAAGGTGTCGCCATGGGTGAGCTGCTCCAGGAAATATTCCTCGATCTTTCCGAGCACGCGTCCGCCGCGCACCACGCCGTTCCGCGGCCGGCCGAGACGCACGGTGAGTTCCGCGGCGGCGACGATGGTGCCGACGTTCAGCCGGTATTGCTGCGCCACGCGCGGGTTGGCGATGGCCCATAGTCCTTTCAGCGGACCGTCCTTCCGCCGCCGGATTTTCGCGTAGCGTTCGTAGGTACGAAGCGCGTAGCCGCCGGTCGCGACGAAATCGACGCAGCGCTCGAAGGTCTCCCAGGCGAGGCCGCGGTAGGATTCGGCGGAGGTGATCTCGTCGTAGAGCGCGACCGCGTCGAAAGGCTCGGCGACCGCCATGCCGAGGATATGCTGGCAGAGCACGTCGAGCGTGCCGGCGCGAAGCGGCGGGGTGTCCTGGTGGCCGAGATAGTTGGCGTCGAGCGCCGCGCGGCATTCGAGAACCTCGAAGCGATTGGAGGGCACGAGGATGCCCTTCGACGGCTCGTCCATCCGGTGGTTGGCGCGGCCGATCCGCTGTGCGAGCCGGCTCGCGCCCTTCGGCGCGCCGACATGCACGACGAGGTCGACGTCGCCCCAGTCGATGCCGAGGTCGAGTGTCGAGGTGGCGACCACGGCGCGCAGCTTCCCCTCCGCCATCGCCGCCTCGACCTTCCGCCGCTGCGTGCGGTCGAGCGAACCATGATGCAGCGCGATCGGCAGGGAATCGTCGTTGATCCGCCAGAGCTCCTGGAAGAGGAGTTCCGCCTGCCAGCGCGTGTTGACGAAGAGCAGCGTCGTCCGGTGCGCCTTGATCTCCGCGTAGATGGCGGGGAGGGCGTAGAGCGCCGTGTGTCCCTGCCACGGCACGCGCGCTTCCTCCGGCTCGATGATCGAGATTTCCGGTGGCGCGCCGCCTTCCACCACGATCCGGTCGGCAAGGCGGCGCGGAGCATCGGGCTGTTGCGCCACAAGCCATGCGCAGAGGTCGTCCGGTTCGGCGACCGTGGCGGAAAGCCCGATGGTCGTCAGGCCCGGCGCGAGCTTTCTGAGCCGCGCGAGGTCGAGCGCGAGAAGGTCGCCGCGCTTCGAGACGATGAGCGAATGCAGCTCGTCGAAGATCACATTCTTCAGCCGCGCGAAGAAACGCCGCGCATCCTTCGAGGCGAGGAGCAGGGCCACCTGTTCCGGCGTGGTCAGGAGAATGTCGGGCGGGTCGAGCTTCTGCCGCTGCCGCTTGTGAACCGGCGTGTCGCCGGTGCGCGTCTCCAGCCGGATCGGCAGGCCCATCTCGGCCACCGGCGCCTCGAGGTTGCGGTGGATGTCGACGGCGAGCGCCTTCAGCGGCGAGATGTAGAGCGTATGCGGCCCGATGATCGGCGCGCCGGGCTTCGCCACGCGTGAACCGCGGGCGCCCCCGGCAAGATCGACGAGGCTCGGAAGGAACCCCGCGAGCGTCTTGCCCGCCCCGGTCGGCGCAATCAGCAGCACCGAACGCCCGGCCTGCGCCTTCGCCAGAAGCTCGATCTGGTGCGGCCGCGGCGACCAGCCGCGCCTGGCGAACCAGCCGCCGAAAGTCGTTGGCAGGAGGGGGGAGGCGGTGGCCGGTTTGGCGAGCGCGGTCATCGGAACAGAAGTAGAACCCGGGCCGCACGGAGTCGAGTCGCCGCGGTTGCAGCCGATAATAGCGCGATATATATGTATAGACGATCAGGTAGACAGGAATAAACCGTGGCGCTGAGCATCAAGGACCCGGAAGCCGATCGCCTTGCGCGGCAAGTCGCGCAGCGCGCCGGCGTTTCGCTTACCCAGGCCGTCGTGATCGCGTTGCGCGAGAAGCTGGCAAGGGAGGAGCGAAAGGCCGACGACGACGACGCGATGGTGGAGGATGTCCTCGAGATCGCACGGCATTTCTCCTCGCTGCCGGTCCTCGATCCGCGCTCCGCGGACGAGATCCTGGGCTACGACGAGAACGGGTTGCCGACGTGATCATCGACACTTCGGCGCTGCTGGCGATCCTGCAGCTCGAGCCGGAAGCGCGCCGGCTGATAGACGCGATCAGGGCGACAGGCCAGCGCATGATCTCCGCCGCCACGCTGGTGGAGGCGAGCATCGTGGCGGAGTCTCGGCTCGGAGAGCAGGGCACGCGCGATCTCGACGCGGTGCTCGCGCGATTGCATGTCGAAGTCTCGCCTTTCACCCAGAGCCAGGCCATGCAGGCCCGGCGCGCTTTCCGCCGCTATGGCAAGGGCAGGCATGCGGCACAGCTCAATCTCGGGGATTGCTTCGCATACGCGCTGGCGAAGGCGACCGGCGAGCCGCTGCTGTTCAAGGGCGACGATTTCTCCAGGACCGACATTGCGATCGCTCAATACTGAACGGCATTGAACCGCCGCGTGTCGCGGCCGGATCCGCGCCCTTCGGAGTGCCCCGCCGTTCATGCGCGGCGAGGAAAACAGTGTCCTCCGGTTTCGCCATGCGCGGCGTGCGTGGCGGTGATGCCATAATAGGTTCACAGGCAGGGTGATTCGGCGATGCCGAAGAAGAAATTCTGGAAGGCCAGGCTGGTCGATGGCTTCCAGCCGGTGATGATCGACCTCGACGTCCACAAGGCGTTGGAGGCGGCGCGCACGAGTTTTGCCGAGCCGCCGAACGCCATCCTCCGGCGATTGCTGGGATTGGAGCAGTCGAAGGCGAAGCCGGCTCCCGTGAAGGATCGCGGCGAGCGGGATGTCGCCGCCGCCGCGCCCGATCCCGGGCCGACGCGGCGTGACGCGCCGGACTTTCCGGACGGCTCGATGCTCCGTGCGAACTATTGCGGGGTGAAGGTTTCCGGTCGGGTGCGCGATGGGGCGTGGGAAGTGGACGGCAGCCGTTTCAGCCTGTCATCGATCGCGCTGATCGCGAACCTCGACAGCCGCAGCGAAGCGCCGGATGACCTTAAGGCCTGGCAGGACTGGGAAATCCTCCCGCCCGGCGCCGAGCAATGGCGTCCGCTGGCGGAACCTTCCAGGCGGCGCACGGGGTGACCTGACCCGGCGGGTGGCGCGACGCCGCTCATCCGCACTACATAGGGCAAATGCGCTTCACCGATCTTCTCTGCGCCGGCGACAGGGGCATCTACTGCCCGCCCGGCGATTTCCACATCGACCCGACCCGGCCGGTCCCGCGCGCGCTGATCACGCACGGCCATTCCGACCACGCGCGCCGCGGCCACGGCTCCGTGCTCGCGACCGCTGAGACCCTGAAGATCATGGCGGAGCGCTACGGCGAGGATTTTGCCGGCGCGACGCAGGTGGCGACGCTCGGCGAGGCGCAGACGATCAACGGGGTCTCGGTCGCCTTCCACCCGGCCGGGCATGTGCTCGGCTCGGCGCAGATCGCGGTGGAGAAGGACGGCATGCGCATCGTCGCGTCGGGCGACTACAAGCGCCGCCTCGACCCGACGTGCAAGGCGTTCGAGCCGGTCGCCTGCGACGTGTTCATCACCGAGGCGACCTTCGCGCTTCCGGTCTTCCGCCATCCCGACGACCGCGCCGAGATCCGAAAGCTGCTCGACTCGGTCGCGCAGTTTCCCGACCGCACGCATCTCGTCGGCGCCTATGCGCTCGGCAAGGCGCAGCGCGTCATCGCGCTCATCCGCGAGGCCGGTTACGACGAGCCGATCTACATCCACGGCGCGCTGCAAAAACTTTGCGACCTCTACCGCGCCGAGGGGATCGACCTCGGGCCGCTCGAGCCGGCGACGCTCGCGAAGGGCGGCAAGCACGATTTCGCGGGAAAGATCGTCGTCGGCCCGCCCTCCGCCTTCGCCGACCGCTGGGCGCGCCGCTTCGCCGATCCCGTCTCGTGCTTCGCCTCCGGCTGGATGCGCATCCGCCAGCGCGCTCGGGCCGGCGGCGTCGAGCTGCCGCTCGTCATCTCCGATCACGCCGACTGGGACGAGCTCTGCGACACGATCCGCGAGGTTTCTCCGCAGGAGGTGTGGGTGACGCACGGCCGCGAGGAGGCGCTGGTTCGCTGGTGCGAGTTGCAGGGCATTCCAGCGAAGCCGCTGCACCTGATGGGGTATGAGGACGAGGATTCCGAATGAGCGGCCGGATCGAAGAGGCAGAGAACGACATCCGCGCGCTCTTCGCCGCCTATGGCTCGGCGTTCGATGATGCAGACACGGAGGGCGTGACCGCCCTCTTCGTCTGGCCGGCGACGATCTGGCAGTTCGGCAAGGGCCATATCTTCGCCGATGCCGCGGAGCTCGCCGAAAATGTCGAGGCGCTCATCGATGTGTTCGACGAGGCGGGGATCAAGTCCACCGCGCCCGAGGTGAAGGAGGTTCGCGTCGCGGGCGGGGCCGCCTTCGCGCATGTCGTCTGGCGGCAGCGGGACGAGGCCGGCGCGCTGCTGCACGAATTCGCCTGCGTGTATCTGCTTGTCCGCGAGGGCCGCGACTGGCGCATCGCAACCATCGTCAATGAGACGCCGCCTGTCGCGTGAAAATGACGGGCCGCTGATCCGGCCCTTCGCACCCGCCTCCGACGCGAGCATCTGCGCCGGCATTTTTGACCGCGCCTGGCGCGCCGGCCACCCCTTCGCGCCGCGAAGAATCGACGCCGCGCTATTCAAGACGGAGACGGAAGCGGAGACGCTGTTCGTTGCGGAGGACGACGCGGCGGTCGTCGGCTTCGTCTCGCTCTATCTGCCCGCGAGCTTCATCCACCACCTCTACGTCGAGCCGCGGCTTCGCAATCGTGGGATCGGGAGTGCGCTGCTCCGCCATGCCGTCTCCATCGCCGGCGGGAGCGCGACGCTCAAATGCCAGCTCGGCAACCAGCCGGCCCTCGGCTTCTACCGGCATCTCGGGTGGGTCGAGGTGGTGGCCGGCGTCGGCGAGTTCGGCGCCTGGGTGACGCTCCGCAGCCCCTAAGCCCCGCCCCCTCGTGGGGAGGGGTTGGGGAGGGGCCTCTCCGCCCGCTCTACGTTGGACGCCCCTCACCCAGACCCTCTCCCCACAAGGGGGAGAGGTGCCTGTGCCCTCTGGACTCCTGTTGGCGTCTGTGGATGCGTTCGCGCGCCTCGGAGATGTTGAACATGACCTTCGAAACCTGGCTCGCCTTCGCCGCCGCCTCGGCCATCCTCGTCCTCATTCCGGGGCCGACGGTGCTGCTCGTCGTCTCCTATGCGCTCGGGCAGGGCTGGCGGACGGCGGTTCCGATGGCGATCGGCGTGGCGCTCGGCGATTTCACCGCGATGACGCTCTCGATGCTCGGCGTCGGCGCGCTCCTTGCGGCCTCGGCGTCAATCTTCACCGTGCTGAAGTGGATCGGCGCCGCCTACCTCGTCTGGCTCGGGATCAAGCTCTGGCGCGCCGGCGGGGCGCTTGCCGCAGAGCCGCGCACCGACGCGGCGTCGCGCGCAAAAATGCTCGGCCATGCGTGGCTCGTCACCGCGCTCAACCCGAAGAGCCTGACCTTCTTCGTGGCGTTCCTGCCGCAGTTCCTCGATCCGCACGCGAGCTTCGCGACGCAGATGGCGGTGTTCGAGGCAACGTTCCTGGTGCTCGCCTTCGCGAATGCTTTTGGGTATGCGCTCGTCGCCGCGCGCGCCCGCACGCTGCTGAAAAACCCGCGCGCCGTCGGCATCGTCAACAAGGTCGGCGGCACCTGCCTGATCGGCGCCGGCATCGCCGCCGTCACCGTGCGCGCCTCGCAGTAGCGACCCTTGCCCGGCTTATCGTTACGGCGATCTTGAAGCTTTTATGAAAGATATATTGCAGCCTCCGCGCGGCGTGGATTAGTCAGGAGACCGTGCCGGTTGCTTCCCGCGGGAAGTCCGATCCGTCACGGCCTGTCCACCGCGGAAGAGCTGGCCCCCGTGACCCTGTCGTACGAGCGACCCTATGAAGACGCCGCCGACCGGGAAATGCCGCGTGCATTCCAGATCGCGCTGATCGTCATCGCGCTGGCCGACATCCTGTTTCTGGTCGCTTTCGTCACCGGCGTCTTCGACACCCACCACTGGTTCGACGAAGACGGGCCGGTCGAGGATCTGCAGGTGGCGATCCTGGCGCTCGCTGCGTTTTTCTCCGCGCGCTGGGCGTTTCGGCAGAAGCGCGAGGGCCGCATCATCTGCTTCTTCCTGTTCGCGATGTTCCTCGCCTGCTGCGTGCGCGAGATGGAATTCCGAGGGACGGGCGCGCCCGACTGGCTGGTCTGGCCCTTCTACGGCACCGGGCAGGACATCTTCATCGCGATGATCTTCGTCGTTTTCCTCGCCACGCAGATCCGTCGCTGGCGCGAGCTGCCGCGTCTCGTCATCGCCTTCCTGCAGCCCCGCACATTCTTCTATCTCGCCGCCGGCATCATCCTGATCTCCAGCATGTTCGCCGAGATGGCGGAGAAGCGCTTCGGCAACCCGGCCGAGGACATCGAGGAGTGGATGGAGCTGAACAGTTACCTGCTGTTCATGCTCGGCGCGTGGTTCCTGCCCTATGTCGACCTGCGGCCGGGCGAAGCCTCCGCTTGGATCGGCGAGGAGCAACGCCTGCTCTGAGGGCGCCGCTCCTCCCCTCGGGGCGAGTAAGCTTACCAATTGGTTTCGCTGGCTTTGACCGGCCCTCCCGCGGCATTAACGCCGCACTAACCAAGCTTGGGAGGCCACCCATGTCTGAACATGCAGCATACGCGCCGGGTCCGGCGCCGACCTTCGTTCCCGATCGCCGCCGCGAGCCGCGGCTTCGCAGCCTGCTTACCGGCACGATCGTCTTCGACAACAAGTGCACCATGGATTGCACCGTGCGGAACATCTCCGCCTACGGCGCCAAGGTGATCCTCGCCGACGCGTTCCGCCTGCCCGACGCCTTCAACCTCCGCATCCCGCATCACGACCAGACACATCGCGCCGAGGTCGTCTGGCGGAAGGGCGACGCCGCCGGCTTCGCGCTCTCCGACGTGGAGGACAATGTGCATTCGGGGCGCCATCGCCTGACGCCGCGCGAGGCGGCGCGCGCCCGCCGCAAGCAGCTCGACGCGGGCCGCTTCTAAAGGAATCGTGGGGCCCTCGCGCCCGCAACCGGGATTCGGCAATTCCCGACTTCGAAAGCGCGAGGGTGGGTCGCTAGCGACCCTTGGGGAAGGAAGGCCCGCGACTGGCTCGGAAAGCCATCGCGGGCCTTCCTTTTTTCGCCCTTCGGGCAAGCGCCGGATTTACGGCCGTTAACCTTCGCAAACATTCTTAATGGATCGTTACCACCCTCCCGGGCAATAAAGGATTTGTTAACCACGCCCGGGGGAGACGGCGATGATCGAACGGCGCAGGGAGCCGCGGCTCAAGAGCCTGCTCGGCGGCAGGATCAGCTTCAGCCGCCGCCAGTCCACGATGGACTGCATGGTGCGCAACATCGGGCCGCACGGCGCGCTCGTCGTCTTCCCGCACACCTCGCTCACCCCGACGGAATTCACGCTTCACATCCCGCACCGGGGCGAGGCGCATTCGGCCAGGGTGATCTGGAGGCGGCACGACCGCGCCGGCGTCACGCTCTCCGACAAGGAGAAAGTCGAGATCCCGATCGACACGGCGCGCCGCATCCGCGCCCTCGAAGCGGAGAACCGCCGGCTCAGGAAGCAGCTCGAACCTGGCCTCTGGTAGCCGCGTCTCCCTCCTCCTTGCGGGAAGGGTCGGGGAGGGGTTGCTCCACGTCACCCTGCGTTTGATGCCTCTCACCCAAACCCCCTACCAAGTGGGAGAGGGCTTTCCATGCCCGCACGTCCTATATTCGTTAGGCCATGCAGGCCTTCGCCACTCTTCTCGACCGTCTCGTCCTGACGCCCGCCCGCAATGGCAAGCTCCGGCTGCTCGCGGACTATTTTTCCGCCGCGCCCGATCCCGACCGCGGCTATGCGCTCGCGGCGCTGACCGGCGATCTCTCGATCGCGAGCGTCAAGCCGGCGATGCTGCGCGGCCTCGTCGTCGAGCGCATGGACGAGGTCCTCTTCGGCTATTCCTACGATTATGTCGGGGATCTCGCCGAGACCATCGCCCTCGTCTGGCCGGGCAAGTCCGAGGACGGCGCGGCGCTCCGCCTCTCCGAAGTGGTGGAGACGCTGCATGCCGCATCGCGCAGCGACGGGCCGCGCCTCGTCGAGCGCTGGCTCGACCGGCTCGATGCCTCGGGCCGCTTCGCGCTGATCAAGCTCGTCACCGGCGGCCTCCGCGTCGGCATCACCGCGCGGCTCGCCAAGCAGGCGCTGGCGCGCTTCGGCGGCAAGGACGTGATCGAGATCGAGGAGATCTGGCACGGCCTGAAATCGCCTTACGTGGAGCTCTTCGCCTGGCTTGAGGGAAAGGGCGAGCGCCCCGTCAGCGCCGCGCTCGCGCCCTTCCGCCCGGTCATGCTCGCGCATGCCATCGAGGATGCGGATTTCCCCAAACTCGATCCGCGCGATTACGCGGCCGAATGGAAATGGGACGGCATCCGCGTGCAAGCGGTGAGCGAGAAGGGCGTTCGAAAGCTCTATTCCCGCACCGGCGACGATATCTCCGGTGCCTTCCCGGACATCCTCGAGCTCCTCGACTTCGAGGGCTCGCTCGACGGCGAGCTGCTGGTCGGCCGCGCGGAGAACGGCGCAATCGCGGTCGCGCCCTTCGGCGATCTGCAGCAGCGGCTGAACCGCAAGACCGTCTCGGGAAAGCTCGTCGAGAGCCACCCGGCCTTCATCCGTGCCTACGACCTCCTGCAGGTCGGCGCCGACGATCCGCGCGCGCTGCCCTTCGTCGAGCGCCGCAAGCACCTGGAGGACTTCGTCGCAAGAATCGCATCGCCGCGCATCGACCTTTCGCCGCTTGTCGCCTTCGGCGATTGGGACGAACTGGCAAGGCTCAGGCTGAACCCGCCGACCGACAACCGCATCCACGAAGTCGCCGAAGGGCTGATGCTGAAGCGCTGGGATTCGGCCTACGTGCCCGGCCGCCCGAAGGGTCCGTGGTTCAAGTGGAAGCGCGATCCGCACATCATCGATGCGGTGCTGATGTATGCGCAGCGCGGCCACGGCAAGCGCTCGTCCTTCTATTCCGACTACACTTTTGGCGTCTGGACCGGGCCGGAGGACGCCGCGGAGCTGGTGCCGGTCGGAAAGGCCTATTTCGGCTTCACCGACGAGGAGCTGAAGGAGATCGACCGCTTCGTGCGCAACAATACGACCGAGCGGTTCGGCCCGGTGCGCGCGGTGCGCGCCGAGCCGACACGCGGGCTGGTGCTGGAAGTCGCCTTCGAGGGCCTGAACCGCTCCACCCGCCACCGCTCCGGCATCGCCATGCGCTTCCCGCGCATCAATCGCCTGCGCTGGGACAAGCCGCCCGCCGAGGCCGACAGGCTTGAGACGCTGGAGAAGCTCCTGCCGCAGAACGGTTAGAGCGCGCTCCCCTCCCCCTTGCGGGGAGGGGCTGGGGGCGGGGTAGCGCCGTCCGTCTTGCCCCGCTGGATCGCGCGTCTTACGTAGGCTGCTGGCCAACGGACAGGAATCATGTCGGGACTGACACGCTTTCTGGGGGATACGCCGCTCCGGGTCGCCGTCCGGCTGATCGTGCTTTCCGTCGTGGTCGGGTTCGTCCTCTCGGTTCTCAACATCCGGCCGGCGGACGTCTACTGGTGGGTCGAGCGCAGCATCCACCACATCTACGACATGGGCTTTTCCTTCTTCACCGGCTCGCTCGGCTATTTGATCGCGGGCGCGCTGATCGTCGTGCCGCTCTTCCTCATTTCGCGGCTGTTCCGGATGGGCGGCCGGCGTCGCGTCGAGTGACCTCGGAAGCGCCGGGCCATTCCGCTCGTCCCTTCGCGGTGACGCACGGCCTGGTCGTCCGCCTCGCCGTGCCGATGACGCTCGCCTATCTGTCGCTGCCGCTGGTCGGCATCATCGACACCGCCGCGATCGGACGCCTCGGCCAGGCGCCGCTGGTCGGCGGCATCGCCGTCGGCTCGGTGGTGTTCGACATCGTCTTCACCACCTTCAATTTCCTCCGCTCCAGCACGACCGGGCTGACGGCGCAGGCGTTCGGCGCAAGTGACGGCGCGGAAACGATCGCGGTGCTCATCCGTGCGCTGCTGGTCGCAGTGGCGAGCGCCGCCGTCATCCTGCTCCTGCAATGGCCGCTGATCGAGGCGGGGGTGGCGCTGATGGATCCGGGCGCAGCCGTCGTGCCGCCGATGCGCGTCTATCTCGCTGTGCGCGTCTGGATCGCCCCCTTCACGCTCGTGAACTTCGTTCTGCAGGGCTGGCTGCTCGGTCTTGGCCGCTCTCTGACGGTGCTCGCGGTGCAGACCGCCTTCGCCATCTTCAACGTCTCGCTGTCGCTCTGGTTTGTGCTCGGCCTCGATCTCGGAGTGGCGGGCGTGGCCTGGAGCTCGATCCTCGCCGAACTGCTCACCCTCGTCATTCAGGTTCCGCTGATCGTGTGGCTCGTCGCGCGCGGGCCGAAGCCGTCCGGGTCGCAGGTGCTGAACCGCAGGGGCTTCACGCGCCTCGTCGGAATCAACCGCGACATCATGATCCGCTCGTTCTCGCTGCTCTTCGCCTTCGCCTTCTTCACGCGCCAGGGCGCGCATTTTGGCCCGGTGGTGCTCGCGGCGAACGCCGTCCTGATGCACTTCTTCCTGCTCGGCGGCTACTTCCTCGACGGCTTCGCGACCGCCGCCGAGCAGCTCGCGGGCCGCGCCATCGGCGCACGCTATCGGCCGGCCTTCGAGCGCGTGGTGCGGCTGACGACCGTCTGGGGGCTCGCGACCGCCGCGCTCCTCTCGGCGGTTTTCTGGCTCGCCGGTCCGGCGATCATCGACCTGATGACGACTGCGCCCGAAGTGCGCGCCACCGCGCGGCTCTATCTCGTCTGGGCGATCCTCACGCCGATCGTCGCGACAATCGCCTTCCAGATGGACGGCATCTTCATCGGCGCGACCTGGTCGCGCGACATGCGCAACATGATGCTGCTTTCGGTGGCGGCGTACCTGGTCGCCTGGTTCTTCCTGACGCCGCTTCTCGGCAACAACGGGCTCTGGATGGCGCTCCTCATTTTCCTCGGCGCCCGCAGCGTCCTCTTCCACTGGCGCATGCGAAAGCTGCTCCCGGCGACGTTCGCCTCTTAGGCCGACCCATCGCGCTACCCTCAACGTCTGTCATCCCCGAAGGCGAGCCCGCGAGCCTGTCCGGGACCCATACGCACAGGGAAAGCAAGTTCGCGGGACAGTGGCGCGGCCAAGCTGCGCGCTTCGGAGCGTATGGGATGACAATGTGAACGGAACGCCGAAGGCCTTCTACCGCGCCCAGGCCGCTGCCCAGCGCTGTGTCTCGATCCCGCGCACGTCGCGGATGCTCTTGATGTTGCGCTCCTCGAGACGCTTCAGGAGATCGGCAGCGATGCGGCGCGGCAGCGACGGGCCTTCGTAGATCAGCGCCGTATAGAGCTGCACGAGGTCGGCGCCGGCGGCGATCTTCGACCAGGCGGCCGCCGCTCCGTCTATGCCGCCCGTGCCCACCAGCACCATGTCGGGCCCGGCAAGCTCACGCGCCCGCGCCAGCATGGCGGTCGAGAGCTCGAAAAGCGGACGGCCCGAGAGCCCGCCAAGCTCCTGCACGTTGCGTCGCGACTTGAGCGGCGGGCGGCGAACCGTCGTGTTGGCGATGATCAGGCCGTCGACGCCGTTCCCCATGCTGATCTCGATGACGCTTGCGAGCCCGCGATCGTCGAGGTCGGGCGCGATCTTGAGGAGGAGCGGCGTGCGCCGGCCGCACTCCTCTTCGGCCTGAACGCGCGCCTCGCCGATCCGCTTCAACAACGCAATCAGCGCCTCGCCCGCCTGCAGTTCGCGCAGGCCAGGCGTATTCGGGGAAGAGACGTTGATCGTGAGGTAGGACGCGACCGGCGCGAAGAGCCTGACCCCGGCATAATAGTCGAAAAGCCGGTCCTCGCTGTCGCGGTTCGCTCCGAGATTCACGCCGACGATGCCGGAGCGGCCGGCGCGCGCGTCGATCCGGTCGAGCGCCGCCTCATGGCCCGCATTGTTGAAGCCCAGCCGGTTGATGAGCGCGCGGTCGGCGGGAAGGCGGAAGAGGCGCGGCAGGGGATTTCCGGCCTGCGGCAGCGGCGTCAGCGTCCCGACCTCCACCCATCCGAATCCGAGGCCGAGCATGGCGTCTGGCGCCATGGCGTCCTTGTCGAGGCCGGCGGCAAGCCCGATCGGGTTGGGGAAGTCGAGCCCGAGCACGCTCACCGCGAGCCGCGCGTCGCGAGCCTGCGCCGGAGCGCGGAAGCGCCCCAATCGCGCCGCACCGATCGCGAGGCGATGCGCCTTTTCCGGCTCGAGCAGCCTGAGAAGCGCCGTGGCGCGATCGCCGAGCATCAGGCAACGCCCGCCGGAAAGGCATGCGCGCCGTCGGAGCCGAGCGGCAGGTCCGCGATGCTGAGCACCGCCGACATCGGGAGGTTTCCGTAGAGGTGCGGGAAAAGCGCTCCGCCGCGCGACGGCTCCCAGCGCAGGTCTTCGCCGAGCCTGTCGGGGTCGACCGCGACGAGGAGCAGGTCGCCGGCGCCGGCAAAATGCCGGGCCGCGGTCTCCCGCACCTGCCCGGCGGTGGAGAAATGGATATAGCCGTCGGCGCGGTCGACCGGCGCTCCATCGAAGCGGCCGGCCTTCTCGGCCTCCCGCCACAGAGCGCGGGGGCATATCTTGTAGATCGGCTGGGTCATCGGAGAGGCAGGATAGATACCCCCGGCGGACGGGCAAGCCACCTTCCGCTCCTCTCCCGCCCGACCCGGGCTTTGTCCTCCGAAAAAGACGGCGCGGATGCGGTGTCTGGCCGTTTTCTAGGCCGGCCGCTCGCGGATGGGCGGCCCGCCGCGCGCGTCTCCGCCGGTCGGAGGTGCGCTCGCCGGGCTGGGCGTCGCCAGCGACGCCGCGATGGTGACCGCCGTCGCGATCAGCACGCCGACCATGGCCGCGCCCGGCGCGCCGACTTCGCCCCAGTCGCTTGCAAACGTCGGAATGATCTTCTGCGTCATCAGGAAGACGAGGCCGGTGAACCCGAAGCCGGCCACCATTCCGCCGAGCGCGCCGATCTCGTTGCAGCGGCGCCACCATATGCCGAGCGCGAGCGGCGCGAAGCTTCCACCCGCGGCAAGCGCCAGCGCCCATTGCAGCAGCGCGCCCGGCTCCGCCTGCCAGCGGGGCGCAAGCGCAACGGCTCCGGCCGCGACGCCGACGAGCGCCAGCCGCGCCACGAAGATGCGCCGGCCTTCCGGTCCCCTCCGATCGAGGATCTCGTCGAAGATGTCGTGGCTGACTGCGCTCGTGGCGGAAAAGAGCGCCGCCTGGCCGAGGGCGAAGAGCGCTGCGAGCAGTCCCGCCACCAGCAGGCCGGCAAGCACGGCGGGCATTGTCGCAACGATGCTGGCGAGCGCGGAAATACCGCCGTCGAGCGGCTGCGGAGCGACCCTGACAAGGAGATTGGCGAGGACGATCCCCGTCAACGCCAGCATGGCGGAGAAGAGCACCCCCCATGCCATCGAGGCGCCGGCTTCCGGCGCCGAGGGGGTCGTGAGCGTGCGCGCCAGGAGATGCGGCAGCGACGCCGCTCCGATCGCGGCGAGCAGCGCCGGCAGCGCGGATTGCAGCAGCGTGTCGCCGCCGAGCGAGGGGACCGCGCCGATGAGGAGCGCGCCGAGATCGTGGGCGACGGCGATCTCTCCCGTCGCACCGCCGAGCGAGAGATACCCGGCGGGCACGAGGCAGGCGAGCGCGATCACGAAATACTGGATCGCCTGCGTCCAGGTGAGCGAGCGCATCCCGCCCGGCAGCGCCGCCATGATGGTCAGGCCCGCCGCTACGTAGAGAGCGTGCGCCGGTGTGATGCCGAGCAGCGTCGCGATGAGCGGCCCGGCGATCTTCAGGTGCGCCACGAGCAGCAGGAACGAGACGGAGAACGCGACGACCGCCCACGCGAGCCGCACCCAGAAACCGCCGAAGCGGGCCGCGAGGAAATCGCCCGGCGTATAGGCGCCGGAGCTTCTGAGGCCGGGGGCGATCAGAATCGCGAGGATGAGATAGCCCGCGGCGAACCCCCCGGCCGTCAGCACGAAGGCAGCCTCGGAGCCGTAGGCATTCCCGGCGAGCCCGATCATGACGAGGCCGGCGAAGCTTCCCGCGGCCGCGAGTCCCCCGAATGCCCCCCCGATCTTGCGATCGGCGACGTAGAAATCCGCCGCGCGCCGGCTGTGCGACAGCAGGCCGGCGAGCACGAAGAGCGCGAAGGCGGCGCCGACTATGGCGGTAAGCGCCGCTCCCGACGCGACGCCGATCCTTTCGAGCAGGCCGACGGAGAGGAGGACGAGCAGGAAAATCCCGGTCAGCGCCAGGCAGGAACGCACCGGCGCCTGCAGCACGCCGATATCCCGCTCGGGCGGCAGCAGCCTTGCCATGCCCTTCGACTCCCCACGCGAAACAACATGGCGACTTTAGCCGTCCGGTCCGATGAATCACAGTGTTGACTTGCCGGCTTACCTCTTGCGCGGCGATCGAAATTGCACTCAGTGGACAATCGAAGCGTCGGCAAGGTTGCCGCAGGGAGGACGCGATGCTGAAGGAATTCAAGGAATTTGCGCTGAAGGGGAACGTCCTCGATCTTGCGATCGGCATCATCATCGGCGCCGCATTCGGGGCGATCGTCTCGTCGCTTGTCGACGACATCATCATGCCGCCCATCGGACTGATCCTCGGCGGCGTGGATTTCTCCCAGCTGTTCGTGGTGCTGAAGGGCGACGGTCCCTACAACACCGTCGCGCAGGCCAAGGAGGCCGGAGCCGTCACCTGGAACCTCGGCCTTTTCATCAACGCGGTGATCAAATTCCTGATCGTCGCGTTCGCCGTGTTCCTGCTGGTCAAGGCAATCAACAAACTGACGCGGAAGCAGGAGGCGAAGGCGCCCGACGCGCCGAAGCCGGCCGAGGACGTCGTGCTGCTGCGCGAGATCCGCGATCTCCTGGCGCGTCGCTAGCTTCAACCGGTCAGCAGGCTTGATCCGACCCATCAGGAAGTTCGGCGCGACCTGAGCGCGTCGGCCGGTTAGGTGTTTCCCGCGCCGGCCGACTTGCGCTACGGAACCGCGAATGAACCAGACCGTCCTTGCCGCCCTGCGGCGCGAAGCCCGTGAAGCGCCGGATTCGGGCATCGTCGAGGTCTTCAACTATGGCCGCGGGCGCGAAGGCCTGCTGCCGCTGTGGGTGGGGGAGGGCGACCTTCCGACGCCGCAATTCATCGCGGATGCCACCAGCCGCTCGCTGGCGGCCGGCGAGACCTTCTACACCTACCAGCGCGGCGTCCCGGAACTCCGCGAAGCGCTTGCCCGCTACCACGAGCGGCAGTTCGGCCGAAAATTCTCGCCGGAGCGGTTCTTTGTGACCGGCGGAGGCATGCCGGCGATCCAGATGGCGATTGCGGCAACCGCCGGAACCGGCGCCGAGGTCATCGTGCCCACCCCGGCCTGGCCGAACTTTTCCGGCGCCGCCGGCATCGGCGGGGCGCGCCCGGTCGAGCTGCCGCTTGATTTCGACGGCGTCCGCTGGACTCTCGACCTCGACAAGCTGGGCGCCGCAATCGGCCCCGCGACGCGCGCCATCTTCATCAACTCGCCCGGCAATCCGACCGGCTGGACCGCCACCCTGGACGAACTCCGCGCCATCCTCGCCATCGCCCGCGCGAAGGGGCTCTGGATCATCGCCGACGAGGTCTACAGCCGCTTCGTCTTCAGCGGCGAGCGCGCGCCGTCCTTCTACGATGTGATGGAGGAAGACGACCTCATCATCTTCGTCAACACCTTCTCCAAGAACTGGGCGATGACCGGCTGGCGCATCGGCTGGATCTCGGCGCCGCCGGTGCTCGGGCCGGTGATCGAGAATCTGATCCAGTACTCGACCTCCGGCGTCGCCGCCTTCATGCAGCGCGGCGCGACGGCGGCGTTGGAAGAAGGCGAGGACTTCGTCCGCCTGCAGATCGAGCGCGCCCGCGTCGGCCGGGAAATCGTCTGCGGCGGCCTTGCCGGCTCCAACCGCGTGCGCTTCGCTTGGCCCGAGGGCGCCTTCTATCTCTTCTTCGCCATCGAGGGCCTGGAGGATACCCGCAGCCTCGGGCTGAGGCTGGTCGACGAGGCGAATGTCGGGATTGCGCCGGGGTCGGCCTTCGGCGCGGGCGGCGGCCCATTCCTGCGCCTCTGCTTCCTGCGCAAGGCGGAGGATCTCACCGAGGCGACGCGAAGGCTCCGCGCCTGGCTCGGGAGCTGAGGCGACGCGCCTGATCGGAAGCTCTGATACACGACGATTGTCACCACGGAGTGCGCTTCGCCCACCTGTCACAACACCCCGCCAGACCTCTAAGTTTGTCATCCCGGATGGCGCAAAGCGCCAGTCCGGGACCCATACGCTCAAAGCTCCGAGATGGGGCGATGTCGCCGCGGAAAACTCTTTCTGCGCCGATCGTATGGGTCCCGGTCTTGCCGCTTCGCGGCAAACCGGGATGACAAGCGTTGAGAGGTTCGGGCGTGTTTAGCCGCCGGCGGCGGCGAAAATCTCCGCCCGCCGCGCGACGTGTTCGACACTCGCGGGGCCTTCGAGCGGCAGGTCGAGCGCGTTCCAAGTTTCCAGCAGCGCGTCCGTCAGCTCCGCGATCAGCGCGTCGTCGTGGAAAGGCGTCGCGGTGATCCTGAGCCGCTCGGTGCCGCGCGGCCCGGTCGGGTAGTTGATCGGGTGGATGTAGATGCCGTGCCTGTCGAGCAGCCGGTCGCTCGCCGCCTTGCAGGATTCCGGGTCGCCGACGAGGATCGGAAGGATCTGCGTTTCCGAGGCCATGACCGGCAGGCCGGCGGCCGTCAGCCTAGCGCGTGTCGCCGCGACCTGCCGCTGCTGCGCCTCGCGCTCGACTGTCGAGGTCTTCAGGTGACGAATCGACGCGACCGCCGCCGCGGCGAGCCCCGGCGGCAGCGCGGTGGTGAAGATGAAGCCCGGCGCGTAGGAGCGCACCGCGTCGACGACCACGTTCGATCCGGCGATATAGCCGCCGAGCACGCCAAAGCCCTTGGCGAGCGTTCCCTCGATCACGTCGATGCGGTGCATCACACCGTCGCGCTCGCAGAGGCCGGCGCCGCGCGGTCCGTACATGCCGACCGCATGCACTTCATCGATGTAGGTCATGGCGCCGTACTTGTCGGCGAGATCGGCGATCGCCTCCACCGGGGCCACGTCGCCGTCCATCGAGTAGACGGACTCGAACACGATCAGCTTCGGCCGCTCGGGACCGGCGGCCTTCAGCAGGCTCTCCAGATGCGCGAGGTCGTTGTGCCGCCACACCTGCTTCTGGCCACCCGAGCGGCGCACCCCTTCGATCATCGAGGCGTGGTTCAGCTGGTCGGAGAGGATCAGGCAGTCCGGCAGGAGCTTTGCGATCGTCGAGATCGCCGCTTCGTTGGAGACGAAGCCGGAGGTGAAGACCAGCGCCGAATCCTTGCCGTGCAGGTCGGCGAGTTCTTCCTCAAGCTCGACCAGCGGCCGGTTGGTGCCGGAAATGTTGCGGGTGCCGCCGGCGCCAGCGCCCATGCGCGACGCGGTTTCGTTCAGCGCGGCGATCACCTTGGGGTGGTGTCCCATCCCCAGATAGTCGTTCGAGCACCAGATGACGATCTCGCGCTCCGCGCCGTCGCGGCGCATCACCGCCCGCGGAAAGCGGCCGACCTGCCGCTCGAGGTCGGCGAAGATGCGATAGCGCCGCTCGGCGCGCAGGGCGTTGAGGGCACTTTCGAAGTGCAATTTGTAGTCGAACATCCGGCGATCCCCGACGCTTCGAACCTTCTTAGTCCCGAACGCCCAGCCATTCCAGTGTCAGCTTGACGCGCTTCATCATTTTGCCGCGACCCCGACAGGCTCTTTTCGAGCCCCGGCCGGTCACCGCCGTTTACCGTAAATCCTTAGAATTAACAGCAAAATGGCTCCTCAAACTGTCCGAAATTAACCCAGGTTAACAGCCCTTAAGATATGTAACCAAGGCGTTAAGGCGGCATGCGGACGCCGCCGAAAAACAAGACATATCGGAGGCCGTTATGTGGAAAGTGCTCTTCCGGGCGCGGGAACGCTTTGACCGAGATCAACGCGGAAACGTCGCCGTTCTTTTTGCCTTTACCGCGGTTCCCTTGATCGGGCTGCTCGGTGGCTCGGTCGACGTGACCCGCCATCAGCGCTTCAAGACCGAAATCCTCGACGCCATGGATGCCGGCGCGATCGCGCTCGCCCGCCAGGGCACGCTGAGCGATGCCGCCGCTGACACCTTCGTCAACAACTACATCACGACGATGATGCCCCGCGACTCGGTGCTGCACATGAAGCGCTTCGACGCCATCAAGATCCAGGGCGGCTACCGGGTCGTCTCGGACGGCTACATGAGCACGGCCTTCCTGCCGGTGGTCGGGATGCAGCAGATGCCGCTCAATCTCAGCACCGAGGTGATGACCACCGGCGGCAACTACGAGATCGCGCTCGCCCTCGACAACACCGGCTCCATGGCCGAGCACAACAAGATCGGCGCGCTGCGCGATGCCGCCAATCACCTGACCGACGTCCTCTTCGCGGAAGACGGGGCGAAGGATCGTGTCAAGATGGCGCTGATCCCCTTCACCACCACCGTCAATATCCGCGGCGATGCCTTCAAGCCGGAATGGCTCGACCCGTCCGGCCAGGGGCTCGGCGCGCATGCGCTGGACAGCTACAACCGTCCGGTCAGCCGCCTCGACATCTATACGGCGCTGAGCGGCGGCGCGCGCGGCGCCGACGGGCTTCCCTCCGCCTGGAAGGGCTGCGTGGAAGCGCGCGCCGGCGGCCACGACATCGACGACGTCGAGCCCGGCTCCAATGCGGTCACCCGCTGGACGCCGTACCTCTCGCCGGATGGCGCCGACGGCGGAACCGGCCCGGCCTATGCACGCAGCAACTCCTACCTTGCCGACGGCACCGGCGGCTCCGGCACGGCGCTCAACCGCATGCGCAACGTCGACAAGTATTTTCATCCGATCGTCCAGGCCTCGTTCGATGAGACGACCGGCCCGAACCAGAGCTGCCGCGGCCCGATCGTCGAGCTGAACAACAACGCGAGCCGCATGCACAAGGCGATCAACGCGATGCAGCCCGGCGGCTTCACCCATATCCCGGAGGGCCTCGCCTGGGGCTGGCGCGTGCTTTCCCCCGACGAGCCTTTCGACCAGGGCGCCCGCTACGACGACTCGAACACGCAGAAGGCGCTCGTGCTTCTCTCCGACGGCAAGAACACGATGAGCACGACCGACTATGACAGCTACGGCTACCTCGCCGATGGCCGGCTCGGATCGACGAACGCCAACACGGCCAAGCGCCAGCTCGACAAGAACACCTCCGCCCTCTGCGAAGCGGTGAAGGCGAAGGGCATCCGCCTCTACATGATCCTGCTCGAGGAGAACGACGCCGCGACGAAGCAGATCTTCGAGGACTGCGCCTCGCGCAACGACAAGGGCGAAGCCCTCTACTACGAGGTTCCCGACGCCTCGACGCTGACGCAGGTCTTCAGCAACATCGGCAAGGACCTGTCGAACATCCGCATCTCGCGCTGAGATATCCTTCCACGCGCCTCTGCGTGAACTTCAGGCCGGGCGCCAGCCCGGCCTTTTTTCTTTGCCCGTTCAAGGTGTTGCATCTTCAGAGCCGCCACCCGCGCATTTCGGCGCGGTTTTCGCTAGGCTGGGGACGCGCCCTTCTGGAAAACCCTCGCCCCGATGCCCGTCTTTGAAATTGTCGTCATAGCGTTCCTCATTGTCCTGAACGGTTTCTTCGCGATGGCCGAGCTTGCGGTGATGTCGTCCCGCCGGGCGCGCCTCGAGCACATGGCGGACGAAAAGGTGGCGGGCGCGCGCGCCGCACTGCGGCTGCTCGACGATCCGACGCGCTTGCTCTCGGCCACGCAGGTCGGCATCACCCTGGTCGGCGTCTTCGCCGGCGCCTATTCCGGCGCGACGCTCGCCGGGCCGCTGAGCGCTCTCCTGCCGGATGCGCTCGGCAGCTACGCCTATCCCGTCGCGCTTGCGGTCGTTGTGGTCGCGATCACCTACCTTTCGCTGGTCGTCGGCGAGCTCGTGCCGAAGCGCATCGCCATCAACGATCCGGAACGCGTGGCGGCGGCGGTGGCGCGGGTCATGACGTGGATATCGGTGGCCGGCTCCCCGGTGATCTTCGTGCTGCGCATCTCGACGGAGATTCTGTTGAGGCTGTTTCGCGTGCCGGACAAGCCGGAAAACACCGTGACGGAGGAGGAGGTGAAGCGCCTCATCGCCGAGGGCGCGCGCACCGGCATCTTCCACGTGGCCGAGCGCGACATGATCAACGGCGTGCTCCGCCTCGCCGACCGCTCGGTGCGGAGCGTGATGACCCCGCGCGTCGACGTCATCTGGGTCGACCTCGACGATCCCGCCGAAATGATCCGGCGCGAGATCGCCGAGAGCGGTCACTCGCGCTACCCCGCCGGCCGCAAGGGCCTCGACGAGCTGGAGGGGATCATCCACACCAAGCACCTCTTCGACCAGGTCGCCCGCACCGGGAAATTCGACATCGCCGCCTCGCTCCGCCCGCCGCTCGTGGTGCACGAGGCGACGCCGGTGCTGGGATTGCTGGAGATGTTCCGCGCCAACCCGGTGCACATGGCCGTCGTGGTCGACGAGTACGGCGTGCTCGAAGGCATCGTGACGCCGACCGATATTCTGACCGCCATAGCCGGCGAGCTGCCGGAAGACGTGAGCGATCTGGAGGAGGCCGCCGCCGTCCGACGCGACGACGGGTCGTGGCTGATGGACGGCATGCTCGGCATCCACGAGGCGGAGCGGCTGCTGGAGCGCAAGGACATGCGCGGCGACGAGGATTTCGAGACGCTCGCCGGCTTCGTGCTGGCCCGCCTCGCCCGCATCCCGCAGATAGGCGATCACTTCGAATGGGATGGTCTGCGCTTCGAGATCGTCGACATGGACGGCCGCCGCGTCGACCGCATCCTCGTCTCTTCCCTCGTGGCCACGCCCGACGCCGAGACGCTGGTGAACAGCGAGTTCGGCGACTGACTCACCTTTTCACAACCCTTCCTTTTGTCATCCCGGTTCGGCCGACAGGCCGAGACCGGGACCCATAACCGCCGAAGCACGCCGAGCTCTCGCGTTGGCGCGGAAAATCTGAAAGCACTGAGCGTATGGGTCCCGGTCTTGCCGCTGCGCGGCAAACCGGGATGACAAATGGAAGGGTGGGTGGGCCTTTCCCTCAGGCCGCTTCCGCCTCCGGGAAAAGCCCGGTCAGCCCCGCCTCCGACGCCTCGCAGATCCCGCGCTCGGTGATAAGCCCGGTGACGAGCCGCGCCGGCGTCACGTCGAACGCGTAGTTCGCCGCCGGGCTTCCCTCCGGCGTGATGCGGATCGTCTCGATCCCGCCGGCCGCCGTGGCGCCGGTCAGATGCGTCACCTCTTCGGCGCTGCGCTGCTCGATCGGGATCTCCTTCACGCCATCCCGGACCCGCCAGTCAATGGTGGAGGAGGGGAGCGCCACGTAGAACGGCACGCGATTGTCGTCGGCCGCGAGCGCCTTCAGATAGGTGCCGATCTTGTTGGCGACGTCGCCCGAGCGCGTTGTCCGGTCGGTGCCGACGATGCAGAGGTCCACCATGCCGTGCTGCATCAGGTGGCCGCCGGTGTTGTCGGCGATGACGGTGTGCGGCACGCCTTCCTTGTTCAGCTCCCAGGCGGTCAGGCTCGCACCCTGGTTCCGCGGCCGCGTCTCGTCCACCCAGACATGGACGGGAATGCCCGCCCGATGCGCCTTGAAGATCGGCGCCAGCGCCGTCCCCCAGTCGACCGTCGCGAGCCATCCGGCGTTGCAATGCGTCAGCACGTTGACGGGGAGGCCGGCGCTACGCGTCTCGGCGATGTCCTCGATCAGCGCCGCGCCGTTGTCGCCGATTGCCGCGCACACCGCCACGTCCTCGTCGGCGATCAGCGCCGCTTCCCGGTAGGCGGCAGCCGGGCGCCCGGCGACCGGGGCCGGGAGAAGCTTCGCCCGCATGCGCTCCAGCGCCCAGCGGAGATTGACCGCCGTCGGGCGGCTCGCGATGAGGAGATCGAAGGCGCGCGCCAGTCCCGCCTCGCTCGCATCCTCGGCGGCGGCGAGCGCCATTCCGTACGCCGCCGTCGCGCCGATCAGCGGTGCGCCGCGCACCACCATCCTGCGAATCGCGTCCGCGGCCTCCGCCGCCGTGCGGAGCGTCAGAACCTCAAAGCCGTGCGGAAGCTTCGTCTGGTCGATGACATCGACGCCGACACCGTCGGCGTTCAGCCAGATCGTGCGAAAATCCTTGCCGTCTACGCGCATGGTTCACGAAGGGTTGCTGCGATCCTTACCACCACGGCCGGGCGGCGTTTGTCGAGCCCCTCGAACCCGCCCGACCCGGGCGCGCGGTAAGAATTCGGCCGACTCGCAATCATTCGGCTCATCGGATGCAACACCTTCGAAACACAGTCCTCCTAGGTGTGGCGTGCTGTCCCGGGAACGGGATGCGTCATTCGAGAGTTTTCGTCCCATGTTCAAACCGCACACCATGACAAGCGCAGAAATCGAGCGCTCCGGCTTCGAATACGGCACCGAGCTCGCGGCGGCCCTGCTCCTCGCGAGCAGCCGCGCCAACGCGGATAACCGGCTGAAGCGCGAGATGGCTCAGATCGTGCTCCGCGAGATCGGCTCGGCGGTGGAGACGCTGCGGCTGTCCAAGGCGCCGCTGATCCTCGTCGCCGCCTATGACCAGGCCTGCCGCGCCGGCGTGCGTGAAGAACTGGCGCGCGGCATGGCCGCGGACAATTGGCAGGCCGAGCGCCACGCCGCCTGATCGCGGCGGCTCGTTCAGAGCCGCTCGTAGTCGATTTCCAGAAATTCCTCGACCTCCGGCACCCATCGCTCGCTGACGAAGCGCGTATGCTCGGGATGGTCGTTGTAGCCCTTGTATGCGGCGCGATCGGCGAACTCCATCGAGAAGCCGAAGGCGAAATCATTCTTCGGACTCACCTGCCGCAGCTTCTCGAACTTTTCCACGCCGGGAATGCGTGCAAATACGTCAGCGGCTGAGAGGAACGCGGCTTCCTGCGCCGAACCCTTCGCGTGCTTCAGCCGGAAGACGACGGTGTGGCGGATCATTCGCTTGCCCTCGGATCGTAACGTGGCGGGAACCTAGCGACGGGTGTCTGTGCGAGTCGAGCCTTAACGCGCTGTTAACCGAGGGGTCGCTCCCGGCGCAACGCCTCGCCGCCGCTTGACGTTTCCTCGCTGACATCAGGAGGCTTGAGAAGCGATGCGTTTCATCGAGTGGCTGCGCGATGGACTGCTCGGCGACCGGGCGCGCTATCGGAAAGCATCCGAGAGCGCTCTCGTCCGGCGCGACCGGCAGGATCGCGAGGATCCGAGCGGACGCCACGATTTCGGCCGGCGCGCCCATCGCCCCGATCCGAATGGGCAGTACCAGTTCGGAAATGACCCGACCGGACGCATGGTCCCCCCTCACGCGCGGTAGGCGTTCCGGCATTCAGCCGCGTTCGTTGTGCTCCAGCGCCCGGATTGCACCCCGCAGCTCCGCCAGGCCGCGCAGCCGTCCGATCGCGGTATAGCCGGGATTGGTGCGCTTCGCCGCGCTGAGGTCGTCGAGCATGCGGTGCCCGTGATTCCAGCCGGAAGACGATCTTCTCAGCTTCCGGCCTGCCCGGTCCTCGCGGAGCAATTCCTTCAGCACCGCGACCATGTCGACATCGCCGTCGAGGTGATCGGATTCGTGGAAGGATCCGTCCGCCTCCCGCCGCGTGGCGCGAAGATGCGCGAAGGGGATGCGCTTGCCGAAGCGTCTCGCCATGCCGGGCAGATCGTTCGTGGAGCGCACGCCGAGCGAGCCAGTGCAGAAGCAGATGCCGTTCGCCTGCGAGGGGACGGCGTCGAAGAGCGCCGAATAATCCTCCGCCGAGGACGCGATGCGCGGCAGCCCGAACAGCGGGCGGGGCGGATCGTCCGGATGAAGCGCGAGCCGCACGCCGAGCGCCTCCGCGACAGGCGCCACCTTCTCAAGGAACGCGACAAGGTTGCTGCGGAGGGCGGCGGCGTCGATGTCCCGGTAGGCTGCGAGCTTTTCGCGGAACGCCGGGATGGTCAGCGGCTCGGATGTGGAGCCGGGCAGCGCCTTCGCGACCACGGCGACCAGTTGCTCGATATCCTCCGCCGTCATCGCCTCGTAGGCGCGCTGCGCCGCAGCCTGCATCGCCGCGGAGTATTCCGCCGCGGCGCCTGGCCGCTCGACGATGAAGAGCTCGAACGCGGCGAAGCGCGTCTGGTCGAAGCGGAGCGCCCGCGCGCCGTTCGGTAGCTCCCATTCGAGGTCGGTGCGGTACCAGTCCACCACCGGCATGAAATTGTAGCAGACGATGCGGATCTCGGAGGCGGCGAGCGCTTCCGTGCTGGCGATCCACGCATCGATCGAGGTCTTCGCCGCCGCGCCGAGGCGCTTCACGTCATCGGGGACGGGGATCGATTCTACTACGGTCCAGGCGAGCGGGGAGCGGGCGCCGGCCTCGATGAAGGTCTTGCGCGCCTCGATGTCCTTCCGCGTCCACGCCTCGCCGATCGGCGTCTGGTGCAGCGCCGTCACGATCTGCGCCGCGCCCGCCTGCCGGACATCGTCCAGCGATACCGGATCGTTCGGCCCAAACCATCGCCACGCCTCATGCATGAAAACTTCCCCTTCTGGGCTTCCCTTGGTCAGGCCTAAAGACCCGGGCCCCCAAGCGCGGGCCGGCCCCAATTAGGCCAAGGGTAACCGGTCGAGAGGTCGCAAATGCGGCATTTCCCCCGCTAGGCAGGGGGAACGTGACCCGCCCGTAGATGAAAGACTTCGATCGAATCCTCGGTGGTTCCGCTGTCGTCGATCCGCACGCCCTTGCCGCCGGCCTTGAGGATGAAGCCGTCCCAGTCGATCCGGCCTTGTCCGGTGCCGTGCCAGGTCGCGCCCCCGGCTCCACCCGCAGGGGGAAACTGCGCGGTGCATTCCATGCGCCCGCCGCCACCCGCCTCGATCCCGAATTCCGAGAGGTCCGCCGGGCCGCCCTTGCAGGATACAGAGGCAACCACGCCCTGGACGGCGTCGCCGCTGAACGCCCAGCCTGTCTTCGTACTGCCCGAGAACTGGCCGTTGAAGGTGAAGGCGCGGAACTGCCACATCCAGGTGAAGTTCGCGTCCTGCGCTTGGGCGGCGCCGGAGCCATCCTCGCCCTCGCCGGTCCCTCCCGTCAGGTCGGCCGGGGGCTGGCCCGTCGCCGCCACGCTCAGCGCCTCGTCGCTCGATCCGAAATCCCGTCCGCCGACCGGCCGCGACCAGTTCGGAGGATTGATCACGCGGAAAGCGGTTCGGTTCAGGTATTCGTAGAGATAGACCTGCCGGTTGCCGGGGCAGTTCATCACATGGATGATCGAGGCCTCGACCGTAATTGCGCCGGACGCATCGCGCTGTTCCGGCTGATTGACAGTCTGCACTTCCGTGCAGCCCGTACCGCCGCCAGGACCGCCCGGCCCGGAGGTGTTGCCGTCGGTCGGCGCACGGCACCCGTAGGCGTCTCCAAAATAGGGGCTGACGACCGCCATGGCCGAGTCGCCTTCGCCGGAGGTCGCATGCGGGCCGGGCACCGTCTCGTCGGGCAGCCACCCCTGACGCGCTGCGTAGTCGGTGACGGTGCAACCGGCCGCATCGACAACCGCCATGGTGCTCGGCGCTGCGACGGCAGCGTCGGCCAGGTAGAACTGGAAGCAGTTTCCCTGCGGGGGAGAGAACGGCTTCCTGAGGAGGCAGTAGGGAGCCGCCGACGCGCTGGCGCCCAGCATGACGAAGAGGATGCAAAGCAGGATATTGGCGCGCGAGAGCGTACGCGCGAATCCGCGGACAACGACCATTGTTCCCCCCAAGCTATCGCGCCCCGGCTTCTGCGATGGCAAGCCTTGGACGACGGCCCATCCCGAGCAAAGGCAGGCTATCCGACGGTTTCGAGCCGCGCAATCCTGCCGCGCAATCAGGCTATCGACCGGCGAAGTCCAGCGTTTTCAGGGGGTTGAGTGGTGCTGCCGGGGAGGATTGAACTCACGACCTCTCCCTTACCAAGGGAGTGCTCTACCACTGAGCTACGGCAGCGTCCGGGGCGGCGCGGGGGCCATCCCCTTGATGAGGGTCGGGTCAATGCCATACGCCACGGGCCGGTGCAACCGGCGTCGCGCCGAATTGCCGCCTTTGCCTTGCTTCCCGGCCCTCTTTTGGCTATAGGGACGCCCTTCGGATCGCCCGGCTTGGGTTAGAAGCCCAGGGCATGCCGTGGCGATCCAGAACGCTCAATCACGAGCTTTCGACGTGGAACGCCGCCCGCAGGGCGGCTCTCTCGCGTCGGTCACAGGAGAGCAAAATGCCCAAGCAGAAGACCAAGTCGGGAGCCAAGAAACGCTTCCGGTTCACCGCCAACGGCCACATCAAGGTCGGCCAGGCGGGCAAGCGCCACGGCATGATCAAGCGGACGACGAAGTTCATCAGGAAGGCGCGCGGCACCATGGTGCTCGCC
>JBBQVL010000061.1:0-27949 GCA_038211615.1 Hyphomicrobiales bacterium
GTTCCCTGCCATCACTGCCATGTCTTCAACTCCTCCGTCGGCTCAGGCGAAGAGCAGCGACGAGAGCCGCTGCCGGCCGGCGATCGCCGCCGGGTCCTTCGGCCCCCACGCCTCGAAGAACTGCACGAGCTGCTTGCGCGCCGCTTCCTCGTTCCAGACACGGCTGCGCCGCACGATCTCGAGCAGCGCATCGGCCGCCCCGGCGCGGTCGCCCTGGCCATTCAGCACCAGTGCGAGGTCGAAGCGCGCCTGGTGATCGTTCGGATTCGCCTCCAGCCGCCGCGAAAAGTCGGCCGACGAGCCGAGTTTTTCGGCCTGCGCGGCAAGCTCCAGCGCGGCGCGCGCGCTGGCGATCGCCGGGTCCTTATCCTGCTCCGGCGTGAGCCCGGCCAGCAGCCCGCGCGCCTGCGCCAGTTCGCCCAGCGCCACGAAGCAGCGGATCAGCCCGCCGAGCGCCTTCATGTTCTCCGGATCATCCTGCAGCACGCCGCTGAAGAGCTCGGCCGCGCCGGCGAAGTCTTTTGCAACGAGCGCCTCCGCGGCCGCCGCAAGGGCTTCTTCCGCGCCGCTCGGGCCGGCGGGGCCGGCGATGCGGTCGATGAAGGCGGTCACCTGGCCTTCGGGGATCGCGCCCATGAAGCCGTCGAGCGGCTGGCCGTCCTTGAAGGCGATGACGGCCGGGATCGACTGGATGCCGAGCTGGCCGGCGATCTGCGGGTGGTCGTCGATGTTCATCTTGACCAGCCGCACCTTGCCCTTCGCCGCCTTCACCGCCTTTTCGAGGACCGGCGTCAGCTGCTTGCAGGGCCCGCACCAGGGCGCCCAGAAATCGACGAGGACGGGAACGCTCCGTGACGCGTCGAGCACGTCGGCGCGGAAATCCTTGGTGGTGGTGTCCTTCACGAGGTCGGCTACGGCCGCCGGCGCTGCGCCGTTCCCGCCCTGACCGATAATGAGAGATTCAGCGCTCATGGCTGCTCCAGTGGCGTTGTCCGGCCTTATGTGGCGGGTTTTCGCCGGCTTTCCAATGCCTCTTACGCGGGATCGGCTCCCGACACCGCGAGGATTCTTGGCGGATGCCCCGCGTGGCGGAGGAAGGCGAGGAAGTCGTCGCGGAGAATCGTGGTCGTCGCGATGTTCTCCAGCGGATGGAAATTGAGCTTTTCGTGCCGCATCAGCCCCTCGTCGAGCACGACCGTCACGCGGCCGCCCGTGTCGTTGATGACGCCGAAAGGCGTGACCGACCCCGGCACGACGCCGAGCAGCTCGACCATCAGCTCGGGCTTTCCGAAGGAAAGGCGCGCACTGTCGATCCGCCTGTGCAGCGTCTTCATGTCGATCGCGGCGTCCTCGCCGGCGACGACCAGAAAAATCTCGTCCTTCTTGTCTTTCAGGAAGAGATTCTTGGTGTGGCCGCCGGGAATTTCGCCGCGCAGCGCCTGGCTCTGCTCGACGGTGAAGAGCGGCGGATGCTCGACCGTGGAAGTCTCGATTCCGTGGCTGCGGAGGAATGCGAGAAGATCGGCGCGGCTGGCGGGCATGGTTTCTCGCCGGTTCGGGGCTTCAGCCGGTGGCTTAGCGGCTCACCGGCGGGCTCACAACTCCGGCGCCGGCGCCCCGCCCCGGACGGTATGCGCCGGGGCTTGTTGCAATTGCGGGAGGCTTGCGCCATATAGCCCGGCGCGCCGGACCTATCCCGCCGGCTGCGGTCTTTGCGTGCGGGTGTAGCTCAGGGGTAGAGCACGACCTTGCCAAGGTCGGGGTCGAGGGTTCGAATCCCTTCGCCCGCTCCAAATTCCTACAAATATCCGGCCCGGAACGGCTTCGCGCAGTTCGCGTCGCGCACGGTGACGGCGACCCTGCTTTCACCCTGCGGCGCGATCGTCTGGCGCGTCGACTCTTGCGGCACGCCGCGGACCTGGTGAAAGAGAGCGGCCCTGGCTCAGGGCCTGAGCGACACCTTGATCGATTCCTTGCCGGACGCGACGAGGTCGAGGCCCTTCTGGAAATCCGCGAGCGGAAGCTCGTGTGTGACGATGCGATCCATCGGCAACCGGCCTTCCGTCAGCATCTTGATCGCGACCGGGTAGCAGTAGGGGCCGAGATGGGCGCCGTGGATGTTGAGCTCCTTGCTGTCGCCGATGATCGTCCAGTCGGCGGTGACCGGCTCGCGCATCACGCTGAATTCCACGAAGGTGCCGAGCTTGCGGATCATCCGAAGCCCTGACTCAACCGCCGCCGGATGCCCGGTCGCCTCGATATAGACGTCGCAGCCATAGCCCTCCGTGAGCTTCATCACCTCGTCCACCACGTCGACCTTTCCCGGATTGAGCCCGAGATCGGCGCCGCACAGGCGGGCAGTCTCCAGCCGGTCGTCGTTGTAGTCGACCGATATCAGGAGCCTCGGGCCCTTCAGGTGCGCCGCGGCCACCATGCCGAGACCGAGCGGGCCGGCGCCGGCGATCACCACCACGTCCTGAAACTCGATGTCGCCGCGCTGGACAGCGTGAATGGAGCACGCGAGCGGCTCGATGAAGACGGCGTGGCGGGTCGGAATCGAGGCCGGCACCTTGTAGTTCAACGCGCCGGCGGGAAAGAGCATGTATTCCGCCATCGCTCCGAACGTCCGCTGGCGGAAGCCGTAGATGTCGTGGACCTGACACATCCAGTACTGCCCGCGCTGGCAATAGCGGCAATTCCAGCACGGCACGATCTGCTCCGAGACGGCCCGGTCGCCGATGCCGAGACCATATTTCTCACCCGCGCCCTCGCCGAGCGCCACGACCTCGCCGACGAATTCGTGCCCGGGGATCACCGGCGGCTGGCAATAGCCGGCGCGGTGCGAGTCGCCCCAGAACATCGACGCGCCGAGGTAGCACTTGATGTCGCTCGCGCAGATGCCGACGGATTCCACGCGGATAAGTACCTCGCCGCGGCCGGGCTGCGGGATGGGCCGCTCCTCGAGCCGGTAATCCTCAGGCGCGTGGCAGATGACGGCCTGCATCATTTTCGCGGGCATTTCGCAAATCCTTTCAGAGGGGCTGCCGGGCCGGTCTCGGGACGGCGGCGCGCTATTCGGCGGCCCTCGCCAGTTTCCCCTGCGCTTCCGCATGGAACAGCTCGGTGGAGCAGACGGCGTTGCGCTGCGCGTGCCGCCGGTACTCGGAGGGGGTCACCCCGCACACAGCGAGGAACTGCCGGTTGAAGTTCGACAGGTTGTTGAAGCCTGCCTCGAAGCAGATGTCGGTGATCGGCGTCGTCGTCTGCGAAAGGAGGGCGCAGCCCCGGTTGACGCGCATGCGGTTCACGTAGCGCACGAAGCCGTGCCCGGTGTTCTTCTTGAAGAAACGCGAGAAGGCGGAGTCCGACATGCCGCAGCTTGACGCGACGTCGGAGAGGCACACGTCTTCGGTGAAGTTGAAGATCAGGAAGTTGATGGCCTTGTTGATCGTCTCCGAAACGTCGTGATCGAGCGTCGGCGCATAGTCGCGGCTCGACAGGATTTTCCGCCCTTCGGAGCGGTTCAGCAGATCGAGGAGTTCGAGGAAGAGCAGCATCCGTCGCGTCGGGCCGGCGCGGCCGACCTGGCGCAGCAGGCGCGCGCCGGCCCTGGCGTCCTCGCCGTGGAATTCGATCCCGTAGCGCGCATCGTCGAGCAGCGGGCTGACCTCTTCCAGCTCAGGGCACACGCGCATCATCTCGCGCACGACACCGTCGCTGAACTGAATCAGCATGTCGCGGTCCTTCACCTCCTCGCCCGGCGCGATTTCGCTGACCCAGTTGTGGGGCAGGTTCGGGCCCGTCAGCACCAGCGACCCAGCCTCGAAGTTGCCGATGTAGTCACCGACGAACATCTTCCCGGAGGTCTTCTGGATCAGATGCAGTTCGTATTCCGGATGGTAGTGCCACTTGGCGAGCGGAAACGGATAGTCGTGGACATTCCAGCGGAACGACTGGCGGGGCTGGCCGACGATCAGCTCGAAGTCCGGATGGGCGATGCGCGAGACCGGCTGTGCGGGCGTCCGTTCGCCGAGATCCGCCCAGAAGCCGGCGGAGGGTCCGCCAAGCGCCTCCGCCGCGAGTCCGCTGCTCATCCTGTCCTCCCCATTCACGGGCTTTGACCTGCGTTCACGCAGTGTCGGTTGATGCAATTATGACTCGGAGTTTTGCGACTTCGCCACCCACTTCCCGCCGGCAATCGATATTTTCTTGCGCAGGACGACGTCGGCGCCGCCCGCGCCGGGCGGCAGCCGGTCTTGCTTCGTATCAGACGGGGTCGTTTCGACGGCCTGGCGGAGCGGCAGAGAAATCACTGGCCGACAGCCTGCCCGCGCAAAATTTGCGCAATGCGCTGCTGGAAACGGCGTGGTGCGCGCGACGCATCTGCGCCACCATCACAGTCGGTCCGGCCGCTCCGCCGGCAAGCGATGCACGGCGGACCGCTGCAAGAAAAAGAACGGATATGGGCCTGGCCCTCGTCCGCAAGAAGAACAGAGGACCGCGCTCGGTCCGCATGGATTGGAGGGAATAGAGATGCGTTCTTACTCAAAGAAAACGGCTGCGCTTGCGGCCCTTGTCCTCATCGCCGGAAGCACGGCGGCGCGCGCCGACTTCTGGTCTGACGCCGGCGCGGCGTACAAGGGCGTCACCATTACGGGCGTTTCCGAATCCACGCCGCCTTCGAACTACGTCAAGGACGTGCTCGGACCGGCCTTCACCAAGGCGACGGGCATCAACGTCAATTTCGAGGCGACGTCCTGGGACCAGATGTACGACAAGGCGATCAAGGACATGGAGGCCAACACCGGCATCTATGACTTCGTCTACATCGAGCAGGACATCATCTACAGCTACCTCGCCCGCAACTTCCTCGTCGACATCACGAAGTCGCTGGCCGACAGCCCGAAGCTCCAGTCACCCGACTTCAGCATCGACAAGTTCACCAGCTTCATCAACTACTTCAAGGATCCGACCAAGAACAACGACGTCTTCGGCGTCCCGATGGAGGCCTTCGTCAAGGTCTACCTCTACCGCAAGGACCTGTTCGACGACGCCGACGTCAAGGCGGCCTTCAAGGCGAAGTACGGCCGCGACCTGGCGCCGGCAAAGACGCACGCCGAATATCGCGACATTGCCGAGTTCTTCACCCAGTGGGGCAAGGACAAGGGCATGGAACTCTGGGGCACCACGGTGCAGGCCCATACCGGCCACCCGGCGTCATGGTACGAGTTCTTCGAGAGCGTCGCGCCGACGTATGGCGTCTACAACTGGGGCATCAACGCGGACCAGAACTACGGCGCCTCCGTCGCAAACGGCGGCTCCATGAACAGCGATGCCGCCAAGGCGGCGCTAACCTGGTGGGTCGGCAACCTCGCCTTCGCCCCGCCGGAATCCACGCAGTCGACCTGGGACGAGGTCGCCGCGACCTTCGCCGCGGGGCGTGCCGCGCAGGGCCTGGTCTACGGCGAGAACGCCGCCTGGATCGCCACCAACGCCGACAAGTCGCAGGTCGTCGGCAAGGTCGGCGTGGCGTTGCCGCCGATGGAAGACGGCGTGATGGCCGCGGCGGAATCCGGCAAGGGCTACATCGGCTACTACGACGGTGGCGCCTTCGGCATTCCCACGTCCTCGAAGAACAAGGAAGCGGCGCTGCTCTTCCTGGAGTTCATCGGCCAGGAGTCCGTGCAGGCGGACTGGGCGGCCGCGGGCTCGCGCATCGTCATGAGCTCCACCTACGACGATCCGAAGATCAAGGCGCTCGACGAGAAGGTCGACCACTACTACTCGCTGATGCGCGACGAGGGAAAGCTCTTCGCCGGAGCGCCGGCCTATCCCTTCCACGCCCAGGTGCGCGAAGCGACGGCGCCGTTCTTCTACCAGGCGATCACCGGCGAACTGACCCCGTCGGACGCGCTCGACAAGATGGCGGAGGCGGCCGAGAAGGAAATGAAGAACCTCGGCTACCGCAAGTAGCCTGACCTGGAGGGAGCGGCCATCGCCGCTCCCTCCGCTTGACAGCCGGCAAGCGTTTTCCCAGCCTTTCGCGACGCGCCGGGATTGCGGCCAGCCTGAGATGGAACGGGGAGCTCATGCGATCGCAGGCGACCGGCTGGCTGCTCCTCGCGCCGACGCTGCTGATCCTCTTTGTCTTCGGCGTCCTGCCCTTCATCTACGTTCTGGTGGTCGGCTTCGCCGACTGGAACTCCTTTGCCGTCGACCCGACGCCGCGCTTCAACGGCGTCGAGAACTATCGCCGCCTCGTCTTCGACGACCAGTTCCTCTATTCGATCTGGCTGACGCTGAAATTTTCGCTCTGGGCGGTGCTGAGCGAGGTGATCCTCGGCTATTTCCTCGCCCAGCTGCTGATGCGCGATTTCCCCCTGAAGGGCTTCTTCCGCACCATCCACACGCTGCCGCTGATGGTGGCCCCGATCGCGGTAGGCGCGACCTGGCGGCTGCTTACCGTGCCCGGCCTCGGCCCGCTCCCCTACTATTTCGAACACTGGTTCGGCGTGACCCTGCAGCTCGGACGCTTTCCGAGCCAGGCCTTCGCGACGACCGTCATCATGGACGTCTGGCACTGGACGCCGCTCGTCACGCTGACACTCCTTGCCGGGCTCACATCGATGCCGAAGGAGCCGTTCGAGCAGGCGCAGATCGACGGCGCCAACCGCTTCCAGATCTTCTGGCACATCACCCTGCCGCTGCTGCGGCCGGCGATCCTCGCGACGGTCTTCATCCGGCTGATGGATGCGCTGCGCACGGTGGACGAGGTGTGGATGCTGACCGGCGGCGGGCCGGGATCGGCGACGCGCTATATCGGTCTCTATATCTGGCGCGTCGTCTTTCCGAAGACCGACTACGGGTTCGGCTCGGCCATGTCGCTGCTGACCCTCTACTTCACCATCGTCATGTGCTGGCTGCTCTACACGGGGCTGATGACGCGGCGCGGACAGGACAGGCCCGACTGATGCGCGCACAACGGACATGGGCCCAGATCGTCTTCTGGATCGGCGCGAGCCTCGTCACGCTGTTCCCGATCTACTGGATGTTCGTCGTGTCGGCGAAGAGCCGGGTGGAGCTCTTCGGCAAGCCGAATTTCATCGTGAAGAGCATCTTCTGGCAGAACTATACCGACACGCTGACCAATCCGTCGTTCCAGCGCTACATGATCAATTCGCTCATCGTCGCGTCGTCAAACGCGGTGCTGGTCACCACGCTCGCGCTCCTCGCCTGCTACGCCCTCTCGCGCTACCGGCTGGTGGGCAAGGAAAACATCTTCTTCTGGACGATCACCAACCGCATGGCGCCGCCGGCGGTCTTCCTGCTGCCGCTGTTCCTGCTTTTCACGCGCGCCTTGACCATCGGCGACTGGAAGCTCTACGACACGCGCACCGGGCTCATCCTGCTCTATTGCGTGTTCAACCTGCCGTTCGCGATCTGGACATTGCGCGGCATCGTCGAGGCGATCCCCAAGGAACTGGACGAGGCCGCCTTTGTCGACGGCGCCAGCACCTGGCAGGTGCTGACCAAGGTCATACTGCCACTGGCGCGGCCGGGCCTCGCGGTGACGGCCATCCTTACCTGGGTCTTCGCCTGGAACGAGTACCTGTTCGCCGCCACGCTGACGAGCGTGAACGCGCGCACCATCACCACCGGGCTGGCGGAGTTCGTGACCGTGACGGGCACCAACTGGGGGCAGATGGCCGCGACCGCGACGCTTACGCTGCTGCCGGCGCTGCTCTTCCTCGGGCTGGCGCAGCGGCATATCGTTGCCGGCCTGACCTTCGGCGCGGTGAAGGGCTGAGCATGGCCTCCGATCCCGAAACCGTCATCGAGGCGCCCGTCGAGACGACCCTGCCGCGCCGCGCGGGCTTCCTTCCGATCGTCACCAACGCCTTCGACCGCGGCTTCATCGGCGTCGTGCTGTTTGTCGCAATCCATCTCCTGTGGCTGCGGTTCATCGAGCCCCTGGGGCTCTCGCTCTATATCGCGACGGTGCTGTCGATCGTCCTCGGCGTCATCATCGTCAGGCGCGGCTAGGGCGGCGGACGAATATCGACTACGCGCAACTGCCTGGGGAGGAGTGCCGTGTATCTTGAAAAACTGAGGCTCGATGGCCGCGTGGCCGTCGTCACCGGCGGCGGCCGCTCGATCGGCCTCGCCTGCTGCCGCGCGCTGGCGGAGGCTGGCGCCAGGGTGGTGATCGCCGACTTCGATCGCGATGTCGCCGAGGCCGGCCGGGCGGAGCTCAGGAAGGCAGGGTTCGAGGCTGACGTCGCGCTCATGGACGTGACCAAGCCGGCCGAGGTCGAGAACGTCGCGGCCGAGCTCGAGAAGCGCCACGGGCGGCTCGACATTCTCGTCGCCAACGCCGGCATCGCACGCTCCGGCACCGCGGCCGAAGAGGTGCCTGACGAGCTCTGGCTGAACGTCAACGATGTCAATCTGAACGGCGTCTTCTGGTGCAACCGTTCCTTCGGCAAGCGCATGATCGCGCGCAAGAGCGGCGCGATCGTCAACATCGGTTCGATGTCCGGCTACATCGTGAACCGCCCGCAGAAGCAGGCCTATTACAATGCCTCGAAGGCGGCCGTGCATCATCTCACGCGCTCGCTCGCGACAGAGTGGGCCACCTGCGGCGTGCGCGTGAACGCCGTCGCGCCGACCTACATCGACACGCCTCTGCTCGACACGGTCGCGAATGCGGAGGCGCTGAAGAAGATCTGGATCGACGACACGCCGATGCAGCGCCTCGGCAAGCCCGAGGAGATCGCCTCCGTCGTGCACTTCCTCGCTTCCGACGCGGCGAGCCTGCTTACCGGATCGATCGTGCTGGCCGACGGCGGCTTTACCAGCTGGTAGCGCTCACGGGGGCCGCTTCTGAAGCGGCTAGGACTCGTTCGGCTTGACCGCCCACATCTCGATCTCGACGCGGAAGCCTTCGAGCAGGATCGCCTGCACCGCCGTGCGGACCGGTCGCGGCGGCGGCATGCGTGCTTCGTAGATCGTGTTGAAGCGCGACCATTCCGAGAGGTCGGTCAGATAGACGTTGACCTTGAAGACGTCGGCGAAGCCGCAGCCGGCGCTCGCAAGCTGGCGTTCACAATTCGCCAGCGCCGCTTCCGCCTGCTCCTCCACCGTCGCGCCGATCACGTTGCCGTCGAGGTCTACCGCGACCTGCCCGGAAAGCACGACAAGCCGTTCCGCCCTGATCTCCAGCACCGGCGAGTAGGGGCCGGCCGTCGTGTGCTGGACCGCTCCCTTCGGCACCCGCTTGAGGGGGTGGCTGCTCGCGGCGCCTTCTCCCGATTCGCTCATCCCTTCACCGCACCTCGCACCAGATCCGCAAGCACGTAGCGCCACACAAGAGTGACGAGGACAATCGTGGGCAGGATGGCGATCACGATCGCCGTGTTCAGAAGGCTCCACGACACATCCGGATTGCGCGCGAGCGCCGCCATGACGACCGAGGCCGGACGGCTCGATGCCTCGCCCGACAGCACCATCGCGAACATGAACTCCGCATAGGAGAGCATGAACGCGAAAAGCCCGGTCGCAGCGAGCGCCGGCAGCGCCAGAGGCACCGCGATGCGCGTGAATTCCTGAACGCGGCTGCATCCGTCGATCACCGCCGCTTCGAACAGCTCGTGCGGCATCTTGCGGAAGAAGATCGAGAGAATCAGCACCGTGAAGGGCAGCGCCTTGACCGAATGCACGAGGATGATGCCGAGCTTGGATCCCACGAGCCCGGCGGTCTGCAGCATCATGTAGATCGGCGTGATCAGCGCGATCGTCGGAACAAGCGGGGCGAGCAGCAGGAACATGAAGGTCCAGCGCTTGCCGGGAAAAAGGTAGCGCGCGTAGACGAAGGCCGCCGGCGCGCCGAGCAGCAGATTGATCACCAGCGCGGCCGAAGCGATCTGCGCGCTGTTCCAGAGGCTGCGCGGCGCCTGGCGCGCGGCGTCGGAGATCATGGTGCGGTTGGCGCCGGACTTCAGATAGGCGGGCGGCACCTCGCCGGTGAAGATGTAGCGGTAGTTCTCCAGCGTCACCTCGTCGAAAAGCCCGCGATCGCTCGCGAACATGATGCGGTCGGGTATCACGCTTCCGGCGATTGCCAGCACGATCGGCCCGACGGTGAAGAACAGCACGAGGAAGGCGCCGATCGCCGTCAGGATCCCGCTCCCATAGCCGCGCGCGTTACGCATCCTTGAAGATGCCGCTCGGAAGCGCCCTCGTGATCGCGACGATCAACAGTCCCGAAATGGCGACCACGATGAAGGTCACGGCCGCGCCGGCGCCGAAATCGTACATCGAGAAGCTCTCCTTCCAGATCTGGAAGGCGAGGAGCGTGGTGGCGGTGCCCGGGCCGCCGCCGGTCATGGCATAGACGAGGTCGTAGCTCGTGAAGGCGGTGAGCGCGTTGTAGATGAGCAGCACGACCGCGATCGACTTGACGTGCGGAAGAACGATGAAGCGCAGACGCTGCAGGCGCGTCGCGCCGTCGATCGTGGCAGCTTCCATCAGCTCCGGGTTGAGCGTCGAAAGCGTCGCCATCATCAGGATGACGGTGAAGGGTATCTGCGTCCAGACGTGCGCGACCGTGACGGAGAAGAAGGCGAGGTTCGGCTGCGTGAGCCAGGGGATCTCCGAATGGATCAGGCCAAGATCGCGCAGCACCGAATTGATGACGCCCCAGCTCGGATTGAACACCCAGACCCACAGCACGGCGCTGATTGCGCCGGGCAGGACCCAGGGCAGCAGGACAAGCGATCGCAGCACCTCGACGCCGAAGAACTCGCGCTTCAGGAAGAGCGCCACGGCCGTGCCCAGGACCACCACCGCGGGCGCCGCGGAGACGGTGAAGAGGAGCGAGTTCTTCAGCGCGCGCACGAAGTACTCGCCGGTGATGACGCCGACGTAATTGTCGAGGCCGACGAACTCCACGATGGGGAAGAGCAGGCTGACCTGGTGGAGGCTGGTCCAGAAGGCGTGCGCTATCGGAAAGATCGTGAAGGCCGCCACCGGCAACAGCGCCGGCAATATCCAGAGCGCGGGGAACCGCTCGATCTTCCACATTGGGCGAGGGACTCGTCTAGAGGGGCGGCGACCGCGAGGCGCGGCCGCCGCCGTTCAGTGTCTCAGTTCTTCGCCATCTTGTCGCGATACTCGTTCCACTTGGCGGCGCCGGCCTTCATCACCTCGTCGACGCTCGATTCGCCCACCATCGCCTGCGCGAGAAGCGGACGGAAATAGGCCGCCCACGCGGAGGTCCATTCCATCCACATGCCGTTCCGCGCCGAAGAGACCTGCTGCTTCAGCACGGCGGAGTCGACCCACTTGTTCCAGGCGGCCTGCACGTCAGGATCGTCGAACAGCGACAGCTGGCCGAAGCCCAGCCCCTTCTCGACCGCCCAGCGCTTGGCGACGGTGTAGGGCTTGCCGTCCATGAAGTTCACGAACTTCCATGCCGCCTGGGCGCGCGCCGGGTCCGCCGCCGCCTGCGCGGTGATCGCGTAGAACTTGGTGAAGCCGAGGGTCGCGTGCGCGGCGCCCGGCATGGGGGCGAGCGCGAACTGTCCGGCGAGCGGCTGCTCGGCGGCGTTGTTCAGCGCGGCGAGATTGTAGTTGTAGAGGATCGTGAAGACGTTCTTGCCGGCGTTCATCGAAGGAATGCTCTTCGACTCGTGCGTCTCCTGCTGCACCAGGCCTTTCTTGAAGGCATCGGCGAGCCATTCGAGCTGCTTGTAGGCAGGGTTGTCCGGATTGTCGAAGATCGCCTTGCCGTCCGCGTCGAAGAGGTCGCCGCCGCGCCCGTAGGACTGCGCGACGAACGCGTCCCAGAAATTCGGAAGCTCCTGATCGAACTCGTAGGCGATCGGATGCTCCATGCCGCCGGCCTTGAGCTTCTCGGCCGCCGCCGTCAGCTCTTCCCAGGTTGCCGGCACCGTGATGCCCGCGTCGGCGAGGATCTTCTTGTTGTAGAGCAGCGAGATCGTGTCGGCGTAATAGGGCAGTCCGTAGAGCTTGCCCTTGTAGGTCATGTCGCTCAGCGCGAAGGGCGCCATGTCCGACTTCAGGTCGGCGAGCACGTCGGGCGGCGCGATATCGTCGAGCGGCGCGAAGAAGCCGGCGGCGGCCCAGGCCGGCAGCCAGTCCTGCCCCACATAGGCGACATCCGTCGGCGTTCCGCCGCGGAAGCGAAGCAGCATGGAATCCTGGTAGTCCGGCCAGGTGTAGTCGGTGATGTGGACCTTGATGCCGGGGTTCGCCTCCTCGAACTGCCTGGCGTTATCCTGGATCGTGTCGAGCGAGTAGTTCCAGACGACGAACTCGAGCGTGATATCCTCCGCGGCGGAAGGTTGCGCGAACATCGCGCTTCCCACCATCGCGCTGCCAACCATTGCGCCTGTGGCAAGGAGCCTGCGTAGTGCCATCCCTGTCTCCCTGGTGTTGTCGCCGCCGCGGCGGCGAGCCCCCTCCCGCCGGCTGCGCGGACGGACAGCCTTGACGCGCCGGGGAATGGTGCGACTATACGGACGACTTTAGACCATTCGCAACCATTTTCTCGAGGGTCCTGATGCGCTGGGAGGAGTTGAGCGTTCCGACGGTCGAGCGGCTCGATCGGGATGCGACGGTTCTGGTCCTGCCGCTCGGCTCGGTGGAACAGCACGGCCGCCACCTGCCGCTCGGGACCGATACGATACTCGCGCACGCGCTTTCGACCGCCGCCGCCGACCGCCTGGCGGGACGCGTGGCGGTGCTCCCGCCGCCCTGGTACGGGTTCTCCGCGCATCACATGCGCTTCCCCGGAACGGTCACGCTGCGCACGGAGACGATGATCGCCCTTGTCGAGGATGCGGCCGGGAGCGTGATCCAGCACGGCTTTCGCCGCCTGCTCCTGCTGAACGGTCATGGCGGCAACAACGGCGTCATCGATGTGCTGGCATCGAGGCTCGGGCACCGGCACTACGGCCGGGCGCGGATCGCCTCGCTCACCTATTTCCAGCTCGCGCGCGACGAGATCGCGGAGTTGCGCGAGTCGCGGCCGGGCGGCATGGGCCATGCCTGCGAGTTCGAGACCGCGATGATGCAGCACGTCCGCCCCGACCTGGTGGACATGCCGAGCGCCGAGACGACCTACCCGGATCCGGGCTCGCGCTATCTCACGACGGATCTCCTCGGCGGATCGGCGGTGCGCACCTATCACGACTTCGGCGACCTTTCGCCGAGCGGGACGCTTGGCGATCCCTCGCTGGCGAGTCCGGAGAAGGGCGCGCGCTTCTTCGAGGCCGTGGTCGGCGCGCTCGTGCGGTTCATCGACGATTTTGCCAACTGGCAGATTCCACGGGGCGCGCAGTGATGCAGGTGCTCCGCGTCGGCGTCATAGGCCTCGGGTGGTTCGGCAGCCGCCACGCGCGCGTCTACGGCCAGCTGCCGAACGCCGCGATCGTCGGCGTCTGCGACGCCGATCCCGAGCGCCGCCGGGAGGTTTCGGACACTGCGGGCGGAAAGGCGTTCTCCGATTTCCGTGCGCTCCTCGCCCTGCCGGAGCTTGATGCCGTGAGCATCTGCCTGCCGGATCGCGAGCACGAGGCAGCGGCGCTCGCGGCGACCGCCGCCGGCAAGGCGATCCTGCTGGAGAAGCCGCTCGCCCACGACGCGGAGACGGCGCGCAGGATCGTCGCGGCGGTCGAGCGGAACCGCACCCGGCTGATGGTCGGCCACATCCTGCGGTTCGATCCGCGTTACGTGCAGGTGTTCGAGGCGGCCGCCCCGGAGAAGATCGGGGACGTGATCCATGTCCGCGCCAAGCGCAACGCAACGCGCGCCACGGCGCGCCGGCTGGGCGAGCGCTCGTCGATCCTCTTCTACATGGGCGTCCACGATGTCGACGCGATGCAATGGATCGCGCGTTCGCGGATTTCGCGCGTCTATGCGCAGAAGCGGGAAGTCCTGCAGTCGGGCAACGAGGACGCGCTTTACGCGGTGGTGAATTTCGAGAACGGCGCCATCGGCAGCCTCGATTACAGCTGGGCGTGGCCGGATGGGTTGATGAACGGATACCGCGCGGCGCTGGAGATCGTCGGAACGCGGGCGGCCGCCTTTCTCGACGTCGCCGAGCAGGGCCTCTATTCCGTAACCGATGCCGGCACGACGGGTGGCGATACGCATCTCTGGCCGGAGATCAACGGCAGGATCGTGGGCGATCTCGCCGATGAGATCGCGCATTTCGTCGACGCGACGCTATCGGGCTCGCCCTACCGCCAGCATCACCGCGAAGCCTGCGACGCCATCCCCGTGCGATGCCCTGGCCAGGTCCGCAAGGACCGGAGAGCCGGTTCAGGTCGAACGCAATTGACGCGGATTGGCTCGCAATGGTTGACATTTCCACCCGGCCGCGCTGTCTCAGCGTCGACTTCGAACCTCCGATTCCCTGCATGCCGCCGAAATCCGCCAGCGACGCGCTGACCGCCATCGCGACCCACGACCGGGCGACCCCTTCGCTCGTCTACCGCTCGCTGCTGCGCAGCATCCACGACGGGCACATGGTGCCGGGCGCGCGGCTGCCGAACGAGCGCGATCTCGCCCGCCGTCTGAAGACGAGCCGCACGGCGGTCCGCAGCGCCCTCGCCATGATGGAGCGCCAGGGTCTCATTCACCGAAAGGTCGGCAGCGGGACTTTTCTCGCCGACGACGCCGACAGCGTCTTCGGCCGCATGGACCAGACCGCGATCGGCGCGCATGACGACGTGCCGAGTTTCGTTGAGATCGTCGAAGGGCGCCTGCTGTTCGAGCCGGCGATGATGAATCTTGTCGTCAACCGCGTCGAGGATCACGAGGTGGACGCGATGCGACAGATCCTCGACGAGATCCTGCATGCGGCAACGTGGCACGACTTCAAGGAGCGCATCTACGCCCTTCACGCGCAGATGTTCGCCGCGACGAAGAACAAGTTCCTGATCCAGATCATGGAGAGCATCCTCGCCGACCGGCGTGCCGTGCTCTTCGACGGCAATGACACCGACAAGCCAGCGCCGACCGCGGTGCGCGAGCAAACGCACAAGGAACTGTCGGCGATCGTAGCGGCGATCTCGGAACGCGACGGCAAGCAGGCAGAGGCGCTGATCGCCGATCACCTGATGCGGACGCTCGCGACCATCAACATCTGGCAGTAGACCGGCGCCGACCGATCGCGATTCCCGCCGCGGAAGCCGCCCGGCGGGAATCGTGTGGAGCCCGTTGTCCCGGGTTTCTCGCAGATGGGCCTAAGGCGCCTCGGGCGTCCCCGGGGCGGAGTCTGACGCGGATGGAGCGAGACGCATCTGGCGCCCGGTCTTTCCTTTCGCCAGGAACTGCACGCTGCCCGTCTCCGCTTTGCTCTTGGCGAGTTCCACCACGATCGGATGCTCCTTGGCGTAGTCGTCCTGACGGATGCCGGTCACCTGCCACGAGACCTCGACGTTCCCCTGGTCGGTGCGAATGCGGAACTGGTTGTTCACGACCTTCTGGTCGATGATCGCCTGCGCCATCTTGCCGATCACGGTGAGCTGGTAGCGGAAGTCGCGGTTGAGCGCGCCGAAGTAGGCGGGCAGCTTGACGACAGCCAGGCCGTTTGCGTTGGTGGTTACGTTGCCGTTGTAGACGTTCATCATGTCGGGCGACTCGACGAACGAATGCTGCAGCCACTTGTGCTCCGGATCGAGCGGATGGTCGATCCTGAACGAGCCGGCCGTCTTGGAGAGCGTGCCGGCTACGGCGACGTTTCCCTTGAAATATCCGGCGAAGCCGGTGCTGCTCCTCGTCTCCGCGTAAATCGCAAAGTTCTGACCGGAAGTCGCGGTCGCGACAACATTGGCGCCGTACGTTGCTCCCTCACCCCAGACGCCGACATAGGCGGAATCGCCGCGGACGCCAGCCGTCCCTCCGCCGGCGCCGTAGACCGCATACTGGCCGCCCTGCCCGTGTACCGCGTGACCGCCCCCGCCAGAAAGGTTCGCGTAGACCCCATAGCTGCTCCCGGTTGCGTAGAGGCCGATAACACCGACGCCATAGACTCCGTAGCTGCTCGATGAGGCGGCATAGACCCCGTAGCCGCTCGATGAGGTGGCATAGACCCCCCGCGAAACGCCATTTGCGTAGAGCCCATAGGCGCTGCCGCTGGTGTAAAATCCGTAGGTCGTCCCGCTTCCGCTCGTATATCCAATGACTCCGTAGGTTCCGCCCGTGGCTCGGAGGCCGGCATAGCCGCCGGTTGCGTTGATGCCCTCGTTGCTGGTGCTGGTGGCCAGGACCCCAATTCCGCTCGTGGAAGTGCCCTTGACGCCCGTGCCGGAGTTGCTGTTGCCCCGAATGCCGGTGGCCGACGCGCCACTATTCGCGACGCCTGTCAGGCCGGTGCCGTTGGCGTTCGTGTTGGTCACGAAGGTTGTCGCCGTGGCGGTATTGGCCACGCCGAGCTTCGCTGCCTGCCCATTCGCCGCCTTGGCGGTCGACGCCAGCGTCGATGCGCCGGCAAGGGCGAGCCCGCCTGTCAGCAGGGCGCGTCGCGATGCCCGCGAATCGTCACTGCGCGAAACGCGCTCCGACTGAACGCCAATATCCTCTTTTGAGGCGCGAATCGCCCGGACAAAGAAATTCATCACGCGCATGGCAATCCCTCCAGGTTGAATGCCGACATTTCGACTTGAACGCGCCAGTCCCCGACTCCCGGCGGCGGTAGCCAGATCGTCGCCGAGATAGGCTCTGGCCTGGTTCCAAGCGCAGAAGGTCAATTCGAACGCCACGCTCGGCGCAGCGGCGGATGCGGTCGTCGCGCGGATTGCGAACCGACGGTGCTCGTTGCACGCGGCGAAGAGGACGGCTGCGTCTTTTCCCCCGAGCGCTTGTCGCTATCCATTCTAGAATATCAATGCCCTCTGGTCACCTTTAATCCGTCTTGATCGAGGCGATGACTAAAATGACGCAACCGGTGCAAGAGATAATCGCGACTGTACCCCGGCTTTGTAATCTTAGTGGCTGGCTATACTGCAACCTCCACCCGGCGGATTTATCCCGGTATCGCTTGGGTTGCGAACGCGGTGATGCAAATGTGCCTCGGGTTGGTATATGAATTCCTCGTTCTGCCGGAGAAACCCCATGATCAGGCTGTTGACCTCCGCTTTGCTCCTCGTGTCGCTGACCGCGCCGCTCGCGGCGCGGCCGTCCACGCTCGCCATGTCATGCCGCCAGGCACAGAGACTCGTCGCGAGCCACGGCGCTGTGGTGATGAGCACCGGGCCTCATACCTACGCGCGGTTCGTGCGGGGCCCGCGTTTCTGCGAGACCGCCGAATGGGCGCATTCGGCGACCGCGCCGACCAAGGACACGGCAAGCTGCTCGCTCGGCTATGTCTGCGACACGGCGCCGCCGCTCTGGTTCGACGACGACCACGACGGTTTCGGCGGGCTGTTCTCCGGACGCTGAGCGGGACGAGCGCGGCTAGGCGCGGCCGCCGTTGAAATGGCTGCGCACGAAATCGCGCTCCGTCTCCACCGCGCTCCATTCGTCCACGCCATCGTCCTCGTAGATCAGCGTGTAGGGGCCGCCATAGCCAACCGCCTGCGCCGCCTTGAGCGAGAGGCGGAAATCCTCCGCGTCGATAGCGCCCCCCGGAAACCAGGCCTTGGCATGTGTGTCCTCGGAGCGGGCGAGGATCGAGGCGAGGTCGGCGTAGCGCTGCGGACCAGCCGTCTTCCAGTTGCCGAAATCGGCCATGAAGCCTACCGCGCCGTCCAGCCGGTCGAGAAGGTGGTGCACCTCCTTCGGGCTGGCGGTCAGCGCCAGCCAGTTCTCGGTCGTGACGCGAACGCCCTGCAAAGCGCCGCGGCGCGCCAGCGCGCGGAGACCTTCCACCGAGGAGGCCAGCGTCTCGGGCGTCGGCTGCTGCTTGCCGGCGATGACGCGCGCCGCGCCGGCGCCAAGCTCCGCCGCGGCGTCGATCCACCGGCCGATCCAGTCGCGGTCGCGGTCGCGCTCCGTCGGGTGCGTGAGGTCGCCATCGTCGATGAGGAGCGTGGAGAGCGTGACGCCGGAATCGGCGAGCGCCGCGCGCACTTCGCGAAGGTAGACGGGATCGCGGCTGGCGAGATGGAAATGGCAGATCTGCAGATGCGCGATGCCGCGCGCCGCCACCGCCTGCGGCAGGTCCATCAGCGAGAGCGACGGAGCGCCCCATTTCTCCTGCGCCGCTCCGGAGATGTCGTTGTCGGGGGCGTTCGGATGGAAGATGCCGAGCGCGCGGTGCACGCTCCAGCTCGACACGGCGATCACGGGTGAAGTCTTTCTCGACATCCGCATCCTCCCGGATTTCTTTCGCACGGTTCTAGCCCCGGGCCGTCCGTTCGGCCAAGCTTGCGGCAAGGCCGGGCTTTCGGCGAGCGGGGGAAGCATGGACGCGAAACTCTGGAATCTCGGGGCGAAGGTGGCGGATGTCGATGCGGAGGCGGCGTTCCTTGTTGCGCTCGGCGGAAGGTTGCTGATCCGCGAGAAGGCGAAGACGCCGGCGGGCGAGGTGGACTATGCCATCGTCGCGCTCGGCGATACACGGCTGCTCCTGACACCGAAGACGGTATTCGAGGATGCGCTCGCGAACCCGTTGCAGCCGGGGCTGACGCACGCAGTCTTCGAAGTGCCGGAGCTCGAGCCCGAGATTCAGCGTATCCGGGCGCTCGGCACCGAGGAGCTTCTCCCTCCGACCGAGATCAGCGCCAGGTTCGGCACGCGGAAAATCGCGTTCTTCCGCTCGCCGGGCGGGATCGTCTTCGAGGTCATGCAGGTTCTTGCGCCCGGCGAAGCGGACTGAGCGCGCGCTCACCATCCAAGTCCGGCGATGCTGGCGGCCACGGCATTGCCGAGCGCGAGGTGGGCGTCGGGGTCGAGGTGAATGCCGTCGAAGGCGCTCGACTGCATCACCTCGCCGGCGTTCAGGAACGCCGCGCCGTGCTCGCGGGCGATTGCGGCGTAGGCCGGTGCCAGGCGCAGCGACTTCTCGTAGCCGCCGGCGAACATCTCGCTGAAGTCGGGCCGCACGCCGAAATCCCTGAGAATGGGCGCCGGGCAGATGACCATCATCTTGGGCACGCCGTCGCCCGGTCCCGATTCCGATTGCTTCACGGTCTTGAGGAGCACGCCGACGCCGCCGGCGATGTCGCCGGGCGTCGCGCCGAAGCGATGCTTCAGATCGTTGGTGCCGAGCATGATCGCCACCGCGTCGAGCGGGCGGTGGCTCTTCAGGCAGGGCATGAGATAGTCGGCGCCGTTCATCCAGAGGCCGTCGATCGGATCGGGGCGGACGGTAGTGCGGCCGGGCAGCCCTTCAGCGATGACGTTCCAGTCCGAGCCGAGGCGGGCCTGCAGCACGCCCGGCCACCGCTCGGCCAGGGCATAGCGGTCAAGATCGGGCCGTGTCGCGGAGCCCCAGGTGTTGGAATCGCCGAAGCAAAGGATGGTCTTCACAAGTCCCCCCATCGTGCGCGGCAGCGCCGCTCGCGCAAATCAGGGAAATCGAGTGTCGGGTAAGGGGACGAAGGTCAAGGGCGAGGAAGGCGGGCGAGGAAGGCGGGCGCGGCGTGGCGCTCTTTAATGTGAGCGGCGGTTCCTGCGGAACAGCGCCTCGAAGGCCATGCGGACAAGCGTTCCGATGGCGAGGAAAGCGACCGGGGGAAGCATCACGATCACGACGAAGAGGCGGAACTGCTCGATCAGCGGATTAGGCGTTGCACCGTTCACCACCATGATGAGCGCGGCGATCGAGAGCCAGAAGGCTACCCATATGGCGGAGATCGCCATCCATACCCGAATCATCGCCTGCCGGGTTTCCCCGGTGGCGAGTGTTGCACTCGTATTCGACATTCTGACGGCTCCCAGCCACCCGCGACTCATCGCGGTCCATTTGCCTTGGTTCGTGTTGCGCGAGCCTCGAGTGCTTCCCCTCATAACCCGCATTCTTGCGTGCGGTTGCCTCGGGCTCTCCGATCAGCTGGGTGTAGCGGAGTTCTGTTTCGGCGGAATGTCTCGCACTGTTTCGCCGCGGAGGGGGCGGCGTGCGGGAGGCAATAGGTCTGTAACATTGACCTATTTTTGGGAGGCGGAACCGAAGCGTGGGCGAGCCGTTTATCCGGCTCACTAGCTCGGAGTGATCACATGTTGAAGGGTGGGCTTCTCTGGCTGATCGGCATTCCGCTGCCCATCATCCTGCTTCTCTGGGTCTTCGGATTCCTGCACTGAACAAGCCTCCCCCCGGCCCGAGCGCAGAAGCGCCGGGTCGGGGGCGGACGCCCCTCCACGCGCATGGCGTTGCACGCGCAGGCTTCAATCGCGCCTCCGGTCCGCGCACTCGACCGATCCGTCGACCGGGTTACTTGCCAAAAATATAGTTGAACCACCGCTGCGGAGACGCTTCTCTAGCGACTCATCGAGGGCGAGGGGTTCGCATGCGTTTCAGGATTGGTCGGGCCGTGCTTGCGGGTGTCGCGCTGTCGGCCACCCTGTCGGTGGCGGCGCGCGCTGCGACGGTCGAGGAGTTCAAGGCCGAAGACTGGGACGGCCTCGCCTTCACCAGCGACGAGACGGGCGCGTTCACGCACTGCTCGGTCTATGCGAGCTACCGCAACGGCTCGACGCTCTACATTTCCTATGAGGCGGGCGACAGCTGGTTCTTCAGCGTCGCCAACGACGCCTGGAAGCTGGCCGAAGGCGGCAGCTTCGCGATCAAGTTCAAGGTCGACCGGCGCGGCGAGGTCGAGGGCACCGGCACCGCGCTCGGGCCGACGCAGATCGGTCTGCCGGTCGAGGTCGACCATCCCTTCGTCAACCAGCTCCGCCGCGGCCGCGAGCTGGTCATCAGCTTCCAGAACAAGGACTATGCGTTCGAGCTTTCCAACTCGAACAAGGCGATGAACGCCGCGCAGGATTGCGTCCGCCGTCACGTGGCGCTCGGCACGCACACGCCGATAATGACGCGCAAGCCGGATACGTCCGCCCCCGCGCAGGAATCGGAGCAGGCGGCTCCGCAGGCCGGGGAGCAGCAGCAGACCGCCGCCGAGCCGCCGGCCGAGCAGCCGGCCGAGCAGCCGTCTGCCGCCGACAGCAGCGCGTCGAGCGGCGCCGAGGCGACGGGCGAGCGGCAGCAGTTCGGGCCGTGGGTGGTGACGGAGACGAATGACGAGAACGGCAAGTTCTACAACTGCACCGCCTATGACGTGCAGGGCGACGACCAGATCATCATGTCGCTCTTCCCGGACAATGCCTGGACCTTCGGCCTCTACCGCGCCGGCTGGAAGCTCGACACCAACCAGACCTATTACCTCTGGTACAACGTCGACGCGCCGGCGGACGCGGCGAGTGTCATCAAGCGTCCGGTCGAGGCGGCCGAGGCGACGCGCATCTTCTTCGAGGTGAGCGACGTCGAGGACATCATCGACCGCATGGAAAACGGCACGACGCTGAACTTGAAGTTCCGCGGCCTTACCGGCGCGGCGGAAAGCTATTCCTACCCGCTCGACCAGGCGCATGCGGCGTTCGAGGCGGCGCGGAAATGCATTGCGGACCATGCCGCTCCCGCCGAGGCGGCGACGCCGCCCGCGAGCGGAGGCGAGACGGTCAGCAAGGAAGGCGGCACGAAGGGCCAGGCGGAAGCGACGGGCGCAGATGATCAGGGAACGACGAGCGGCGAGGCTCCGTCGAGCGATGAATCCGCGTCGACGACGGCGGATTCTTCCGCTCCCACCGCGGGGCCGGCCGAGGGCGGCAACACGCCACAGGCTCCGCTCCCGACGCTCGGCGAGAAGAAGCTCGAGGATCTTACGGTCCCGGGATGGGAGGCGGCCGCCTATGGCAACACGGGGGACGGCGCCTTCACACACTGCAGCATCAACGCCGAGTACCAGAACGGCGCGACACTCGGCTTCGCTCTGACCGCCGGGGGCGAGCTTCTCATGGTCGTCCAGCATAAGGACTGGAAGTTCCCCGCCGAAAAGTCGTTGCCCATCAGCTACACGCTCAATGCCGACACGCCCTTCTCCGCCTCCACGCAGGGCGAGGCCGTTGGCGACAACGTCGTGATGGCCGACCTCGGCAGCGAAGCGGACCTCGCCAATACGCTGAAGGGCGCGCACGAGGTGACGGTGCAGGCGGAGGGCAAGGACCTCTCCTTCGATACGAGCGATGTGGGTCCGGCGCTCACCGCAATCGAGGAGTGCGTCGCGAACCACGCCGCCGCGAGCGCGCCAGCCCCGGCCGCGAAGAAGATCCCGGCCGGCAAGGTCAATCCGAACGCCGCCTCCACCGAGACGCCCCCGGCAGAGCCGGAGGCTCCTTCTCCCGCGCCGGCGCAGGACCAGAGCGCATCGACGGACAGCGCGGCCCCCGCCGATGACGCCGCCCTCCACACGGAAGCGGAGGGCTATACGACCGCGCTTCTCCTCCGCTCCGGCTTTGCGAACACCGTCGTGAACGGCGACGACGTGCCGGAGGCGTTTCGCTCGCACCGGGCAATGTGGAAGGTCAAGGACGTCGTCGGGGTGACCGATCTCGTCTCCGGCTCGGTCGAGGAGATCAAGCAGCAGGTGTTCAGCTCCGACACCAAGGACTGCGCCGGCGAGATCGCCACCGGAGTCGATAGCGATGCGGGCGCCTATGGGCACATCCATTCCGTGTGCAAGAACGGCACCTCGACGATCACGGTGCACTATTTGATCATCCCGCGCCCTGCCGGCGGCTCGTACATGCTCTCCTTCATCGACACGGGCGACGGCTCGATCGGCGAGGAGATCGCCAGCAAGGTCTATTCGATCGTCGCACCGACGTAGGCGAATCCCTGAGGAAACCCGACGGCTGACCTGCTATTGATGCAGGAAAGCCGTTGGAGCGGGCAATGCGCGTCGGAGTTCCGAAGGAGATCAAGTCGCAGGAATATCGTGTCGGGCTCACGCCCGGCGCGGTGCGCGAATACGTGGCCGCCGGCCATCAGGTGACGGTGGAGGCGGGCGCCGGCGACGGAATCAACGCCGACGATTCCGTCTACGCCAGGGCCGGCGCGACGATAGCGACGACGGCGGACGAGGTGTTCGCCGGCTCCGAAATGATCGTGAAGGTGAAGGAGCCGCAGAAGGCCGAGTGGGAACGCCTTCGCCCCGGCCAGATCCTCTTCACCTATCTGCACCTCGCGCCCGATCCGGTGCAGACCGAGGGGCTGCTCGGATCAGGCTGCTCGGCGATCGCCTATGAGACGGTCACCGACGTGCGCGGCCACCTGCCGCTGCTCGCGCCGATGAGCGAGGTGGCGGGGCGGCTCGCGATCGAGGCGGCGGGCCTTTCCATGATGCGCTTCAATGGCGGGCGCGGCCTCCTGATCGGCGGCGTGCCCGGCGTGCAGCCGGCGCGCGTCGTGGTGCTCGGCGGCGGCGTGGTCGGCACGCATGCGGCGCGCATGGCCGCGGGGCTCGGCGCCGAAGTCTCGGTGCTCGACAAATCCTTGCCGCGGCTTCGCGAGCTCGACGAGCTTTTCGAGGGCCGGATCAGGACGCGCTTCTCGTCGCTGGAATCGATCGAGGACGAGGTTTTTGCCGCCGACGTGGTGATCGGCGCGGTACTGGTGCCCGGCGCGAGCGCGCCGAAGCTCGTGACGCGCGCAATGCTGAAGCACATGAAGCGCGGCGCGGTCGTCGTCGATGTCGCGATCGACCAGGGCGGCTGTTTCGAGACATCGCACGCGACGACGCATGCCGATCCGATCTACGCGGTCGACGGAGTGATCCACTATTGCGTCGCCAACATGCCGGGTGCGGTTGCACTCACCTCGAGCCATGCGCTGAACAACGCGACGCTGCCCTTCGGGCTGGCGCTGGCGGCGAAGGGGCTGATGGCGGCGCTCGACGACCCGCATCTTCGCGCCGGCCTCAACGTGCATCGCGGCGAGATCACCCATCCGGCGGTGGCGAAGAGCCTCGGGCTGCCGTTCCGCGATCCGGTGGAAGCGGTGGGGCAGGAGCTGGGCGGCGCGAGGCTCGCGGGCTGATCGTCGTCCCTCGCTCAACCTTGTCGTCATTGCCGGGCTTGACCCGGCAATCCATTCCGTTGCGGTCGGGACTTGCTTTGGCGTTACGGAATAGATGCCATGGTCAAGCCATGGCATGACGACAGTTCTGAAAGGTTGGAGGCTCGGTTCGCTGACGTCAGTGGAAATTCCGCCCCTTCGGCATGGCCGCCTGGTTCGCCTTGTGCAGCGCGCGGAGTTCGTCCGCAAGCTCCGGCTCCTCGGCCAGCATGCGAGCGAGGCGCGAGGTCTTCTTCGCGGCGTGGCGCATCTCGTCGATCGGTCGGCGCACCTCGTCCGTTGGCGCCATGCCGTTCGCCCCAAGCGACTCGGATGAGAGGAGCGACAGAAGCGGCGTCAGGTCCTCCAGCCGCTCCGCCACGACATGGATGACGCCCTGCTCCGATTGCAGCCTGCCGATCACCCGCAAGAGACGCGCCCCGAGCACGATGGCGCGAAAACGCTCGAAGATCTTTGGCCAGACGATGATGTTGGCGACGCCCGTCTCGTCCTCCAGCGTGGCGAAGATCACGCCCGAGGCAGTGCCCGGGCGCTGGCGGACGAGCACCAGTCCCGCGACGGAGACCCGCCGCCCGCTTGGCATGACGGCGAGCGTCTCTGCCGCGACGATCTTCTGCGCCGCGAGCCGCTCCCGCAGGAACGAGACGGGGTGCGCCTTCAGCGACAGTGAAATGGAGCGGTAGTCGCTCACGACATGCTCGCCCGGCGGCATGATCGGAAGAATCATCTGCGCCTCCGATTGCAGCGCCTTCGATTGCAGCGTGTCGTTGGCGGCGTTCTCGGCGGCGGCGAAGAGCGGCAGGCGCTCAGCGGCCGAAAGCGGATCGAGCGCCCGCACCTCCCAGAGCGCCGCGCGCCGGTCGAGGCCGATGGAGCGGAAGGCATCGGCCTCCGCCAGCCGCTCCAGCCCGGCGCGCGAAATGCCGGAGCGCAGCCAGAGATCCCGAACGCTTCGGAACGGCTTTCCGCGCGCCGCAACGAGCAGCGCAGCATCCGCCTCGCGAAACCCCTTGATCTGCCGCAGCCCGAGCCGCACGGCATGCGTACTGCGGATGGCGGGGGCTTGCTCCAGGTGGCGCGGGTGAAGACGAGCCACCCCCTCCCCCCGTGCGGGGGAGGGTAGGGAGGGGGGCAGGACGCTGCTGCTACGCTCTTCTTTCCGGACGGAGAAGTAAGAGCGTTGCGGCAGCGTCCTTCCCCCCTCTCCGTCTCTCCCCCGCCAGGGGGGAGAGGGCGCGTCGGCTGGAGCCGCGCGCTCAGTGCTGACCTCTCGTATCGATTCCAGAACACTTTCCCGACAGGCGAGCGCCTCCTCGTTCCGGAATCGCAGCGTCCTGTATCCGCGCGACCGGAACCATGCATCTCTTTCACGGTCGCGCACTTCGCTGCTCTCATGCGCTTTGCCGTCAAGCTCGATGACCAGCTTCGCTTCATGGCAGACGAAATCGGCGACGAAGCGCCCCATCGGCACCTGGCGACGGAACTTCCATCCATCGACCCGACCAGCCCGCAGCTCGTGCCAGATGAGGTCCTCAACCTTCGTCTGATTGTGCCGCCGCAGCCTGGCGAAATCGCGCTCATCCCCCGAAACATGGGAATGGGGAAAGAGAGGTGGGGGTAGCGTCCTTCCCCCCTCCCTTTCCCTCCCCCGCAAGGGGGGAGGGGACCCGTGCAATTCCTCCAGCGTGCAATCCCACCCGGAAAAATTGACGTCCACCGCTCGAAGCTCCACGCCGTGCTCGCGTGCGTCGCGTACAAGCTGGGCGGGCGCGTAGAAACCCATCGGCTGGGCGTTCAGCATGGCGGCGCAGAAGACGTCGGGGTAGCGGCATTTCATCCAGGCGGAGGCGTAGACGAGGAGCGCGAAGCTCGCCGCGTGGCTTTCCGGAAAACCGTATTCGCCAAAGCCCTCGATCTGGCTGAAGCAGCGCTCGGCAAAGCTCCGCTCGTAGCCGCGCGCCACCATGCCCTCGATCATCTTGGTCTTGAAGAGGCCGATCGTGCCGACGCGCTTGAAGGTCGCCATGGCGCGCCTGAGCCTGTCGGCCTCGCCCGGCTCGAACTTCGCCGCGACGATGGCGATCCGCATCGCCTGCTCCTGGAAGAGCGGCACGCCGAGGGTCTTCTTGAGGACATTCTTCAGCTCGTCGGGGTCGTGCGGCGGGGCGGGGCTTGGATAGTGCACCGTCTCGATCCCCTGCCGGCGGCGGAGATAGGGATGCACCATGTCGCCCTGGATGGGTCCGGGGCGGACGATCGCCACCTCGATGACGAGATCGTAGAAGGTGCGCGGCCGCAGACGCGGCAGCATGGTCATCTGCGCGCGGCTCTCGATCTGGAACACGCCGATCGTGTCGGCGCGGCAGATCATGTCGTAGACCTCCTTCTCCTCGGCCGGAATCGTGGCGAGCTCCAGCGTCTCGCCGTAATGCTCTTCGAGCAGCGTGAAGCCGCGCTTCAGCGCTGTCAGCATGCCGAGCGCCAGCACGTCGATCTTCAGCATTTTCAGCGCGTCGAGATCGTCCTTGTCCCATTCGACGATGTTGCGGCCGTCCATCGCCGAATGCAGGACCGGCACCACCTCGTCGAGGCGACTCCGGGTGATGAGGAAGCCGCCGACATGCTGCGAGAGATGCCGCGGAAAGCCGATGATCTCCTGCGACATCTCCAGCACCTGTGCGATACGGCGCTCCTCGGGGTCGAGCCCGGCGCGGCGCGCATCCTCGCCGTCGACGGCGGAATTCGACCAGCCCCAGACATTGCCGGCGAGCGCGCCGACCGCGTCCTCTGACAGGCCGAAGGCCTTGCCCACCTCGCGCGAGGCGGAGCGCGAGCGGTAGGTGATGACGGTGGCGGCGATGCCGGCGTGCGCGTAGCCGTATTTTCCGAACACGTACTGCATCACCTCCTCGCGCCGCTCGTGCTCGAAATCGACGTCGATGTCGGGCGGCTCGCCGCGCTCGCGCGAGATGAAGCGCTCGAAGAGGAGATTACCCTGGTCGGGGTTCACGTCGGTGATCCGAAGGCAGAAGCAGACGGCGGAGTTGGCCGCCGAGCCGCGCCCCTGGCACAGGATGCCCTCGCCGCGCGCAAAGCGCATGATGTCGCGGACGGTGAGGAAGTAGGCCTCGTATTTGAGGTCCTTGATGATGGCGAGTTCGTGCTCGATCAGCCGGCGGACGCTTTCCGCTACGCCGTTCGGATAGCGATCCGCGGCGCCGAGCCAGGTGAGCCGCACCAGTTCGTCGTAGGGCGTGGCGCTCTCGCCCGCCGATTCCAGCGGATAGTCGTACTGCAACTCCCGGAGCGAGAAGGCGAGGCGCGCGAGCACCGCGAGCGTCTCGCTCACCGCGTGGGGATATTCGGCGAAGAGCCGCGCCATCTCGGCCGCGCTCCGCATGTGGCGCTCGGCGTTCGCTTCCAGAAGCCTTCCGGCGGTCTCCAGCGTCCGCTTCTCGCGCACGCAGGAGAGGACGTCCTGCAGCCTTCGCCGCTGCGGCGCGTGATAGAGCACGTCGCCGAGCGCCAGCAGCGGAACCTCGTGGCGCGCCGCGAGCGCGGCGAGCCCCGCCAGACGCCGGCGATCCTCGCCATGATAAAGACAAGCCGCGCCCAGCCGCACGCTCCCGGGAAAAGCCTCGGCGAGAACGGCGAGCGTTCGGTCGAGTGCGTTCTCAGCGTGTAACCTCCCCCTTGAGGGGAGGTCGGAATCGGCAAGCGAAGCGCGACCGATTTCGGGAGGGGGGAGCGACGCCGATGTGCCAGCCCCCCTCCCGGGTGTTTGGGGGCCGGCGGGGTGGGAAAATCGGACGCCCCCCCAGGGGGGGGGTTAGGGTGGTGGCCGGGGGG
>JBBQVL010000062.1:0-27607 GCA_038211615.1 Hyphomicrobiales bacterium
GAAGATCGAGGAGGTCGTGCACTGGCAGCCCGGCAAGGAGGGCGGTGCGCTTGAGGGAACTCCCGGTGGCGACCAGCGCTTCGCCTACGTCAAGTACGACACATGATTATGCGCATCGGATGAACGCCGCGTTGCCGAGCCGATCCGGCCGGCGGCAACTCCAACCCCCAAGAACAATGCCCGAAACTGAACTCAGCGATTCCGTGGCGCGCGCCGTGCGGCTGCTCCGCGCCAGCCGCGCGCCGGTGGTGGCCGGCCTCGGCGCCGATGTCGCGGGCATCGTCGCGGCGTTCGCGCTGGCGCGGAAGCTCGGCGCGGCGATCGACCACGCGGGCGCGGAATGGGCGCTTCGCGATCAGGCCGTGCTGCAGGACATCGGGCTGATGCTCGTCAGCCCCGGAGAAGCGCGCCGCCGCGCCGATACTTTGCTCCTCGTCGGCGACGGTCGGCTCGATGCGGGATTTGATGGCGCGGACAGGAAGACGGACAGGAAGATCGTCGCGCTGACCCCGCGCGCGGTCGAACCTTCCGCTGGAAGCGCGGCGGCGTGGCTGAAGGCCGACGCAAATGCCGTTCCCGGCGTGCTCGCGGCGCTCAGGGCGCGGGTCAACAATCGCCCGCTTGCCGCCGATTTCGCGCAGGCCGCGGAAGTGAAGCGCGCCGCGGAGCTGCTGAAGGCCGCGGCCTTCGGCGTGGCGCTCTGGTCTCCCGCGGCAGTCGATACGCTCACCATCGAGATGCTCACCGGGCTGATCAAGGACCTCAACGGCGCGACCCGCTGGACCGGCCTTTCCGTTACGCCGGACGCGAGCCTCTCTGCCGCTGCGATGGCTTCGGGATGGATGGCCGCCCTGCCGCTTCGCGCAAGTTTCGCGCATGATCGTCCGAAGCACGATCCCTGGCAGTTCGATGCGCAGCGCATGGTGCAATCCGGCGAGGCTGACGCGATCTTATGGATCTCGGCGTTCGATGACCCGCTGCCCGACTGGCTCGCCGGCGTGCCGGCAATCGTTGTTTCCGCCGGGTCGGTCGCGGCGGCATCCGCCGCGATCGGGCTTCGCGTCGGCCGACCGGGAAGAGACCACGACGCCGTACTCTACGATCGCGCCACGGGGACGCTGGCGGAAGCCATCGCTTCCGCGCCGGCCGGCCTGCCGAGCGCCGCCGAGGTTCTGAGGCGGATCGCCGCCGGGCTGGACGCGCCATGATCCGGCTGAAGGGCGGACGCGTCATCGATCCCGCGCACGGCCGCGATGCGGTCGGCGACGTGTGGATCGACGGCGAGCGGATCGTCGATGCGCCGGCCGATGCGAGGCGGGTCGAGACCTACAACATTGCGGGCAAGATCGTGATGGCGGGCGGCATCGACATTCATTCCCACATCGCCAGCGCCAACGTGAACACCTCCCGGCTCATGCTGCCGGAGATGGCGCGCGGCCCGGCGCCCGGCGGCGCCGACGTGTTCCTCGGCGGTTCGGCGCTCTCCACCTTCGACAACGGCCGCCTCTACGCGGAGATGGGGTTCACGCTGGTCGTCGACCCCGCGGTCAATCCGGGCGATGCGCTGCACGCGCACATCGAGCTGGCGCTGACGCCGGTGATCGACCGCGGCCTGCTGCTCGTGGTCGGCAACGAGGATTTCCTGCTCGGACTGCTGCGCGACGGCGAAGGGCCGAGCGCGGTGCAGGATTATCTCGCCGCCACGCTGCATGCCGGCTTCGGGCTCGGGGTGAAGGTGGTCAACGCCGGCGGGGCGGCGGCCTTCAGGTCGAACGTGCGCGCCTTTTCCTTCGACGACGAGGTGCCGGGCTACGGTGTCAGCTCGCGCGCCATCGTGCGCGCCCTGCAGGAGGCGGTGCAGGCGCTCGGCATCCCGCATCCGCTGCACGTCCACTGCAACAATCTCGGCCTGCCCGGCAGCGCCGACACGGCGAAGATCACCATCGAGGCGGCCGGCGACACGCCCATGCACCTCGCGCACCTGCAGTTCTACGGCTACGGCACGGAAGGAAAGCGCGGCATCTCCTCCGCCGCCGCGCGGCTCGCGGAGCAGGTGAACGCCGCGCCGAACGTCACGGTCGACGTGGGGCAGGTGATGTTCGGCCAGACCATCACGGTCTCCTCCGATACGCTGCGCCAGTTCGCGCAGCGCGGCTTTGCGCGGCCGAAGAAGTGGACGCTCTGGGACGGAGAGGGAAACGGTGGCGGCATCGTGCCGATCGACTACCGCGAGAAGGATTTCGTCAACGCGCTGCAATGGGCGATCGGGCTGGAGATGTTCCTGCTCATCGCCGATCCCTGGCAGGTGTATTTCACCACCGATCATCCGAATGGCGCGCCCTTCACGCGCTATCCGGAAATCCTTCACCTGCTGATGGACGCGAACGAGCGCGGGCGCTGGATCGAACGCCTGCCGAAGAGCGCGATCGAGATGACCACGCTGCCCGAGCTGAAGCGCGAATATTCGCTGAGCGAGATCGCGACCATGACGCGGGCAGCGCCGGCGCGGCTGCTCGGGCTCGCGGATCGTGGCCATCTCGGGCCGGGCGCGCTCGCCGACGTCGCCGTCTACGACGACCGCTCCGACCGCACCGCGATGTTCCGCAGCGCCCATCTCGTCTTCAAGAGCGGCGAAATCGTCGTCCGCGACGGCGCGATGACCAATCCCCGCCCCGGCCGCACGCTCGCCGTCCGTCCGCCGCCCCCGAAAGCCATGCGCGCGCGGCTCTCGCGCGAGATCGAGGCGCGCCTCGGCCGGCCGATCGAAACCACCGACGTGCGCGAGGCGGCGGTCGCGGCTGCCGCCGGCGTCGAGTCCATCTTCGAGGACGTGCCATGCCGGAGCTGATCCGCAACGGCGTGACGATCGACAACACCTTCGCGGAAGCATTCGGCATGCGCGCCACCGCGATCGTCATCACCGCCGACACGGAGAAGTGGGCGCGGCAGGCGGCGGTGACGATGACCGGCTTCGCGACCTCGGTCATCGCCTGCGGCTGCGAGGCGGGGATCGACCGCGTGCTCGAGCCCTCCGAGACCCCCGACGCGCGCCCCGGCATCCGCGTGCTGATCTTCGCGGTCTCCACCAGCATGCTGGAACAGCAGCTGATGACGCGGCTCGGGCAGTGCGTGCTTACCTGTCCGGGAACCGCCTGCTTCTCCGGGATGCAGGGCGAAGAGCGGATCAAGCTCGGCGCGGCGATTCGCTATTTCGGCGACGGCTGGCAAATCTCGAAGCTTCTCGGCGCGACCCGCTACTGGCGCATCCCGGTCATGGACGGGGAGTTCGTCTGCGAGGAGACTACGGGGCTGACGAAGAGCGCGGTCGGCGGCGGCAATCTCCTGATCATGGGGCGCGACAGGGAATCGACGCTTGCCGCGGCGGAAGCCGCGGTCGCGGCGATCTCCGCAGAGCCTGACGTGATCATGCCGTTCCCCGGCGGAATCGTGCGCTCGGGCTCCAAGATCGGCTCGAAATACAAGGCGCTTCCCGCCTCCACCAACGACGCCTATTGCCCGACGCTGAAGGGCCGCGTCGCAAGCGCCCTTACCGCCGAAGTCGGTTCGGTGCTCGAAATCGTCATCGACGGGCTGACCGATGCGGCGGTGCGCGCCGGGATGAAGGCGGGCCTCGGCGCTCTCTGCGTTTTTGGCGCGAAGGCGGGTCTGGTGCGGGTCGGCGCCGGCAATTACGGCGGCAAGCTCGGAAAATTCCACTATCCGCTCGGCGAGATCCTCGGATGAGCGCGCTGGTGCTCACGCTGCAGCAGGAGCCGCCGCAGCGTTGCGACCTCTCGGCGCTGACAGCCGACCGGCTCGCCGCGGCGACGGGCAGGATCGAGGCGATCGACATCCGCACGACGCGGACGCCACTCGCCGTCGGCGACATCTTCAGCGTGACGTCGGGCGACGCGGCCGACATTGTTTTCGAAGGCGGCTCGGAGCGGTTCGACAATCTCGGCGTGGGGATGAGCACGGGCCGCATCCGCGTCACCGGCGATCTCGGGCAGCGGGCCGGGCGGGGCATGGCCGGCGGCGCGATCTTCGTCAGCGGCAGCGTCGGGGTGCTTGCCGGCTCGGGCATGGCGGGAGGGCGGATGGAGATCGGCGGAGACGCCGGCGATCTCCTTGGTGCGCCGCTGCCGGGCGAGGCGAGCGGCATGACCGGCGGCGTGATACGCGTCGGCGGCAGCGCGGGCGCGCGCGCGGGCGACCGCATGCGCCGCGGGCTGATTGCGATCGGAGGCGATGCCGGGGAATATCTGGGGAGCCGCATGTTCGGCGGGACGATCGTCTGCCTCGGACGCGCGGGGCCCCTCCCCGGCTACCTGATGACGCGCGGCACGATCATCACGGCCAGCGGTGTCGATTCCCTGTCGCCCACCTTCATCGATACCGGCCCGCACGAGCTCGTGGCGCTTCGCCTCATATCGCGCTGGCTAACCGAAGAAGGGATCGAGGGCGGCGCGCTCTCCGCCACGCGCCTGCGGCGTTTCGCCGGCGATACGGCCGTTCTCGGCAAGGGCGAGCTCTTCCTGCCGGAGGCGTGAAAGCCAGGCCCCAAGCGCCGCAAAACCGCTTTCCGCTCCTATCCGTAATCAATAGGATGGAAAGAAATGCGGCCCACGCAACAGCGTCTGCGCGAGGGTCCAAAGAACAAGAAAGGGAAGTGAAATGCCGACCGTCGCGCTGATTTTGGCCGTGTGCATGTTCTCTGACCCGCGCTCCTGCCGGGAGGAGCACCTCTACTTCGAATCGCACGGCTCACTCCGCGCCTGCATGTCGGAGGCCATTCCGGCTTTGGCCGAATGGGCCGGCAACCATCCGCAGTGGCACATCGAGAAGTTCCATTGCGAATGGGCCGATATCAACGAAAAGAAGACCTGAAGACCCGATGGTGGTGCTGCGTGCGGTAGACGGGCAACGCGAGCGCGTTGCGGGTGAGCCCCAGCCCGCCTCGCGGCCGGCGCTCGCCGTCAGCGGCGTCTCGTTCACCTACAAGACCGAGCGGGTCCTGGACGAAGTCACCTTCGCCGTGGAGAAGGGCCGCTTCACCGCGCTGCTTGGTCCGAACGGCGCGGGCAAGACCACGCTGTTCTCGCTCATCACCCGGCTTCTCGCGACGCGGCAGGGCCGCATCGTCATCAGCGGCAACGACATCCGCGCGGCCGGCGCGAAATCGCTCGCGCCGCTCGGCATCGTCTTCCAGCAGCCGACCCTCGACCTCGACCTGACCGTCCGCCAGAACCTGCACTACTTCGCCATGCTCCGCGGCCTCTCGTGGAAGGAAGCGGAGCGGCGCATCGAGCGCGAGCTTACGCGGCTCGGCATGGCCGAGCGCGCGCCGGAAACCGTGCGGGCGCTGAACGGCGGCCACCGTCGCCGCGTCGAGATAGCCCGCGCACTGCTGCACGATCCGCAACTGCTGCTCCTCGACGAGCCGACGGTCGGGCTCGACGCCCCGTCGCGCAAGGCGATCGTCGCGCATGTGCACGACCTCGCCGCCGAGCGCGACATCGGCATCCTCTGGGCAACGCACCTGATCGACGAGATCCGCCCGACCGACGACCTGGTCATCCTCCACAGGGGCAAGGTCGTCGCAACCGGCGGTGTGGAGCAGGTCATTGCGCGGACGCGCGCGGCTTCGCTCGACGCCGCCTTCACGGCACTCACGCCGAGCCGGGCGCAGGACGAATGACCCTCTACGCCCGCGCCTTCCTGGGCATCGTCTGGCGCGAGATCATGCGCTTCTTTTACCAGCGCGAGCGCTTCCTCGCCGCGCTCGTCCGGCCGCTCGTCTGGCTCATCGTCTTCGCCGCCGGCTTCCGCGCCGTGCTCGGCGTCTCGATCATCCCGCCCTACGAGACCTACATTACCTACGAGGTCTACATCATTCCCGGGCTGATCGGCATGATCCAGCTCTTCAACGGCATGCAGTCGTCGCTCTCGATGGTCTATGACCGGGAGATGGGGTCGATGCGCGTGCTCCTGACCACGCCGCTGCCACGCTGGTTCCTGCTGGTGGCGAAGCTGTCCGCCGGCGTCGCGGTCTCGGTTCTGCAGGTCTATGCGTTCCTGCTCATCGCGGCGCTGTTCGGCATAGAATTCCATCCGCTCGGCTATGTGCTGATCCTGCCGGCGCTGATCCTGAGCGGCCTGATGCTCGGCGCGGTCGGCATGTTCATCTCCTCCACGGTGCGGCAGCTCGAGAATTTTGCCGGCGTGATGAACTTCGTGATCTTCCCGGCCTTCTTCCTGTCCTCGGCGCTCTATCCGCTCTGGCACATGAAGGAAGCGAGCGTGCTGCTCTACCGGATCTCGGTCGCGAACCCGTTCACGCACGCGGTGGAGTTCGTCCGCTTCGCGCTCTACAGCAAGTTCGAGCCGACCGCGTTCGCTGTCGTCATCGGCTGCCTCGCGGGCTTCATGCTGCTGGCGATCTTCGGCTACACGCCGTCACGCGGCATGGAGCCGCGAGCCCGGGCAGCGGCCGAGGCCTGAGGCGCGACTCCGCCTAACAGGCCTATAGGTTGGCAGCTCCGCCGCCCTTTCGGTAAACTGCCCGGCAGAGGCGACCGGCTTCATCGGCCGGCCGAGGGAATCGGGCCTCGCAAAGAACGATCGGGAGGAGAACATGCGCCGCGAACTGATGGCCCTGCCCTTTGTCGCCCTGCTCGGCCTGACCGTCGGACAGGCGAGCGCCCAGGACACTGTGCGGGTCGGCGTGCTGAAGTTCGGCACCGTCAACTGGGAAATCGACACCATCGTCCACAACAAGCTCGACGAGGCGAACGGGTTCAAGCTGGAGCAGGTGGTGCTGGCAAGCAACGACGCCACGCGCATCGCCATCAATGCCGGCGAGGTCGACGTGATCGTCAGCGACTGGCTGTTCGTCTCGCGCCAGCGCGCCGAGGGAATTCCGCTCACCTTTGTCCCCTATTCCACCTCGGTCGGCGCGATCATGGTGCCGCCGGACAGCAAGGTGCAGACCCTCGCCGACCTGAAGGGCGCGAAGATCGGCGTTGCCGGCGGGCCGCTCGACAAGAACTGGCTGATGTTCCAGGGGATGGCGCAGGACAGGTTCGGCTTCGACCTCGCCAGCGAGACCGATCCGGCCTTCGCCGCCCCGCCGCTCCTGATGGAGAAGCTCATCCAGGGCGAACTCGGCGCGACGTCGAACTACTGGAACTACAACGCCAAGCTCGAAGTGCAGGGCTATCGCCAGATCGTGAGCGGCGCCGAGGCCGCCGAGGCGCTCGGCGCGACCGGCGCCATCTCCGCCATCGGCTACGTCTTCAACGAGGACTGGGCGAGCAAGCACAAGGCCGCGATGCTCGGTTTCGTAAAGGCCTCGCGCGCGGCGAAGGATCTTCTCGCCCAATCGGACGCCGAATGGGATCGCCTCCGCCCGCTGATGCAGATCGACGACGACGCGGTCTTCAAGAACACCGTGAAGCGCTATCGCGAGGGCATTCCGAACCGTCCGATCGCGGAAGAGGAGGCGGATACGGCGAAGATCTACGCCCAGCTCGCCAAGCTCGGCGGCGAGAAGCTCGTCGGATCGGCGACCGTGATGTCGCCGGGGACATTCTGGTCGGCGTTGAAGGAAGGCCAGTGAGCCTTGCGGAAGAAGCGAACCGGCAGCAGCACGATGCGTCGGCAAGCTTTTCCGTAAGGATCGACGCGAAGACGTTCCGGCGCGCTTCGGGCGGCGAAGTCGCGGTGATCCGCGACCTCGCCTTCGAGCTCGTGCCGGGAACGTTCACCTGCCTCATCGGCCCGTCCGGCTGCGGCAAGACCACGACGCTGCGGGTCATCCTCGGGCTGGATCACGATTTCAGCGGGTCGGTCTCCGCGGCGCTGCGGGGCGCGCGCATGGCGACCGTGTTCCAGGAGCCGCGCCTGCTGCCGTGGCGTACGGTGGAGCAGAACATCCGCCTCGCGCTTCCCCCGCCGCTCGCCGACAAGGACCTGTCGCCGATCCTCGACGAGGTCGAGCTCCGCGGCTTCCGCAACAGCTTTCCCGCCGAGCTTTCGCTTGGCATGGCGCGGCGCGCGGCGCTGGCGCGGGCCTTCTCGGTGGAGCCGGAAATCCTGCTCCTCGACGAGCCGTTCGTGTCGCTTGACGAACCTACGGCCAACCGGCTCCGGCAGCTCCTCGTCGATCTCTGGCAGTCGAGCCCGGTGACGGTGCTGATGGTCACGCACAACGTGCGCGAGGCGGCGCGGCTCGCCGACCGGCTGCTGGTGCTGTCGCCGCGCCCGGCGCACGTCATCGGCGCGGTGAACATTCCCCTGCCGCGCGACGAACGGCGCGGCGCGGCGTTCGATGCGCTGCTGCAGGATCTCGCAAGGCGCTTTCCGAGCCTGGAGCTCGAGTAGATATTCCATGCCCGACGGATGGAGCTTGAAATGACAACTGTCGTGCGCGCCATGTGCGCGATCGGGCGGCGCGGGCAACTTGGGCTCCGAGGCCGTCTGCCCTGGGAGGGAAACAAGGGGCCCGAATTCGTCGCCGATGTCGCCCGGTTCTTTGACCGGACGCGCGGCCACGTGATCATGGCGGGAAAAGTCACCACGACAGCCATCCCGGCCTTTGCCCGCGCAGACCGAACGATCGTCGAGCTTCACGCGCATATGGACCCGGAGCAGACGATCGCCCGCTTCCCCGAGCGCGTCGTCTATATCGGCGGCGGGCCGCCGGTCTGGGACGTCTATGCCCCTTTCATCCAGCACTGGGACATCACGGTCCTCCCCTATGACGGCGACGCGGATCGCTGGTTCGACCCGAAATGGCTGGTCGGCGCGAGGGCGGCAGAGTGATCGACAAGCTGTCCGAAAATCTGTTTTCCGGCGCCTTCGGCCTGCGGCTCATCTCGGTCGTCGCGTTCTTCCTGGTCTGGGGGGTGGGGTCGCTGGCGCTGGGTCCACGCCTCTGCCCCGATCCGGTGACGGTGCTCGCCTTCGCGGGGCGCGAGATCGCGAGCGGGGAGCTTCCCTATCACCTGGCCGTCACGCTGGCGCGGGTCGCGGCCGCCTTCCTCATCGCCATGTCGATCGGCGTCGCGACGGGTCTCGTCATGGGGCGAAGCCCGTTTGCCAACGCGCTCGCCGAGCCGTGGATGATCCTGCTCCTCAACGCCCCGGCGCTGATCATCATCGTGCTCGCCTATGTCTGGATCGGCCTGAACGAGGTCGCGGCCATCGTGGCGGTCGCGCTGAACAAGATCCCGAATGCGACGGTCACCATCCGCGAGGGCACCCGGGCGCTCGATCCGTCGCTGATGGAGATGGCGCGCAGCTACCGGTTCAGCCGCGGCAAGACGCTCCGCCACGTGATCCTGCCGCAGCTTCAACCCTATATCGCGGCGGCGGCGCGCTCGGGCCTGGCGCTGATCTGGAAGATCGTGCTGGTGGTGGAGCTGCTCGGCCGCTCGAACGGCATCGGCTTCCAGATCTACATATACTTCCAGTCGTTCGACGTGCGCGCGATCCTCGCGTACACCATCGTCTTCGTCGGCGTCATGCTGACGGTGGAATTCGCGCTGGTGCAGCCGCTCGAGAAGCGCGCCTACCGCTGGCGGCCGAAGCCGGTGTAACCCGGCTGCGGCGCGCCGCGGCTTGCGGTCTTCAGAGCCCGCCCGCCACCGGCCGCTCCGAGACATCGAGAATCGCGGTGAGCCCCTGACGCAGGCCGCGTTGACGTTTGTCGTCGTGCGCCAGGACGAAAAGCAGCAGGGAGCGCGCGGTCACCTCATAGGAATGGCCAAAATCGAAAGCCGGCGTCTCGGAATTTTCGGGCACGTTCGTGTCGAGAAGGCGCATCCAGCGCGCGCCTTCGGGCACGGCAGGGAGCGTAAACTCGACCACATCGTGGTAGGCGTTGACGATCAGCAGCAACGTCGCATCGTCGCCACGGCGCTTGATGCCGGTGGGCTGCGCCCGCCCGTCGAGCAGCATCCCGACGCACCTTCCGTTCGTATCCTTCCACTGGCCCTCTTCCATCTCCGCGCCAGTCGGCGAGAGCCAGGTCACATCCTTCACGTCGAGGTCCGGATTGTGCTGGCCCATGAGGAAGCGGCCGCGATGCAGGATCGGATAGGCCTTGCGGAGCGCGATCAGCTTGCGCGTGAACTCCAGGAGGCTGCGCCCGGCGGGATCGATCTTGTCCCAGGCGAGCCAGGTGATCTCGTTGTCCTGGGCGTAGGCGTTGTTGTTGCCTCCCTGGGTGTGCCCGAACTCGTCGCCGGCGAGGATCATCGGCGTGCCCTGCGAAAGGAGCAGCGTTGCAAGCAGGTTGCGCTTCTGCCTTTCCCTGAGCGCGGTGATCTCCGGATCGTCCGTCGGGCCTTCGACGCCGTGGTTCCACGAGTGATTGTTGGAATGCCCGTCGCGGTTCTCCTCGCCGTTCGCCTCGTTGTGCTTGTCATTGTAGGAAACGAGGTCGTTCAGATTGAAGCCGTCATGCGCGGTGATGAGGTTGACGCTCGCCCAGGCCTTGCGGCCGCGCTTGTTGAAGAGATCGGCCGAGCCTGAGAGGCGGCTGACGAAATCCGCCAGCTTGCCTTCGTCGCCCTTCCAGAAGGCGCGCACGGTATCGCGGAACTTATCGTTCCACTCCGCCCAGCCCGGCGGAAATGCGCCGACCTGATAGCCGCCGGGGCCGATATCCCAGGGCTCGGCGATCAGCTTCACCGAGGAGAGCACCGGATCCTGCCGGCAGGCATCGAGGAACCCGCCGCCCTCGTCGAACCCATAGGGCTCGCGCGCAAGAATCGTCGCGAGGTCGAAGCGGAAACCGTCCACCCCCATCTCCGTCGCCCAGTAGCGCAGGCTGTCGGCCACCATCTGCAGCACGCGCGAGTGCGACAGATTCACTGTGTTTCCGGTCCCCGTGTCATTGATGTAGTAGCGCTTCTGGTCGGGCAGCAGGCGGTAATAGCTGGCGTTGTCGATTCCCTTCAGCGATAGCGTCGGCCCAAGCTCGTTGCCCTCCGCCGTGTGGTTGTAGACCACGTCGAGGATCACCTCGATCCCCGCCGCGTGGAGCTGGTTCACCATCTCCTTGAACTCGTTCACAAAGGCCGAGTGGAGGTAGCGCGGGTCGGGAGCGAAGAAGGCGATAGAATTGTAGCCCCAGTAGTTGCGAAGTCCCTTCTCGACGAGATAGCTGTCATCCACGAAGGCGTGGACCGGCAGAAGCTCCGCGGACGTAACACCGAGCTCACGCAGATAATTCGCGACGCGCGGATGCGCCAACCCGGCGAAGGTGCCGCGCTCAGCCTCGGCGATGTGGGTGTTCAGCTTCGTGAACCCCTTCACATGCATCTCGTATGTGATAGTGCGCTCCCACGGCACTCTTGGCCGCCGCTCTTCGCCCCACGTGAAGGCGGGGTCGATCACGCGCGACTTCGGCACCAGCCGCGCGCTGTCGCGCGTGTCGAACGACTTGTCCTTGTCGGGCGAGTCGAGGACGTAGCCGAAAAGCTCGGGGCCCCAGGCAAGCGATCCGACGAGCTGCTTCGCGTAAGGGTCGATCAGCAGCTTGTTGGGATTGAACCGATGACCGGCGTCGGGCTCGTAGGGACCGTGGACGCGGTAGCCGTATACGGTTCCTGGACGGACGCCCGGCAGATAGCCGTGCCAGACCTCGTCGGTGTATTCCGGCAGCTCGATCCGTTCGAGTTCGCGCTTTCCCTCGATGTCGAAGAGGCAGAGTTCCACCTTGGTGGCGTTCGCCGAGAAGAGGGCGAAGTTGACGCCAAGGCCATCCCACGTCGCGCCGAGCGGGAACGGCCGCCCCTCGCGTACGATGCTCTTTGCAGTCGCGGGCGTAGCCCGCGGCCTGGCGCGCGTGGCGGATTTCATGCTGATCCTGAAGGCTGACGGACAGAACAGCGCAAACGCATTCGAGCCCCCGCGGTTCCGCCGGTTACGTGGCGTTATCCGGCATGCTGAAGAACGATCGTGGCGAGCGGCGGAAGCGTCAGCACGAGCGACGCCGGGCGGCCGTGCCAACTGACCGACTCCGTCTCCACCGCGCCGTCGTTCCCGACATTCGAGCCGCCGTAGCTGGAGGAATCGGTGTTGAGGCGCTCGATCCAGCGTCCGGCGCGGGGCGCGCCGACGCGGTAGCGGGTGCGCACCACGGGCGTGAAATTGGAGACCACGAGAATCGGCGGGTCTCCGCCGTCTCCGAGGCGCGCGTAGGCAAAGGCGCTGTTATCGGCGTCGTTGCCGTCGATCCATTCAAAGCCGGAAGGATCGGCGTCGTGAACATGCAGCGCCGGCGCTTCGCGGTAGAGGCGGTTCAAGTCGCGGACGAGATCCTGCATGTTCCGGTGGGGCGCATCGGAAAGGAGATGCCAGTCGAGCGAATGGTCGTGATTCCATTCGCGCTCCTGCGCGAACTCGCTTCCCATGAACAGGAGCTTCTTGCCCGGATGGGTCCACATGAAGGCGAGATAGGCGCGGAGGTTGGCGAACTTCTGCCAGCGGTCGCCGGGCATCTTGGCGAACAGCGAGCCTTTGCCGTGCACCACCTCGTCGTGCGAGATCGGCAGCACGAAGTTCTCCGAGAACGCGTAGTGGATGCCGAAGGTCATCTGGTGATGGTGATAGCGGCGATGCACCGGCTCGTGCGCGATGTACTGGAGCGTGTCGTGCATCCAGCCCATGTTCCATTTGTAGCCGAAGCCAAGCCCGCCGGTGTGGACGGGCCGCGTCACCTGCGGCCAGGCGGTCGATTCCTCCGCCATCGTCGTGGCTCCCTGATGGTCGCCGAAGGTGCGCACGTTGGTCTCGCGCAGGAAGCTGATGGCTTCGAGGTTCTCGCGCCCGCCATGCACGTTCGGCAGCCACTCGCCCGGCTTGCGGCTGTAGTCGAGGTAGAGCATCGAGGCGACGGCATCGACACGCAGCGCATCGATGTGGAAATATTCCAGCCAGTAGAGCGCATTCGCGACGAGGAAATTCCGTACCTCGGTGCGGCCGAAATTGTAGATCAGCGTGTTCCAGTCCTGATGGAACCCGAGGCGCGGGTCTTCGTGCTCGTAAAGCGCCGTCCCGTCGAACTTCGCGAGGCCATGCGCGTCGGTCGGAAAATGCGCCGGCACCCAGTCCACGATGACGCCGATCTCCGCCTGGTGGCAGCGATCGACGAAACGGGCAAAGGCCTCCGGCGAGCCGAAGCGGCTGGTCGGAGCGAAGAGGCCGATCGGCTGGTAGCCCCACGAGCCGGAGAATGGATGCTCGGAGACCGGCAGGCATTCGATGTGGGTGAAACCCAGATCCTTCACGTAGGGGATGAGCTCGTCGCCGAGTTCGTCATAGGTCAGGAAGCGGTCGTCGTTTCCCCGCCGCCACGAGCCGAGATGCACTTCGTAGATCGAGATCGGCGCGGTCAGCGCCTGCCTGCCGCGGCGCGTCTCCATCCACGCGGCATCGGCCCATGCGTGCGCCGGCAACCCCACCACAATCGAGGCCGTCGCGGGAGGCTGCTCGTGCTGGAATTCGACCGGGTCGGACTTCAGCAAAGGCGAGCCGCCGTGCTTGCCGATGATCTCGAACTTGTAGCGGGCCCCTCGTACGACGCCGGGGATAAAGAGCTCCCACGTTCCGACCTCGATGCGCTTGCGCATCGGGTTGCGGCGGCCGTCCCAGTTGTTGAAGTCGCCGACGACGCTGACGCGCTGGGCATTCGGCGCCCACACCGCGAAGGAGACGCCTTCCACGCCGTCGATCGCGGTCGGATGCGCGCCGAGCCGCTCGAACATGCGGCGATGGCTGCCCTCGGCCATGAGATAGACGTCGAGCGACCCGAGGATCGGCGGAAAGCGGTAGGCATCCTCCGCCTCCCAGGTCGTCGCGCCGGCGGTGAGGCGCAGCCGGTAGGGAAAGCGCGCGCTTCGATCAGCTATTTCTCCGGCGAAGAAGCCGTCCTTGTGCAGGTTCTCGAGCGTGGCGACAGCCGCTCCGGTCGCCGCATCAAGCACGGTGACCGTCTCCGCGCCCGGCCAGAGCACGCGCACGGAGAGCGGCTTGCCGTCGCCGCCATGCATCCCGAGAATCGCGAAGGGGTCGCCGTGACGCCCTTCGACCAGAGCCGTGATTGCTGCGTCTTCCGGCCGCCAGGCGGGCCGCGGCGGGGACTTGGCGTTCATGCGTTGGTGCGCCTCAAGAGGTCGAGCAGACCGCGGAGCGGGATCGACAGCCAGGTGGGCCGATTCGCGGCTTCGTAGCCCACCTCGTAGAACGCCTTCTCCAGAAGGAACAGCTCCAGCAGCCGGCGGCGGGTCTCCATATCCTCGGGCAGGAGGCCGGCGCGGGTGGCGCGCGACCAGTAGCCGTTGAGGAAATTCTGCGCCGCCGCATGCCGCCACGCGAGCGCCCGCGCCTCGACATGCGGGGCGATCTCGCCGTGCCGCGTGCGCAGCCGGTCGAGCGCCGACCAGGTAGCGTAGTCGAACGAGCGCAGCATGCCGGCGACATCGCGGAGCGGCGAGGTCTTGGCGCGGCGCTCCGACAGATCGCGGAGCGGCTCGCCCTCGAAGTCGATGATCATCACGTCGTCCTGCGCCACCAGCACCTGGCCGAGGTGATAATCGCCGTGGGTGCGGGTCTTGAGTCCCGAGCCGCCGAGGCGCCGCATCGCTTCAAGGCGCTCCTGCAACGCGGGACGGGCGGCAAGCAGCGCGGCGATCTCGGCCTGCACATCGGCCGGCGCGCCCGCATTGGCTTGCCGCAGAAGCTCGAATGCGCGGCCCGCCTCGGTCAGCGCGGAATCCACCCAGCGCCCAAGGTCCGCTTCGTCGACCGGTTCCGCCATGAAAGCCGGCTCGTCGGTCGGAGTGGCGAAGGCGGTGTGCAGCTCGGCTGTGCGGCGGCCGAGGGTCGCCGCGAGGTCGAGCGGATAGGCGAAGGTCGGCGGCTCGGCCGGCGCGGCACTCGCGTCCGGCGGCGGCAGCAGGGCGTATTCCTCGAGATGCCGTTCGAGCGCATCGACGGTGACGCCCCAGGCGTCGCCCTGGTTCCGCACATAGGCGAAGACAGCGGCCAGCGCCGTCCCCTCCCCCGTCGCCGCATGATATTCGGCGCTTCCGTAGAAGGCCGGCGTGTTGGCGAAGCCGGCGACCTCGGTCAGGAAGCGCGCGACCTCGATCTCCGGCTGTGCTCCCTCGCGGAGGCGCCGGTAGATCTTCAGCATCAGCTTGTCGCCGACGATCACCGAGACATTGCTCTGCTCGGCGCCGACGACATGCACATCGCCGCTTGCATCAAGTTCGCGGAACGCGGTGGTCGCGGAGAACACGAGCTTGCCATCCGTCGCAGGCGATTCGCCGCCGGCCCGGATGGCGGCGATGAAATCGCGGACGAAGCGCTCGTCGCGCGCCCCGTCGATGAGGGCGCCCATGACCGGGCCGTTGCGTACCTTCGCGAGCGTGTAGGGAAGCTTCGGCGCGCCCGCGGCGAGATTTTCCTCGCCCCAAGCGACGCTGACCGGGAGGAAATAGCGCTGCTCGCCGTCGGCGGTCGCAACCGCCACGCGGAGGAGAGCATTCGGGCCGCCCGCAATGGTCCCGAGCCCGGTCACGCTGACGCGCTGCACCGCCGCGGTCTTCCCCGCGAACCACCTCTGCCGGCCGAGGAATTCCGGCAACGCGTAGCGTTCCAGATTGGCGCGCTCGCGGCCCTCAAGCGCGCGCTCGATGCGCCCTCCCTGCGTGGTCAAAGTCAGGAATTCGGGGAGCGGCTCGGGCGCCTCGACATGCCATTTCGGCGCGTCCGCCGCCGGAGCGAGCAGGAACCAGAAGAAGCCGTAGGCCGGGAGCGTCAGCATGTAGGGAAGCTCGCCGATCGGCGGAAACGGTGCGCCGCCGGTCAGCTCGATCGGCACCGCGCCCTTCCACTCGGAGAGATCGAGCTCGACCGCCTGCGCCTGACGGGAAACGTTCGCCACGCAGAGCACGCGCTCGTCCTCGAAGGCGCGGACATAGGCGAGGATCTTGCGGTTGCGCGGATAGAGGAAGGAGAAGCTGCCGCGGCCAAAGGCCTTGCGCTGCCTCCGCACAGCGATGATGCGGCGCATCCAGTTCAGGTGCGACGACGGCTCGTTCTGCTGCGCCTCCACATTGACCGCCTGGAAGCCGTAGACCGGGTCCTGGATCGGCGGCAAATAGAGCGCCTGCGGATTGGCCCGGCTGAAGCCGCCGTTGCGGTCCGCCGACCACTGCATCGGCGTCCGCACACCGTCGCGGTCGCCGAGATAGTAGTTGTCGCCCATTCCGAGTTCGTCGCCATAATAGAGGACGGGCGTCCCGGGCATCGAGAGGAGCAGCGCGTTCATCAGCTCGATCTTGCGCCGGTCGTTCTCCATGAGCGGCGCGAGGCGACGGCGGATGCCGAGGTTGATGCGGGCGCGCTTGTCCCGGGCGTAGGTGCGCCAGAGATAGTCGCGCTCCTCCGCCGTCACCATTTCGAGCGTCAGCTCATCGTGGTTGCGGAGAAAAATCGCCCACTGGCAGTTCTCCGGGATGTCCGGCGTCTGGCGGATAATGTCGGTGATCGGGTGCCGGTCCTCCTGCGCCACCGCCATGTACATGCGCGGCATGAGCGGGAAGTGGAATGCCATGTGGCACTCGTTCCCCTCGCCGAAATAGGGCCGCGTATCTTCCGGCCACTGGTTCGCCTCGGCCAGCAGCAGCCGGTCGGGATAGTGGGTGTCCATCTCGGCGCGGATGCGCTTCAGGACGTCGTGCGTTTCCGGGAGATTCTCGTTGTTGGTGCCCTCGCGCTCGATCAGGTAGGGGATCGCGTCGAGCCTCAGCCCGTCGATCCCCATGTCGAGCCAGTAGTGCAGGAGGCGGAGCACCTCCTCAATCACCTTCGGATTGTCGAAGTTCAGGTCCGGCTGGTGCGAATAGAATCGGTGCCAGAAAAACGCCTTGGCGACCGGGTCCCAGGTCCAGTTGGATTTTTCCGTGTCGATGAAGATGATGCGCGTCTCGGGATATTTCTGGTCGGTATCGCTCCAGACGTAGAAATCGCGCGCCGGCGATCCGGGCTTCGCCCGCCGGGCCTTCTGGAACCAGGGATGCTGGTCGGAGGTGTGGTTGATGACGAGCTCGGTGATGACGCGGATGCCGCGGCGGTGGGCGGCGCGCACGAAGCGCCGAAGGTCGCGCAGCTCGCCGTAGCTCGGATTGATCGTGCGGTAGTCGGCGATGTCGTAGCCGTCATCGCGCAGCGGCGAGGGATAGAACGGCATGATCCAGATGGCCGTGACACCGAGGCTCGCGACATAGTCGAGGCGCTGCTTCAGCCCCTCGAAATCGCCGATGCCGTCGCCGTTGGCGTCCATGAACGCCTTGATGTGAAGCTGGTAGATGACGGCGTCCTTGAACCAACCGATCTCGGAACGATCGATCACGCCGTCGCGCTGCTGCTGGCGCTCCGCATCCCCCTCGGCCACGGCGCCGGCGGTGCCCCCTCTCTCGCGCTGCATCAGCGTGCACCAGGAGGGATGAGTCGCCAGATGCAGTAGGCGCGATCGCGCGGATCGAGGAACATGTGCTGAATTTTTCCCTGCCAGGTGAAAGCCGCGCCGGTCACCAGATCTTCCCCCGCGATCGTGCTCTCGTCGGGAAGCCCGAACTCCCAGAGCGGCACTTCGAAGTCGGCGTGCTGCGCATTATGCGGGTCGAGATTGACGGCGAAAAGCAGGAAGTTCTCGTTCCCCGGCGTCGCCTTGCCGTAATAGAGGATGTTGTCGTTCCAGGCATTGTAGAATGTGAGGTTGGTGAAGGACTGGAGAGCCGGGTGCTCGCGCCGCAGCGTGTTGAGCAGGCGGATGTCCGGACGGATGTGTCCCGGCCGATCCCAGTCCCACGCCTTGATCTCGTACTTCTCCGAGTTCATGTACTCTTCCTTGCCGGGAATCGGGGTCGCCTCGCACAGCTCGAAGCCGCTGTAGACGCCGTAATTGCCGCCGAGACTGGCGGCGAGGACGGCGCGCACCTGGAAGCCGGCGCGGCCGCTCGTCTGCAGGTAGACGGGATTGATGTCCGGCGTGTTCACGAAGAAATTCGGCCGCATGATGTCGCGGCTCTCGCTCTTAGTGAGCTCGGTCAGGTACGCGGTGAGCTCGGCCTTCGTGTTGCGCCAGGTGAAGTAGGAATAGGACTGGCTGAAGCCGACCTTGGCGAGCCGCTTCATGACTTTCGGCCGGGTGAACGCTTCCGCCAGAAAGATCGCGTCGGGATGCTTCGCGCGCACCTCGCCGATCATCCACTCCCAGAACGGCAGCGGCTTGGTGTGCGGGTTGTCGACGCGGAAGATCTTGACCCCCTTCCCGCACCAGAAAAGCACGACATCGCGCAGCGCGTGCCAGATGGAGGGAAGCGCTTCGCGGTAGAAGTGGACGTTGACGATGTCCTCGTACTTCTTCGGCGGGTTCTCGGCGAACTTGATGCTGCCGTCCGGCCGCCAGTCGAACCACTCCGGATGCTGCTTGATCCAGGGATGGTCGGGCGAGCAGTTGATGGCGAAATCGATGGCGATCTCCAGCCCGCGCTCGCGCGCTGCCTCCACCAGCCGGGCGAAATCCTCGAACGTTCCAAGCTCGGGATGCAGCGCGTCGTGGCCGCCCTGCTCCGATCCGATGGCGTAGGGACTGCCCGGATCGCCGGGCGCGGGGTTCAGGCTGTTGTTCCTGCCCTTGCGGTTTGTGCTGCCGATCGGATGGATCGGCGGAAAGTAGAGCACGTCGAAGCCGAGGTCCTGCACATAGGGCAGCTTGGCGATGACGTCGTCGAAGGTGCCGTGGCGGCGCGTGTCGTCGGACATTGAGCGGGGCATCAGCTCGTACCAGGCGCTGAAGGCGGCGCGCTTGCGGTCGACCCAGAGCGCAAGCTCGCGCGGGTAGCGGGTAAGGTGCGTGCGGATGCCGCCGCGCTTCATCAGGTCGCGCGTCGCGGGCGAGATCAGCAGCGCCAGACGCTGGTCCTCGCTGGTGGCCGTGGAGAGTCCCGCAAGCAGCTCCCTGAATGCGACGCGCTCCGCATCGCCGGCACGATCCCCTTCTTTCAGCGCCGCCTCGACGAGCGCCTGCCCCTCCTGCAATTCGAGCGCGATCGGTACACCGGCAGCCTTCTTCTTAGCGACCTCATCGCGCCAGGTGGCGAAGAGGTCGCGCCAGGCGATGAGGGTGTAGCGATAGAGCGCGTTGGCATCGACAAGCGCGCTCCCCCGCCAGCGGTCGTTGTCGAAATGCAGCATCGGCGTTTCGCGCCATGCCTCCTCGTCATCGCGCCGGACGAGAAGGGAGGCATCGATCTTGTCGTGCCCGTCGCCAAAGATGTCGGCCTCGACCGTGAACAGGTCGCCCACCGCAGCCTTGGCCGGAAAGCGGCCTGCGTCGATTTCGGGGGTGACAGCCTCGATCGCCAGCCGGCTCGAGGCCAGCCGCGCGAGCATGCTCTGGGGCTCGTTTGCAGCGATAGACACGGGCGCCACTCTATCACCGCGGCCGGCCGGTTGCGTAGCTAAAGCGGGCTCGCGCGGAGCGCCGGCCGCGACGCGCTTCTTCACTTCACGGGATTTCGCCAAAACCAGTCCGCCTTCGTGTGCACCCTGCGCAAACGCCGCGGCCGGGAATTCGTTTCCGTGCCTGGAAAAGCGATGGGCGTTGCGGAAGTCGGAGCGAGACGCGATAAGGCGCGGCCGCAGGCGTCGCGTGGGGCGGGCGCATTTCCGCCTGCTGCATCGTCACCCGGCCCGTCGTCCCAGGAAGCCGGCAGCACCCCGTGCATCACTTCTTTTCAATCCATTCCGCCGGGCATTTGATCGAGGCATACGGCCTGTGGGTGGTCTTCGCGGTCATTGCGCTGGAAAGCGCCGGCTTGCCAATTCCGGGGGAGACGGTTCTGGTCGCGGCGGCGCTCTATGCGGGATCGACGCACCTCATCGGGATCGCGGCCGTGGTCGCCACGGCTGCTTCGGCGACGGTGCTCGGCGGGGTTCTCGGATACCTCATCGGCCGCAATTTCGGACGGCTGGCGCTGCTGAAATACGGAAGATACGTCCGGCTCACCGAGGCCCGCCTCAAGATCGGCGAATATCTCTTCATGCGGCACGGCGGGAAGATCGTCTTCTTCGGACGCTTCATCGCGCTGCTGCGCGCCTTCGTGGCCCTGCTCGCCGGCGCGAACCAGATGCCGTGGCATCATTTCCTCGTCATGAACGCTTTCGGGGGCGTGTGCTGGGCTTCGCTCTTCGGGCTCGGCGCCTATCTGTTCGGCAAGGAAGCGACGCGGGTGGCCGGACCCGTCACATTCCTCGTCGTCTGCGTCGCGGCCGTGCTGGTCATCGCCGGCATCGTCTTCGTGCGGCGGCATGAATCGGAGCTGCACGCACGGGCGATGGCCGTGCTGCCGGAGCACTGAATCAATGTGGAGCGGTCACGCCGCAGCGTTCGTGACGGCGTTCCTCGCCTCGCTCGTCGAGGCGGTCGAGGCGTTCACGATCATGCTCGCCGCAGCGACGATTCGCGGCTGGCGGCCGGCCCTCCTCGGCGGCGTGGCGGGGCTGGCCTTCCTGACATTCCTTTGCATCGCTCTCGGGCCGATGCTGGAAAGCGTGCCGCTGCATCTCTTGCAATTGGCGATCGGCGTGCTGTTGCTGCTGTTCGGCCTGCGCTGGCTGCGGAAGGCTGTCCTGCGCGGCGCGGGCCTCCTGCCGCTGCACGACGAAGTCCGCATCTTCGCATCGGAGACCGCCGCTCTGCGCACGCTGGAGAAACACCGTGGCGGAACGGACTGGCTTGCCGGCAGCGTCGCCTTCAAGGCCGTCGTGCTGGAGGGGCTGGAGGTGGTCTTCATCGTCCTCGCCGTCGGTGCCGGTCGCGGGCTTCTGCCGCCCGCCGCGAGCGGCGCGGTCGCAGCCTGCCTCGCGGTCGCTGCCGTCGGGTTTTTCGTGCACCGGCCGCTCTCGCAAGTTCCGGAAAACGCCATCAAGTTCACCGTCGGCGTGATCCTCTCCGCCTTCGGAATATTCTGGACCGGCGAGGGCCTCGGAATCGCCTGGCCGGGAAGCGACGCGGCGATCCCGGTGTTTGCGCTCGTTCTTGCGTGTGCAGCGGGCGCGCTGATGCCGGCGCTGCGGAACCGCTCCGGGAGGCCAGGCGGATGAGGCTCGCCCTCCGCCTGCTTCGCGAGCTCGTCGGCCTCTTCGTCGACGACGGCGGGCTGGCACTGATCGTGCTCGGCGTCGTGGCGCTGACGGCGGTGCTGGCGCATAGCGCGCCGACAGCCGGCGTCGCGACCGGCGGCTTCCTGCTTCTTGGCTGCGTCGCCGCGCTGGCGGAAAGCGTGCTCCGCGCCGGCCGGCGATGACAAGGACGGCTACTGCCCGAAGCGACGCTTGCGGCCCTGATAGGCGCGGATGGCGCGGAGAAAATCGGTGCGCCGGAACGCCGGCCAGTTGACGTCCGAGAAGTAGAACTCGCTGTGCGCGCTCTGCCACAGGAGAAAGCCCGACATGCGGACCTCGCCGCTGGTGCGGATGATCAGGTCGGGATCCGGAAGTCCAGCGGTGTAGAGGTGCGTGGCGATGGCGTCGGCGCTCAATCGCCCGATCGCCTCCGGCAGGGAATTCCCCTCGTCCGCCATGTCTTCGAGTGCCTTGCGGACCGCGTCGACGATCTCCTGCCGCCCGCCATATCCGACGGCGATATTGAGATCGAGCCCCTCAAACGCAGCGGTAGCCTGTTCGGCGGCCCGGATCGCCCCGGAGGTTTCCGCCGGCAGCAGCGACAGGTCGCCGATGGCGCGCACGCGGACACGGCGGCGGTGGATCAGCGGGTCGCACGACAGCGCGGTCAGCTTCGCCTCGATCGCCGAAAGGATACCGGCCACCTCGCCCGGCGACCTGCGGAGATTCTCGGGCGAGAAGACCCACAGCGTGACGACCGGAATTTTGAGCTCAGCGCACCAGCTCAGGACCTCGTCGAGCTTCTTCGCCCCGAGCTCGTAGATCGCGAACGGATCCGTCATGCCGAGGGAAAGCGCGTGGCGGCGGTTGCCATCGAGAATGATGCCGACATGCGACGGCATCGGGCCCGGCGACATCCGCCGCAGGAGCCACCATTCGTAAAGCGCGTAGAATAAGCGTTGCATCGACCTCGACCGGCCGCATGCGTGGCGGAGAACTGAGCCTTCTGTGAGGCGCCGCCGAATTTCGCGCGAGGGGCAGCGGCGCTTCGGCGCTTTGCCCGGGCCATAAGCCCACAACAATTCGACCGGAGGTAGAAACGTCAGCGGGCAGGCCCGATTTGGGCGAAGGAGAGCGAGAACAAGTGACTGGTTGGGCCTCCCCGAATTGCGGTATCGAGGAGGCGGTGCATGGAGGATGGAAGATGCGGGTCGGGTCGCATTTCGCAGCGCAGACGGCGGCGGCGATCGCCGCATTTGCCTCGCTCGTCATCCTGTCGATGCCGGCAAGGGCCGATGCCATCGACGGCGACTGGTGCGCCAGCGACGGGCGCCATTTCTCCATCAAGGGTCCGGCCATCACCACGCCCGGCGGCAACACGATCCAGGGCAACTACCGGCGGCACAGCTTCAGCTACGTCGTGCCGCCAGGCGAAGCGAGCGCCGGCCAGCCGATAGCGATGCTGCTCCTCAACGAGGAGAAGGTGGCGGTGCAGACCGGCAACAGAAGCGAGGTGTGGGATCGCTGCAAGGCCGGGATAAGCTGAGACGCGACGCTCCCGACTATTTCCCGGCGCGCCCTATTAAGTCCGCGCCGGACCCGTGCCATAAGAAATCGCTGGGGGTGGCATGGCATCGCTGGAAGCAGCAGGCGGCGAGACGAAGACGGCGACGACCAAGCGGCGCGACCGGCGGCGCACGCTGCAGGTCGGCCTGGCCGGGCTCTTCACGCTCGCCGTCGTGCTCGGCACATTCAGCGGATATTCCCCGCTCCTGCAACGCCTGAGCGCGCTGGTCTTCGACCTTTACCAGAACATCAAGCCGCGGGTGGAATCCGGCGCGCCGATCGTGATCGTCGACATCGACGAAGCCTCCATCCGGGCGCTTGGGCAATGGCCCTGGCCGCGCTCCGAGGTGGCGGCGATGGTCGATCGCCTGCGCGAGCTGGGGGTGGCGTCGATCGGCTTCGACGTCGTTTTCTCCGATCCAGACCGCACCTCGCTCGGCACGGCGGCGCAGGCGCTGATCAAGGCCGGCGCGACGGTGAACCTTCCCCCCGGCCTGCTCGACAACGACCAGATTCTCGCCAACTCGTTCGGACAGGGCGGCGTGGTCGCAGGTTTCGTGCTCACCAACGAGAATGAGGCGGACCCGCCTGCCGCGAAATCCGGTTTCGCCTTCGCCGGCGCCGACCCGCAGTCCTTCCTGATGACGTTTGCCGGCGCGCTCGCCAACCTCAGCATCCTGAACGACGCCGCGGCCGGCCTCGGCTTCTTCAGCTTCCCGCCGACGCCCGACGGGATCGTGCGGGTCGTGCCGCTCGTGGCGCGCGGCCACGACAAGCTCTACCCGGCGCTCTCCATCGAGACGCTGAGGATCGCGCAGGGCGCCAGCTCGGTCACGATCCGTGCCACGGGCGCGAGCGGCGAGGCCGATACCGGCCGGCCTGCGATGACGGCGCTGAAGGTCGGGGATTTCCAGGTCCCGACCGGGCCGGCGGGCGAGTTCCGGATCTATTTCTCCGGCCTGCCGAGCATGGCGCGCATCTCGGCCGCGGACGTTCTCGATCCGGCGAAATCGGCCGGGCTCGCCGACCGGCTCAACGGCAGCATCGTGCTGGTCGGCACCAGTGCGGTCGGGCTGCGCGATTTCGTAGCGACGCCGCGCTCCTCGGCCTCTCCGGGCGTCGAGGTGCATGCCGAGATCATCGACCAGATCCTCTCCGGCGAGTTCCTCACCCGGCCGGACTGGGCGCCGGGCGCGGAGATCGTCGTGGCGGCGGTGCTGACGCTGCTCCTGCTCGCCGCCGTGCTTTCCGCCGGCCCGGTGCTCGGCGCGGTCGCCGCGCTCATCATCATCGCCGCGGCGATCGCCACGTCGTGGTTCGCCTTTGCCAACGGACATCTGGTGCTCGATCCGATCCTGCCCAGCGTCTCGGTCCTCAGCGTCTATGTCGTCGCGACCGCGCTGCTGCTGCTCCTGACCGACCGTGAGCGCCAGTATGTGCGCCGCGCCTTCTCGCAATACCTGGCGCCGGCGATGGTGGAGCGGCTTGCGCAGGACCCCGCCGCCCTGTCGCTCGGCGGAGAGACGCGCGAGATCACCATCCTCTTCAGCGACATCCGCGGCTTCACCTCGCTGTCGGAGAATATGGACCCGCAGGAGATCACCGGCCTGCTGAATCGCTTCCTGACGCCGATGACCGACGTTCTGCTGCAGTCGGGCGCCACCATCGACAAGTATATCGGCGACGCGATCATGTGCTTCTGGAACGCGCCGCTCTCCACCGCCGACCACCCGCGGCGCGCCTGCCTCGCGGCGCTCAGCATGCTGAAGGCGCTGGAGGAGCTGAACAAGACCGAAGGCAAGGCGATCAAGATCGGCGTCGGCCTCAACACCGGCGCGTGCTGCGTCGGCAATCTCGGCTCGGAGCAGCGCTTCAGTTATTCGGCGATCGGGGATTCGGTGAATGTCGCAGCCCGCGTCGAGGGCCTGACGAAGCAGTACGGCCTGCCGATCCTGATCACCGAGAACACCATCCACCATGCCTCCGGGCTGGCGCTGCTGGAAGTGGACCTCGTGCGCGTCATCGGCCGCTCCGAGCCGATCGCGGTCTTCACGCTGCTTGGCGACGAGGCGTTCTCCGTCTCGCCCGAATTCCAGACGATCTTCGCCGCGCATGCGCTGATGCTCGCGACCTATCGTTCGGGCGCATTCGCGCAGGCGGCAGCGGCGGCCGAGGCGGCGCGGAAGGCGGCCCCGGAAAGGCTCGGCGGGCTCTACGACGTCTATGCGAAACGGATCGCGGCGCTGATTGAAAATCCGCCCTCGATCCCCTGGGACGGCGTCTTCACTGCCGAGGAGAAATAGCGAGCGCCCGCAGGCCGCTCGCACGCAATCGCTTCTCCGCCTTCTTCCTCGCCCTGTGCCTGGCTGCCTTGTCCCAGGCCAAGGCCATCGAGCCCGCGAAGCTCTTCGCTTTCTGCGACGAGAACTCGTTGCCCCGCGCAAATGCATCGACGCGAAGCGCGTTGCGGCGCGCCTCGATCTCGCTGAGGAAACCGCTGCGGACGGCATGCAGCCCGGCCGGCAGAGTGAGGTTGCGAAGCCGCTCGGAGAGGAGCCAGAGATCGTGTTCGTCGCCGAGCAGCTCGGCGGTTTCCTTCTCCCGGGCAATGCGCGCGCTGAAGGCCGCGGGCACGACGCGCCGCAAGAGACGGAGCTGTGCCGACTGGTCCTTCACACGCTTGCGCCAGCTATGCAGCGCATCGGGGGCGCCGGTGCCGCACGCCTCCTTCCAGTCGCGGCGCAGCCGCTTCTGCCCCCGATGGAAGCCACGCATCAGCGCTTTCCTGCTGTTCGGCCATTCAAGCTCTGCGACGGAGGCTTCCGCTTCGTCGAGCAGAACGAGCACCTGGCGCAGCTTGTCCGCGAAATTCGCCGCGCCCTTCCTGCTTCTGCCCGCAAGCCGGGACTGGAGGCGCGCCAAAAGCTGCGGGGAAACGCCGTCAGCGCTGCGGGAGCCCGCCGCCAGCGCGTCAAAGCACTGCAGCAGCACGGCCGTGTCGCGCGTGCCGGAGAGCAGCCTCCCGGCGTCCCGCCAGCGGCGGTTCTCCGCGGCAAAGTCGGCGCCGAGCGGAGGCTTGGCGAGGCGCACCAGCGCGCGGAGGCGCTTGAAGCCCTGCCGCGCTTCATGCACCGCCCTGTCGCGCTCCGTCTCCGGACCGGAGAGGCCGGCGCGCACCTTGGCGATCTCCTCCGCCGAGACGCGCCGAAAAGCTTTGCGAAGCCCCTCCCGCGGCTCGAACCGCCACGCCATGCTAGCCCCCCTCCCCGGTCTCGCCGGGCGGCCATGAGCGGTACGGCCGCGCCGCAAGGCGGGCGGCGTAGTAGCGCGCCTCGCCCGTCACCTCGCGCCCGATCCAGGGCGGAAGCTCGACGATGGCCGCTTCGCTTTCCAGCTCGATCTCGGCGATGACCAGTCCGGCATTGTCGCCGGAATAGACGTCCACCTCCCAGGTGCGCCCGGCATGCGGCGCAAGGAAGCGCGTCTTGGCGACCACGCTCCCCTGCCGGAGCTCGCTCAATTCCCTGGCGTCTTCTAGCGGCAGCGGATACTCGAATTCGGGGCGCGACAGGCCGGCCCTGGCTCCCTTTATGGTGATGAGGGCATCGGAATCGTCCACGATCCGCACCCGGACAGAGGCGCGATCGGTCTCGGAGAGGTAGGCCTGACGGAGCTCCCGGCCCCGATCCGCCCCCTTCCGCCACCCGTCATTCGCGACCAGGAATTTGCGCTCGATCTCGTGCGGCACGCCGGATCATGCGTTCATCGCGCTGTCACATTCAATGCCGCGCGATGTGCGCGGCTGCGTCCATCCGCCGACGAAGAGGCGTCAGCCGCCGGCTGGCTTCGGCTGAGGCTGGGCCGGCACGGGGCTGCCGGCGGCACCCTCCCCCGCATCGCTCCGGCCGAGGCGCTTCCGCGCATCGCTCAGCGTGATGAGGCGCGGGCCGGTACTGACGTTGGAGACGGGAATGACGCCATTCCGAGCCAGCAGCGTCAGATACTGGACCGGCAGGTAGCCCTGCAGGTACGGCTGCTGGTCGATGGCGAAGGCGGCCGCGCCGTCGGCGATGGCGTTCAGGATCGCGTCCGTCACGTCGAACGTGCCGACGCGCACCTTGCGGCCGGCCGGCAGCGCCTTCACTGCCTCCACCGTCGGCTCGCCGGCGATCGTGGCGTTCAGCGCCAGGGCGACTTCGATGTCGGCGTCGGCGGCGAGCCGCTTGGCGATGGCATCGCCGGCTTTCTTCGGGTCAGTATCGACCGGCATCACCTCGACCGAGCCCGCGAAACCGTCGATGAAGCCCTTGCAGCGGAGGTCGAGCCCGACATTGCCGAGCTCGTGGTTGATGCAGAGCGCCTTGGTGCCGCCGAGCTTGCGCATCGTGTCGCCGGCGACCCGTCCCGCCTCATATTCGCTCTGGCCGACATGCAGGAGCGCGCCAAGCGAACGGCTGACATCGAAGCCCGAATTGATGGTGATGACCGGAATCCCGGCGTCGACCGCGGTGCGGATCGGCCCGGCCACGGCATCCGCATTCGGAATGGAGACGATAAGCCCATCCGGCTTCTCCACGACCGCCGCGCTGACAAGCGCCGCCATCTTTTCCAGGTCGAATGTCGCTGGCGAGCGGTAGACGAGCTCCACCCCCGCCTCGGCCGCCGCCTTGTCGGCGCCCTCCTTGACCGAGGCCCAGAAGCCATCGCTCGCCGCCCCGTGCGTCACCATGACGAAACGGAGCTTCTCCTTCGCTTGGACCGGGCCGACGAACGCAACTGCCGCAATGGCGACCGCCAGCAATCGCAGGTGCCTTGAGATCATTTAAGCGCTCCA
>JBBQVL010000063.1:0-27097 GCA_038211615.1 Hyphomicrobiales bacterium
ATGCCGGCGATGATCGGCGGGTTCGGCAACTGGTTCGTGCCGATCCAGATCGGCGCGCCGGACATGGCCTTCCCGCGCATGAACAACATCTCGTTTTGGCTCCTGCCGCCGTCCTTCCTGCTGCTCCTCATGTCGATGTTCATGGAGGGGCCGGCAGGAGGCTACGGCATCGGCGGTGGGTGGACTTTATACCCGCCGTTCTCGACTTCCGGGCAGCCGGGTCCGGCGATGGATTTCGGCATCCTCTCGATCCACCTTGCCGGCGCCTCCTCGATCCTCGGCGCCATCAACTTCATCACCACCATCTTCAACATGCGCGCGCCGGGCATGACGCTGCACAAGATGCCGCTCTTCGTCTGGTCGATCCTCGTCACCGCCTTCCTGCTGCTCCTGTCGCTGCCGGTGCTGGCGGGCGCCATCACCATGCTGCTGACCGACCGCAATTTCGGCACGACGTTCTTCAATCCGACCGGCGGCGGCGATCCGATCCTCTTCCAGCACCTCTTCTGGTTCTTCGGGCATCCGGAAGTCTACATCCTGATCCTGCCGGGCTTCGGCATGATCAGTCACATCGTCTCGACCTTCTCCAAGAAGCCGGTCTTCGGCTATCTCGGGATGGCCTACGCCATGGTGTCGATCGGCCTCATCGGCTTCATCGTGTGGGCGCACCACATGTTCACCACCGGCATCGACGTCGATACGCAGGCCTACTTCACGTTCGCGACGATGGTGATCGCCGTGCCGACCGGGGTGAAGGTCTTCTCCTGGATCGCGACGATGTGGGGCGGCTCGATCTCGTTCAAGACGCCGATGCTCTGGGCGGTCGGCTTCATCTTCCTCTTCACCGTCGGCGGCGTGACGGGCATCCAGCTCGCCAATGCCGGCCTCGACCGGTCGATGCACGACACCTATTTCGTGGTGGCGCACTTCCACTACGTGCTGTCGCTCGGCGCCGTCTTTGCGATCTTCGCCGGCTGGTACTACTGGTTCCCGAAGATGACCGGCTACATGTACAGCGAGACGATCGGGAAGACGCATTTCTGGCTGATGTTCATCGGCGTGAACCTCGTCTTCTTCCCGCAGCACTTCCTTGGCGTCGCCGGCATGCCGCGCCGCTACATCGACTATCCGGACGCCTTCGCCGGCTGGAACATGATCTCCTCCTACGGCTCCTATATCTCGGGCGTCGGGGCGCTGGTCTTCCTCTACGGGATCTTCGAGGCGCTGAGCCGCAAGCGCGTGGCGGGCGCCAATCCGTGGGGCGCGGGCGCCACGACGCTCGAATGGCAGCTCCCTTCCCCGCCGCCGTTCCATCAGTGGGAAGAGCTGCCGCGGATCAGGTGATTCGGGTTGGGATGCAGCAGGCGAACGCTTGCGATTGTCGTCATGCCCGGGCTTGACCCGGGCATCCATTCCGTGACGGTCGCGATCGTTACAGGCGGCGCAAGAGGATTTCCGGATCAGGTCCGGCAGCAACGACACCGCGGTTTTTGGCACCGAAGCCAGTTGAAAGGCCGACGCAACTGAGATGACGCTGGCAAGCGACACGCGAGAAATTCTGATTGCCGACGACGGTGGCGCCGACGTCGGGGACTATGCCGCGCTGCTGAAGCCGCGCGTCATGTCGCTCGTGGTCTTCACGGCGCTCGTCGGAATGGTGGCGTCGGGCGGCGCGCTCAACCCGGTGCTCGCGGCGATCTCGCTCCTCGCCATCGCCGCCGGGGCCGGGGCGGCGGGCGCGCTCAACATGTGGTACGATTCCGACATCGACTACCTGATGCGCCGCACGCGGACGCGGCCGATACCGGCTGGCCGCATGGGCCGCGCCGACGCGCTCGGCTTCGGCATCGTGCTCGGCGGCTTCGCGATCGCGATCCTCGGCCTCGCGGCGAACTGGCTGGCGGCGGGGCTGCTCGCCTTCACCATCTTCTTCTACGTTGTGATCTATACCCACTGGCTGAAGCGGCTGACGGCGCAGAACATCGTCATCGGCGGCGCGGCGGGCGCGCTGCCTCCCGTGATCGGCTGGGCGGCGATGACCGGGCAGGTATCGCTCGAGCCGGTCGTCTACTTCCTCATCATCTTCATGTGGACGCCGCCGCACTTCTGGGCGCTGGCGCTCTTCACGCGCGAGGATTACGGGCGGGTCGGCATCCCGATGATGCCGAACGTCGCCGGCGACGAATCGACCCGGCGGCAGGTCCTCGCCTATTCGGTGCTCCTGGCGCTGGTTGGCGGGCTTCCGGCCTTCCTCGGTTTCGCCGGGCCGCTCTACGCCGTCGCGGCGCTCCTGCTCGGCGCTGAGTTCATCCGCCGCGCCGTGCTGCTGTGGCAGCGCCGGGACGCCGATGGCAACCGCGCCGCCAAGCGCCTCTTCGGCTATTCGATCCTCTATCTCTTCGCGCTCTTCGGCGTACGCCTTTTGGAATCGCTCTTTGCCGGACTGATCGGTGGCTGACGCGGATGAGCCCAGATTGGTTCTCACCCCCGAGCAGGCGAGGCGAAGACGCCGGCGGTCGGTCGCCATGGCGCTGCTCCTCGGATTTGTGGTCGTGCTCTTCTACGTCATGGCGATCATGCACGGGCCGGGCATCCTGCATGAATGATCCCGGCAGCCTACGAGTTCTGCGATGAGCCAGGGACCCAGCCCCCACCGGAACCGCGTGCTCGTCGTTTCGCTGCTGGCGGTCGCAGCCGGGATGGTGGGCCTGACCTTCGCCGCCGTGCCGCTCTACAGCCTCTTCTGCCGCTCGACCGGCTATGCCGGCACGCCGCAGCGCGCCACGGCCGGCGCCGACCACACGCTCGACCGGCAGGTCGTGGTGCGGTTCGACGCCAACGTGCAGGGGCTGCCCTGGGCTTTCCGGCCGGAGAAGCCGCAGGTGACGCTGAAGCTCGGCGAGACGGCGACGGTGAACTTCATCGCCGAGAATCTCGGCAAGTCGGCCACCGAGGGCACCGCCACCTTCAACGTGCAGCCGGAAACGGCCGGGCTCTACTTCAACAAGATCCAGTGCTTCTGCTTCACCGAGCAGCGGTTGCGGCCGGGCGAGCATGCGGAGCTCGCGGTGCAGTTCTTCGTGTCGCCCGACCTCGCCGGGGATCGCGATCTGAACGGGACGCGGACGATCACGCTGTCCTATACGTTCTTTCCGGCCGCCGGAGAGAGACAACCGGTCGCGCAGGCGGCGGGCGACGAAGCCGGAAAAAGCTTGTAGAACGGCTTCCGGCGGGTCGCCGGGCCGCAATAGGGCCGGACTGAAACGGGGCCGGACTGCAACGGGGGATGGACAGGACGATCATGGCTGAGGCGCACGCGAAGCACCACGACTATCATCTCGTCCCGCCGAGCCCGTGGCCGGTGATCGGGGCCGTATCGGCGTTCGTGCTGGCCCTGTCGCTGATTTTCGCGATGCACGGCCGCATCAGCTACTGGTGGCTGACGCCGGGCATCATCGGCGTGCTCTACACCATGTTCTCGTGGTGGGTGGACGTCATCAAGGAGGCGAATCAGGGCGACCACACCCCGGTCGTGGCGCTGCACCTCCGCTACGGCATGATCATGTTCATCGCCTCGGAGGTGATGTTCTTCGTCGCCTGGTTCTGGGCCTTCTTCGACGCCAGCCTCTACTACAACGAGGCCGACCAGTATCTGCGCCTCGCGGCGACCGGCGGGCACTGGCCGCCAGCGGGCCTGGAAGTGCTGAACCCTTGGCACCTTCCGCTGCTCAACACCCTGATCCTGCTGACCTCGGGAACGACGGTGACTTGGGCGCACCATTCGCTCCTGCACAACGATCGCTCCGGGCTGAAATGGGGACTGGCGCTGACGATCGTGCTCGGCCTGCTCTTCACCTCGATCCAGGCCTACGAGTACATCCACGCGCCGTTCGCCTTCAAGGACAACATCTACGGCGCCACCTTCTTCATGGCGACCGGCTTCCACGGCTTCCACGTCATCATCGGAACGATCTTCCTCATCGTCTGCCTGGTGCGGGCCAATCTCGGACAGTTCACGCCGCAGCAGCATTTCGGCTTCGAGGCGGCGGCCTGGTACTGGCACTTCGTCGACGTCGTGTGGCTGTTCCTCTTCACCTGCATCTATGTCTGGGGGAATGCAGGCGGCCTGATGGAATGACAGGGGCCGGATGAACGAGGACCGGGCTCTCTATCCGCCACAGAATCCGATCACGACCGGGCTCCACTGCCGTTGTCCGCGCTGCGGCGAGGGCAGGCTGTTCCAGGGTTTCCTGACGCTCGCGCCGCGCTGCTCCGCTTGCGGCCTCGACTACGCCTTCATCGATTCTGGTGACGGGCCGGCGCAGTTCGTTATCCTCATCGTCGGCTTCGTCATCGCCGGCGCCGCGCTGCTGGTCGAGATCCGGTTCAGCCCGCCGATCTGGGTGCACATCGTGCTGTGGGGGCCGCTGGTGCTGATCCTCTGCCTCGGCATGCTGCGTCCGCTGAAGGGCGTGCTGGTCGCGATGCAATATCACCACCGCGCGGAAGAGGGCCGTTTGCACCGCGACGACTGAAATGGCCACGACAGAGGCGACTACGAGAGAAGTGACGACCGGCCTTCGCGGGCTCATCGTGCCAGCGCTGCTGACGCTGGCCGCGCTCGCCATCCTCGTCGCGCTCGGCAACTGGCAGGTCCGCCGTCTCGCCTGGAAGGAAGACCTTATCGCCCGCACCGCTGCGCGCCCGAAATCCGCGCCGCTCGATTTTCGCCGCACCGGCTTCGGAGAAATCGGCGATGTCGCGCCGTTCCTCGACGCGAACGAATATCGGCCCGTCCTGCTGAAGGGCGAATTCGAACCGGCCGGCGAGGTGCGCGTCTTCACTTCGCTGGAGGAACCCAGGAGCGGTCCGTTCAGCGGCCCGGGGTTCTCAGTCCTGACGCCCTTCAGAACGGAGCCCGCGAACGCCGCAATCTACGTCAATCGCGGCTTTGTGCCCCAGGACAGGGGCAATTCATACGCCCCGCCGCCCGGCGGCGAAGTGGAAATCGAGGGCCTGGTGCGTGCGCCGGAGCCCGGCAGCCGCTTCACGCCCGATCCCGACCTCGCAAAGCGCGTCTTTTATTCCCGCGACCCGTTGCGGATGGCCGCGGCCACCGGGCTCGCCGGCGGGACAATGCCCCTTTCCGTCGATCTCGAGGCTGCGGCGACCCCGGCCTCCGGCCTGCCGCAGGCGGGCGAGACGATCATGACGTTTACCAATAATCACCTGCAATATGCTGTGACCTGGTACGGCCTCGCGGCGGCGCTTCTGGCGGTTTTTTCGACCTATGCCGCCGGCCGCCTGCGCAAACGGGACAAGAAGCCGGCTTGACGCAACCCCTGCCGGCTCCCTAACTGCAGCGCGATGAGCGGTCCAAAACTCCAGATTCTCCTCTGCGCCCCGCGCGGCTTCTGTGCCGGCGTCGAGCGCGCCATACAGGTCGTCGAGGGCGCGCTCGAGCGCTTCGGTGCGCCGGTCTACGTGCGCCACGAGATCGTCCACAACCGCTACGTGGTCGAGAGCCTCAAGGCGAAGGGCGCGATCTTCGTCGAGGAGCTGGAAGAAATTCCGGATTCGGATCGCCCCGTCGTCTTCTCCGCGCACGGCGTGCCGAACAGCGTCCGCGACGGCGCCACCAAGCGAAACATCTTCGTCCTCGACGCGACCTGTCCGCTCGTCTCCAAGGTGCACAAGGAGGCGATCCTGCATTTCCGCCGCCGTCACGAGATCGTGCTGGTCGGCCATGCCGGCCACCCGGAAGTGGAGGGCACGATGGGCCAGCTTCCGGACGGCGCGATCACGCTGGTGGAGACGGTGGAGGACGCGCGCACGTTCACGCCGCGCGAGCCCGACAACCTCGCCTGGATTACCCAGACGACGCTTTCCATCGACGACACGGCGGAGATCGTCGCGGTGCTGAAGGAGCGCTTCCCCTCGATCGCCGGCCCGCACAAGGAAGACATCTGCTACGCCACGACCAATCGGCAGGAGGCGGTGAAGCAGGTAGCGCCGTTCGTCGACCGGATGCTGGTCGTCGGCGCGCCGAATTCTTCCAACTCGCAGCGCCTGCGCGAAGTGGCGGAGCGCGCCGGGTGCCCGAAGGCGGTGCTGATCCAGCGCGCCTCCGATATCGACTGGAGCGTCTTCGAAGGCGCCGCGCGCATCGGCATCACCGCCGGCGCGTCCGCACCGGAGGTCATCGTCGAGGAAGTCCTCGACGCCTTCGCCGCCCGCTTCGACATCAATGTCGAGCTGGTGCGCACGGCGGAAGAGAACATCGTGTTCAGTCTCCCGAGGCAGCTCCGCGACGCCGCGGCGTAGGACGGGTTTTTACGCATGGCGGTCTACACCGATGTCGGCGATGCCGACCTCGAAGCGTTCCTGAGCGCCTACGATCTCGGCGCGCTGACCTCATTCAAGGGGATCGCGGAGGGGGTGGAGAACTCCAACTTCCTGCTCCGCACCGAATCCGGCAACTACATCCTGACGCTCTACGAGAAGCGCGTCGCGGAAGCCGACCTGCCGTTCTTCCTCGGGCTGATGGAGCATCTGGCCGGGCGCGGCATAAGCTGCCCGCTGCCGGTGAAGGCGCGCGACGGCAAGGCGCTCCGGCGGCTCGCCGGCCGGCCAGCCGCCATCGTTTCGTTCCTCGAGGGCGTGGGTGTCCGCCGTCCGCAGACGCACCATTGCGCGGCGGTCGGGCAGGCGCTGGCGGAGATGCATCTGGCGGGACGGGACTTCGCGCTGCACCGCGCCAACGCGCTGTCGCGCGACGGCTGGCGTCCGCTCTTCGAGATGTCGAGGACGCGCGCCGATACGGTGGAACCCGGTCTCGCGGCGCTCGTCGGCGCGGAACTGGCTTTCCTCGAATCGGCCTGGCCGGCGGGGCTGCCAGTCGGCGTCATCCACGCCGATCTTTTTCCGGACAACGTGTTCTTCCTGAAGGGCAGGCTCTCCGGCCTGATAGACTTCTATTTCGCCTGCGACGATCTCCTGGCCTATGATCTCGCAATCTGCCTGAACTGCTGGTGCTTCGAGAGCGACAACAGCTTCAACGTGACGCGCGGGCGCGCGCTGATCCAGGCCTACGAGAGCGTGCGAAAGCTTGAGCCGGATGAGCGCGCCATGCTGCCGATCCTTGCGCGCGGCGCGGCACTTCGCTTCCTGCTTACGCGGCTCTACGACTGGCTGACCGTGCCGGAGGGCGCGCTGGTCACGCCGAAGGACCCGAAGGAATATCTGCGAAAGCTCCGCTTCCACCAGAAGGTGGCAAGCGCCGCCGATTACGGGATGGTAGCGTGAACGAGAAAGCGAAGCGCGTGATCGTCCACACCGACGGCGCCTGCTCCGGCAATCCGGGGCCCGGAGGCTGGGGGGCGATCCTGGAATATGAAGGCCGCGAAAAGGAGCTCTGCGGCGGTGCGCCGGATACCACCAACAACCGCATGGAGCTGACCGCGGCGATCGAGGCGCTGCGCGCGCTGAAGGGCCCCGCCGTGCTCGAGCTGCACACCGATTCCGTCTATCTGCGCGACGGGATCATGAAGTGGATCCACGGCTGGAAGCGGAACGGCTGGAAGACCGCCGACCGGAAGCCGGTCAAGAACGCCGACCTCTGGCAGGCGCTGGAAGCGCTGGCCAAGATCCACGAGATCGACTGGCGCTGGGTGAAGGGCCATGCCGGCCACGACGTGAACGAGCGCGCCGACGCACTCGCCCGCCAAGGCATGGCGCCGTTCATGCCGGCGAAGCGCTAAGCGCCTCGGGCTTCAGGCCGCACCTCCAACCGTTGTCATCCCGGAAGGCGCGGAACGCGCCTGTCCGGGACCCATAAGCTCAGGTCCTGCCGGCCGTTGCTCAGCGTCGGGGTTGCTGAAAACGCGTCGGGATGACAAACGGAGGGGTCGGTCTTTTCGGCCTAGAGCTTTTCCATGATCTGCGCGGCGGTGCTGACCGCCATCTGGCCCGCCTGCTCCTCGACCGCCAGCACCGTCACGGTGCCATCGTCGACGACCATCGCGAAGCGCCGCGCCCGCGTGCCCATGCCAGTGCCGGAACCGTCGAAGGAGAGGCCGGCCTTGGTGATGAAGTCGGCGTTCCCGTCCGACACGAAGCGCACCTTGCCCTTGCCGCCGCTCGCCTCGGACCAGGCGCGCAGCACATGCGTGTCGTTGGTGGAGAGCACGACGATCTCGTCGACGCCCTTCGAGCGGATGGCGTCGCTGTTCTCGATGAAGCCCGGCAGGTGGTTGCGGTGGCAGGTGGGGGTGAAGGCGCCCGGCATGCCGACCAGCACGACCTTGCGGCCCTTGAACAGCGCATCGGTGGTGAGCTTGGCGGGGCCGCTTTCGCCGGGCTCGAAGAGGTTTGCGGACGGAACGCGGTCGCCGAGGGAAAGGGCCATGAAAGTCTCCATAGGAACAGGACAAGCGCTTTGCGCTCAGGGAATGTCGACGGCCTTCTCGATCGCCGCGCCACCGGCGACGGCTACGAAGTGGAACCTCTGCCCGGTGAGCGGCGCGTCGGTGGGCCGACCGGCGAGAGAGAGCCGATAACGGGACACCCCGTCAACCCGTTGCACGAAAGCCGGCTGCCCGAGGTACCAGCCCTCCGGCGGATCGGAAAAGAGATCAGAATAGGAAGAGTCCGGCATCCGCACATCGATCGTGAGCGCGTCGCCCGCCGCTTCCACTTTTTCGATGTCGAAGCGCCCCGGCTCGGCCGGCTTCGGAACCCGCGCCAGGAAGCCGCTGAGCCGCGCGGTGCTGAGCGGATCGGCCGCGGCTCCGGGCGTCAGCGTCACTTCGGCCTTCGCCTCCGTCGGGACGCAGATCTCGCTGCACACGCCGAGCTTCGCATCAAGACGGAGCGTCACCGGCGCGCTTGCATCCTTCGGCGTGATCGCCAGCGGGAACACCACCTCGTCGCGATAGACGAGCGAGACGGTCGCGTGGTCTTCGCTGCGGGTCGGCGCAGGGTAGAGCACCTGCACGTCGGCGACGTTCTCCGAGCCGGAAAAATCGAGGACCGGCGGCACGCCCGCCTCGCCGGGATTGCGCCAGTAGGTATACCAGCCGGGATCGAGCAGGATCTCCACCCCACCTTCAAGATGGCCGTCCGCGGCAGGCGTCAGCAGCAGCCGCACCTGCGATTGATCGGCCGCGGACCATTCGGAGCGGGCGGCGAAGGCGACGGCCGGAAACGCGATCCCGACCAGCAGGGCTGCACGATAGATCCGGGCGGCGATCATGGCGAACCTGTTCCGCACTCTTCTGCGCCGTTCAGCAAATCCGCTCCCGTTGGCGGCCTTCCATGCCTATCCAACACGGGGCGAGATTGGTAGCATTTGCAGATGGCGACACGTCCACGATCGCAGGGACTTCTCGACGGTCAGCTCCTGATCGCGATGCCCAGCATGGCCGACAAGCGCTTCGAGCGGTCGGTCGTCTATATCTGCGCGCATTCGGGCGACGGCGCCATGGGGATCGTCATCAACAAGCTGGCAAGCGAAGTGAATTTCCGCGAGCTTCTGGTGCAGCTCGACATTGTGCAGGCGCAGAACGAGCCGGATCTTCCCGGCGGGGTCGACGCCATCCGCGTGCATCGCGGGGGGCCGGTGGAGACCGGCCGCGGCTTTGTGCTGCACTCGGCCGATTTCTTCATCGAGAACGCGACCCTCGCCATCGACGACGGCGTCTGCCTGACCGCGACGCTGGAGATCCTGCGCGCGATTTCCGAGGGGCGCGGCCCGGACCGCGCGCTGCTGGCGCTGGGCTATGCCGGGTGGGCGCCGGGGCAGCTCGAGTTCGAAATCCAGGCGAACGGCTGGCTGCACAGCCAGGCCGACCGGAGCATCCTGTTCGATCCCGACGTCGACAGCAAATACGACCGCGCACTGGCCAAGATCGGCATCGAGCCGGCGATGCTGTCGAGCGACGCGGGTCACGCTTGAGGGGGGACGGCGTCCTCGCCGTCCTCCGGGAGGATTGCGGCGCGGGAGACGCGCACCCTCCATCCGCTCAGCTGGCGCGGGCGACCGCAGTCGGCCGGCGGCGCACCATCTGCTGCACCATCTGCGGTGTCATCGGCCGGCCGTAGACGAAACCCTGCGCGTATTCGCAGCCGGCTTCCGCGAGCTCGCTCACCTCGGCCTCCGTCTCCGCACCCTCGCCGATCACTTCCATGCCGAGGTCGTGCGCCATCGTGACGATGGAGCGCAGCAGGATCGAGCGCGTCGGCGAGCCGTTCGGCCGCACGAAGGACTTGTCGATCTTGATCGTGTCGAAGGGGAAATGCTGCAGATAGGCAAGCGCCGAATGGCCCGTGCCGAAATCGTCGAGCGAAAGCCCGGCGCCGAGCTCGCGGATCTTCGCCAGCACCTTCGCGGCATATTCCGGGTTCTGCATCACGAGCGATTCGGTGATCTCGAGCTTCAGCGTCTCCGGCGCGACGCCGGTTCGCGCCAGCACCGCCTTCACGTCGTTGATCAGGTCGTGGCGGAGAAGCTGCCGGCTCGAGACATTGATCGAGACGAAGGGCTGCGGCGTCGACACCAGCACCGATTGCCAGGACGCCAGCTCGCGCGCCGCATGCTCCAGCACGTAGAGGCCTAGCTGCACGATCAGCCCGCTCTCCTCGGCGGCGGGAATGAACTCCTGCGGCGGGATGCGGCCGTGCAGCGGGTGCTCCCAGCGGGTGAGCGCCTCGAAGCCGGCAATGGAATTGTCCTCGAGACGCACGATCGGCTGGTAGACGATGTCGATGTTGCCCGCCTCGAGCGCTTTCCGCAGCTCGCTGTCGATATCGATCTTGCGGCTCCGCATGCCGAACGCCGGCTCGTAGAACTGCACGTAGTCGCCGCCGTATCGCTTCGCCTGGTAGACGGCGGCCTCCGCCCGGCGGATCTGCTCCTCCGCCGTACCCTCGGCGGTCGCAGGAGCGATACCGACCGACGCGGTCATGAAGACGTCGCGGTCGCCGACGGAGATCGCGGCCTTGATGGTGTGGATCAGCTCGCGCGTCATCTGCTCGATTGCGGCCGCCTCGGTCTCGGACACGACGATGACGGCGAAGGAATCGCCATGCAGGCGCGCCAGCATGTCCTGCGGCGGCAGCAGCCGCACGATGCGCCGCGCCATCGCGAGCAGCACCGAGTCCCCGACCGAATGGCTGAACTCGGTGTTCACATCCTTGAAGTTGTCGATGTCGAAGACGACGACGGTGGGCGCGGTGATCTTCTCCAGCCGGCTGCGGATGAGCGCGATCTCCAGCCGGTCGAGGAACAGTTGCCGGTTCGGCAGCCCGGTCAGGTTGTCGTGCACGGCGTCGTGCAGCAGCCGCTCCTCGGCGAGCTTCTGGTCGGTGATGTCGGCGATCGTGCCGGAGCAGCGCATGACCTCGCCGTCTGAGCCGACGATCGGGCGGGCGCGGAGCGCGAACCAGAGGAAGTGCCCGTCCTCGGCGCGCATGCGGAAATCGAGGTTGATGCGGCCGCGGCGCTGGTTGACGACGGCGTCGAGCACGGCGCGGAAGAGATCGCGCTCGCTTGGATGGATGAGGCCCAGCCAGTTGCGCGCCGGGCCGTCGAGCGCACCGCGCTTGAAGCCGAGCACGTGCTCGATGTCGCGGCCCGTCTCGATGCGGTCACGCGCCGTGTCCCAGTCCCAGATGGAGTGGCCGGCGCCGACCAGCGCCAGCGCCTTCTGCTCCGCGTCGCTGATCAGGCCCTGCGCCAGCGCGCCGCCGGCGAAGGCGTGCTGCATGATGGTGAACGCGATCAGCATGACGATCAGCACCAGCCCGCCGGCGAGCGCCGGCTGCACGACGGAATGGTCGATCCGCCCGGTGACCGCGAGCCATGCCGCGCCCACCCAGAAGAGCAGGATTATCCACGTCGGGATCAGCATGATGGCGCGGTCGAAGCCGCGGATCGCGAGCCACAGGATGACGCCGAGGCCGACGAGCGCGGTCAGGGCAAGGGAGAGCCGCGCGACGCCCGCGGCAACGCTCGGATCGACCGCGATCACGCCGACGAGCAGCGCCAGGCCGATCAGCCAGAGGATCGCCACATGGCTGTAGCGCACATGCCAGCGATGCAGATGCAGGTAGGTGTAGAGGAAGACGAGCAGGGCGCCGGCGAGCACCACTTCGGTGCCGGCGCGCCACGTCTCCATGTGTCCGCTCGCCGCCTGGAAAACCCGGCTCCAGAAGCCGAAATCGATGGAGATATAGGCGAATACGGCCCAGGCGAGGGCCGCTGTCGCGGGAAACATGGCGGTGCCCTTGACGACAAAGAGCACGCTGAGGAAGAGCGCGAGCAGCCCCGCGATCCCGAGCACCACGCCGCGGTAGAGCGTGTAGCTGTTGATCATCCCCTCATAGGCGCCCGGCTGCCACAGATGGATCTCCGGAACGGTCGGATCGCTGAGCTCGGCGACATAGGTGACGATCGCGCCCGGATCGAGCGTGATGCGGAAGATGTCGGCTTCGCTGCTCGGAATGCGCTGCGGCGCGAAGCCCTCGCTCGGCGTGACCGCGCGGATGCGCTCCCATCCGAGGTCGGGCCAGATCAGCCCCGAGCCGACAAGGCGATAGTGCGGCACGACCAGCAGCCGGTCGATCTGCTCGTCGGAGGGATTGGCGAGCGCAAAGACGATCCAGTCCGCCGAGCCCTGCGGATTTTCCGACCGCACCTCGATGCGCCTGACGATGCCGTTGGCGTCCGGCGCGGTGGAAACCTGCAGCTTGTCCGGCTGGTTGTCGAAGCGCTGAATCGCGCCGCCGAGATCAACCGTATCGGCGTCGACGGCGAGCGACACCGCTTCGAGCGCGGAGGCCGGACTGACGAGGAACGCGGCAGCGATTACAAAGAAAACGCGCCTGAGAATGGATCCAGCGCGCAAGCGCTCCCTCCGGAGATAATCCGTTTACAATTCTGTAAAGCCCACCGCGGGCGTTCACAAGCCGCCCGCAGCGGAAGCGATGCGGTGACGGGGCTTTGAGCCGAATTTACGGCTGCGTCAGGCGGGCGTGTCGTCGGCGAGAAGCGCGAAGACGACATGGTCCTGCCAGCGGCCGTTGATGCAGACGAGGCCGCGCGCCAGGCCTTCGCGCCGGAAACCGACCTTGCCGAGAAGCCGCATGGAGGCGGCGTTGTGCGGCAGGCAGGCGGCTTCCAGGCGATGCAGGCGAAGTGCGTTGAAGGCGAAGGGCGCGAGCGCCCTGACGGCGGCGGTCATGGCGCCGCGGCCGGCATACCGTTCGCCCATCCAGTAGCCGAGCGTCGCAGTCTGCGTCATGCCGCGGGTGACGTTGGAGAGCGTGATCCCGCCGAGCAGGGCGTAGTCCGTCTGCCGGAAGATGAAGAAGGGATAGGCCCGATCCTCGCGGATCTCGGCGTGATAGCGCCGGATGCGGCGGCGGAAGGCGGTGCGCGTCAGGTCGTCGGCCGGCCAGGTCGGCTCCCATGGGGTCAGGAAGGCCCGGCTTTCGGCGCGAAGCTGCGTCCACGACGGGTAGTCGGCGAGGCTCGGCATGCGCAGGAACAACCCGAGGCCCGGGATCACCGGCGTCTCATAGGGGGTCGTTGCGCGCAGGAAGGCCATTTTCCCGGTTCCCCCTAGAACCCCACCGCGTCCTGCCGTCCCGCCATCCGTGCCGCGACCTCTGCGACGTCGGGAAGCTTGCGCACCGGCCCGATCGCCGCAAGCGTCGGCGGGCTTTCGAGCATTCCAGCCGCAAGCCGGGCGATATCGCCGACCTCGACGGCATCGACCTTCGCGACCATCTCCTCGAGCGTCAAGGGGCGGCCATGCACAAGGATATGCCGGGCGATCTGGCCGGCGCGCGCCAGCGGGCTCTCGAGCGTCATCAGCAGGCCGGCGCGAAGCTGCGTCTTGGCGCGCTTCAGTTCGGCGGCGGTGACGTTGTCGGTCATCTTGCGCAGCTCGTCGAGGATGACCGGCACCAGCTCGGCCACATCCTCCTCCGAGGTCGCCGCCTGGATGCCGAACAATCCCGTATCCTGGAACGGCCAGTAGAACGAGTAGATGGAATAGCAGAGGCCGCGGCTCTCGCGCAGCTCCTGGAAGAGCCGTGACGCCATACCGCCGCCAAGGACGGCGGAGAAGAGGTGGGTCGCGGCGAAGCGGTCGTCGGCGTAGGGCGGGGCGGCGAGCCCCAGCAGGAACTGCACCTCCTTGACGCTGCGTATCTCCGTCCGCCTTCCGCCCATGTAGACACCCGGCTCCGGCGCGATCGGCTGGTGGGCGGGCAATTGGCTGAAATGCCGCTCGGAGAGCCGCACCAGTTCGTCGTGATCCACATTTCCGGCCGCCGCGATCACCGTCTGCGGTCCGCAATAGTGCGTGCCGAGAAAGCGGCGGAGATCGGCGGAGGTGTGCGCCTGGATCGATTCCGGCGTTCCGAGCACCGTGCGTCCGATGGCCTGCCCCGGAAACGCCGCCTGCTGGAAGAGCTCGAACACCCAGTCCTCCGGCACGTCGTTCGCGGCGCCGATCTCCTGCAGGATGACGTGCTGCTCGAGCGCCAGTTCCTCCGCGTCGAGAAGCGGATCGCCGATGATGTCTCCGAGCACGTCGAGCCCGAGCGCCAGGTCGTCCTTCAGCAGCCGCAGATAATAGGTGGTGTAATCGACGCTCGTCTCGGCGTTCATCTCGCCGCCGACCGCCTCGATCTCCTCGGCGATGTCGCGTGCGCTTCGCCTTGTCGTGCCCTTGAACGCCATGTGCTCGAGGAGATGCGAGATGCCGTGCTCGCTCGGCGTCTCGGAGCGCGCGCCGGCGCCGACCCAGAGGCCGAGGGCGACGCTTTCGAGGTGCGGCATGTGGTGCGAGGCGACGGTGATGCCGTTTGCGAGCCGCGTGACTTCGACGCCCATCAGCCGACGACCTCTCGCGTGCGGAGCCGTGTCTCGATCGCCTGCTCGATTGCGGTGAGATCGGCGGGAACGACCCGATAATTCTCTTCGGCCGAAAGGATCGGGCGCGCCCATTCCGGCAGCTCCGGCCGCTCGCCCGCCGCGGCTTCCACCGCGTCCGGGAATTTCGCCGGATGCGCCGTCGCCATGGTGACCATGGGGACAGGTCCGAGGTGGCTCTCCGCCACGGCGACGCCGACAGCGGTGTGCGTGTCGATCAGGATGCCGTCGTCGCGCTTCAGGCGGGCGATGACATTCGCCGTCTCCTGCTCGTCGGCCACGCCGGATGCGAAGTCTGCGGCAAGCGCCGCACGCGCCTTCGGACCGAGCGTGTAGGCGCCGGACTGGGCGAGCCCCGCCATCAGGCGGCCTACCGCAACCGGGTCGCGCCCCTCCACCTCGAACAGCAGCCGCTCGAAGTTCGACGAAATCTGGATGTCCATCGACGGCGAGGTGGTCGGGGTGACGCCGCGTACTTCGTAGCGGCCGGTCTGCAGCGTGCGGTGCAGGATGTCGTTGACGTTGGTCGCGACCACCAGCCGGGCAATCGGCAGGCCCATGCGCTTCGCGGCGTAGCCGGCAAAAATGTTGCCGAAGTTGCCGGTCGGGACAGTGAAGGAGACCGGCCGGTGCGGCGCGCCGAGCGCTACCGCCGCCGCGAAGTAATAGACGATCTGCGCGACGATGCGGCCCCAGTTGATCGAGTTGACGCCGGAGAGGCGAACCCGCTCGCGAAAGCGGGAATCGTTGAACATGCCCTTCACCAGCGCCTGCGCGTCGTCGAAGGTGCCCTCGATGGCGATCGCCTGCACGTTCTTCTCGCGCGCGGTGGTCATCTGCCGGCGCTGCACCTGCGACACGCGGCCGTCCGGGAAGAGGATGGCTACGTCAATTCTCTCGCGGCCGCGAAACGCCTCGATTGCCGCGCCGCCCGTGTCGCCGGAGGTGGCGCCCACGATGGTTGCGCGCTCGTCGCGCTCGGCAAGGATGTGATCCATCAGCCGCGCCAGAAACTGCATCGCCAGATCCTTGAAGGCGAGCGTCGGACCGTGGAAGAGCTCGAGCAGGAAATGGTTCGGACCGATCTGGACGAGCGGGGCGACCGCTTCGTGCCGGAAGGTCGCGTAGGCGTCGGCAAGCATCTTGCGGAGCGCAGGGGCCGCGATCTCGGCGCCGACGAAGCGGCTGACGATCTGAAACGCCACCTCGGAATAGGGCAGGCCGGCGAGGCCGGCGATCTCGTCATGCGTCAGCGCTGGCCAGGTTTCCGGCAGATAGAGGCCGCCATCGCGCGCCAGGCCCGTGAGCACAACATCGCGGAATCCGAGCGCCGGAGCTTCTCCGCGGGTCGAAACATAGCGCACCCTTCAATTACTCCGGATCGACGCAAGGCGGCGCACCCTATAGGCGGGGCCAGAGCCGGGCAAGCATATGGCCCGCCGGCGTTTCTCCCTATTCCGAGGCGAGACGCAGGCGATCGAGCACGCCGTTTGTGTGCAGGAGCAGCCCTTCGATCTCCCCCCGGCTGAAACCGAAGATCGTCTGGAAATCGTTCTCGGTGAATTGCAGGCCGTTGCACACCTCGTGCAACACGGTCTTCAGCAATACGAGCTCGTCGACGCTCACGCGAACATCGAGCTGGTCGTCACTTTGGCCGTTAAGCCGCATCGTTCACCACGCAACTGCCGCGGCGTGACTGTAGGGCAGGTTCGCGGCACAGGCCAGCCGCGCGAGCACCAAATTCCTCGCCACTCTTGCCGTCGCGGGAAAGCCTGATAAACGGGCGCACCATGCTCATCATCTTCGATTGCGACGGCGTGCTGATCGATTCCGAGATCCTCTCGGCGCGGGTCGACAGCGAGATTCTGGGGGAGATCGGCTACGAGATTTCGCCTGAAGCGCTGGCTCACCGGTTCGCCGGCCTCACCACGGAGCGCATCTTCGAGCTGGTCGGCGAGGAGATGGGCCGCGCCGTGCCGGAGAAGGTGATCCGGCGCGCCCAGATCGAGACCGACCGGATGCTGAAGGAGGAGGTGCTGCCGATCCCCGGCGTGCAGGAGATGCTGGACGCGCTCGACGATCCGCGCTGCATCTGCTCGAACTCGCGGGCGGAGCGGCTGCGGATCTCGCTGACCAAGGCCGGGCTGTGGGACCGCTTCCGGCCCTACGTCTTCTCCGCGCAGGCGGTGGGGGCCGGGCGTGGCAAGCCGGCGCCGGATGTCTTTCTGCATGCGGCGACCATATTCGAGACGACCCCCGCCGATGCGATCGTCGTCGAGGATTCCGTCGCCGGCGTAACCGGCGGAGTGGCGGCCGGCATGCGCGTCATCGGTTTCACCGGCGCCTCGCACACCTGGCCTGGCCACGGCGAGGCGCTGATGGAGGCCGGCGCACTGACCGTGGTCCGCCGCCTCTCCGAGCTACCCGCGATGCTGGAAGCCCTCCGCACATGGCGCCCGGAAGCGATATAGGGCAGTCCCCGGCGTCGCTCATCCTGACGCTCGAAATGGATGGCGAGGCGTTCTCCGTTCTCGACGCTCTGCGACGCCGCCACACGCCGCCGGAGAAGAACCTCGTCCCCGCGCACGTGACGCTCTTCTCCCGGCTCCCCGGCGAACGGGCGCGGGAGATCAAGGCCTACCTTGCGAAGGCGGCGCAGGCGCATAAGCCGATCGAGATCGCTCCGGGCGAAGTGAAGGCGCTGGAGCGCGGCGTCGGGATTTTCCTCCGCTCGCCGCAACTCTCGGCGCTTCGCGAAGCACTGGCGCGCGAGTGGTCGCCATGGCTCGGCGAGCAGGATAGCGCCGGCTTTCGCCCGCACGTCACCATCCAGACGAATGTCGATGAGGCGGAGGCCTATCGCACACGGCAGGCGATGGGCGCGGCTTTCCGTCCGCCGCGCATCAAGGGCATCGGCCTGCATCTCTGGCGCTACCGCGACGGGCCGTGGGAACACGAGCAGCTCTTCCGTTTCCGCTGAGGCGGGAGCAGCCGGCGGCTGTGCCTCTCAGATCTCCGGCAGCGGCTCGTTGCGATCGCGGCTTCCGATGTGCTGCTCGCGGAGGAAGATGAAGAGGCCGGAGGCGACGATGATCGCCGCGCCGATAATCGTGTGCAGCTCCGGAACGCTGCCGAATACGATGTAGCCGAAGAGGAGTGCCCAGACGATCAGCGTGTACTGGTAGGGCACGACCGTCGAGGCGGGGGCGAGCCGCAGCGACTGGTTGACGAAGACGACCGCGACAATCGACACCGCGCCGAGCTGCGCGAGGAGCAGGTAGTCCACGCCGCGGACCGAAACCCACGCGAAGGGGGCGGAAATAGCGCCGAAGATGAGCGCGCCCATGGCCTGGGTGCCGGCGAGCACGACGTTCGCCGTGCTTTTCAGCTGCCGCGTGATGATCATCATCACCGCGTAGGTGAAGCTTCCGGCGGTGGCGACGAGAGCCGCGGTGCTGAGCGAGCCAGACGAGGGATTGAGCGCAAACAGCACGCCGACAAAGCCGACAAGCACCGCGCTCCAGCGATAGACTCCGACCTTCTCGCGGAGGAAGACCGCCGACAGCGCGGTGACGTAGATCGGACCGGCGAGGTAGAATGTCATCGCGTCCGCGAGCGCCATGCTGCGCACCGCGAAGTAGAAGCAGCCGACCTCGAAGGTCGCGAGCACCGTCCGCAACGCCTGCAGCCAGGGTCGCGGCGCGTCCCTGAACTGCGCCAGGCCTCCGCGAAGCGCAAACGGCGCCAGAATGAGCAGCGACGCGACGCTGCGCACCAGCAGGACCTGGCCGACGGAGTAAGTGGCGACGAGCCATTTTCCCATGACGTCGTTCAGCGAAAACATCAGCATCGCGAGCAGCATCAGGCCGATCCCGGCGAGCGTGGCGGAGCGTTCTGTCACGATGCTGTTCTTGCTGTTGCAGGGCCAAGGGCGGGCGGCGGCTCAAAGCCGCCGGTATCAGGCAGAAATGGGCAGCAGTTCGAAAACCCGGCCGTGCTGCTTCGCAGTCTCGATGTCCCCCTTCTTCAGGGCGAGTCGGACCGTGTCGAGCTTCGTGGCGTCCTCAGGTGAGAGGTAAGGCGACCATGCGGTCTCGTCCTCGATCAGGGTGACGCGGACCTCCGCAAGGTAGTCTCCCTCCCGGATGAGCTTTACGGTTTGCTTCAGCCTTTCCATCGGGTCATCCGTTTCGTGAAATCCACCGACCACTTTGCCGGGTCCGGTCGATATGCTGTTACCAAGATCGCCGGTTCCGCCTGCTCGGCGGGAATCGCCCACAGGATGTGAAGCGGGCGACCCGTCGAATCCTTCTGCAGAACGAGCACGCTCGGACCTTTGAGGCAGCAGGATAGTCCTCGACGATGACTGCTTCGGCCAAGCCGTTCACGACATCAGTTGCCAGGATACCATCCGCTGCAAGCTCGTCATAGCCATGGTCGGATATTCGAAGCACACCGCGCGACACGAGACCCGCACCCGCGCCAAGGTCTCGCTCACGAATCTTACTCGGCCGCCTCCTCGTAGGGGGCGGGCGGCGTCCAGCGGAGCACAGGCGACCGTGCTGCGCGCGTTTCGTCGAGACGCCGGCGCGGGGCGAAGCGCGGTGCGTCGTGGAAGCGCTCGCCCTTGCCTGCCTTGGCGGCGAAGACGAGATCGCGGAGCGTCGCGATGAAGAGGTCGAGGCTGGCGCGCGATTCCGATTCCGTCGGCTCGATCAGCATCGCGCCATGCACGACGAGCGGGAAGTAGACCGTCATCGGATGGAAGCCCTCGTCGATCATCGCCTTGGCGAAATCGAGCGTGGTGATGCCCGTGTCCTTCAGGAAGCGGTCGTCGAACAGCGCCTCGTGCATTGCCGGATGCTCGGGGAAGGGGAGCGTCATGATGTCCTGCAGCCCGGCGCGGATGTAGTTGGCGTTGAGCACCGCGTCTTCCGACGCCTGCCGCATGCCGTCGGAGCCGTGCGAGAGCATCCAGGCATAGGCGCGCACGAACATGCCCATCTGTCCGTGGAATGCCGACATGCGCCCGAAGGGTTTGCGGCCGGTGCCGGCAAGCTCGCTCTCGTGCTCGGCGAAGGAGAGCATGGACGTGCCCGGCGCGGTCGACTTGTCGGCCGCGATGATCGGCAGCGGCGCGAACGGCGTCAGCGCCTCGGAAAGCACCACCGGCCCCGCGCCGGGTCCGCCGCCGCCATGCGGGGTGGAAAAAGTCTTGTGCAGGTTGATGTGCATGGCGTCGACGCCGAGATCGCCTGGCTTCGCCTTGCCCATGATGGCGTTGAGGTTCGCGCCGTCGCAATAGAAAAAGGCGCCCGCCGCATGCACCGCCTCGGCGATCTCCGCAACCTCCGGCTCGAAGATGCCGCAGGTGTTCGGGTTGGTGAGCATGATCGCGGCGATCTCGCCGGAATTCTCCGCGAGCTTCGCCTTGACGTCGGCGACACGCACCGTGCCGTCGTCGCGCGCAGGCACCGTGACGACCGAGTAGCCGAGGAGCGCGGCCGTCGCAGGATTGGTGCCATGCGCCGATTCCGGCACCAGCACCTTGGTGCGGTTCTCGCCGCGCGCATTCATCGCGGCCTTGATCGCCATCATGCCGCAGAGCTCGCCATGTGCCCCCGCCTTCGGCGTCATCGCGACGGAATGCATGCCGGTGATTTCCAGCAGCCAGCGGCCGAGTTCGTCGATCAGCTCCAGCGCGCCCTGCACCGAGGAGGTGGGCTGCATCGGGTGGATGTCGGCGAAGCCGGGCAGCCGGGCCACCTGCTCGTTGAGCCGCGGATTGTGCTTCATCGTGCACGAGCCGAGCGGATAGATGCCCATGTCGATGGCGTAGTTCTTCTGGCTGAGCCGCACATAATGCCGCATCGCCTCCGGCTCGGAGAGCGCGGGAAGGTCGATCGGCATCTTGCGGCGATGTTTTCCAAGGCGGTCGCCTTTCGTCGCGACGGCGTCGATATCGACGCCGGTGATCTCCGCGCGCCCGATCTCGAAGAGCAGCGGCTCCTCGATGGCGAGCCCGCGAGCGCCGGTGAAGGTCTTCGGCTCCGCCGCGATCGGCTCGGCGCGCGTGGGTCGGCCCTGGTCGTTCATGAAAACAGCTCCAGAAGAGGCGCTAACCCTCCCCCCTTGCGGGGGAGGGCAGGGAGAGGGGAAAGATGAAGGTTGAGGCGGCGGCCTTCCCCCCTCTCCGTCTCTCCCCCGGTCGGAAGTCGGGTTTTCCCGACTTCCTGGTCCCGGTAAGCAACTCGGGAACACCCGAGTTGCGGGGGGAGAGGGAACACGGTGCTGGGCGCGGCTCTCACAGGCTTTTCTCCAGCGCCTTGGCAAACGCGTCGATGTCCCCATCCGTCGCAGTCTCCGTCGTTGCGACCAGCAGGAGATTTTCGAGGTCGGGCTTGTCCGGCAAAAGCCGCGAGACCGGCACGCCGGCCATGATGCCCTTCGCCGCCAGCGCCTCGACGATCGCCTCCGCCGGCTTCGGCAGCCTCACGGTGAACTCGTTGAAGAACGCTTGGTTCAGCACTTCCACGCCGCGCACCTTGGAAAGCGCCTCCGCGAGCTGGCACGCCCGCGCATGGTTCGCCTCGGCGAGCTGCCGCAGTCCCGTCTCGCCCAAGAGCGTCATGTGCGCGGTGAAGGCGAGGGCGCAGAGCCCGGAGTTCGTGCAGATGTTGGAGGTCGCCTTCTCGCGGCGGATGTGCTGCTCGCGGGTGGAAAGCGTCAGGACGAAGCCGCGCTTGCCCTCCGCGTCGACCGTCATCCCCGAAAGCCGTCCCGGCATCTGGCGGATGAATTTCTGCTTCGTCGCGAAAAGCCCGACATAGGGCCCGCCGAAGTTCAGCGCGTTGCCGATGCCCTGGCCCTCGCCGACGACGATATCCGCTCCCTGCGCGCCCGGCGGCTCGACAAGCCCGAGCGACACCACCTCGGTGAAGACCGCCACCAGCAGCGCGCCATGTGCATGTGCCTTTTCGGCGATCGGCGCGAGGTCGATGAGCTGGCCGTAGAACGACGGCGACTGCACCACGACGCAGGAGGTCTCGTCGTCGATCGCAGCGAGAATGTTCTCCGTGCCACGCGGGTCGGGGTCGAGCGCGACCGAGGTGTCGCCTGCCATGCGCGACAGCGTCTCCACCACCTCGCGATAGTGCGGATGCAGGCCGCCGGAGAGGATGGCCTTCTTCCGCCGCGTGACGCGATGCGCCATCAGCACCGCCTCGCCGGTGGCGGTGGAGCCGTCGTACATCGAGGCGTTGGCGACTTCCATGCCGGTCAGGTTCGCCACCTGCGTCTGGAACTCGAAGAGATATTGCAGCGTCCCCTGCGCGATCTCCGGCTGGTAGGGCGTGTAGGAAGTGAGGAATTCCGACCGCTGGATGATGTGGTCGACGGCCGCCGGCACGGCGTGGCGGTAGGCGCCGGCGCCGACGAAGAACGGGCCGTCGCCGGCCGCGTGATTCTTCGCCGCCAGCCCGCGCATGATGCGCGAAACCGCAAGCTCGCTCTTGTGCTTCGGGAGGTCGAGCGGCTGCGTCAGCCGTTTGCCCGCCGGAATGTCGGAGAAGAGCGCGTCGATCGAGCCGACGCCGATCTTCGCCAGCATGTCGGCGCGGTCCTGATCGGTATGGGGAAGGTAGCGCATTCTAGGCAGACCTCCGGTTCTCGGCCGCGCCGAGCGGCATTTCCATGTCCACGAGCGTCCAGCCGGCGTGATTGGGATTGGGGCGGCGCTGCGTTTCGCGGAAGCCGTAGCGGCCGTAGATGCCGATGTTGCGCGTCATCTTCTCGTTGGTGCAGAGCGTCAGCGCCGGGCGGTCCAGCCTCCGCGCCATGTCTTCCGCGAAGCCGAGCAGCTTCCTGCCGACGCCGCTGCCCTGGTGCTCGGGCAGCACGGCGATGCTGAAGATGTGCAAATGATCCCCGTGGTCCTCCAGCGCGATCAGCGCGATCGGCTCATCCGGAGATTCTTCCATGAGCCAGACCTCGCCCGCGGCGATCCTCGGGGCGTAGTCCACCATCATCGGCCATGGCTCGCCGCCGAGCATCGGAACGTAGTGCTCGTAGGCGCGGCGCGTGAGGCCCGTCACCATCGCGACATCGCCCGCCCCGGCCTTCCGCAAGCTCACGAACGCTCCTCGATCGTGATCTCGGTCTTCACCGAGTTGGCGATGAAGCAGAGCTCGTGCGCCTGGTGGTGCAGCTCGTCGAGCTTCGCCTTGTCGGGCGGTGCGCTCGAATAGACGATCTTCGGCCGAAGCGTCACCTTGGTGATCGCCATCCGCATCGGGGCGATGCGCTCCATGATGCCGATGGCCTCGTCCTCGTAGGACTCCACCACGAGCCCGGCGCGGCGCGCGAGGTCGAGGAAGGTCAGCATGTGGCAGTTGGAGAGCGCGGCGACGAGCATCTCCTCCGGGTCGACCGCGTCCTCGCGCGAGAAGGGGTGCGGCACGACGCTCGGCGACGCCGATCCGGCGACGGTGATGTCGCCGTCGAAGCGGATCTCGTGCGCGCGGCTGTAGCGGCCCTTGGCGAAATCCTCGTCGGGTTTCCGCTGCCAGACGATGGTTGCTTTATATTCGTGCGCCATGGCTCAGAGGCTCTTCAGGAAGTCCTTGTAGGCTGCGTCGTCGAGCAGCCCGTCGAGTTCGCTCTTGTCGGAGACCTTGAGCCTGGCGAACCAGCCGCCGCCCTCGGGCGCCTCGTTGACGGTCGCCGGACTGTCGACCAGCCCGGAATTCGCCTCCGTCACCTCGCCGGAGACGGGGCTGTAGACATCGCTCGCCGCCTTCACCGATTCCACCACGGCGAAACCCTCGCCCTTCTTCAGCGCGCGGCCGACCGAAGGCACCTCGACGAAGACGACATCGCCGAGCTGCTCGGCGGCGTAGGCGGTGATCCCGACGGTCGCGATCTCGCCGTCGAGGCGCACCCATTCATGGTCGCGCGTATAGCGTGTCGTGGCAGGCATTCAGGAGCTCCTTGAGCGGACATAGCGATGGGGGACGAAGGGCATCGGCGCGACGGTCGCCGGCTCGTTGGCGCGCCGCCCGCTCGTCAGGACCTTGGTCCCGGGCGTCGCGAACCGCGTCTCGATGTAGCCCATGGCGACCGGGGCGTTGACGGTTCCGCCGAAGCCGCCCGAGGTGACGGTTCCGATCTTCGTCCCGTCGACCGAAAGGATTTCCGCGCCCTCGCGCACCGGCGCCCGGCCGGTGGGGAGGATTCCGACGCGCTTGCGGGAAGCGCCTTGCGCCAGCTCCCGCACGATGCGCTGCGCCCCAAGAAAGCCGCCGCTCGTGCGGCGCGGCTTGGCGATGGCGAAACCGAGATCGGCCTCGACCGGCGAGGTGGTCTCGTCGAGGTCATGCCCGTAGAGCGGAAGCCCCGCCTCGAGCCTGAGCGAATCGCGCGCCCCGAGCCCGATCGGCTTCACCTCGGGCTCCGCGAGCAACGCCCTCGCCACGGTCTCCGCGTCACGCGCGGCGACCGAAATCTCGAACCCGTCCTCTCCGGTATAGCCGGAGCGCGAAATCGAGCAGTCGACGTCGTCGAACTCGGTGCGGAGGGCGCTCATGAACACGAGGCCCGCAGCCCTTGGGCAATGCCGCGCCATCACCTTCGCGGCCTCCGGCCCCTGCAGCGCAAGCAGCGCACGGTCATCGGCCTTGTGCAGCGAAACGCCATCCGGCAGGCGCGCGCAGAAGAAATCGTCATCGATCTCCTTGCGCCCGGCGTTGAAGACCAGGCCCAGGTAGCCGTCGTCGTTCTCGGCAAGCGCGCGGGTCACCATCAGATCGTCGACGATCCCGCCCTGGTCGTTCAGAAGCAGCGTGTAGCGCATGCGGCCGAGACCGAGCGATCCGAAGGCGCCCGGCGTCATCGCCTCGAGCGCTGCCGCGGTGGTCGCGTGGTCCGGTCCGATCAGGAAGCGCTGCCCCATGTGCGAGACATCGAAGAGTCCGGCATGCTCACGCGTCCAGCGATGCTCCGCGAGAATGCCCTCGTACTGCACCGGCATCGAATATCCGGCGAAGGGCACCATGCGCGCGCCAAGCTCGACATGCAGGGGATGGAGCGAAGTGCGGCGGAGCGTCTCGGTATCGTCTGCCATCAGATCTCCGCCCAGAAGCGTTGCACGCGGACGCCGATCGGCGCCCGTCCGTGCCCCCTCTGTCCGCAGGACCTGAGAGATTCCCGATCGCCCGAAGGCTTCCGGTTACTCCGTCGGTGGGCTGCCGGACTGGTGTCCGGTAGCCGCTTTCCAGAGCGTCGCTCGCTTGTCGCGCGGTCCTCGTCGCCTGAGAGTTTCCGGGGCGGTTGCTCCTTCGGCGCCCTTCCGACGATGTGTCGTCAGGGTCTCTCCCGCGCAGCGTCTTACGATGCGGAACGCGACACGATCCGCGCCGGCACTCTTGGTCGCAAACGCTGCGGGCGTCAATCCGCCCGCTGCGCTGCTAGCGGGGAAGGACGAATCCGCCGCTCGGCGTCGGCAGCACTTTCGGCGTTGTGGGCTTGCTCGGCGGTGGCGGCGCCGGCGGCTCGTCGGGGAGGGGTGGCGGAGCGGGCGGCGGCTTCGCGACGGCGACCACCGCCTCGCCATGCAGCGGATCCCATTTGCCGTCGCCGAACCCGACGTAGATGAGGTAGTCGCGATCCTTGCCCGGCGAGGGGACCAGGATCTCCTTCACCTGGGTGAAGGTCGCGGCGCCCTCGCCTGGAATGGAAACGTCGATCGTATAGTCCTGCGTCGCCAGCACCGCTTGCTGGTATTTCACCACCGCGATCCTGAGCGGTACCGTCACGGTCGAAGCCCCGCCCTTCGGACCCGCGATCACCCGGCCGGAAATGCCCACCTTCAGCGTCATGCCGCCCTGCAGGTCGAACAGGCATTCCCGCGCCGTCTTGCCGACCGAGGCCTGCCAGATCACGGATTTCGCATCGTCCTCGTGGCCTTTTTCATAGCGGCGCATCACCTCCGCTCCGCTCAGGATGCGAAGCTCGGGGCAATAGTCGGGGCCGAGATACTGGCGCACGTCGATCTGGTCGGCGCTCGCGACGGCGGGCGTTGCGGCGGCTGGCTTCGTCGCCGCGGTCGTCTCGGGCTTCGAGCTGCCAAATCCGAGCATCGAGCAGCCGCCGAGCATCGGGCCGGCAAGGCCAAGGGCGATGATCGATGCCACGCGAAGCCGCGCCGGCCGAAACGTCGGCATCGATGAAATGCTCCCCGCCCTTATCATTCCCCGCTCTATATCAGCGGAATGCAGTGATTTTAAGGGTGGACCGACATTTCTGCGGCAATTCTTTACGCCGGCTTCACCACGTTCCCTAACCCCGCCTTCAGCATGTTCCGCCACCCTTTCGGCCTCGGTACGGAGTGGCGTGATGGGCGTGCGTTTGGCGGCGTCTCGGGTTCAGGTGGCCCTTGAGCGCGATGTGGTTCTGGTCGGCGACTGCATCGGGGAACTGGAGAAGCTGCCGTCGCGCAGCGTCGATCTCGTCTTCGCCGACCCCCCCTACAATCTGCAGCTTTCGAACGAATTGCATCGTCCCGACCAGTCGCGCGTCGACGGTGTAGACGATGCGTGGGACCATTTCGCCGATTTCGCGACCTACGATGCGTTCACGCGCGGTTGGCTTCGTGAGTGCCAACGCATCCTGAAGCCGACCGGCACGCTCTGGGTCATCGGCTCCTACCACAACATTTTTCGCGTCGGCGCGACGCTGCAGGACCTCGGCTTCTGGATTTTGAACGACGTCGTCTGGCGCAAGACCAACCCGATGCCGAATTTTCGCGGCCGCCGCTTCGCCAACGCGCACGAGACCCTGATCTGGGCGTCTCCGTCAGCGGAAGCGAAGTCCTACACGTTCAACTACGACGCGCTCAAAGTCTTCAACGACGACCTGCAGATGCGCTCCGACTGGGTGATGCCGATCTGCACCGGCGAGGAGCGCCTGAAGGGCGAGGACGGGGCCAAGGTCCACCCGACGCAGAAGCCGGAGGCGCTGCTCTACCGCGTGCTGCTGGCGACGACGCGGCCGGGCGACCTGGTGCTCGACCCGTTCTTCGGCACCGGCACGACCGGCGCCGTCGCCAAGCGCCTCGGCCGGCATTTCCTCGGCATCGAGCGCGATCCAACCTACGTCGCG
>JBBQVL010000064.1:0-25619 GCA_038211615.1 Hyphomicrobiales bacterium
GGGCCTGTCCTGCGTTCCTTGTCGCTCATACTTCCTCCTCTGCCTGCAGACGGGGTCGTCGAAAGCCCCGATTGCGGCCCTTCAGGAAGCAGAACGCCAATTCAGCCATTGTGCCGGGCTCAAAGTCGAGCCGGGCAGGCAGGCCCGCCACGAACGTCGCCCCACTTCCGGAGCCGGCACAGGGATCGTCTCAGGCGGGGCGGGGTTTGGCAAGGGCCGGCTGCCGGTCGTTGCGGATTGCGCTGAACAGCCGGTGAGTCGGGTGGTTGAGGCTGCCCGGGGTTGCGTCAATTCACGCAGAACCGGCACGCCGCGGGCTGCATCTCCCCGGACCCGTCGCCGATGGCGGTGCTGATCTCGACCAGGAATTTCCGCCGGATCGCCCTGGCGAAATCGCCGTAGCCCTTCGCCGGCAGGACAAAGGCGAAGGGTCCGCCGATCACATGTTCGGTATACCACTGCTCGAGCTGCTCGGCCTCGGCCCCTTCGAGGATGGGGAGGCCGTTGATCGTTACCCCCTCGCCCACAAGTTCGGAGCGGACGGAATCGACCGGCTGCTTCGGATTGCAGTTCTCCCGCCCGTCGCCCGAGACGTCGATGATCTGGCGCTCCGCCGGAAACGGCTGCTGCGGCAGAACCCGCTCGCCGATGAAGCGCATGGCGTCGCCCATGCAGGTGAAGTTGCCGGCGACCCGGGGCAGGTCGATGATCCGCCGGCCGAAGGCGACGGCATCCGGCTCGCTGCCGATCAATGTCCACGGGATCGCGATGCGCGGCTTGTCCGACCAGGCGATGAGCGTGACGAGGATGGAGCCATGCGAACCGGCGAGGATCGCGCCCTGCACCGCCGGGTCCTCAAAGGCCTGCATCAGCCCCGCCACCTGCAACTGGTATTGCTCGGGGTTGATGGAATTGGAGATGTCCACCGCAAGGACGAGAGCGAGATCGACCACGGGGTCCGCGGGCTTGTCGTCCGCCGCGGCAGGGCTGGCGATCGCGAGCGCGGCGGCCAGCGCCGGGAGCAGCAACCCTTTCCGCAATCTCATCCGCCCGCGCCTCGCGTCAGCACTCCACACCGGCAAGGCGGAGTCCCCTTCTCCTATAAGCCAGCCGGAGAGCCGCGAGAACACTTCTGCTCAGGGGGCAGGCTTCGGCAATCCCGTGACATCCTTCAAGGTCGTTTCCTTGAGATCGGTGCCGGCGAGGTTGGCGCCGGTCAGGTCGCAGCGCAGGATTTGCGTGAGAGCCAGGATCGCGCCGGAGAAATCGGTGCGGCTGAGGTTGGAGCTCGCGATCACGACCCCGGAAAGATTTGCCCCCGCGAAATTCGCTCCCGCGAGGTTCGACCAGAGAATGTGCGAGGTCATGAACAGGTCTTCGCGCCGCATCTCCATCCGCACATCGCGGAAATCGGCCCCGGTCAAATCGGCGTGAATGAGATCGACCACGAGGCGCGCGCCGGAAAACCGTGTCCGCGTGAAGACCGGCATCTCGGTCGGCGCCTTGGCCTCGCTGGAGAAGGTGACCGGCCGGTAGATGTTGGCATTCGAAAGATCGGCGCCGGTGAAGTCCGCCTTGATGACGGTGGCGCGTGTCAGGTTGGCGCCGGAAAGATTGGCATCGCTGAGGTTCGCACCGGTGAGGTCGGCGGAGCGCAGATCGGCGCCGGAAAGATTGGCGCGGCTGAAATCGAGCGCGCTCAAATCCAGGAATTTCAGGTCCTTGCCGGAGAAATCCGCCGGAGCGGCGGGCGTCGCGCGGTGCAGCGCCTCGATGACATCCTTCGTCGTCAGGGCGGCGGCGTTCGCGCCCCCCGAGACCGGGAGGATTGCGAGGAGAACCGCTGCCGCCATGCGATTGCGCATCATCTGCCTGTTCCGCGTCCGGGGCGATAAGTCAACGCGGCAACGCGACGAAATGGGGCGGCCGGAGCCACAAAAATCCGCGCGCGTCGGGACTACCGCGACGGCCCTGTCCATACGCCTCTCGAATCGGCTAAGCTCCGGAAATGCGATCCCTCATCTTCAGCCTCCTTCTCCTGCCCACGCTCGGATGCGGCCTTGCCGCCGCGGCCGATTTCTCGCCGACCATTGTCATCGCGCCGCCGACAAGCGATCTTGCGTGCGCCGGCGCGGGAGCGCTTTCCCGTATCCAGAGCCGCTTCGGATGGGCGGAGCGGACGGAGTGGCATCGCGGCTACACGATCGAGAGGATCGGCAATCCGCGCTCGAGCCGGCATCCTTATTCTGAGCCGGGTCAGGTGCTGCGCGACTTCTGCATGGCCGACGCGGTGATGACCGACGGCAGCGAGCACCCGGTCTTCTATGTGATCGAGCACGGGCTCGGCTTTGTCGGCCTCGGCAGCAATGTCGATTTCTGCGTGCCCGGCCTCGATCCCTGGCACGTCCACGACGGCGACTGCCGCACCGTGCGATAGGTCTGCCCGGCTCGCGGCCGGCACAGGAAGAATCGACAATGTGGATTTTGAGGAATGCGCCCGCCTCGCCGTTCGGGCGCAAGGTGCGGCTCGCCGCCGCGATCTGCGGGCTCGATGAGCGCATCGAGACCGCAATCGCCGACACCAACGATCCCTCCGATGCGCTCCGCCGGCAGAATCCGCTGGGCAAGATCCCGGCGCTCATCCTTGAGGATGGAACGGTCCTCTACGATTCACGCGTAATCGTGGAATTCCTCGACGCCGAGGCGGGCGGAGGCGTCGTCATTCCGAAGGGGCGCGAACGCATTCCTGCGCTGACGATGCAGGCGCTGGCCGACGGGTTGCTGGATGCCCTGCTGCTGCAGGTCTACGAGGGGCGCTTCCGCCCGCCGGAGACCCACAATCAACGCTGGCTCGACAATCAGCGCAGCAAGGTCGAGCGTGCCATGGCGGCCTTCGAGGCGAGCCCGCCCACCTTCGCAGGTTCGCCGCACGTGGGCCAGATCACACTCGCCTGCGCGCTCGGCTACCAGGACCTGCGCTTCGAGGGGAAGTGGCGGAGCACACATCCGCGCCTCGTCGCCTGGCTCGACAATTTCGCCGCAAAAGTCCCGGCTTACGCGGCCACCTCCCCAGCAGGTTGACACCGCGCCTGCGCTATACGACCACGCCGCGTTCGGCTAGGAAACCGGCCTCGACAGGAGTGGGTCCGTGAAAGCAAGCGCCGTCGCCGCGGCACTCAATGCTCGCGTCATCGGCGACGCCGACGCGGAGATTCTGCGCGCCGTGCATCCGTCAAGTGCTTCGGAAGCGGGCGATCTCGCCATCGCCGTCTCCGCAGACACGCTGCGGCTGCTGCCGGAGACGCGTGCGGCGACGGCGGTCGTCATGGAAGGGGCAAGTGTCCCGGAGGGCCGGTTCCGCGCCGTCATCGCGTTGAAGCGCTCGCGCACCGCACTGGCCGATCTCACCGGCGTGTTCCGTCATCGCCCTTCGGCCGCGCCGGGCATCCACCCGACCGCCGTACTGGCGGATGACGTGCGGATCGGGGCGGACGTCTGCATCGGCCCGCTGACGGTCATCGGGGCGGGCGCCTCGATCGGAGACCGCTCCGTCCTCCTGTCGCAGGTGACGGTGGCGGAGGGCGCCAGCGTCGGTGCCGATGCCCTGATCTATCCCGGGGTACGCATCGGCTGGGGCTGCCGCGTCGGCGACCGGGTGGTGATCCACCACAACGCCTCGATCGGCGCGGACGGGTTCGGCTTTGTCCCGGCCGATCCGGGCGCCGTGGAGATGGCGCGCGGCGCTTCCGCGACGCTGAAGGACGCGGGGCGCAACCCGCTGCGAAAGATCCATGCGCTGTCGATCGTGGAAATCGGAGATGACGTCGAGATCGGCGCTTTGACCGCGATCGACAGGGGAACGCTGAAGCCCACCCGCATCGGCGACGGCGCCAAGATCGACGACATGGTCATGATCGGCCACAACGTCGAGATCGGCGCGGACTGCATGCTGTGCGGCCAGGTCGGGCTCGCCGGCAGTGTGATCGTGGGCGAGCGGGCCGTTCTCGGTGGGCGGGTGGCGGTTGCGGACCACCTGAAGATCGGAGAAGGCGCGGTGGTGGGCGGCGGATCGGCGGTCGGGACGAACGTTCCGCCTGGTGCGGTCTATCTCGGGATACCGGCGGTGCCGCGCGAGCAGGCGATCGACAATCTGAAGCTCATGCATCGCGTGCGGCGGTTTCTCGACGCCGCCAAACAGAAGCCAACTTGACGGAACGCCGCCGGAAGGGCCGTGTATCGGCTGGCCGGTCGGTGCGCCGCTGACGCTCGAGGGATTCTGAGGAACATGCCGGACACCATCGAAACCGTGCTGCGCAAGGTCATCTCCAAGCAGGCCAACGTGCCGGAGGACGAGGTGGTCCCCGACGCGACCCTCGACCAGCTCGGCGTCACGTCGCTTGATCTTGTCGAGATCATCATGAGCATCGAGGACGAATATGGCGTCGAGATCCCGCTCGACGCGAACCAGGCGTCGCAGAATATCAAGACGGTGGGCGACATCATTGCGCTCGGCCGCTCGCTCGGACTGGCCGGGACCTGAACGATGGACGACCGCCGCGTCGTCATCACCGGGCTTGGCTGCGTCTCGGCGCTCGGCCACTCCGTTGCCGAGTTCTGGTCGGCGCTCGCCGCCGGGCGGTGCGGCATCGGACCGCTCAACGTCTCGGCTCCGTTCGAGCTGAAGGTCTCGATCGGGGGGACGATCCCCCCGCCCGATCCGCCGACCATGGTCGAGCAGCGCCGCCTCCCCATGCTCGACCGCTTCAGCGTGCTGGCGCTCGTCGCCGCAGGCCAGGCGCTGAAGCAGGCCGGCCTCGATCCGAAGGGCGACATTGGGCTACGGACGGCATGCGTCGTGGGGGTCGGCGTCGCCGGCTGGGAGGCGATCGAGGACAGCTACCGCCGCGTTTTCCTGGAAGGCGCGAAGCGGACGAATGTCTTCGCGGTGCCGCGCGTGATGCCCGGCGCGCCGGCGAGCCAGGTCAGCATGGCTTACGGAATCCGGGGGCCCGTGTTCGGCGTGTCCTCCGCATGCTCCTCATCCAATCACGCCATCGCCTCCGCCGTCTCGCTCATCCGCTCAGGCGCGGCGGATGTTGCGCTGGCGGGCGGGACGGAGGCCCCGCTGGTCTACGGGATCCTCAAGGCCTGGGACGCGCTGCGCGTGCTGGCGCCCGACACATGCCGCCCCTTCGACCGCGACCGAAAAGGGTTGGTGCTGGCGGAGGGCTCGGGGATCGCCGTGCTCGAGCGCGCCGACCACGCCAAGGCCCGAGGGGCGGAAATTCTCGCCGAGCTGGCGGGGTTTGGCATGAGCGCGGACGCCCAGGATCTCGTCGCGCCGACGGTTGAGGGGCCGGTGCGGGCGCTGCGCGCCTGCCTCGCCGACGCCGGGCTCGCGCCAGGCGACGTGGACTACATCAACGCCCACGGCACCGGCACGGTGGCCAACGACATGACCGAGATCGAGATCATCAGGACGGTGCTCGGCGAACACGCCCGCTCCGTGTCGATTTCCTCGACCAAGTCGATGCACGGTCATGCGCTGGGCGCAAGCGGGTCGCTGGAGCTGGTTGCGATGGTGGAGGCGATGCGGACCGGAATCGTCCCGCCCACCGTCAATATCCAGAGCCTCGACCCGGCCTGCGATCTGGATGTCACGCCCGGCGTTGCGCGGGAGCGTCCGATCCGCGCCGCCGTGAGCAACGCGTTCGCCTTCGGCGGCACCAACGCCGTGATCGCCGTGAAGCAATTTGCGGGCTGAGCCCGGAGGCAGAAAAGCCCGAGGCGTAAGCCCCGGGCTTGGGATTTCGATCCTGCTGGCTGCGGTTCAGAACTTGACGCCGATACCGCCGCGGATGGTGTTCGTCTGCAGATCGCTGTTCACGCCCGCGCCGCCAAGGTTGAAGCCCTCGGTGTCGTAGTCCGTGAAGCGGTATTCGACGCGCGCCGTGATGTTGTCGGTGAGCATCGCTTCAACGCCGGCGCCGGCGGTCCAGCCCCAGAGATCCTGGTCGTCCTTCCCGGCAGCGGAGCTGAGTTCGAGGTTGGTCCCCGCGAGACCGGCGGTGCCGTAGAGCAGGAAGCGGTCGAGCGCGATGCCGGCCCGGGCGCGCAGCGACCCGTTGAGGCCCTGCTCGGCCTTCAGGCCACCGGAGGAACCGTCGCGCCACGGAAAGGCAAGATCGCCCTCGCCGCCGAGCACGAAGTTGCCCCATTGCCAGTTGGCGCCGGCATAGCCGCCGATGTCGAATCCGTCGGCATTGATTTCCCCGACGGCGTTGGTGTCCGCCTTGGCCCAGCCGTAGCCGCCGAGCACGCCGAGATAGAAGCCCGTCCAGTTATTAACCGGCGCGGCCTGCACGATAGACGGCGTCGGCAGCGGCTCCACATTGGTAAGATCGGCGGCGAGTGCCGGGCTGGCGAGAACCCCTGTGGCAATTGCTCCGATCAGGTTCGAAAAACGCATCAACAGACCTCCTGGTGAGCCCCTCGGGCGCTTGCCGAGAATGCGGCGCACGCATGCTTGTTCCACTGCCGGATCGATCTGTCCGCACTTGGGTGCGGAGGGGACCAAATCACGGAGAAACAAAGGTTTTTGCCGCCGCAAAGCGGCCATCCTTGCCACAATGCCTAACGCCGGCTTAACGCCCCCCGGCAGTCTTGCAGTGCCGTGGTAGAATGCAGGCCGTCTACCGAGGAATCGATTCCCGCATGATCCGGACCGCGCTCGTCACCGGCGGCGCCAGGCGCATCGGCGCGGCGATCGTGCGCGACCTCGCAAGCCATGGCTGGGCGGTGGCGATCCATTGCGATCGCTCCCTTGCGGAGGCGACGGTCCTTGCCGGGGAATTGCGCGCGAGTGGCGCTGAGGCCGTGGTCGTCCGCGCCGATCTTGCCGACGCAAAGGGGCTGGCCGGCATCGTGGCTGAGGCGGCCGCCGCGCTCGGGCCCGTCAGTCTCCTCGTCAACAATGCGTCGGTGTTCCTGAAGGACGCCTTCGGAGGGCTGGACATCGGCGTCTGGCAGACCCAATTCGACGTGAACCTGCGCGCGCCCATGTTCCTGGCCGAGGCCTTCGCCGCGCAGCTTCCCGGGAATTGCGACGGCAATATCGTCAACATGATCGACCAGCGTGTCCACAAGCTCACGCCGCAGATGCCCTCCTATACGCTGAGCAAGGCGGCGCTCTGGACGGCGACGCAGACGCTCGCGCAGACGCTGGCGCCGCGCATCCGCGTGAACGGAATCGGCCCCGGCCCGACCTTCCCGAATCCCTTCGCCGCCGACCGGATGCAGGATGAGGTCGCCGGCCTCCCGCTGCCGCGGTCCGTCGACCCCGCCGACTTCGGGCGAGCGATCCGCTTCCTGGTCGATACGCCTTCGATCACCGGCCAGTTGCTCCTGCTCGATTCCGGCCAGCACATCGGCTGGAAGACGCCGGATATCGTCGGCGAGCCCGCATGAAGCCCGGACACGACAGTATCGCGGACGCGGTCCCGAGCGGTCCCGACCCCGCGACGGGAACGCCGGCGGCCTCCGACATCCCGCCGCTCGCCGAGGATGTTGGACCCGAGCTTTCCGCCCGGCTCGACCTCGACTGGGAAACGCCGGTGCGCGCCGCCTCGGGCGAGGAGGTGATCGCCGCGGCGGTGAAGACCCTGCCAAACGCTCCCGGCGTCTACCGCATGAGCAACGCCGACGGCGACGTGCTCTACGTCGGCAAGGCGCGGAGCCTGAAGAAGCGCGTCATCAGCTACACGCGCACGGCGGGGCAGAGCGGCCGCATCGCCCGCATGATCCGCGCCACCACGGCGATGGATTTCGTGCGCACCCGCACCGAGACCGAAGCGTTGTTGCTGGAGGCGAACCTCATCAAGCGGCTTCGCCCCCGCTTCAACGTGCTGCTGCGCGACGACAAGTCGTTCCCCTACATCCTGATCGCCGAGGACCACCCGGCTCCGGCGATCATGAAGCATCGCGGCGCGCACCGGCGGAAGGGGAGCTATTTCGGCCCCTTCGCGTCCGCCGGTGCAGTCGGCCGCACCGTCAACACGCTGCAGAAGGCGTTCCTGATCCGAAGCTGCTCGGACTCGATCTTCGAGAGCCGCACGCGGCCGTGCCTGCTCTTCCAGATCAAGCGCTGCTCGGCCCCCTGCACGGGCGAGATCGCGCCGGAGGATTATCGCCGGCTGGTAGCGGAGGCGAAGGCGTTCCTCACGGGATCGAGCCAGCAGGTGAAGTCGGAGCTTGCGCAAGCCATGGAGGCCGCATCCGGAACCCTCGATTTCGAGCGCGCCGCGCTCTATCGCGACCGGCTCGCCGCGCTGTCGCACGTGCAGGCGCACCAGGGGATCAATCCTCGCGGCGTCAACGAGGCCGACGTATTCGCGCTGCACCAGGCCGGCGGGATGACCTCGATCCAGGTCTTCTTCTTCCGCACGGGCCAGAACTGGGGCAACCGCGCCTATTTTCCCAAGGCCGACAAGAGCCTCGACGCGCCGGCGGTGATCGAGCCGTTCCTGGCGCAGTTCTACGACGACAAGCCGGTCCCGCGGCTGATCCTCGTCTCCACCGATTTCGAGGAGCGCGAGCTGCTGCAGACGGCGCTTTGCGAGAAGGCCGGGCACAAGGTCGAAATCCTCGTTCCGCAGCGCGGCGAGAAGCGCGAGCTGGTCGAGCACGCGATGGCGAATGCGCGCGAGGCGCTGGCCCGCAAGCTCGCCGACACGTCGAGCCAGGCGAAGCTGCTCGCCGGGCTGGCGGAAGTCTTCGGCCTCCCCGCCCCGCCGCGCCGCATCGAGGTCTACGACAACAGCCACGTGATGGGCACCAGCGCCGTCGGAGCCATGATCGTCGCCGGGCCGGAGGGCTTCTCCAAGAACCACTACCGGAAATTCAACATCCGCGCCGAGGAGACGGTGGCCGGCGACGACACGGGCATGATGCGCGAGGTGATGCGCCGCCGCTTTGCCAGGCTGCTGAAGGAGACGGGAGCGCGACCGGAAGCGCCAGCCGAGCCGGGCGATGCGCTCGGCCCGTGGCCGGACCTGGTTCTCGTCGATGGCGGCAAGGGCCAGCTCAGCGCGGCGGCCTCGGTGCTGGCCGATCTCGGGATCACCGACGTGCCGCTCGTCTCGATCGCCAAGGGCCGTGACCGGGAAGCCGGACGCGAGACGTTCTTCATGGCCGGCCGCGAGCCGTTCCTGCTGCCGCATCGCGACCCGGTGCTCTATTTCATAGAGCGCCTGCGCGACGAGGCGCACCGATTTGCCATCGGTTCGCACCGGGCGCGGCGCAAGAAGGAGATGAGCTTCAATCCTCTTGACGAGATTGCCGGCGTCGGGCCGTCGCGGAAGCGCGCCATCCTCCGCCATTTCGGCACCGCCAAGGCCGTGAGCCGGGCCGGCGTGGACGATCTGATGACGGTCGCCGGCGTTTCCCGGGCGCTTGCCGAAATCATCTACGACCACTTTCACGAGCAGGCGACTTAGCCTGGAATCGGGGGCGGGGAATCGGGGGCCCGGGAATCGAGGCGGAAATCGGACCAGGAATGCGCAAGTCGTGTTTTCGTCGCAAACGCCGTATATTCGGCTACGAGCAGGGGGGATGCCGCGCCGGGGGCGATTGACGCGCGCGCCGCGGAATTCCAAGGTGCCATGATGACGGTCCAAGCGGACGAACCAATGCGGCGCCCGGTCGTGCTCGGGGCGCTGAACCTTCCCAACATCCTCACCTACGGCCGCATCGCCGCCGCGCCGCTGGTCGGGGCGACGTTCTATTTCCCCGGCAACTGGGGCTACTGGACCGCATTCATCATCTTCGTCATCGCCAGCATCACCGACTATTTCGACGGTTACCTGGCGCGCGCATGGCAACAGCAATCGGCGCTCGGCCGCATGCTCGATCCGATCGCCGACAAGCTGCTCGTCGCCGTCTCCATCCTCGTTCTCGTCGCCGACGACACTTTGCGGCATTGGTCGATCTGCGCGGCGATCATCGTGCTGATGCGCGAAATCTTCGTCTCCGGCCTGCGCGAATTCCTGGCGGAGCTGCATGTGAGCGTGCCGGTCACGCGGCTCGCAAAATGGAAGACCACCATGCAGCTCGTCGCCATCGCGGCGCTGCTGATTGCGCCGGCGCTGCAGGGCGCGAAGAGCGGCATCCTCATCAATATCGGGCTGAGCTTCTTCTGGGTGGCGGCGCTGGTGACGCTCTACACCGGCTACGACTATTTCCGCGCCGGCCTGAAACACCTTGTGACGGATTGAGGATGAAGGTCCGCTATTTCGCCTGGGTGCGGGAGCGCGTCGGCCATGCCGAGGAGGAGATCGACCTTCCCGTCGGTGTGACGAGCGTCGCCGACCTTATCCAGCACCTCGCCGCGAAGGACGAGGGTTACGCCGCCGCCTTCTCCGAGCCGACCGTCATCCGCGCGGCGCTCGACCAGGAGCACGTCGAGCACGACATGGCGATCGGCGGGGCGCGCGAGATCGCCTTCTTCCCGCCGATGACGGGCGGCTGAGGGTTCTGCCCTCCCCTTGCGGGGAGGACTGGGGAGGGCTAGCTCCGCCCATGAAATCCTGGAACCCGGATATCCGCGTGCAGCGCGAGAGCTTCGACCTCTCCGAGGAGTCGCGTCGGGTGACGAGCGACCGCGCAGACGTCGGCGCGGTCGTCGCCTTCACCGGCTATTGCCGCGACGAAGGCGAGACGCTCGCGGCGCTCGAGCTTGAGCACTATTCCGGCATGGCCGAAGGGGAGATGCTTCGCATCGCGCGCGAGGCGGCTGGGCGCTGGCCGCTCCTGGGCCTGACGATCATTCACCGTCACGGGCGCATCGTTCCGGGCGAGCCGATCGTGCTCGTGCTTGCCGCCTCCGCGCACCGGCAGCCGGCGTTCGAAGCGGCGTCCTTCCTGATGGACTATCTGAAGACCCGCGCTCCCTTCTGGAAGAAGGAGCACCTGCGCGACGGCAGCGAGGGGGACTGGGTGGCGGCGAAGGAGAAGGACGACAGCGCCGCGAACAAGTGGCGCTGACGCTCGCGTCTTCCTGATGTAGCGGGTGCGGGCGGCCTACTGGGCACACCCGCACCGGCTCTTCGGTGTTATCGGCGACGTGGCCTCGACGGCTACTTCAGGTTTCCGTTCAGTCCCTGCGGGAAGAATCCGCCGCTCGTGTCTCCGCCCAGATAGACGATCTTCAGGACCTGCTGCGGCGAGCGGCTGAAGGCGATGCCGTTCTTGTCGGTCGGCACGATGTTGACGCCGTCCATGTAGAGGCCCTGATCGAGGTCGGTAGGCCCGTCGACGGAATCGCGCAGGTCGGAGATCTTTCGGGCCGCGACCGTGAGCTGGCGTCCGTAGAGATAGCTGCGAATGGTGGCCGCGTGGTACGCCTCGACCGCCAGGATGCCGGCTGCGGCCTCCAGGTAGTCCTTGTTCTTGATGAAGCGGGCGGCGCCCTTGTAGGCGGTGACACCGACGTCTTCGAAGATGAATGCCGCGATCGCAAAGCTGTCGTCGTTCTCGTAGGCGTCGAAGCCCGACCCGAGCCCGGCTGCCTGGGCGGCCGCGGTGAACGCGGTGCCGATGTTCAGCTGCGGTCGCGCCACGGCGGCATTGCCGAGCGCGGCGCGCAGGAATTTCACGTGCGCTTCCTCGTCGCCCGCGATCTCCGTGACGTATCGGCCAATCAACGAACTCGACGAAAACATCACCTGGCGCCCGCCGGTGACGTTGCCGCGATGGCCGACGCCGGTGGTCTCGCTCGTTTCGAGCCGGCGGCCCAGCGCGCCGATCAGGTAGAACTCAGCTTCGAGATATTCGAGGTTCAGCGCGAAATTCAGGATGTCGGCGTCATTGAGTGTTGCCGCCCACGCTTCAGCGCTCAGGGAAACCGCGCCGCCACCGAACACTGCGGCGGCCGTAGCGCCGAGCCCGATAGTCCTCAGAAAGGCCCGCCTGCCGGCCTGCATATCGATCAGCCGACGCACGCCATCAGCCTCGACCTCGATGCGGTCGTCCGCCTTCGTCTCTGTCATGGTCATTTCTTGCCCTCTGATTTGCCAACGCTCTCCGGCAACGCCGGAGGCCGGATTCAGCGGGCTTCGAAGCGACCCGCCGCCTAGGGCTACGGGCGGAGGGGGCGGGGCGTTTTCGAAGAAGCATCACTCCTTTGTGTTGCCCCGACTAAGGAAGGACCGCCGCCCTGCGAGGGGCCAGCACTCGAGCGGAAGAAGTGATTTTCAGCGAAAGGGGAGAGACGACGGCGCTGCCGGGAAGTGGCGCTTCCTAGTACAACGTCTCTTTGTAACGCACGAGCATCTCGTCCTGCGTTTCGGCGGGCGCCTGCTGGTTGATCTGGTCCCTGATCATCTCGCCGATGGAGGGGAAGATCGAGCGCTCGACCTGGATCGCGGGGTCCCAGAGCGACGAGCGCATCAGCGCCTTGCCGCAATGCAGATAGGCCTGCTCGACGCTGACCCGGATGACGGCGATCGGCAGGCGCCCATCGACCCTGCCGAGCGCCCGCAGGTCCGGATCGATGTCGATCGTGGCGCGGCCATTGACGCGCAGCGTCTCATCGACCCCCGGCACGAAGAACAGCATTCCGACGCGACCGTTCTCGAGAATGTTCTCCAGCGAATCGAGGCGATTGTTGCCGGGAAAATCCGGGATCACCAGCGTCGCGGAATCCATCGCCTTGACGAAACCCGGTGGCCCGCCGCGCGGCGACACGTCACCCCCACCTTCGCCCGACGTCGAGAGCACAAGGAAAGGCGAAAGCTCGACGAAGCGGCGGCAATGCCGGTCGAGGAGCTTGATCTCCTTCTGCACCGAGCGCGGATTGGGGCTCTTGTAGACGCGCCGAAGCGCGTCCTTGTCGTCGATGGTGGTCATGCGCGTCCGACTAGACGGAAGCTCAGCCCACCGCAACCTTCTTCGCGGCGACCGGCGCGGCCGGCTGCACCGCCACCATGTAGTCGTCCATCAGCTGCCTGGTGACCGCGCCGACTGTAAACCGGTAGGGGCCGATCTCGGAGACGGGCGTGACCTCCGCCGCCGTGCCGGTCAGGAAGCACTGCTCGAAGCCTTCCATCTCCTCCGGCATGATGGTCCGCTCGACCACCTCAATGCCGCGCGCCTTGGCGAGGCCGATGACGGTGCGGCGGGTGATGCCGTCGAGGAAGCAGTCGGGGGTCGGCGTGTGGATCTTGCCGTCCTTGACGAAGAAGATGTTGGCGCCGGTCGCTTCAGCCACCTGGCCGCGCCAGTCGAACATCAGCGCGTCGGCGTAGCCCTTGCGCTCGGCCGCATGCTTGGAGAGCGTGCAGATCATGTAGAGGCCCGCGGCCTTCGCCTTCGCGGGAATCGTCCGCGGGTCGGGGCGCCGCCATTCGGAGATGTCAAGGCGGATGCCCTTCAGCCGTTCCGCCGGGCTGAAATAGGACGGCCAGTTCCACACCGCGATCGCGACGTTGATCTTGTTGGTCTGCGCCGACACCCCCATCATCTCGCTGCCGCGCCAGGCGGCCGGGCGGACATAGGCGTCGGAGAGATTGTTCAGGACCAGCAGCTCGCGGCAGACCGCGTCGATCTCCTCGACCTTGTAGGGGATGGCGAAGTCGAGCAGCTTGGCGCTGTAGAACAGCCGCTCGGTGTGCTCGCGCAGCTTGAACACCTCGCCGCCATAAGCGCGCTCGCCCTCGAAAACGCAGCTCGCATAGTGCAGCCCGTGCGTCAGCACATGGATCTTCGCGTCGGCCCACTCGACGAAAGCGCCGTTGAACCAGATCTTTCCGGTCATCTGATCGAAGGGAACGCCCGCCATTGTCATATCCTCCTGGCCAGCGGCGCTTTTCACGCCGTCCGCGCCTTCACTCGACCGCCTCAATGCGGCACGATTGCGCCTGTCGAACAATTCTTGCACAAGTCGGCTCTTGCACAAGCCGGCCGGGACACGCCTGTTCAGAACCGGCACGATGAAGGGTAGCAAGACTGCAAGATATGTCAATATGGCTGACATAAATCATTCGCTCGCTGCGCGCCGCTCGCGAGCCGCCGCCGGGGAATCGGTGGTGGATCTGATCGAGCTCCTGTTCTTCGCCTATCGCGACTTCATCTCCGATCCGGACGCGATCCTGGCAAAGTCCGATTTCGGCCGGGCGCATCACCGCGTGCTGCACTTCGTGGATCGCAATCCGGGCCTAACCGTCGCCGACCTCCTCGACATCCTCAAGATCACCAAGCAGAGCCTGGCGCGCGTGTTGAAGGAGCTGGTCGATTCCGGCTTCATCGAGCAGCGCACCGGGCTCGAGGACCGCCGCCAGCGCCTGCTCTTCGCGACGCCGACCGGCCAGGCGCTCTCCGCCGGCCTCTCGGCGCCGCAGGAGCGGCGGATCAAGGGATCGCTGGCGCCACTTGGACCCGACGCCCGCGCCACTGTCACCGCCTTCCTGTTCGGCATGATCAACGCGCAGGACCGCGCCAAGGCGGCGCACCTCGTCGACTCGGAGAACGAGCGATGACGAAGGATTCCGCCACGCCCAATTCCCAGGCCTTGCCGGACGACGCGCCGCACCTCCTCGTCGTCGACGACGACATGCGGATCAGGACGCTCCTGACGCGTTTCCTGAACGCCAACGGCTTCCGCGTCACCGCCGCCGCGTCGGCCGCGGAAGCGCGCCGACAGATCGCCGGCATCGCCTTCGACCTGCTCGTCGTGGATGTGATGATGCCTGGCGAGACGGGGCTCGAATTCACCGAGGCGTTACGGCAGACGTCATCGGTACCGATCCTGATCCTGACGGCGCGTTCCGAGGCGCCGCATCGCATCCGCGGCCTCGAGATCGGCGCCGACGATTATCTGGCGAAGCCTTTCGAGCCGCGCGAGCTGCTGCTCCGCATCACCAGCATTCTCCGTCGTGGGGCGCAGCCCGTGACGCCCGTCGTGGAGACCATCCGCTTCGGTCCGTTCACATTCCATCTGGAGCGCGGCGAGCTGAGGCGCGGCATCGACACGATCCGCATCACCGATCGCGAACGCGAGCTGCTCCGGATCTTTGCCGCCCGGCCGGGCGAGACGGTCAAGCGGCACGAATTCCTCAAAGTCTCCAATGGCGGCGGCGAGCGGGCGGTCGACGTGCAGATCAACCGGCTGCGACGCAAGATCGAGACCGATCCATCCAATCCGGTCCACCTTCAGACGGCGCGCGGAATTGGCTACCGCCTGCTGGTGGACTAGGATTTCGGCCGTCCAGCGCGGACCCCGAAAATGTCCCTGATCGGCGACATGGGCAGGCATCGCCTGCCGCAATGGGTGCGGCGGCTGCAGCCGCTGCTGAAGTCATCGCGCCAGCGCGGCGCGGCGTTGGTGCAGCGCCTCGGCCTGCCGCATCTCGGCGCGCTGCTGACAGGCCGCCTGCCGAAGGGCCTCTATGCCCGCTCGATCCTGATCGTGGTGATGCCGATCCTCATCCTGCAGGCGGTCGTGGCGTATGTCTTCATGGAGCGCCACTGGCAGCTTGTTACGCGGCGTCTGTCGGCTGCGCTGGTCGGTGACATCGCGGCAGTCATCGAGGTCATCGAGACCTATCCGCAGGACAGCCGGTTCTCCGACATCTCGCGCATCGCGGCCGACACCTACGGGCTGACGATCTCCGTGCTGCCGCCCGATCCCTTGCCGGATGCCGGTCCTCGACCGTTCTTCTCGCTGCTCGATTCGACCCTGTCGCGCGAGATTCGCGGCCGCATCGACCGGCCGTTCTGGCTCGATACGGTGGGCAATTCCGATCTGGTGGAAATCCGCGTCGCGCTCGGCGATCATGTGCTCCGCGTGTTCGCGCCGCGGAGCCGCGCCTATGCCTCCAACTCGCAGATCTTCCTGTTCTGGATGGCGGGCACGTCGCTGGTGCTCCTGACCATCGCGCTCCTCTTCCTGCGCAACCAGATCAAGCCGATCCTGCAGCTTGCCGACGCCGCCGAGCAGTTCGGCAAGGGGCGGCCGGTCGACTCCTTCCGGCCGCGCGGAGCGCGCGAGGTGCGGCGTGCAGCGCAGGCCTTCATGGACATGCAGGGACGGATCGAGCGGCAGGTGGAGCAGCGCACCACCATGCTCTCCGGCGTCAGCCACGATCTCCGCACCGTGCTCACCCGCTTCAAACTGGAGCTGGCGCTGCTCGGCGAGACGCCGGATACCGAAGCGCTCCGCGCCGATGTCGACGAGATGAGCCGCATGCTGGAAGACTACCTTGCCTTCGCGCAGGGCGACGCCGGCGAGGTCACCGAGATCGTCGACCTCCCCGCCTTGCTCGAAGAGATCGCGGAGACGGCCCGGCGCGGCGGCGGAACCATAGAGACGGCGTTCGAGGGGGAGCAGCACGCGCTCCTGCGTGCGCTCGGCTTCCGCCGCTGCGTCGCCAATCTCGTCGGCAACGCCGGCAAGCACGGCGACCGGGTCGAGTTGAAGGCGCGCCATGTCGACGGCTGGCTTACGGTAACGGTTGACGACAATGGGCCGGGCATTCCCCCGGAGGAGCGCGAGGCGGTCTTCCGCCCCTTCTACCGGCTGGACGCGGGACGCAACGTCGACAGCGGCGGCAGCGGTCTCGGCCTTTCCATCACCCGCGACATCGCCATGAGCCACGGCGGCGATGTGATCCTGGTGGAGAGCCCGCTCGGCGGCGTCCGCGCGATGCTGCAGATACCGGCGTAGGCGGCCCCCTAGAACATCCGTCCGCCGAGCGGCACGTCCTTGCCTGGCTGCAGGAGCACCACCTCTCCCGCCTCGTCCGGCACACCGAGCGTCAGAACCTCCGACATGAACGGTCCGATCTGGCGCGGCGGAAAATTGACCACCGCGAGGACGAGGCGGCCGACGAGCTCGTCCGGAGAATAGTGCTTCACGATCTGTGCCGAGGATTTCTTCCGCCCGATCTCCGGACCGAAATCGATGACGAGCTTCAGCGCCGGCTTGCGCGCCTCAGGGAACGGCGCCGCCTCCACGATGCGCCCGACCCGGATGTCGACTTTAAGGAAATCGTCGAACGCGATCCGCGCGCCTTCGGGATCGTTCACGTCGGATGGCCCTCGGCGATATCGGTCGCGACACCCGGATCGCCACGCCGCTCCGACGACCGGCGCCGGGGAATGCACCGCTCGAGGCGCTGCAGGCGGACGACCATGCGCTCCGCCTCGCGCAGCCGCTTGTCGAGCGCCGCCATCGTGCGGGCAAGGCCGGCATCGTCGTCGCGGAGCCAGATGCTCATGACCTGCGCCCAGATCAGGGCAAGCGCCTGCGCACGGACGAGCCCCCTGCCCCCGGTCGCCGGAATGCCGGCGGCGGCCAGCATCCAGCCCATCGCATTGGTGACGATGCGGTTCAGTTCGAGAGCAAGAAGCGGATCGCGCCGCGCCGCGCGCACGATGCTGTGGAGCGCCACCTTGTGCGGCGCATGCGCCTCGAAACGGGCGAAGAGCGCATCGAAGAGCCGCTCGCGGGGCGCCTCCCCGGCAAGCGCCGGGTCGATCCCGGCGAGCACCCGCTCGTCGACCCGGCGGACATAATCGGCAAGCACCGCCAACCGCCCGTCATAGCTCTCGCGAATCTCGGCAAGCGATATGCCGGCGCGCTCGGCGAGCGCGGGCAGCGTCACGTCCTCGAACGGACGCTCGGCGGCAAGCGCCAGCAATGCTTCGACGATCCGGTCGCGCGGCTTCTGTTCGGACAAGGCCTGCTCCTCCTCCGGCCATCTGACTTCCACGGACAGCGGCGGTCAAGCGCGTCGAGCAGATGCGGCATATTCATATCGTAAGATATATCTTGAAACTCATTCGCTTGCCCACTAATTAGATATATCTTACGATGGTATTGGAGAGAAATATGCATCATCATTCCTGTCGCGCCGATTCCGAGGCGCAGTTCGCCGGCCGGGCGCGGCGCGGCGGTTTTCGCGGCTGGGGCCGGCACTTCGGCCAGGGCGGACCCGGCGGGTTGGGTGGCGGCGGACTGCCGTTCGGACGCTTCGTCGGCGACGGCGACCTGCGTCTTATCGTACTGACGCTGCTCGCCGATGGCCCGCGCCACGGCTACGACCTGATCAAGAACCTGGAGGAGCGCTCAAGCGGCTTCTACAGCCCCAGCCCCGGCGTCATCTATCCGACGCTGACCTTCCTCGAAGAGGCCGGGCACGCCGTGTCCACGGCCGAGGGCAACAAGAAGGTTTTTGCGATCACCGACTCAGGCCGCGCCTACCTCGAGGAGAACCGCGAGGCGGCGGACGCGGTGCTTGCCCGCATCAAGTGGATCGGCGACCGGCTCGCGAAGGCGCGCAACTGGTTCGAGGGGCGCGAGGAAGGGCGGGGCAGCGACCGCGACATGTCGGACGTTATCCCGGAACTCAACGACGCCCGACGCGCACTGAAGCAGGCGCTCGCGGCAAAGCGCGGCGCCTCGGTCGACGAGCAGACGCGGGTGGCTGAAGTTCTGCGCCGGGCGGCGAGCGAACTCGAAGAGCAGGGGCCGGAGACGATCGACCTCTGAGTCGATGCGTCAGCCCAGTTCGACCGAACGCTTCTTCGCCGCCTCGACGGCGCGCGTCAGTAGCGGCTGCAGGCCATCCTCGGCCATCAGCACCGACAACGCCGCGGCGGTGGTGCCGCCCGGCGACGTCACGTTCTGCCGCAGCACGGCGGGCGAAAGCGGGCTCGCGGCAAGCAACGCCCCGGAGCCTGCCACCGTCTGCCGGGCAAGAAGGTCGGCGAGATCGTCCGGAAGCCCGGCCTTGCGGGCCGCTTCGGCGAGGCACTCCGCGAGCAGGAAGACGTAGGCCGGCCCCGATCCCGATACCGCGGTCACCGCGTCGATCAGGTCTTCGTCCTCGATCCAGTCGAAGGCTCCGATCGCGGCGAAGAGCTGCCCGATGAGGGGTCGCGAGCTGTCAGGGAGGTTCGCGTTCGCCACCCCGACGCTCATGCTCATGCCGACCTGCGCCGGCGTGTTGGGCATGACGCGGACGATCGCCTGGCCGGCGGGGAAGGCGGCCGCCAATGTCGCCAGCCGCACGCCCGCTGCGATCGAGACGATCGTGGTATCGGGCGACGCGAGCCGCTTCACTTCCGCCAGCGTTCCGGCCATGGTCTGCGGCTTCACGGCCAGCACCATGATCCGGTAAGCGCGGTCGCCCGCCTCGGCGGCGTTCCGCGCCGACGCTATGCCGGCCCGGGCGAATTCCGCCCAGCGGTCGCCTTCGAGATAGGGATCGAGGATGGTGACCTCGGAGGCCGTGAGACCGCTTGCCAGCCACCGCTCCAGCATTGCGCCGCCCATCTTGCCGGCGCCGACGACGAGCAGCGGCTGCGCACCCTCGAACATCGCGGTCAGGCTTCGCCGAGCGTCTCGAACAGCACGGCCGCGAGCGCATCCTCGGGGCTCTTGCCGGCCCAGATGACAAACTGGAACGCCTGGTAGTAGCGCTCGCAGGCCTCGACCGCTGCGGCGAGCATCGCCTCGAGCTGCGCGGTGCCCGCCTCCATGCCCTCGGTCAGCAGGAGGGCATTCCGATACATGATGACGCCCTCTGCCTGCCAGAGATCGAAATGCCCAAGCCAGAGCTGCTCGTTGACCAGCGCCAGCAGCTGCATCACCTCGCCCTTGCGGCGCTCCTGCACCTTGAAATCGAAGGCGCAGGCAAGATGCAGCGCCTCGAGCGCTCCCATCCAGGACATGGAAAGATTGTAGTCGCAGAACCCGCCTGTCACCGAGATGGTGATCTCGTCGTCACCCGAGCGGTCGAACGCCCAGTCGTGCGACGCGGCGATCTGTTCGATCAGGTCAACCGGATTGCCCCCGGAGGAAACCTCGAAATCGACCAGGCTCATGCTCTTCTCCTCGCGTCGGACACCGGGGACGCAACCCAAGACTGACGCGACATCGACGAAGCGAGCCGGCGGAGGCCCACAAATCCGTCAAGCTGCACACCGTTCTGCCTTGGAGGCTCGACGCAGATTCGAATCCCTTTCGACCCCACTATAGGGTTGCGACTCCGAGGCGAAAGCGCCCCGGCAGCCGCCATCGGTTTTTCCACGGGGAAACAGGGGCGAGACTTCAGGTGCCCTCGCCTTCGCCAGACGCACCGGGTGCGGCGGGCCCGAGCTGCGCCTCCAGCGCCGCGACGCGCTTCTTCAGCGCCTCGTTCTCCTCGCGGGCGCGCGCCGCCATGTCGCGCACCGCGTCGAACTCCTCGCGCTGCACGAGATCCATCTCGCCGAGGAAGCGTTCTGCCTGGCTCCTGAACGCCGTCTCGACCTCGCGGCGAACGCCCTGGGCGACCCCTGCCGCATCGGTCATGAGCTTGGCGAATTCGTCGAGGAGCCGGTTGGAGGTCTGTGTCATCTCGCCTCTCCGGTGGCGCCCTCCAACACACGGAAAGCGCACGCCTTGAACACATTGTGCTCTGCACAATAATCAAGCTCTTCCATATATGTTTCGCCCCCGTTCGCGCAAGGCGGCGGTTGACCGGGGGTCGGCCGGAGGCGATGGTCCGCGCCGTTTCCCGGCGATTTCCTCGGCCTACCATGCTCGCCCTCCCCTTCCCTGCGATCAATCCGGTCGCCATCGCCATCGGGCCTTTCGCGGTGCGCTGGTACGGGCTGGCCTATTTCGCCGGCATCCTGATCGGCTGGTGGTACGCGCGCCGGCTCGTCTCCAGCGAAAGGCTGTGGGGCGGCAGGCCGGCGCCGATGACGACGCTCGACATCGATGATTTCCTGCTCTGGCTGGTGGTCGGCATCGTCGGCGGCGGGCGCATCGGCTATGCGCTCTTCTATCAGCCGGGCCATTACCTCGATGACCCGCTCGGCTTCTTCCGCGTCTGGGAAGGCGGGATGTCGTTCCATGGCGGCCTGGTCGGGACCATCCTCGCCATGACGATCTTCGCGCTGCGGCGGAAGATACCGATGCTCTCGCTGTTCGACGTTTCCGCTGCCTCGGTCACCTTCGGGCTCTTCTTCGGCCGCATCGCGAACTTCATCAACGGCGAGCTGTGGGGTCGGCCAACCGATCTCCCCTGGGGAATCGTGTTTCCAAGTGGCGGGCCGCTGCCGCGCCACCCGAGCCAGCTCTACGAGGCGGGGCTCGAAGGCCTTCTCCTCTTCGTCGTCCTCCGCATCCTCACGCACGGCTTCACCAGCCTGCGCCGGCCGGGGCTGACGGGGGGAGCGTTCATCTGCGGCTATGGGCTGACGCGCATCGCGATCGAGTTCGTGCGTGAGCCCGACGTGCAGCTCGGCTATCTCGCCGGCCCGCTCACCATGGGGATGCTGCTGTCCACGCCGATGGTGCTCATCGGCCTCGCGGCCATGGCGCTGGCGCTGCGGCGGCCGGCGACGTGAGTGACACGCCGCTCGCCCGGAAGCTCAGGCTTCTGATCGAGGCGAACGGCCCGCTGACGGTCGCCGACTACATGGCGCACTGCCTCGGCGATCCCGCGCACGGCTACTACATGACGCGCGATCCCCTCGGTGCGGACGGCGACTTCGTTACCGCGCCCGAGGTGAGCCAGATGTTCGGCGAGATCGTCGGCGCGTGGCTCGTCGAAGCGTGGCGGCTCGCCGGAAGCCCCTCGCCCTTCCGCCTCGTCGAGCTTGGTCCTGGCCGCGGCACGCTGATGGCCGACGTCCTGCGCGTCGCGATGCGCGTCCCGGAGTTTTCCGGTGCAGTCTCGGTCCACCTTGTCGAGACGAGCCCGGCTCTTTCGGCGCGCCAGCGGGAGACGCTCGCGCGCTCCGGGCACGAGGCGGGGTGGCATGCGCGATTCAGTGAAGTGCCGGACGGCCCGCTTTTCCTTGTCGCCAACGAGTTCTTCGATGCCCTGCCGATCCGCCAGTTCGTTCGGACGGAGCAGGAATGGCGTGAGCGCGTCGTGGGCCTCGACGCGGAAGGTCGCCTGGCGTTCGGCATCGGCGCGGGCGGCCTTCGGCTTGCGGACGGCCCTCCGGACGCTACGCCGGGCGCGGTGCTCGAACTCCGCCCGGCGGCGGACGCGCTGACCGGGGAGATCGCCGGCCGCATCATCGCGCACGGCGGCGCGGCGCTGGTCATAGACTACGGTCATGCGACGACGGCGGCCGGCGACACGCTGCAGGCGCTCAAGGGGCACGGCTTCGCCGATCCGCTGGCCGCCCCCGGCGAGGCTGACCTGACCGCGCACGTCGATTTCGCCGCCCTTGCAGGAAGCGCAGGGCGCTCTGGCGCCGCCGTCCACGGCCCCATCGCGCAGGGCGCGTTCCTGCTGGCGCTCGGCCTTCTAGAGCGCGCCGCGCGTCTCGGCTCGGACGCTGACGACGCAGCGCGCGAAACGCTGCGAAGCGCCGCCAACCGGCTCGCCGGTCCTGAAGAAATGGGAACGCTCTTCAAGGTGATGGCGCTGACCCGCCCGGGAATCCGCCCGCCGCCCTTCGATCACTCGGCGATTTGACTTCGCGGCCCGTCGCGGCGTAGCTCGCGCCATGCACGGAGCCGCCTCCCCGCTTGCGCCGATCGAAGCGCCATCGCTCGCGCTTCCGGGCGTCGCGCACGCCTTCTTCACCAGGAGCGGCGGCGTCTCGACCGGCATCTATCGTGGGCTCAACACCGGCATCGGTTCGAACGATTCGCGCGAGGCGGTGTTCGAGAACCGCGCGCGCGCCGCGCGCCATCTCGGCACGACGCTCGACCGCCTTGCCACGCCCTACCAGGTGCACGGCACCGAGGCGGTGATCGTCGAGGCGGTGTGGGGACCCGGGCTTGGCCCGAAGGCCGACGCCGTCGTCACCAATCGTCCCGGCATCGCCGTCGGCGCGGGTGCTGCCGATTGCGGGCCGGTGCTTTTCGCCGATTGCGGCGCGCACGTCGTTGCCGCTGCCCATGCCGGGTGGAAGGGCGCGTTCGCCGGCATCCTGGAATCGACGCTCGCGGGCATGGAAAAGCTCGGCGCCGCACGAAAGAACGTCGTCGCGGTGCTTGGGCCGACCATCTCGGCCTCCGCCTACGAAGTCGGAGCGGAATTCGTCGCCCGCTTCCTCGAGGCGAGCGCGGACAATTCCCGCTTCTTCAGGCCTTCGGAGCGGGCCGGCCATTCCATGTTCGACCTGCCGGCCTATATCGTCGCGCGGCTGGAGGCGGCGGGCGTGGGCGAGGCGAGCGCCCTCAACCTCTGTACCTACGCCGACGAGGCGCGCTTCTACTCCTACCGCCGCGCGACGCATCGCGGCGAACCGGATTACGGCCGCCTCCTCTCGGCGATCACGCTGACCGGAGCGTAGGATGGCGCTGCATTTCGAGCTTTCCGAATTCGAGGCGCGCCGGACGCAGGTGCTGGAGGAGATGGCGCGGCGCAAGCTCGACGCGCTGCTCCTCTTCGCGCCGGAAAGCCACTACTGGCTGACCGGCTACGACACATTCGGCTACTGCTTCTTCCAGTGCCTCGTGCTCACCCGCGATGGCGTCTTCACGCTGCTGACGCGCTCCGCCGACCTCCGCCAGGCGCGCCACACCTCGCTGGTCGAGGCGATCACCGTGTGGACCGATGCCGCCGGGGCGGGGCCTGCCGCACAGCTTCGCGAGCTTCTGACCGAACTCGGCCTGCTCGGCTCGCGCATCGGCATCGAATATGACACCCAGGGCCTCACCGCGGCGAACGGGCGGGCGCTCGACGAGGCTCTTCGGACATTCGGCACGACACAGGACTCTTCCGATCTGGTGCCGACGCTCCGCGTGCTGAAGAGCCCGGCGGAGCTCGCCTACGTTCGCCGCGCCGCCGCGCTCGCGGACGACGCGCTCGACGCGGCGCTGGCGCTGATCGGTGCGGACGCAGATGAAGGCGCGATCCTTGCAGCGATGCAGGGCGCGGTCTTCGCGGGCGGCGGGGACTATCCCGGCAACCCCTTCATCATCGGCTCGGGCGAGGACGCACTTCTCTGCCGGGTAAAGAGCGGACGGCGGACGCTCGCCGGACACGACCAGATCACTCTCGAATTCGCCGGCGTCTACCGCCTCTACCACGTGGCCCTGATGCAGACGGTGATCGTGGGCGAGCCCGGCGAGCGCCACCGCGCCATGCACGCCGCCTGCGCCGAGGCGCTGACCGCCTGCGAGACCATGATGCGGCCGGGGAAGACCTTCGGCGAGGTGTTCGACGCCCACGCGCACGTCATGGAGGCGCATGGCATGACGCGGCACCGGCTGAACGCCTGCGGCTATTCGCTCGGCGCACGCTACGCGCCATCCTGGATGGACTGGCCGATGTTCTACCGCGACAATCCCGCGATCATCGCCCCGGGCATGGTGCTCTTCGCCCACATGATCCTGATGGATTCCGACGCCGGGGCCGCGATGTGCCTCGGCCGCACCTACCTCACGACGGAGGGAGCCCCGGAGGCGCTCTCGCGCCACGGGACGGAGATGCTGGTGCGGTGATCCCTGGTCCTCCCCCCGCGAAGCGGGGAGGAGGACCATGCGAAGCATGGTGGAGGGGAAAATCCGGGCACGGCCCCGCTTCGCGGGTGAGTAACAGCGATTGCCGCCACGCCGCAGTTGTGAAGCTTTTGTGCCATTGCTAAAAGGCCTCGCGCCTCCCGCACCGAGGCGCCTGAACGGCCGGATTGGCGCGCGGGGACTGCCCAGAAGATGAAGCTCGTCGCCGGGAACTCCAATCAGTCGCTCGCCCGGGCGATCGCCCAATATCTCGAGCTGGAACTGGCACAGGCGGCCGTCCGCCGCTTCGCCGACCAGGAGATCTTCGTCGAGATCCAGGAAAACGTCCGGGGCGAGGACGTCTTCGTCGTCCAGTCGACGAGCTTTCCGGCGAACGACAATCTGATGGAGCTTTTGATCATCATCGACGCGCTCCGCCGCGCGTCGGCCCGCCGCATCACCGCCGTCCTCCCCTATTTCGGCTATGCCCGGCAGGACCGCAAATCGCTCGCCCGCACGCCGATCTCCGCCAAGCTCGTCTGCAACATGATCACCACGGCGGGCGCCGATCGCGTGCTGACGGTCGATCTGCACGCCGGGCAGATCCAGGGCTTTTTCGACATACCCACCGACAACCTCTTCGCAGCCCCGGTCTTCACGCGCGATATCAAGGAGCGCTACGACCACAATCATCTGATGGTCGTTTCGCCCGATGTCGGCGGCGTGGTGCGCGCGCGCATCATCGCGAAGCGCATCGACGCGCCGCTGGCGATCGTCGACAAGCGCCGCGAGCGGCCGGGGGAATCGGAGATCATGAACATCATCGGCGACGTGGCCGGCCGCGCCTGCCTCCTGGTCGACGACATCGTCAATTCCGGCGGCACGCTCTGCAACGCCGCCGCTGCCCTCAAACAGGCCGGGGCAGAAGGGGTAATCGCATACTGTACCCACGGCGTGCTCTCCGGCGGCGCAGTCGCGCGGGTAGAGGGATCGGCGCTCACCGAACTGATCATCACCGATTCGATCGGCCAGCACGACGTGATCAAGGATGCCGCACGCATCCGCTTGTTGACGATCGCGCCCCTGCTGGGCGAAGCGATCAAGCGGATCGCGGATGAAAGCTCGGTATCAAGCCTGTTCGATTAAAGAGGGGGGCATGCCCCTC
>JBBQVL010000065.1:0-25442 GCA_038211615.1 Hyphomicrobiales bacterium
GCCGCATGCCGGCGAGCGCACCTGGCGGAACGTGCTGAAATCCGACGCCGCCGTCGACCTCGTCCACTTCACGATTCTGCGCCCGCCGGAGAAGCAGGACGGAACCCCGATCAACGAGCTGTCGCTGATCGCCTTCCCGACGCGCGAGCTATTCGAAGAGAAGATCTCGCAGTTCGACCTCATCATCTTCGACCGCTACCAGAGCCGCGGCGTGCTGCCGATCGTTTACTACGACAACCTCGCGCGTTATGTGCGCGACGGCGGCGCGATCCTCGTCGCCTCCGGCCCGGACTACGCTTCCTCCGGCAGCCTCTACCGCACCCCGCTCGGGCCGGTGCTCCCCGCAGTGCCCACGGGTGAGATCATCGAGCAGCCCTACCGCGCGCAGATCAGCCCGGTCGGGATGCGCCATCCGGTAACGCGCGACCTGCCCGGCGGCGAGACCAATCCGCCGACCTGGAGCCCGTGGTTCCGGCTGGTCGATGCCGACGCCATCGCCGGCGACATCACCATGACCGGACCGAACGGCCGCCCGCTCCTTGTCCTCGCGCATGAGGGCGAGGGTCGCGTCGCCATGCTCCTTTCCGACCAGGCCTGGCTCTGGGCGCGCGGCTACGAGGGCGGCGGCCCGCATGCGGCGCTGCTCAGGCGGCTCCTGCACTGGCTGATGAAGGAACCGGAGCTCGAGGAGGAGGCGCTGACCGCGCACTCCGACGGGCGCAATCTCATCGTGGAGCGGCAGACGCTCTCCGAAGCCGAGCCTCACGTCACCGTCACCGACCCGACCGGCAAGCCGGAGCCGCTGAAGCTCGCGCAGGCCGAGCCGGGGCTCTGGCGCGGGACGATAGAGAATGCGCCGCTCGGCCTGCATCGCGCCGAGGACGGGCCGATGACGGCGCTCGCCCATATCGGACCGGCGAACCCGGCGGAATTCCAGGACGTGATCTCGACCACCGAGCGCCTGGCGCCGATCGCCGCGGCAACCGGCGGCTCCTCGCGCCGCCTTGCGGCCGATGGCGGGATACCGCGCGTCCTGCCTGTCTCCTCGCGCGCACCGGCCTCCGGCCGCGACTGGGTCGGCCTGCGCCGTTCCGACGCGACCGTGCTGAGGAGCATCGACCAGCTCCCGCTCCTCGGCGGCCTGCTGGGACTGGTGCTGCTGGTCGGCGCATTCTCCGCGCTCTGGTATCGCGAGGCGCGCTGACTTTTCCTCGCGGCCCCCTTGTCCACGCATCCCCGGCGTCGACCCGGTAGTGGCGCGGCTAAGGAAATTGAACATTGAAAACCGGCGCCCTGGCCGACGCTTAGCGGTGACACGGAGCCGACATCTAACCGTTAAGAATCAATGAAAATCGGTTGCTGAGAGGCGATCAGCAGCTAGACTGTGATGCACTTTGGTGGCCTGCAAAGGCACGTTGAAGTTGCAATACGGCCGAACTGCCGGCCGGACGCCGCAGAAGAAGAACAAGCGCGGCTTGAAGAGGAACGACCATGCCGCGCCTGCGCGGCAAGCAAACGGGGGATTTCAATGGCTGACACTACGGCTGGCCGCTACGTGGCCCCGACGATGACCGCGGCGGAGACGCGCCGCGTGATCTTCGCATCCTCGCTTGGCACCGTTTTCGAATGGTACGATTTCTATATCTACGGAACTTTGGCGGCGATCCTCGCCACCAAGTTCTTCTCCGGCGTGGCGCCGACCGCGGCGTTCATCTTCACGCTGCTCGCGTTCGCCGCTGGGTTTTTCGTGCGTCCGTTCGGAGCGCTGATATTCGGACGGATTGGTGACATCGTCGGGCGCAAATACACGTTCCTCGTCACCATGACACTGATGGGCATCGGCACCTTCCTGATCGGAGTGATCCCGACCTACGGCCAGTGGGGAATCGCGGCGCCCGTCATCCTGATTCTGCTGCGCCTGGTGCAAGGCCTGGCACTCGGCGGTGAGTACGGCGGCGCGGCAACCTACGTCGCGGAGCATGCACCGCACGGCAAGCGCGGGTTCTACACGTCGTGGATCCAGACGACGGCCACGCTCGGCCTCTTCATGGCCATTCTGGTCATCCTCGGCATCCGCACGTGGCAGGGCGAAGAAGTCTTCACAGACTGGGGCTGGCGCATCCCGTTCCTGCTCTCCGCCATCCTGCTCGCCGTCTCGATCTGGATTCGCCTGAGCCTGAACGAATCGCCGATGTTCCAGCAGATGAAGGACGAGGGTCGGCGCTCGAAGGCTCCGCTGACCGAAGCATTCGGCACCTGGTCGAATGCCAAGATCGCGATCCTGGCGCTGCTCGGCGCGACCGCCGGCGAAGCGGTGATCTGGTACGGCGGGCAGTTCTACGCGCTGTTCTTCCTCACACAGACGTTGAAGGTCCCGCCGGTAAACGCACAGATCATGATCGCAATTGCGCTCCTGCTCGGAACGCCGTTCTTCATCGTATTCGGCTGGCTCTCCGACCGCATCGGCCGGAAGCCCATCATGCTTGCGGGCTTCCTGCTGGGCGCCGTGACCTACTTCTGGATCTTCAGCGGCATCACCTACTACGCCAACCCGGCCCTTCATGCCGCGCTCCAGGCGTCGCCGGTGACGGTAGTCGCCGACCCCAACGACTGCTCACTGCAGCTGAAACTGACCGGCACGGAAAAATTCACCTCATCCTGCGACATCGCGACCGCGGCGCTCGTCGCCAAATCGGTGAACTACAAGGTCGAGGACGGCCCGGCCGGTACACCGGCGCAGATCAGGATCGGCGACACGGCGATCGACTCCTTCGTTGCCGCCGGGCTTCCTGCCGACGAGGCGAAGACCAAGACCGACGATCTGAACAAGGCGGTTGCCGACGCGGTCACGGCGCATGGCTATCCGGCGAAGGCCGACACCGCGCAGATCAACTACCCGATGACGGTACTGCTTCTGTGGATCCTCGTGATCTACGTGACGCTGGTCTACGCGCCGATCGCCGCCTGGCTGGTGGAGCTCTTCCCGACCCGCATCCGCTACACCGGCATGTCGCTGCCCTACCACATCGGCAACGGGTGGTTCGGCGGCTTCCTTCCGGCGATCGTCTTCGCCATCGTGGCGGCAACCGGCAACATCTACGCCGGCCTCTGGTATCCGATCATCGTGGCGGGTGTGAGCTTTGTCATCGCCCTGATCTTCCTGCCGGAGACCAAGGATCGCGACATCGGCCACTTCGACGGCTGACCGGGTTCGCCTCCTCGACACCGAGCCCCGCCCTCAGGCGGGGTTCGCCTTTCCGGCCATAACACTCGCCGGGCGAATGCCCCGCACCATCCCCTTCAGCCCCTCCGCCGCGCCGGGCTGAAGCTCAGCCACCAGAAACCGCGCCGGATCGACGGGACCCGGCATCTGCACCGCGCCGCGCGGCAGCGGGCGGAAGCCGAAGGGCCAGTAATAGGGCTGGTCGCCGACGAGGATCACGAACCGCCAGCCGGCCTGCCGCGCTTCCTCCATGACGAGCCGCATCAGCGCCTTGCCGTGGCCGAGACCCTTATGCGCCGGCTCGACCACCAGCGGACCGAGCAGCAGCCCGCGCGCCGTTTCGCCGACGAGGATCGGCGTCACGCGGACAGAGCCCACCAGCGCGCCGTCAAGCTCCGTCAGGAACGACAGCGCCGGATCGTGGGGCGCCTGCTCGCGCACACGAAAGGCAGCGCGAGCATAGGCGCCGGGCCCGAAGGCGGCGTGCTGCAGGGCTTCGATGACAGCGGCGTCGGCAGGCCGCTCCAGACGGGTGATGGGGTTCGGGCTCATGGCGGATCCGCGGTCGATTGCTGCGAGCCGCGAGATCGCCCGGAAGAGCGTCAGCGCGGCGGGACGTGAGCACGCACTCTGCGGCGCGCGATCGTCGGCCTTCGTCGCAAGATTCTCTGGGCGCTTCCGTTCATGGCCGGCGCGCGTATCACGGCGGAATCGGAGAGGCAAGCGCCAATCGGCGCAGGTCGCAATCCGCGATCCGATCCGCCCTTGCCCTGCCGGCTCCGAGGGGGCATCTCAGGGGCACGCTCGGAGGCTTCGCGGGAAAGACGCATGGGACGGCTCGTCGACGGCAAGTGGGATACGCGACGCGACAAGATCACGGCAGGCGGGCGCTTCGCCCGCGTCGATACCCGGTTCCGCAACTGGGTGACCTCCGACGGCTCGCCCGGCCCGACCGGCGAAGGCGGCTTCAAGGCCGAGCCGGGCCGCTACCACCTCTACGTCTCGCTTGCCTGCCCCTGGGCGCATCGCACCATCATCTTCCGCAAGCTGAAGAAGCTGACCGATGTGATCGGCATCTCGGTGGTCGAGCCGCACATGCTCTCCGAGGGCTGGGAATTCAGCGAGGCCATGCCCGACCATGTCAACGGCAAGGGTCGGCTCTACGAAATCTACCAGATGGCCGATCCCGCCTATACCGGCCGCGTCAGCGTGCCGGTGCTGTGGGACAAGGAGCGGAAGACGATCGTCTCCAACGAGTCCGCCGAAATCATCCGCATGCTGAATTCCGCCTTCGACGCCTTCGGCGACGCCTCGCTCGACTTCTACCCGGAGGCGCAGCGCCTGGAGATCGACGCCCTGAACGCGGTGGTCTACGAGAACGTCAACAACGGGGTCTACAAGGCCGGCTTCGCGCCGAGCCAGGAGGCCTACGAGGAAGCGTTCCGCGCGCTCTTCAATACGCTCGACGAACTCGACCAGCGGCTCGACGAGCAGCGCTTCCTGATCGGCGATCCGCTGACCGAGGCGGACTGGCGGCTGTTCACCACCCTCATCCGCTTCGATGCGGTCTACTACGTGCACTTCAAGTGCAACCGGCGGCGGATCGCCGACTACCCGAACCTCTCCGGCTACCTTCGCGACCTCTACCAGATCCCGGGCGTGAAGGAGACGGTGGATATCGAGCAGGCGAAGCAGCACTATTACTTCAGCCACGACCGCATAAACCCGACCCGCATCGTGCCGCTCGGACCGCTGATGATCATCGATGCCCCGCACGACCGCGACCGCTTCCGTGGGACCGGCATACCGCAGCGCTGACGCGCGCCTACCAGTCGCGGGAGGGCGGCTCGCCGCCCATGACCTCGCGAAGCCGCGCTCTGGTTCCAGGATTCGTCTCCGCCGGCAGCGCGTCGAGCGGAAAGAGCTCGGAGGCGACGATCTCGCGGTTCGGCAGGGCGAGCGCGCCGCGCTGCTCCCAGTCGCGGCAGACGAAGAGCGCAACATGGTCGCGGACATCGGCGTGGGCGTTGCGGTAGAGCCCGAAGAGCTCGGCCGGCCCGGTGAGGAAGGCGCCCGCCTCCTCAGCCATCTCGCGCGCCAGCGCTTCGCCGAAGCTCTCCCCCGCCTCCACGCCGCCGCCGGGAAAATACCAGCCGGGCACGTAGGTGTGCCGCACAAGCACGACCTGTCCGTCCTTCAGGAGCATGGCGCGGACGCCGAGCGTCATGCCCCGCGCGAGCCGGGAATAGGCCAGGAAGGCCCGCTGCCTGAACCGGTGATATCGCGTCAGCGCCATCGCCGCTGCCGACTACCACGCCGCGGCCTTTCCATGAACCGCAGCGAAGCCGCATTTGGCGGTCACTCCACCCTCCTCATGCTGAGGTGCACGCCGGAGGCGTGCCTCGAAGCACGCAAACCGGTACTGCCAGCGCTTTCTGGATTCTCCTTCGAGGCGGTCCCGACCGCGTCGGTCCCGCACCTCAGGATGAGGGGGGTTGATGACAGGCCCCTTCGGAATCGGCTTGAGCTGTCATGTTCCGCCTAGGCCACCTCTCCGACGTCCATCTCGGGGCGGTGCCGCGGCCGAGCCTGCGCGAGTTCTTCTCCAAGCGCATCATCGGCTATCACAACTGGCGGCGGAACCGCGCCCATTCGATGACCGGCGAGACCCTCGACCGGCTGGTGGCCGATTTGAAGGGGCAAGCGCCCGACCATATCGCCGTGACCGGCGACCTCACCAATATCGCCATGCACGAGGAGTTCGAGAATGCCCGGCTCTGGCTGGAGGAGCTCGGGCCTCCCGACAAGGTGACCGCGATTCCCGGCAACCACGACGCCTATGTGCCGGGCGCGCATCACCGCTACCGCATGCTGTGGGCCCCCTGGATGCGTTCCGACGACGCGGAGCATGTGAACAAGGCGCTGTTTCCGTTCATGCGCCGCAAGGGACACGTTGCACTGATCGGCGTGTCCTCGGCGGTGGCCTCGGCGCCGTTCCTGGCGACCGGGCATGTCGGCAGCCATCAGACCCAGCGCCTCATGACGCTGCTCGACGAGGCGCGCGAGGAGGGGCTCTTTCGCGTCGTCCTCATCCACCATCCCCCGAAGCTGGTCGATCCGCGCAACCAGTGGCGGAAGCTCACCGACGGCAGGCGCTTCCGCGCCGCGATCGAGCGCTCGGGAGCCGAGCTGATCCTGCACGGCCACGACCACATCCGCATGATGACGGCGATCAAGGGGAGAAGCGGAATCGTGCCCGTAGTCGGCGTGCCGGCGGCGAGCGGCTCGGCGATCGGAGGTCCGCGCGCCGGGGGCTACGCCCTGCACGAGATCGCCGAGAACGGTCCCTGCTACGAGTTGACCGTCGTCCATCGCGGCTTTGCGCAGTCCGGCGAGGTCGTCGAGACGGCGCGGGTGTCCTATTCGGTCAATCGACCATGAGCCAGGCGTAGGCGACCAGCACGAACATCCCCGCGATCATGCCGAGCCCGAAACCGCATAGGCCCCAGACGACGAGCCTTTTGTCGCCGCCCCACCGCGCCGATGCCAGCGAGCCGCCGCGGCCACGGATCGCCCTTGTGAGCCAGTCCGCCTCGATCGCCTGCTCGCGCTCCACGATGCGCTCCGCAACGTAGCGGGTGATCGTATCGGCGATTCTGTCGATGTCGCTCGTTTCCGCGAGTATAGTGCGGCCAAGCCGCGTGTCCTTCGCGAACTGGTACTGGCGCTTGTCGCGGCCCATCACGACGAAGCTCGTCGCGTCCACCCAGAAGCGCGGCGGCCTGCCGGGCAGCACCCCGAGCAGGAGCTGCTCGTGATCCTGCGGCAGATCCTGGAACACGCCCTCCAGCGCCTCCGCCAGAAGCTCGAGACGCGCCTGCTCCGCCTCGCCGAGGTCCGCCGCCACGTCGTTCCGTTCGGCCTCTGCGATCCGGACCTCGCGAATGACCCGCTTCAGCTCGCCCGCCCGCCTCGGCCTGCTCTCCGCCATCATGCCCCCTGAGCAGAACGCCGCTCGGGAGCGAGATTAGCAGGTTCCCGCCGGGCCAAACACGTGCTGAAATCGGCGCGCGAAAATTCCAGCGGGAATGGTTGGCGGGCATGGTTACAGGCGAGCGCGTGCGGAGCACGGACAGGGTGCGCGCGGCGGCCGAAGCGGCCGGACTGGCGATCGAGATCCGCGAGATGCCGCAGAGCACGCGGACCGCGGCGGAAGCAGCCGCCGCGTGCGGCACCTCGGTCGCGCAGATCGTCAAATCGCTGATCTTCCGCAAGGCGACGAGCGGTGAGCCGATCCTCATTCTCGTCTCCGGCAGGAACCGCGTCGACGAGCAGGCGGTCCGCGCCGCGATCGGCGACACGCTGCAGCGGGTCGACGCCGATCAGGTGCGGGCGCTGACGGGCTTCGCCATCGGCGGCGTGGCGCCGCTCGGCTCGCTGACGCCGCTTCCGACCTTCATGGATTCCGAGCTTCTGGGCTTCGACGTCGTATGGGCCGCGGCCGGCGCGCCGTCGGCCGTCTTCGCGGTCGCGCCGGCCGCTCTCGCCAGTGCGACGGGGGCTTCGATCATCCCGGTTTCCTGAGGGAAAGCCGCTAGCGGCTGTTCTCCAGGACAAGCTCGGCGATCTCGCCCGGAATCTCCTGCGGCAACATGTGGCCGGCGCCCTCGAAGATGTGCGTGGCCATGCGCCCCGGCAGCCGGTGCGCATGGCGCGTCGGCAGCACGCGATCCTGCGTCCCCCACACGACCTTGATCGGCAAAGCGAGGCGGGCAAGCTCGTCGAGTGGAAGCACTTTCTGCGCGTCGCCATCGAAGAACGTTTCCACGATGGCGAGGAGCGCTGCAGTCGCGCCGGGAACCTCCCGTTCCTTCGCCTGCGCCGCCGCGAGACCCGCCGGCACGAGCCGATCCCAGCCGAAGAACTGCTCGAGCAGCACACCAAGCTCCGCCTCGCTCGCCGCCGCGGCATAGCGGCGGAGCAGCCGATGGTTGATCTCGCGGCCAAAGCCGCCGGGAGCGAGCAGCGTCAGCGAGGCGACGCGGGCCGGGATGCGAAGCGCGACCAGCGCCGCCGCGGCCCCGCCCATGGAATGGCCGACGATATGGGCGCGGCCGATCCCGCGCCTGTCGAGCGCCGCAACAACTTCCTTCGCGGCCACGCCCGCGCTGCCGGCTGGAACCGCGAGCGACCCGGCATGGCCGGGCAGGTCGAAGGCGAAGACATGGCGAACGCCGGCGATCCGCTCGACGACTGCGTCCCAGGCGGTGTGGCTGCCTCCGAAGCCGTGCAGCAGCACCACCGGAGGCCCGGCGGAGCCGAGCTCGATACAGAAAAGCTCAGCCAAGCCCGCCGTCATCCGCCCGCATCCACGCCGCGCCCCGCCTTGACGCGAGCGATGCGGCGAGAGAACCCGGCCTCAGTCCGTCAGCACGATCCGCGTGTTGCCCGCCCCGCGCGCCTGCACGAGATCGAAGAGCAGCCGCGCGTTGGCCGGGTGCAGGCGCACGCAACCATGCGAGGCCGGACGTCCGAGATTGCCCACATGGTTGGTGCCGTGAATCGCGTAGCCGCCCACGAAGAAGATCGAGTTCGGCATCGGCGCGTTGTCGTATTTCCGCGAGTGCCACATCCGGTTCAGGCGAACCGGACGAAAGGTGCCGCGCGGTGTGTGATAGCCCCGGCCCGCAGTCGAAACCGCCCAGGAATAAAGGACGTTTCCATTCTCGGAGACCGTCATCACCTGTCTGGAGATGTCGATCCGGGCGACGATGGCGGCGGAGGCGCTGGCCGTGGCAAGTGCAACGAACAGCGCGGCAAGAACAAATTTACGCATGACTGAAAGCTCCCCAGCTTTCGTCAACCGTTACGCGCGCTCCACGCCTCTGACAATGACGATTTGGCCACAGGATGAACGCGCCCGCTTCACAAATCCGAGACGGTGCCCCGCACCGAGGATCATGCCGCATTCCCCGCGGCGGCGCGGCGCCGAAAAGGCGCCGGCCCGATGCTCACATGGAGAGGTGGATCTGGCTCAGGTCCTGACCGATCTGGGTGAAGATGGCCTGCAGATCGGCCGTTGTCGGAGCGTGAAAATAGAGCGGCTGACCGGCGTCGTCGAGCGAAGCGCAGTTGCGCATCAGGGCCTCGTCGGCCGCCGACATCGACCCGAAGGTGATCGTGTAAAGCCGGATGTCGTCAGCGGTCGCGGGCGTGCCGTTGATCTTGACGTTCTCGCAGAGCTGCGCGGTCTTGGTGTCCAGGTTGTTGACGGCGGTGTTGGCGTTGGAGCTGCCCAGCCGGTACGTCCCGCCGACCGAAAGGCCTGTATAGTTGTAGCCTGAGAAGCGCGAGTGGTTGTGATTGCCCTCGTTGCTGATGAAATTTTCGCCATCTGTGAACAGCACGACGGCCTTCATCGTCTTCGTATAGTTCGGGTCGCTCGGCTGGATGCCTTCGGTGAACGGCTCGGTCGGTGAAAGCACGTGCCAGCCCCAGACGAGGCCGGTCGGGATGAACGTGCCGGTCGAATAATAGGCGACCATGTTGTCGATGGCCGTGCTGATCGTGGCCTTGGCGCTCGTGAGCGGAACGATCGGCCGCGGGCAACCCCAGTTCGGCCCGTGCTGGTAGGGAAATGCCGTGTCCTTCATGCCCGATTGCCAGGCAAGCGAGCCGCTGGTGTATTTCAGCAGGCTCTTCTGGGCCGCGGCCGCGCCGCCGCTCGTCTTGTCGTTCAGATAATTGTTCGCATAGTTGTTGCCGTCGTCGTTGTTGCTGTCCGGCTCGTCCGGCCAGAAGCGCGGCACGAACAGCGTATCGGCGATGGATGTCGTCGGCGTCGTGTCGAGAAGATCGTAGGGCTCGGCGCGCATCTCGACGCACCCGCCCCACTTTACGTTCGGATCGTTGGCCGTGAGCCTGTCAAACAGCCATTTGTGGCCGACGAACTTGCAATTCGTTCCCGTGGTGCAGGGCGCATTGGCGACGAAGTCGTACTTGTCGAAGTTCCGGCCGTTGTACTTGGCGCTCGCCTGGTTGCTCCAATCCAGCCACGCGGGCGGATGTCCGGCATAGGCATCGGCGACGATGGCCGGGCCGACATTGACGTCGCCTTCGAATGGAACAAGTCCGACCTTGATGTCGGGCGTGCTGCTGTCGGTCATCAATTGATCGACGAGGGCGTGGGCGGCGGCTTTCAGCGCCACGATGCGGCTCGACGGACCGGGATTGCTGAAGTTGTTGGAGCAATTCCCCGACTGGACGTTGCCGCAGTTCATCGACCCGGTATTGTCGAACACCAGAGCCAGGTCGATGCGGTTGGTGGCGTTCAGCACTTCGGCGAGGACGTGGGCGTGCATGACGTCGATCGTGCTGCCGAGCTTCGCGAGCTTGGCGATGGGCAGGAACAGGGTCTTCATCTGCCCCGTCGCACTCACCCGGAAGCCGTTGCCGAGCTTCTGCACGCCGAAGCTCTCGACCGTGAACTGGCTGTCACCCACCGGGAACGAAACGACATAGTCGCGGACAAACGTCGTCGCCTGCGCCTCGGTGTAGTCGGAATGCTGGCGGGCGAGTGCCAGCGCAGCGGAATCGACGGCGTTCGACAGATCCCCCTTGTAGCGCGAGAACCGCGCCACATCGATAGCTCCGCCCATGAACATGAAGAGGGGGATCGCCGACGCGGCGAAGAGGATGAATATGTTGCCGCGTTCATCGCGCCGCAGACGGCGCAGGAGATCGCGACCAAGACGACCCACGAGGTAGCCCATTAACGGACTCCTTCCGGCCCCACCAATAGGGAGGGCGCCGCAAGCGGAAGTTTACAAAGATAGTTAAGAGGCCGTGCGCTGAAGAATTCGTTAAGCGCCGATGGCGAATCCAAATCATCCGGCAACGGGGACGTTGCCGGATGTTCGCCGCTGAGAGTCGCCGGCCGCAGCCGGGATAAATTCACATCGACAGGTGGATGTCGCTGAGGTCTTTGCCGATCGCCGCGAAAATGTCCTGCAGATCGGCAGTCGTCGGCGCGTGATAGTAAAGCGTAGTGCCTTGAACGACGCTGGCGCAGTTCGTCATCAGCGTCGCGGTATCGCTCGAAATCGTGCCGAAGGTGACAACGTAGAGACGGATGTCATCGGTCGTGTCCGAGGGCGTTCCGTTAGTCTTCACATTCGTGCAGAGCGTAGCCGTCTTGGTATCGAGCGCGGTTATTGCGCCTGATGCCGTCGTAGAGAGCCGGTGGGTGCTGGTACCGGTGGCCACCGAACCGACGTAGCTGTAGCCGTTGTAGCGCGAGACGTTGGGATTGCCGTCGTCGGTGACGTCGTTCTCGCCGTCGGTGAAGAACACGATCGCCTTCACGGTCTTGTCGTAATACTGGTCGCCCGGCTTGGTCCCTTCCGTGTAGGGAATGCCCGGCGACAGCACGTGCCAGCCCCACACCAGCCCGGTCGGCAGGAAAGTGCCGGACGACCAGTAGGCGATCATGCTGTCGATCTGGGACTTGATGGCGGTCTTGTTGTTGGCATTCGCCAACGGATAGATCGGCCGCGGGCAGCCGCGGTTTGGGCCATACTCGTACGGCGAAAGCAGGCCTTCCACGTCCATTCTGCCGGTCCAGAACTTGGGATAGTTCACGCTGCTCACGGTCGCGTATTTGTACTTGTCGAACGCCTTCTGAGCCGCCGGCGGAAGGGCAGCGGTCTTGTCGCTCAAATAGTCGTTCATGAAGCTGTACTGCGTGCCGCCGCTGGTCGAGCCATTGGAGTCGTAGTCGTTTCGGGTGGCGCCTGAGCGGCCGGCAGTCGTCGGGCTGTCCGGCTCGTCGGGGCTGAAGAATGGCACAAACAGGCTGTCGGCGATCGTCGTATCCGGAGCGGCGTCGCTCAGCTCGTACGTTCCGGCCCGCATCTCCACGCATCCCGCCCACTTGACGGTCGGCTGCCGCTGGGTGAGCTGGCTGAAGAGCCACTTGTGGCCAATTCTCTTGCAGGTCGTGCCGAAGGTCGTGCACGACGCCTGAGTAGAAGTATTCGCCAGGCCGAAATTCACGCCTTCCCACGTCGGATTGCCCACGTTGGACCAGTCGATCCAGGTCGGCGGGGCCGTCACGTCGAACCCTGACGAGGCGACGTTCACCTGGCCTTCGAACGGCACGATGGCGATCTTCACGAGGTTCTTGTCGTCAAGATTGTCCGGCATCAGCGTGTCGACCAGCGTCTTGGCCGCCGCCTTGACCGCCACGATACGGCTGTCGGTGCCCGGCGAGCTCCAGTCGTTGACGCAAGTCGTCGACAGGGTGGCGCCGCAATTCATCGAGCCGGTATTGTCCATGACCAGTGCCAGCTCGACGCGGTTCGACGAATTCATCACCTGGGCGGTGATGTTCACGTCCATCGAGTTGATGCCCGTGCCGGACTTGGCGAACTTGCCGAGCGGCAGGAACATCGTTTTCATGTTGCCGGTGGCGGTGACCGTGAAGCCGTTGTCGAGCTTGGTCGCATCGAAGCTCTGAACCGTGAACTGGTTGTCCCCCAGATTCATCGCCGTCACGTAGTTGGTAACGAACGTCTTCGCCTGCGCGGCGGTGTAATCCGGGTGCTGACGCGCCAGCGCCAGCGAGGCGGAATCGACGGCGTTGGAGAGGTCGGTCTTGTAGCGGGTGTAGCGCGAGAAATCGACCGCGCCTCCCATGATGAGCAGCAGAGGAATCGCCGCCGCACCGAAAAGCACGAAGACGTTCCCGCGCTCGTCACGGCGCAGACGCCTGAAGACCTGTGCAAGATTGTGCGGCATGGGATCGCCCGGAGCGAATTCCTTTCGGTGCGCCCTCTAGATAGATAAAAGGCCGAAGGATACGGTTTACGAAGAGAGTAAACAGAAGGCAGGCTGAAGAATTTGTTAAACTCTGACTCAACCCGATTTGTAGTTGTTCTTTCCCGGGTTTGAGGCCGTGGACGGCCAAGCGCACTCCCGGTTGATCCGCGGTGCGAACACAGGCAAGCCTCCGGCCCATCGAGCCAGACCGGAAGCCTATGCAGGAATCGTCTACCGCCATCGTGAGGGCCCGCTGGGCGGTAGCCGCGATCTTCTTCGTCAACGGATTCGTCGTCGGCGCCTGGGCGGCGCAGATCCCGCTTGTCGAGGAACGCCTGCGCATCAGCCATTCGACGCTCGGCGTGGCGCTGTTCGTCCTGGCGCTCGGCACGCTGCTCGCGATGCCGCTAGCCGGCCCCATCATCTCGCGCTACGGCAGCGCCACCGTATTGCGCGTGGCCGCGCCGGCGCTGTTCCTCATCCTGCCACTCCTCCTGCTTGCACCGGGCTTCCAGCTCCTGCTGGCGGCGGCGATCTGCTTTGGTGCGGCGAATGGCTGCATGGACGTGGCGATGAATGCGCATGGCGTGGCCGTCGAGCGGCGCTACGGGCATCCGGTGATGTCGTCCTTTCACGGCATGTGGAGCCTCGGCGCGCTGGGTGGGGCCGGCCTCGCGGCACTGCTCCTCACGACCATGTCGCCTCTGGCGCAGGCCTGCCTGACGGTGGCGCTGAGCCTCGGGGTCGCTGCTGTGGGGCTTACCTATCTTCTGCCCGGGAGAGCTGATGAAAGCGGCGGCGGGTTCAGGATCGCCCTGCCGAACAGGGCGACGCTCGGTCTCGGCGTGCTCTGCTTTCTCTGCATGACCGGCGAGGGAGCGGTGTTCGACTGGGGCGCGCTGCATCTTCGCAGCAGCCTCGGGGTAAGTCCTTCCGTGGCGGCGAGCGGTTTTGCCGTCTACTCCGCATTCATGGCGGCCGCGCGCCTGGGCGGCGACAGGCTGCGCGGGCGATTCGGCGCCGTTCCACTGGTTCGCGCAAGCGCGCTGCTTGCCGCCGCGGGACTGGTCGTCGCGCTCCTCGTGCCCTGGCCGCTCGTGGCTATCGCCGCGTTTGCTGTCGTCGGTATCGGCCTGGCGAATCTGGTGCCGGTCTTCTTCGGCGCCGCCGGCCGCATTCCGGGGCAGACGCCCGGCGCAGCCATCGCCGCACTCGCCACGATCGGCTATTGCGGGTTCGTCGTCGGCCCGCCCTTCATCGGCGTGCTGGCGGACGCCACGAGCCTCAGAATTGCACTCGGCTTCATCGTGCTTGCCTGCCTCGTGATCGCGCTCGCGGCCGGCGTCGCGGACCCGATGCGGCGCAGCCGGTGACTCCGCGCGAGGGTAAGCTGGTTAAGCCGGCCCTTCGATCAGCCGGCGGAAGCGGGCAGGCGATCGTAGACATCTTCGTAGCGGACGATGTCATCCTCTCCGACATAGTCGCCGAACTGTACCTCGATCACCTCGGCATCGACATCGCCGAAATTCTCCAGCCGGTGGCGGTCTCCCAGGGCGATATCGATCGACTGCCCGCGGATCATCGTCGTGACGGTGTCGCCGACCGTCACGGTCGGCTGGCCCGATACGACGGTCCAGTGCTCGGATCGGTGCTTGTGGCTTTGCAGAGACAAGCGGCCCTGCGGCCGCACCACAAGCCGCTTCACCTGGAACCCGGGACCGGCGTCGATGATGTAAAAACTGCCCCACGGCCGCGTCTCCGTCGGCTCGCGCAGGATAGAATTCATCGCCCGGCCAGACGTTTGCGCGACCAAGGGAAGGGACAGCCCCGCGCGAGAGGCCGTTCCGCTACTCGGCGGCCGTCCGCTTGTCGCCGCGGCGTTCAGCGGGCTCCACCTCGCGGCCCGCGAGGCCCTTCAGGGGCGGCAGCTTGTTCACGCCGCTCGAATCGTAGGTCGTGAGAGCGATCTCGTTCTCCGCCGCCTTCAAGGCATTGAGGAAGGCGTGCAGCTCCAGCAAGGTCATGCGCAGGTACGCTTCGGAGGCCTGGCGCTTCTTGCTCTCGTCCAGCACGTACAGCGAGAATCCCATGCGTTCGAGATCAAAATCGCGAATCTCGATCCCGAGATTGAGGTTGCTCATCATACGTCTCCCTGAACCCGCCGATTACGCCAGCCGATTGCAGCGCCATCGCGCCGCGCCATTCGATAATCCCCCGACCCGCAGCGCGGCACAAGTGGGATTGTGCCCGAAGCCGCTTCAGCCGGTGGCGACGGATTAGCTATGGCTGAAAGAAGTCGGTAAAATGACGCGGCCCTATATCGCCACCGCTGAGGATGCCAAGAAATGCGTATGCGCGTCTTTTTGCTTGGCCTGTTTCTGCTCGCGCTGGGGCTTGCCGCCGCAGCCCCGCCGGCGGCAGCCGCTTCGGGGACATTCTCCGAGGCAGCCAAGCGCCTCGACGGCGAATGGCGTGGCAGCGACTTCGTGCTGCGGATCGACGCGCGCCGTGCGCAGGCCAGCATCGACGCGTCGCGCCCCTTCGAGTGGGAGCACTTTCTGGTCAAGGACGTGAGCGAAGGCGAGATCGTGTTCGCGGTCGGAGCGGATCTGTTCGAGGCCAAGGTCGCCGATGATGTCCTCACGCTCACGGGCACCAGCTTTCGCGGCGCGCGTGTGCTCGTCCGCGATGCGGATCTGCGCGGCAGCACAACCGAGTAGCCTCGGGAGCCGCTCCGGTTCGTTCGCCAGACGATCGGAGGGATCGCGAAGATTTCGCTGCCTGTGGCCCCTTGCATCTTGAGTGATGCCCCCGGGCGCGCCATGGTGGCGGCAAGGGGGTCTGGCGCGGTCAACGCGCCGCCAAGCGTCAAACGGATCCGTTCCCGCAATGCCGAGCAGTGCGCCCTACCGCGCCGATGAGGTCGGAAGCCTATTGCGGCCGGCCGCCCTGAAGCAGGCGCGCGCGGCGCATTCCGAGGGGAGGATCGGCGCATCGGAGCTGCGCGCGGTCGAGGACGCCGCGATACGGGATGTCGTCGCGAGGCAGGAGGCGGTGGGCCTGAAGGCCGTCACCGACGGGGAATTTCGCCGCGCCTGGTGGCATTTCGACTTTCTTGGCGCGCTGCAGGGCGTCGACGTGGTGGAGGCCGAGCACGGCATCCAGTTTCAGGGGGTGCAGACGCGCGCGCAGACGCTCAAGGTCTCGGGAAAAGTGGCGTTCGGCGGGCACCCGATGCTGGAGCATTTCCGCTTCCTGAAGTCGGTGACCAGGGTCACGCCGAAAATGACGATCCCCTCCCCCTCGGTCCTGCACTTTCGCGGTGGCCGCAACGCGATCAGCCGCGAAATCTATCCCGACATGGACTCCTTCTATGCCGATACCGCGGAGGCCTACCGGCAGGCGGTGCGGGCCTTCTACGACGCCGGCTGCCGCTACCTTCAACTCGACGACACGGTGTGGGCATATCTTTGCTCCGGGAAGGAGCGCCAGGCGGTGCGCGACCGCGGGGAGGATCCCGACGCGCTGCCGGCGATCTACCGCGACATGATCCAGCACGCGATCAAGGACCGGCCGGACGATCTGACAATCACTACCCATGTCTGCCGCGGCAATTTCCGTTCGACGTGGATTTCCGAAGGCGGCTACGAGCCCATCGCCGAGATCCTGCTGACCTCCACCGATTATGACGGATACTTCCTCGAGTATGACAGCGACCGTGCAGGCGGCTTCGAGCCGCTGCGCTTCCTGCCGCGCGGCAGGAAGCGGGTTGTGCTGGGGCTGGTCACTTCCAAGACCGGCGACCTCGAAGACAGGGGCGCGCTCGTAAGGCGGATCGAGGAGGCGGCGCGCTACGCGCCGCTCGACCAGTTCTGCCTGAGCCCGCAATGCGGATTCGCCTCGACGGAGGAGGGAAATACCCTCACCGAAGAGGCGCAGTGGAAGAAGCTCGAACTTGTCGTCGGCGTCGCCAGGGAGGTGTGGGGCGAGGCCTGAGGTTGGCAGAAGCGCGGCCACGCTTTTGCCCGCTTCGAGGGGAGAGACTGCGCCTGCCAGCGGTGGGCGCCTTGTAACAGCGTAAGAAAGAAGCCGAGGGAATCTGCCGAGGAGCAATCCGTGTCAAAAGAAGCGCTTTCGCTCGATATTTCCCGCCTCGTTTCGCGCGTGGTGCGGGGCGAGACGATCGATGTCGCCGAACGCGGCGCCGCGCTCGCAAAGCAATATCCCGACCTCGGAATGTCGGGCGCGATGATCGGTCAGGCGATCGAGCGCGCGGCCGGAATGGTGGGCATGATCCGCAACGCCCCGATCCCGCCAAAGCTGCCGCGCGTGCCAGCAATCGCTGTCCCGCCGCCGCCCCCGCCGGTAGCCGCCGCGGCGCCGCCGAAGGTCGTAGCCGAGCCCGGGAATGTCCGTCCGCTGCACACCGTGCGCGCTGCCCCCCCGACCGCCTTTCCGGTCGGACCGCAATCGATCGACGACGAGCTCGCCGCCGCGATCGACGCGGAGATCGGCAACCTCGTCTCCGGTCACGCCGCGGCGACGGCGCCTCTCGCGCGAACCGGCAGCGATGCCCGGACGGCGCGTGCCGCTCCGGCGCACGGCAACGGCGAGGCGCGCACCGCGTCGCCCGCCCCCGTCCGCCCGAGCGCCGAGCCTCCGGCTCCGGCCCCGGTCGCTGCCCCGCGGCCGGCAAGCGTCTCCCGCGAGCCAGACCGCAGCGAGCCGGCGCACGGCTCGATCTTTTCGAATTTCCGCCGCGCGCTGTTTCGCACCTGAATATCCTGCCGGCGCGCGGAAGGGAGCCGCACCGGTCGGATGGTCTTTCCGCGCCTCGACCAGAGTTGCCTCGCCGGCCCAACCGCGCGATAGACCGCGCCGATAGTCTCCTTCACGGATTCCCCCATGCTTGAAGATCTCGTCGGAAAGCGCGTTCTCGTCACCGGCGGCTCCACCGGCATCGGCGCGGCCGCCGCCAAGGCGTTTGCGCAGGCAGGCGCAAAAATTGCCCTCCACTACAACCAGAGTGCAGCGGAGGCCGAGGCCGTCGCCGCAGCGATCCGCGCCAAAGGCGGCGCCTGCCATCTGATCCAGGGCGACCTGACGCGAAGGGGTGAGCCGAAGAAGGCGGTGGAGGCGGCGGCGAAGGCGCTCGGCGGCCTCGACATCCTCGTCAACAATGCCGGCTCGCTCGTGAAGCGGACGCCGTTCGAGGAACTCTCCGACGATTTCATCGACAAGGTCTTCGACCTGAACGTCCGCTCCGTCGTCGCCGCCGTGCAGGCGGCGGTGCCGCATCTGGAGAAGTCCGGCGGCGGCGCGATCATCAATGTCGGTTCGATCGCCGGGACGGCGAGCGGAGGACCGGGCGCCGCAATCTACGGCGCGTCGAAGGGCTTCATCCACAATCTCACCCGTCACCTCGCCGGCCTGCTGGCCGCGAAGAACATCCGCGTGAATGCGGTGGCGCCGGGCGTCATCGCCACCCCCTTCCATGCGGCGACGCCACCAGAGCGGATGGAGGTGATGCGCCAGTCGGTGCCTATGGGCCGCGTCGGCGTGGCCGAAGACTGCGCCGGCGCCTTCCTCTTCCTCGCCTCCAATTCGATGAGCGGCTACGTCACCGGGCAGACGATCCACGTCAACGGCGGCCAGCTGATGGCCGGATAGCGCGCCGGTCCAGCGCTCGGGATAAGGACCCCACCGGAGGCGATGAAGGGTTGAAGCGCGCCTCTCCCGGACGCACGCGCTGCGCGTTGGAATAATGGTTAAAATATCACTCTTGCGTGCGCATTTTCCACAGTGCATAGTTGTGGACGAGGGGTGCGCGACAGCCGGGGGCAAATGCTTTCCGGCGCTCCATGTAAGGTGCAGCAATCCCCCAATAAGCCGGCGACAGACCGGCGGTGGCGTTGGGGGCGTGTCGGATGCGGGTTGCATTCAGCATCTGGGTTCTTGGTCCGGCGATCGCCGTTTGCGCTGGCCTTTCGGCCTGCAGCAGCACCATCCACAAGCAAGCGCGATTTAACGGCGTCGATTCTCTGAGCGTCGACGCCAAGCAGCGGCTGGTGCTGTTTGGAAATCGTCTCCACCAAGACCCGGTCACACAACAACTCTCCTACGTCCCGACGACCTGCGCCGAGCCCAGCCCGGACGCGATCGTTGCGATGTCGGCGGCAATCGCCGCGCGCGGATCCGCGACCCTTCCCACGCCGCCGGCGGGGTCATCCACGGCGGGGAAGGACAACTTCGCCGCCGGTGCAGGCTTCAGCAGTTCGGAAAGCGCCGCCTCCATCGCGATGCGCACGGCGTCGATCGAAGTGCTGCGCGATGGTTATTACAGGCTGTGCGAAGGGCTGTTGAACGGATCGATCTCGGAAGAGAAGTACAGGCAGGTGATCCACGGGATCGGGGACTTCATAGTCACTGTGATGGCGGTCGACGCCCTCGGTGGAACGAAACGCGCACCGGCTGTGGTAATCAACGGAGGAAGCGTCACCGCGAGCGCCCAGGCCGACATCGCAAAGGCTGACGTAACGGGAGCATCGGGGGCAGAGGCGGGCCAGCCTGCCCAAGGCCTCGTGATCGGGAGCATCGTCGCGAGCGTCCCTGCCGACGGCCAGGCCGAAGCCATCAAGAACGTCATTTTCTCATACCTGGACAACGCGGAATACATGCGCAAACTCCAGAAGAAATACGCGCTTAAGCTCCGACAAGCAGGGCGATGAGGAGGATTGGATGCAACGCTCCTGTCGCATCGCTCTGGTCGCCGCGTCGCTGCTTGCTGTCATGGCGGGATGCAGCAGCACAATTCACCGCTACACCCGCGTCGGCACGCTCGACACACTGAGCCTCGACGCGAAGCAGCGATTGGTTCTGACGAGCCAGGCGAGGGGGCACCAGGAGGTCTGTGCGGAACCGAGTCCGGACGCCATAGTCGCGGTGTCCGCGGCGTTTGCCGGTCAGGGATCGGGCGACCTCGCCACGGGAGAAAACATCAAGGCAGCGATTTCCGGCGGAAGCTCGGAGACCGCCGCTTCGATCGCGCTGCGGACCGCGACAGTGCAGGTCCTCCGGGACGGCTACTATCGGCTCTGCGAAGGCTACATGAATCAGGCCTTCGATTCGGAACAGTATGCGAACGTCCTAGCGGAGATCGGTCCCTTCATCGCCACGGTCTCGGCGGTCGACGCCATCGGCGGGCAAGTCCACCCACCGGCCGTGGCCATATCCGGCGGAGCGACAACGGCAGGCGCAAGCGGAGGCGCGGGAGCTGACTCGACGGTCAAGAGCGTCGCCGGCGCAGGAATAAGGATCGAGGCAATTACCGCCGAGGATGGGACCGAAGCGGCCAAAGTGGCATCCAGGCAGGTCGCCGCGATTGTTGCACGCTATCTCCAACATCGGCGGCTCGTCGCTGGCGAGCTGATCGAGGAAGACTTCCAGAAGAAGATGATGCAGCCGCCAGGAACGATGCAAGGTCCGGCGGTGGTCCGCTAGCGCCAGCGATCTCGCTCGCAGGCCAGAGGCACGGATCGGTCGAAACACGTATTGTCATGACAGCCGAAGACCGATCGCTTTCCCCCTCTCCTCTCGACCAAATGCCCGTTTGAGCCCGATGGATTTTTCGTGCACATGTCGCGGCGCATCGTGGAGGCGCTTCGAGAATGAGCACGTCGCTGTTTGATCTTACCGGCAAGGTTGCGCTGGTCACCGGTTCGACTTCGGGTCTGGGCAAGGCGATCTCGGGCGGGCTCGCCGCGGCGGGAGCCACGATTGTCGTGAACGGGCGCAACGTCGAGCGGCTCGGCGAAAGCGTCGAGGCGCTGAAGGCGCAGGGCCTGAAGGCGGCGGGCTATTCCTTCGACGTCACGTCGGAGGCCGGCGTTATCGACGCGGTCGCGCGGATCGAGCGCGAAGTCGGGCCGATCGACATTCTGGTCAACAATGCCGGCATCCAGCGCCGCCAGCCCCTGGTGGAGATGAGCGAGGCCACCTTCGAGGAGGTGATCCGCACCAACCTGACCAGCCTCTTCATCGTCGGCCGCACGGTCGCCAAGGGGATGATCGCCCGAAAGCGCGGCAAGATCATCAACATCGCCTCGCTCGCGAGCGAGGTGGCGCGCAAGACCATCGGCCCCTACACGGCGGCGAAGGGCGGCGTCCGCCAGCTTACCAAGACGATGTGCGTGGAATGGGCCGAGCACAACATTCAGACGAACGCCATCGGCCCTGGCTATTTCCGCACCGAGCTCAACCGCGCGCTATGGTCGGACGCGGACTTCAACACATGGGTGACGGCGCGCACCCCGGCCGCGCGCTGGGGCGAGCCGGAGGAGCTGATCGGCGCGGCGGTTTTCCTCTCCTCCGCCGCATCGGACTTCATGAACGGCCAGACCATCTACGTCGATGGCGGGCTGCTCGCCTCGATGTGACGGCGACCGGCTCCGAGCGGTTCAGTCAAGCGGCGGGCTGATGGAGCGTGGCGTGCGCTGCGAAGCGCCGCTCGCGCCGGTATTGAGCACGCGCATCAGCTCCGCGTCGGGGCGCTCCCGCCGCCGCCCAAAGCCCGAGCTGCCCTCGCCAGATTGTGTTGACTTCGAGCCCGCCTGCTTGCCGCGCTCGTCGCGTGCCTGCTCCCTCGCAATCTTCATCCCGGACACTCCCCAGCGGCTTTTCCCGCGCCCGCCACCACACAACCGCGATGGTGCATCGCGGTCGTTGATATTCGCTGAATTCCAGACACATCAAATAAATCGGAATTCGGCATGGTTAACGAATGGTATGCGGCATCCGCTGGCCCAAATTCGCTGCCGATTGCGGCCTCCACGGCCTCGCTTCCGGCCACAGCCCTCGCCGCATCGCGATCCGGACGGTGACATCGCGGCCTTCAATCGCGGACCGGTATCCGCTACGCGGCGTCGCGCTTCAGGACCACGGCGTGGTCCGCATGTTCGGCGCCCGGCCGCATCGGCTCCCCGGCGCCATCGGATCCGGTGATGAGGCGCGTGCCGCGCTCGTAGGTGAGATAGGCCCAGAGCCAGGAGAGGGCCACGACGTAGCGGCTGCGGAAACCGATCAGGCCGTAGATGTGGACGAACGACCACAGCATCCAGGCAGCGAAACCGGTGAACCTCCAGCGGCCGATCTCGGCGACCGCGCGGCTCCGGCCGATGGTCGCGAGGATGCCGGGGTTCCTGTAGCGGAAGGGAGGAAGCTCTTTGCCGCGGGTTCGCGCTGCGAGGAGCTTTGCGACGTACCTGCCCTGCTGCTCCGCCACCGTCGCGACGCCCGGCAGCGGCCTGCCGTCCTCGTCCTTCAGGAGGGCGGTGTCGCCAAGCACGAAGATGTCCGGGTGGGTGGGAACGGAGAGATCGGGATTGACGATGACGCGGCCGGCGCGGTCGGTCTCCGCGTCGAGCCACTTGCCGGCGGGCGAGGCGCGCACGCCAGCCGCCCAGATCACCGTGCGGCTCTCGATGTGATCGTCGCCAAGCGTGACGCCGCTTTCGCCGACGGCGGTGACGGCCCTGTTCAGGATGACCTCCGCGCCCATCGTTTCGAGCGTCTGCTTCGCATAGTCCGAAAGCGACGGGTGGAAGACCGGAAGGACGCGCGGCCCTGCCTCCACCAGCACCACGCGGGCGTCGCGCGGGTCGATGTTGCGGAAGTCGGAAGCGAGCGCATGCCTGGCGAGCTCGGCGATCGCGCCGGTCATCTCCACGCCGGTCGCGCCGCCGCCCACCACGACGAAGGTGAGGAGGCGGCTCCGCTCCGCCATGTCGGACTCCGTCTCGGCGCGCTCGAATGCGATCAGGATGCGGCGGCGAAGCTCGGTCGCGTCCTCGATCTTCTTCAGACCCGGCGCCGCGGCTTCCCATTCGTCGTGGCCGAAATAGGCATGGCGCGCGCCCGTCGCGAGGATGAGATGGTCGTAGGGCACCGTGCCGCGATCGGTCGTCACCGTCCGCGCCACCGGGTCGATGCCGGTGACCTTCGCCAGCAGCACAGTGCAATTCTCGGCGTTGCGCAGGATGCCGCGGATCGGTGCGGCGATGTCCGCCGGCGAAAGCGCCGCAGTCGCCACCTGGTAGAGGAGCGGCTGGAAAAGATGGTAGTTGCGCCGGTCGATCAAGGTCACGCCAAGCGGCTCGCCGGCAAGCTTCTTCGCCGCGGCGAGCCCGCCAAAGCCCGCTCCGACAATGACCACGCGCGGAAGCCAGGGCTGCATGTTCGAGATCGACATTTGATCCTCCACCTCTTTGAGATGGCTCATCATTTTCGATACGGCCCGTCGAAGGAAATATAGTTTGCCTATCGGCTCGATGCCAGTAGCGCATGGGTGAATATCGTATCGCTCAATGCTTCTTCGGGCGAGAGACTCAGGTTCTTGGCCAGCGGATGTGGCAGTGGCGTCGCCGATGCAAACATTCCCCTTGAGGCTGGGAATTGTCTCGCCCCGCGGCACAAAAAAAGCCCCAGGCTCTGCGGAGCCCCGGGGCTTTTGAACTGTGGTAGCGGAGCCCAGATTTGAACTGGGGACCTCCGGATTATGATTCCGCTGCTCTAACCAACTGAGCTACTCCGCCACGGCCGGCCGGATATACGTTTGAGCCGATGAGGGGTCAAGCAGTGCCACCCGCCCCTGTGCGACCTGAAGCTTCCGATCGTTGGCCCGAAATTGAGCCGCGGGACATGCGCCATCGTGAGATCGACGTCAGATTCGCCCGGTGAGCAGCAGGACGATGACCACGATCAGGAGGATGCCGACGATTCCGGACGGTCCATAGCCCCAGCTGCGGCTGTAACCCCAGCTCGGAACCGCACCGACCAGGATCAAGATCAGGATGACGAGCAGTACTGTACCAAGCATTGTTGAGCCCTCCAGCGCCGGTCTTGCGACCTCAAAAGACTTCAGGGGAGACCGTCCGTCTCCGTGCACCGAATAACGCGAGGCAGGGCGGGCGGTTCCCAAGGCGGCAAAGCAAATGATTGACGCCGCGCGCGGATTGTCCTTTCGAACCGGAACGAATCTCAGGAGTGACCATGAAGCCGGACGTTCTCGTCAACGGACTGCAGATGCCGCACGTGATGCAGCGGCTGGAGGCGGACTACACGCTGCACAAGCTTTACGAGGCGAAGGACCCGCAGGCGCTGCTGAAGGAGATCGGCCCACGCGTCCGGGGCATCGCAACCGGCGGCCATGATGGAGCAAGCGCATCGCTGATCGATGCCTGTCCGAAGCTCGAAATCATCAGTTCGTTCGGCGTCGGCGTCGATGCGGTCGATGTCGCGCACGCCAGGAAGCGCAACGTCATCGTCTGCAACACGCCCGACGTCCTGAACGACGACGTCGCCAATCTCGCCGTGGCGTTGCTGATCGCCCTCACCCGCAAGCTCGTGGCCTATGACCGCTTCGTGCGCGAGGGCCGCTGGGTGAAGGAAGGTGCGCCGCCGCTCACCGGGAGCATCGCGGGACGCAAGATCGGCATCGTCGGGCTTGGCCGCATAGGCCGCGTCATCGCCGAGAAACTGCAGGTATTCCACTGCGATGTCGCCTATTTCGCGCGCAACAAGCGGGACGACGCGCCGTATGCCTACTATCCCGATCTGGTGGCGCTGGCGCGCGACAGCCTGGCGCTGATCGTCATCGTCCCAGGCGGCGCGGAGACGGAGAAGCTGATCGATCGCCGCGTCATGGACGCGCTGGGGCCGGAGGGCTTCCTGATCAACGTCGCGCGCGGCTCGGTCGTCGATGAGGCAGCGCTGGTCGCGGCGCTGCAGGAAGGCCGGCTCGGCGGAGCGGGCCTCGATGTCTTCGTCGACGAGCCGAAGGTTCCGGCGCCGCTCATGGCCATGGACAATGTCATCCTGCAGCCGCACCAGGGAAGCGCCACCGTCGAGACGCGCCACGCGATGGGCGACCTGATGCTCGCGAACCTCGAAGCGCATTTCGCCGGCCGGAAGCTGCCGAGCCCGCTCTGGTGAGAGGACTCAGTTCTTGTCGCGCTTGCTCCGCCGGCCGAGGAAGATGCCCGCGACAAGCGCCGTCACGGCGGCAGGAAAGAGCGGATGGCGGAGCAGCGTCGCGCCGGCGCCGCCCTCGGTGAAGCGCGCCATGCCCTCGCGCAGGGTATCACCGACGCCCGCCATCGGCTGGGCCGGCGACGTTGCCACATTCTTCGTCATCGGCCTTGAAGCAATGTAGAAGAGGAGCAGCGCGATCACGAGGAGCACGCCGCCGATGATTGCGGCGGACGCGATCGGATTGAGCAGGCTGGAAAGATAGAGATGCGCGGCGACCAGGAAGAAGCAGAGCGCGATCAGCGCGAAGAGGGCGCCGATGGCGCCCAGTATTCCGCTCCGCACCCAAGGCCGGATGTGCCGCTTCAAGTCGGCT
>JBBQVL010000066.1:0-25134 GCA_038211615.1 Hyphomicrobiales bacterium
AGCAGACCACCCATGCCCAGTGGCAAAACGCGGCCAAGGCCTGGAACGACTGGGGCGGCACGCTGAGCAGCTGGCTCGGCCCCGCCACCGAGACCATGCTCGACATGGCGGCGGTCGGCCCCGGCGCCCGGGTGCTCGACATCGCCGCCGGCGCCGGCGAGCAGAGCCTGCGCGCGGCCGAACGCACCGGCACCGACGGCTACGTGCTGGCCACCGACATCTCGTCCAACCTGCTGGCCTATGCGGCCGCCGCAGCCCAGGCCCAGGGCTATCCGCAGGTCGAGACCGGCGTCATGGACGGCGAACAGATCCGGGTCGAACCGGCCAGCTTCGACGCCGCCATCTCGCGGGTCGGGCTGATCTATTTCCCCGATGCGCAGCGGGCGCTGGCCGGGGTCATGCAGGCGCTCAAGCCGGGCGGCCGATTCGCGACCATCGTCTATTCGACACCGCAGAACAACGCCTTCTTCTCGCTGCCGGTCTCCATCATCCGCGAGCGGGCGAAGCTGCCGGCGCCGGCCCCGGGCCAGCCCGGACCGTTCAGCCTGGGCAGCCCGGGACGGCTGGCCCAGGTGCTGGCCGATGCCGGCTTTGTCGACGTCGAGGAACGGGTGCTGGCGGCGCCGCTGCGCCTGCCCAGCGCGGCCGAGTGCGTGCGCTTCGAACGCGAATCCTTCGGCGCCCTGCACCAGATGCTGGCCGCACTGGACGCCGACGCCCAGGACGCCACCTGGAAGGAGATCGAACTCGCGCTCCAGGGCTTCGAGACCGGGGACGGCTTCACCGGCCCCTGCGAGCTGGTGGTCGCCGCCGGACGCCGCCCGCATTGAGCGCCCTCTTCCTTTTTTCAACCCGCAAGGAGAAATGTCATGAACAACCCAACCACCCACTCGGGCCGCTGTTTCTGCGGCGAAGTGCAGTTCACCGTGACCGGCGAGCCGGCCGCGATGGGCTACTGCCACTGCGACTCCTGCCGGCGCTGGTCGGCCGGCCCGGTCAACGCCTTCACGCTCTGGCCGCCCGATGCCGTGAAGGTCACGAAGGGCGCCGACAAGATCGGCACCTACCACAAGACGGAAAACTCCTACCGCAAATGGTGCACGGTCTGCGGCGGTCACATCATGACCGACCATCCCTCCTTCGGACTGGTCGACGTCTATGCGGCGACAATCCCGGACGTCGCCTTCAAACCGGGCGTGCACGTTAACTACCAGGAGACCGTGCTGCCCATGAAAGACGGCCTGCCGAAGCAGAAGGATTTCCCGAAGGGACTCGGCGGAAGCGGGCAGCTTATCGCCGAATGACACGCCGGTTCGATTGAACCCGGCGCGCCGGAAGCCATTGTCTGGTCAAGAATTCCGACTATCTCAGCCGGACTTGAAGGAGAGAATCATGCTTCCTGCCGGTTTCCGGCGCGCATTCATCGGCGCGGCGCTTGTCGTTTTCGCGCTGGCGCCCGGCGTGGCGAGCGCCCTGACGGACGAGGAGGCGGGAGTTCTCGCCGAGATCTCGGCCAAGCTTTCAGCCGTGCAGACGATGGACGGCGAATTCATCCAGTACAATCCGAACGGCGAGCAGATGCAGGGCAAGTTCTTCATCGCCCGCCCCGGCCGCGTGCGGTTCCAGTACGACCCGCCGACCACCATCAGCGTCATCGCCGACGGCAAGTCGGTGCTGGTCTTCGACAAGAAGCTGCAGACCTATGACATCTGGCCGCTGTCACAGACCCCGCTGCGGCTGCTGCTCGAGGACAATTTGAACCTCGCCACCTCGGACAAGGTGACGCGGGTAGGCGTCGCGCCGGACCTGGTCGAGGTCGAGATGCGCGACGACACCCGCTTCAGCTCCGGGACGTTGAACCTCATCTTCGACCGCAAGACCTACGAGCTGCGCCAGTGGACCGTCACCGACCAGCAGGGCCTGCAGACCATGGTGGCGCTCTACAATGTCGAGACCGGCAAGCAGCTCGCCTCCGATCTTTTCAAGATCGATTACGGCGCAGCCACCAACGCCGCGCGGGAGCAGCACTAGGCCGCTTCGGCCGCCGTTCTGGCCGCGACAATTCGGCGCTTCGTCAGGTTTCCGCCCCGGGACTTGAAAACCCGATCCGACCTTCCCACGTTATCGCCAAGCGGAGAGGCAGCCCTGCGACACACGCCCCCCGTATCGTGGGGCACGCCGGCACCGGTTTCGGTGAACCCGCTGGCGCCCGGCCTGGAAACAGGCCGGGCGCTTTTCATTTGCGCGGCCGGTCCGCAGTTCCCGGCGCGGGCGGAGCTGGACTTTGCCGGCTTCGCTTGCGATCAACCTTCGCCCGCCGGTCCCTCCCCCGACCCATGCCGTTTTCCGTCGCCACCTGGAACATCAACTCGGTCCGGCTCCGCATCGGGCTGGTGCGGCGGCTCCTCGCCGAGCAGCGGCCCGACGTCCTCTGCCTGCAGGAGACGAAGTGCCTGGACGCCAATTTCCCCCGAAAAGCCTTCCGCGAGGCGGGCTATCGGCACATGGCGATCCACGGGCAGAAGGGCTACCACGGCGTCGCCATCGTCTCCCGCCGCCCGCTCTACGCCGTCGACCGGCGGAGTTTCTGCGGCAAGGAGGATGCGCGCCACGTCGCCGCGACCTTCAACCATCGCGGCCGCCCGGTCACCGTCCACAATTTCTATATTCCCGCCGGTGGCGACGAGCCCGACCCGGAGATCAATCCGAAATTTCACCACAAGCTCTCGTTCCTCGATGAGCTGCACGGCTGCATGGCGGCGCTCGCGACACCCGGCTCGATCCTCGTCGGCGATCTGAACGTCGCGCCGCTCGAGACAGACGTCTGGTCGCACAAGCAGCTTCTCCGCGTGGTGAGCCACACGCCGCCGGAGACTGAGCGCTTCGAGAAGGCGCGCGTGGCCGGCGGCTGGGTCGACCTGATGCGCCAGTTCGTGCCACCGGAGGAAAAGCTCTTCACCTGGTGGAGCTACCGTTCGCCCGACTGGACGGTGAACGACCGCGGCCGCCGCCTCGACCACATCTGGGTCACGCCGGACCTCGCCCCGCAGGCGACATCGATGTCGGTGCTGAAGGCCGCCCGCTCCTGGGAGCGCCCCTCGGACCACGTCCCGGTGATCGCGACCTTTCAGTAGACGCGAGATGCCCCGTGCGAACGATGCCGCTTCAGGGCGACCCGTCGACGAGCTTGCCTTCCACCAGCTTGGTTCCGAGCATTACGCTCTGCGTCGAGGAGCTGGTCAGCGTCATGCGGTAGCCCTCCGGCACCTCAGTGAGGTTGTCGCGCTTGACGGGGATCGAGACCAGCTTGACGGAATTGGTGACATCATACAGCGCGCCGGCGGGGAGCGGAGCGAAGGTGACGCTCCCCGAGGGAAGCTGCGCCAGGCCGAAATCGGGGGGCGAGACACTGGGGCCCTGCGCCGCTTTCAGGATCGCCCACTTCACCGTCACCGCCTGATTCCCCTTGCCGAGGCGGATGATGTTGAAGTTGAGCGTCGTGGCCGTGCTCGTGGACCGCACACCAAGCGGATAGACGAAGACGAGCGACGCGGCGTTCCTGACCGATCCTTTACCGGCCCCGGCGTTCAGGAACCCAAGCACCCCCTTTCCGGCGGCGACCGACGGTGCGCGCGCGGCATTCTGCCCGGGGCTCGCCGTGCTCGGACTGCGGCCGGGGGAAGGTAGTCGACCTTCGTCATCGGGCAGGTCGAGCCGATAGTCCGAAGGCGCGTAGCTCAGGGCGGTCTGGGTGAAGTCGGGATCGTTGTAGAAGCCGATATCGGGGCAATACGAGAAGGTCGCCGCGCGGAGCGAGCCGATAAGGCCGCCGAGACCGGCGGTGCCGTTGGTATAGGGAGCCGGGTGGTTGGCCTGCGCGACAGCGGGCGTCACCTTGCCTTGCTCGCCGATCGCCGCGACGCCGTTCATCGCGCCAAGATTGAGGACGGCGGACGCCGCGTCTCCGGCCGTCCCGAACCGCCCGTCGGGCCCGCGGTCGCCGCCGTCGCCGCCGTCTCCACCGTTCCCGATCGGCGAGGCGGTGAAGCGCTGCCAGGAGCTTGTGACGCTGCCGCCACCCGGGGGAACCCAGACGAATGACGGCAGGATGCTGCGCTCGTAGCCCTGGTCGCCGCCCTCGCCTCCGGTGCCGCCCTGGCGGCCATCACCGCCCAGCCCGAAATACCCGCCTCTTGCAGCGATGGCCGTCGAGCCTTTTGCGACCAGCCACCCACCGAGCCTTCCGCCGAACGACACGTCGGTCAGCGTGAGCTTGCCGGTTGCTTCGTTCAGGATGGCTCCCGCGGCGCTGCCGCCCAGCCCCCCATCGCCGCCGCGTGCGCCGTCGCCGGAGAGCGCGCCCTTCCCGCCGTCCTGGATGATAAAATCATGATCCACCCAGAACTCGTCGCCGGAGCCAATTCCGTCGCCGCCGCGCCCACCGTACCCGCCCCACCCACCGCGGCCTCCATTTCCCCCAGCACCGGCGACGGCGTAGCCGTTGGCGAGCCCGAGGCGGACGAGGTGCAGCGTGCCGAAATTGTGGATGATACCGGCGGCGCTCTCGCCACGGGTTCCGTTCTTTCCGGGCGTGCCATTCCCGCCAGGGTTGCCATCCGTCGGCGGCGTCACCGTGTCCCCGACGACCTTGCCCGCGACACCTGAGAAGCCCTGGGCCCCGTCGACCCCTGAGGCGCCGGCCGTGCCCGAATGCCCGACGCCGTTGCCGTAGACGAAATCGACCCCGATGACGGTCACGTCCGAGCCCTGGCGGATGATCAGCTTCTCGGCGTAGCCATTGTAAAGCACCACGTCCGCGAGACCGTCTTTGTTGGCGTCGCCGTCGATGGTGAGGGCGCCCCGCGCGCGCACTTCAAGCGCCGACTTCAGAAGCTGGTAGCCGAGCCCACTTCCCTTGAAGGTGATGATATGCGGCCGCGAATCCGTATTGGCGGCGGCGATTGCCTCGCGCAGGCTGAGCTTGCCGTCGTTCGCGACCACGGTGTCGTCCGCGGTGTTCACGACAAGCGTCACCACGGTGGCGGCGAGGATGGAGAGCATGGAGAATTCCCGAAGGGCTCGGACCCGGCGCCTCTGGCGCCAAGCGAAGTGGACAGGCGCGAAAATCTAGTCGGCGAAATCTCGGGTGTCTACTTTCCGCCAATTGTGATTCGATGCCTGTATTCCGCTCCTGGCAACGGTGGCGCAGCAGGTTCCGCTGGCGCGATGCTACCCGAGCGACGCGTCGATCTCCTTCAGGCGCTGGCCCACGGCCTGGAATTCCGACGCGACGTGGATCACGTGCCGCGCCAGGCGCGATCTGAGGGTCCGCGCGATTTCCGGATGATCCTGCAGGACGCGGCGGAACATCAGCTTGCGAATCTGCAAGACGCGGGTGCGAGTCTCCACCCGGACCGATTCGATCGCGCGCGAATCGAGGATCAGCGCCCGCTCGCCGAGGATGACTCCCGGGCCGATGTCGCGCTTGATGATCTTGTCGGTGCCCTTCACCTTGTGCTCGCCTTTCAGCGTGCCGGTGACGATCACGTAGGAGGAGTGCAGGAGCTGCCCCTCGTCGAAGAGCAGCAGCTTCTCCGGCAGCGAGCGGCTTTCCGCCGAGAACGCGATCAGCTTCAGATGCTCGTCGGAGAAACCGGCGAAGAAGGGAACCGTGTGCAGCACCTCGACATCGGCATCGAGCGTCTGCGACGTGGGATTCAGCGCCATTTTGCTACCGTGCCAGCTTGTACCCGCCCGATTCGGTGATCAGAAGCTCGGCGTGCGAGGGGTCGCGCTCGATCTTCTGTCGCAGGCGGTAGATGTGCGTTTCCAGCGTATGCGTGGTGACGCCGGAATTGTAGCCCCAAACCTCCGACAGGAGAACTTCGCGTGTGACGATCCGGTCGCCGGCGCGATAGAGATATTTCAGGATCGCCGTCTCCTTCTCCGTCAGCCGGATTTTTCCGCCGGCGCCGTCGAGCAGCATCTTGGCGGCCGGGCGGAAGGTGTAGCGCCCGATCGAGAAGGTCGCGTCCTCGCTCTGCTCGTGCTGGCGCAGATGCGCGCGGATGCGCGCCAGGAGCACCGCGAAGCGGAACGGCTTCACCACGTAGTCGTTGGCGCCCGCCTCCAGCCCGAGGATGGTGTCGGAATCGGTGTCGTGGCCGGTGAGCATGATGATCGGCGCGCGCACGCCGCTCTTGCGCAGCAGCTTGACCGCCTCGCGCCCGTCCATGTCGGGCAGGCCGACATCCATGACGATGAGGTCGATATGGGCTTCGCGCGCCGCCTGCAGGCCGCTCGTCGCGGTCTTCGCGTGGGTCAGCTCGAACTCGTCGTAAAGGGAAAGCTGTTCGATCAGGGCCTCGCTCAGATCGGCGTCGTCGTCGACGATCAGGATCTTGCGGGATGTCATCGGGGTCTCTCAAATCTCGCTGCGGGAAGTCTAGGCTAGAGCGTCGCCGGGTGCCACACCCCCACGGCGACCGGATGGAAGGCCGGTCAGGCATGACCGGCCAGGCGGGGCCCAGTGGACAGAGCCCCGTGAATTAGCGAAGGAGCGTCATGCAGTACCGTAGGAGGAAACAGCGGCCCGATTTGGCAAGCGATTTGCGCGATATCACGGTATTTTCATCGCCGCGTGAACCGCATCGCGGCCTGATCCGCTGCGGCCAGCTTGCTCTGCCCTGCGCGCTCGGACGAAGCGGCGTCACGCACATGAAGCGCGAGGGCGACGGCGCCACTCCGGCCGGGCGGCACCGGCTGCTGTCGCTCATCGTGCGGCCCGACAGGCAGCGGCCACGCTCGGCGATCTCCATGCGCGCCCTTCGCCGCAACGACGGCTGGTGCGAGGATCCCCGCCACGGGAGCTACAATCGCCCGATCCGCCTCCCCTCCTCCGCCGGCCACGAGACGATGTGGCGCGAGGACGCTCTCTACGACGTCGTCGGCGTGCTGGACTGGAACCTCTCGCCGCGCATCAGCCGGCGCGGCAGCGCCATTTTCCTCCACCTCGCCCGCCCCGGCTATCGGCCGACGGCCGGCTGCATCGCGCTCAGCCGCCGCGATCTCCTGCTGCTGCTGCGCGCCGCCGGACCGCACCCGCGGTTCCTGGTCGGCGCGAAGCCGCACAGGAAGCGGACGGGCGGCTGAACCGCCCGGAAACCGGGCTGCGGAGCCGGAATCCCCTCACCTCTGCTCTCGGCGGACGTTGCAGCAATGTTTCCTCGCGGCGGGCGGAGGAAACCATTTCGCATTTTCTTGAAGCCATTTGATGCACCGGACGAAAACCGTCGGCAACGGTCCGGTCGTTTACTCAGTCGCATCAACCGGGCAGTTCACGGGCTTCTCCCGGGGCCCACAACGGAGATGGAGAGTGTCATGACCCAGACTTTACGTCGCTGGCGCTCCGACCGCCGCTACAGGTCGACCCTTCGCGCGCTTCGGAGCCTCTCGGCACGGCAGCTTTGTGAACTCGGGATACGTCCGATCGAGATCCAGCACCTCGCCCGCGAAGTCGCTCGCGTCTGAAATCGATGTCTCCCGCGGATCGGCGGGAGACGGCTCAGCCAGGCTTTTTCGGACGATAGCGCCTTGCGAGCTTAGCGGTCGCGACGCGCGACGGTTCGCCAGCGGCGCACCACCTCATTGACGAAATCCTTCGTCTCGGTATCGGACAGCGTCGATTGCAGCCCGGGAAGCTGGTTGTGCGGCAGCCGGTCCTGCGGCAGCGCCGCGAACCTCACCCGCATCGGCATGGACACGGCCTCGCCGAAGGCGATCGCTTCGCGGTTGCCGATCGAGGGCAGCGCCGCGAGCGTCGAGCTCGCCGCATCGCTCACCGCCGAACGGATGATCGCATGGTCGGCTTCGTTCGCCATGCGCATCGCAAAGATGCTCGAGCATTGCGACAGGATGGTCGGGTCGAGCTCCGCCGGACGCTGCGTCACCAGCCCGAGATAGACGCCGTATTTGCGTCCTTCCTTGGCGATGCGCGAGATCGAGCGGCGCGTCGGGCCGAAGCCGAGCCGCTTGTCGGCCGGCACATAGCGGTGCGCTTCCTCGCAGACCACCAGGATCGGAAGCTGCGCGCGTCCCCAGACGCCGACGTCGAAGGCCATGCGGCAGAGCACCGACACGACCGCATCCACCACTTCGGCCGGGAACCCCGCCATCTCGACGATGGTGATCCGCTTTCCATCGGCCGGGATGCGGAAGAGCGTGCGAAGCAGCTCCCCCAGCGTGTCCTCGATGGTGCGGCTCGAAAACATGAACTGATAGCGCGTGTCGTGCAGGACCGACTGGATGCGCGCCTTCAGGCGCCGCAGGATCGGCCGGGTTTCGCCGGTGTCGAGCTTGCCAAGCTGCTCCTCGATCATCGCGAGCACATCGCCGATGCGGTAGGGAACCGGCGAATCGACGGTGTAGCCGCCGTCGTCCGTCTCCTTGTTGCGGATAAGCGAGCCGCCGCGATTCTCCAACCCTGACCCTTGCGCATAGCGCGCCTTGGCGACCGGGATGAGATCGGAGAGCATCTCGACCTCTTCCGCCACGCCCGGCCGGCGACGGTAGATGACGTCGACGAGCTCTTCGAAGTTGAACAGCCAGAACGGCAGGCTGAGGGTGCGCGGGCTGACGACCTCGGCCTCGTTCTTGAAGGCGGCCGCATATTCGTTGTGCGGATCGATCATAAGCACGCGCGTCGACTCGGTCGCCTTCAGGATGCGGTCGAGCAGCAGCGCCACCGCGCTCGACTTGCCGCAGCCGGTCGTGCCGAGCACGGCAAAATGCTTCTGCAGCAGATCCTGGACGCGGACCGTCGCCTCGATCGATTCGTCCTGCGCGAGCTTGCCGATCGTGATCGTCTGCTTGCCGTGATAATCGTAGATCGTCTCGAGCGCCGCAGTATGCATCTCGTGCACCGCGGCGTTTACGGCCGGATAGGTCCGGATGCCGCGATCGAAAGTTCCCCTCCCGCCGGCTCCGATGCGGATCTCGCCCTGCAGCTCGATGCTGGCGAGCATCGTGTTCGGCCGGCTCGGCCCGGCCGCCTCGACCGCGTAGATGAGGCCGACGGTCCAGGAGGTTCCGGCCTCGATCGCCATGAGCTTGCCGACCGAAAGCGGATCGCTCTGGTTGCGCCGCGTGACATCGGCCCCGACCGCGACCACGGCGCGCGAGCCGCTGACGGAAACCACCCGCCCGAGCGGCTGCTCCGATACCGCGCGCTCTTCGCGCACAGGCGGCGCGACACTGGCGGAAGTCCTAACGGCGAACTGACTTGGCTGCACGTCTATCCCTGCCCCGAGGAACTGCGCCTGGCGCAATTCCGGTTTTCCGACGGATCCCGAAAATCCGTTCGATCTTCGGTCCTGATGATTACAGGAGGGCCTTAAGGATCGGCTAAGCGTGGATCGGGAATTGAACCGGACAGATTGTCTAAAGGACAGGGATACCGGGGAAAAAGCGCACCGGCCTCAGCCTCTTCCTCCAAAGATGGCACTCCCCACCCGCACATGCGTCGCGCCGTGCGCGATCGCCGCCTCGAAATCGGCGCTCATTCCCATCGACAGCGACTTCAGGCCAAGCTCCGCCGCGAGCCGCCGCAGCGCCTCGAAGTGCGGCACCGGGTCGCCTTCGAGCGGCGGGATGCACATCAGGCCTTCGATGGCGAGCTTGTGCTCGCCCCGGCAGCGCGCGACGAAGGCCGCCGCCTCGCCCGGCGCGACGCCGGACTTCTGCGGCTCGTTGCCGATGTTCACCTGCACGTAAAGCGCCGGCCGGCGGCCCTGCCGCGCCATTTCGCGCGAGAGCGCCGCGGCGAGCTTTTCCCGGTCGAGCGAATGGATGGCGTCGAAGAGCGCCACCGCCTCGCGCACCTTGTTGGTCTGCAGCGGGCCGATGAGGTGCAGGCGGAGGCCCGGGTCGAGCGCCTTGAAGGCCGGCCACTTACCCTCCGCCTCCTGCACGCGGTTCTCGCCGAACTCCCGCTGGCCCGCGGCGATCACCGGCGCGATCGCTTCCGCCGGGAAGGTTTTCGAGACGGCGATCAGCGTCACGCCGGCCGGATCGCGCCCCGCGCCGTGCGCCGCCGCGGCGATCCGCGCCCTGACGGCGGCAAGTCTCTCGACGGCGCCGGCCATGAGAATCCCTCCTTTCGGGCGGCTAACATGGGCGAGCGCCCGCGGCAATTCGTGCCGCCTTTATGTTGACCCTCCCGAAGAATTCGGGTGAAGGTCGGGCCACTCCGGAGCAGCTTTTTTGGAAATGACCACCGAGCGCTATAATCCGCGTGTCGTCGAGCCGCGCTGGCAATCCGTCTGGAACGAGCGTCGCCTGTTCGAGACGCCGTCCGAGGACCCGCGGCCGAAATACTATGTCCTGGAGATGTTCCCCTATCCGTCGGGGCGCATCCACATGGGGCACGTCCGGAACTACACGATGGGCGACGTGCTCGCCCGCTACCGCCGCGCGCGCGGCTACAACGTGCTGCATCCGATGGGCTGGGATGCCTTCGGCCTGCCGGCGGAGAACGCCGCGCAGCAGAAGAAGGTGCATCCGAAGGACTGGACCTACGACAACATCGCGGCGATGCGCGCGCAGCTGAAGTCGATGGGCCTGTCGCTCGACTGGAGCCGCGAATTCGCTACCTGCGACGTCGAATATTATGCGCAGCAGCAGCGGCTCTTCCTCGATTTCCACGACGCGGGCCTGGTCGCGCGAAAAACCGCCAAGGTGAACTGGGACCCGGTCGACATGACCGTGCTCGCGAACGAGCAGGTGATCGACGGCATGGGCTGGCGCTCCGGCGCGCCGGTCGAGATCCGCGAGCTGACGCAGTGGTTCTTCACTATCACCAAGTACAGCGACGACCTGCTCGCCGCGCTGAAGACGCTCGACCGCTGGCCCGAGAAGGTCAGGGTCATGCAGGAGAACTGGATCGGCCGCTCCGAGGGCATGCGCATCCGCTTCGCGCTCGACCCCGCGACCACCCCTGCCGGCGAGAGCGGGGTCGAGGTCTTCACGACCCGTCAGGACACGCTGTTCGGCGCGAAGTTCGTCGCGCTCGCGCCGGACCATCCGCTCGCCGCCGCCGCAGCCGCCAGGAGCCCGGCGCTGAGGAAGTTCATCGAGGAGTGCCACCACCTTGGCACCGCCGAAGCGGCGATCGAGCAGGCCGAGAAGCTCGGCTTCGACACCGGCATCAAGGCACTGCACCCGCTCGATCCCGGCTGGCAGCTACCGGTCTATGTGGCGAACTTCGTGCTCATGGACTACGGCACCGGCGCGATCTTCGGTTGCCCGGCGCACGACCAGCGCGACCTCGACTTCGTCAACAAGTACGGGCTCGGCAACATCCCGGTCGTCTGCCCGCCGGGTCAGGACCCGGCGACCTTCGTCATCACCGACACGGCCTTCGTCGGCGACGGCCGCCTCATCAACTCGCGCGTCCTCGACGGAATGAGCGTGGACGCCGCCAAGGAAGAGGTGGCGCGGCGGCTTGAATCGACGACGCGCGGCAATCGTCCCGTCGGCGAGCGGCAGGTCAATTACCGGCTGCGCGACTGGGGCATCTCGCGCCAGCGCTACTGGGGCTGCCCGATCCCGATGCTGCATTGCCCGGCCTGCGGCGTCGTGCCGGTCAGGCGCGAGGATCTGCCGGTGAAGCTCCCCGATGACGTGGAGTTCGATCGCCCCGGCAATCCGCTCGACCGGCATCCGACCTGGCGCAACGCCCCCTGCCCGCAATGCGGCGGGCCGGCGCTGCGCGAGACCGACACGATGGACACCTTCGTGGACTCGTCGTGGTATTTCGCGCGCTTCACCGCGCCGCGTGCGCCGACGCCGACCGTCCCCGCCATCGTCGACCACTGGCTGCCGGTGGACCAGTATATCGGCGGCGTCGAGCACGCGATCCTGCACCTCCTCTATTCGCGCTTCTTCGCGCGCGGCATGAAGGCCACGGGACACGGCGGACCCGACGAACCGTTCGCCGGCATGTTCACGCAAGGGATGGTCGTGCACGAGACCTACCGCAATGCGGCCGGCGACTGGGTAGAGCCGACGAGCGTCTCCATCGAGGGCGAGGGCGATCAGCGCCGCGCCGTCGCGCGCGACAGCGGCGCGCCGATCGAGATCGGCGCGATCGAGAAGATGTCGAAGTCGAAGAAGAACACCGTCGATCCGTCCGACATCATCGGCAATTACGGCGCCGACACCGCACGCTGGTTCATGCTCTCCGATTCGCCTCCGGAGCGCGACGTGATCTGGACCGAGGCCGGCGTCGCCGGGGCGCACCGCTTCGTGCAGCGCGTCTGGCGGCTGCTGTCCGGCCTGTCCGCACAGCTTCCGCCGTCCGGCCTGCCGCGCCCCGGCATGTTCGGCGACGCTTCGCTCGACCTTCGCCGCCACGTGCATCGCACCATCGACACGGTGACCAACGACATCGAGAAGCTGCGCTTCAACCGCGCCGTGGCGCAGCTCTATGAGCTGAGCAACGTGCTGACCGCGCACGCCGACAGCCCGATGACGCCCGACCATGGCTGGGCGCTGCGCGAGGCCGCCGAGGCGCTGACGCAGATGCTGGCGCCGATGATGCCGCATCTCGCCGAGGAATGCTGGAAGGCGCTCGGCCACGCTGGGCTCGTCGCCGAGGCCGCGTGGCCGGAGGTCGAGCCCGCTCTCCTCAAGGTCGACACAATCCTGCTGCCCGTTCAGGTCAACGGCAAGAAGCGGGCGGAGCTGACGATTTCCATGGACGCGTCGAACGACGAGGTGGAGAAGGCGGCTCTGGCGCTCGACGCGGTGCAGAAGCTGCTCGAGGGCCGGCCGCCGCGCCGCGTCGTCGTCGTGCCGAACCGGATCGTCAATGTCGTCGCCTGACCGCACGTTCTTCGGCGCTCTCGCGCTCGCGGCGCTGGTCGCGCTGGTGTCGCTTGGGGGCTGCACTGTCCGTCCGCTCTACGGAACGATCGCGGGCGAGAGCGGCCCGCAGGCGGACCTGCCCGCCATCAACGTGCAGGCGCCGACGACGCGCCCCGAGCAGGTGTTCCGCAACGCCCTCCTCTTCGGGCTGAACGGCGGAGCCGACGCTCCCGAGGCGCGCTACGGCCTCGTCTATCGCATGACGGTGCGCGAGCAGGAGATCGCGGTCGAGCGCGGCACCGGAACGCCGAACGTCTACCAGCTGAGCGGCGGCGTCTCCTTTCTGGTGAAGGACATCGGCACCGGCGAGTCGCTCTTCGGCGCGAGCGTCACCGGCATCGACACCTACACGCGCTCCTCGCAGAACTTCGCCAACATCCGCGCGCAGCGCGACGCCGAGGATCGGCTGGCAAAGACGCTGGCGCAGCTCACCCAGGCGCGCCTCGCCGCCTATTTCGCCACGCACCCCTGAGCGTCGTCGGCAATGGTCGCCCTCAAGGCGCATGAGGCGGACCGCTTCCTGGCGAAGCCGCCGGAAGGCATCCGCCTGTTCCTCGTCTACGGCACCGATTCCGGCGCGATCACCGAGCGCGCGCGGTCGATCGAGCGGCTGGCGCTGAAGCGCGGCCATGGCGAGACCGTCATCCGCTTCGGCTCCGACGAGCTGTCCGCCGCGCCGGGCCGCATCGCCGACGAGGCGAACTCCGCCTCGCTGTTTGGAGGCGAGCCGGTCATCGCGCTTCGGGTCCTCGACGGCCGTCACAACGTCATCGGCGCGCTGCAGCCGCTGCTTGACCGCCCGCCCGATGCGGCATGGGTGATCGTGGAAGCGGCCGAGCTGCAGACGACCAGTCCGCTTCGGAAGGCCTTCGAAGCGTCCCGCAATGCCGCGGCGCTGCCCACCTACCAGGTCGAAGGCGAGAACCTCGTCAAGTTTATCCGCACCGCCGCCGAGGAGGCCGGCCTGACCATCGCCCCGCCGGCGCTCGATCTGCTGGCGGAAAATCTCGGCGGCGACCGCCTCACCATCCGCGGCGAGCTTGAGAAGCTCTTCCTCTATGCCGGCGACGCGAAGACGATCGGTATCGAAGATGTCGAGGCGATCGTCGGCGACACGACCGGCGCGCGCACCGACGAGACGATCGACGCGGCGCTGCTCGGCGACAGCGAGGGGCTGGAAACGGGTCTTGGCCGCATGCGCGCCGAAGGCGGCTCGCCCGCCTCGCTCGGTGCGTCGGCGCTCCGCCACCTGCTCTTCCTGCAGACGCTCCGCGCGACGCTCGATGCCGGCCAGGATATCTCAAGCGCCATCAACTTCGCCCGCCCGCCGATATTCCAGCGCCGCAAGTCGACTATCGAGGCAGAGCTGAAGCGCTGGCCAAGCGGACATGTTGCCGAGGCGCGCAGGGAGATCGACCGCGCCGTGGCCCTCACCCGCCTGCAGTCCGCCCTCGAGGATTCCGCCATCTCCGAAGCCCTGCACGGCATCGCGCTGACGGCGCGGAAACTGAAGCGGCGATCGGGGAAGTAAATTCTCCTCCCTCTCCGTCTCCTCCCTCTCCGTTTGTCATCCCGGTTTGGCCGCAGGCCAAGACCGGGACCCATACCCACCGAAGCGTTCAGAACCCGCACGCCCGGTTCGCCTCTTCCACCCTGCAGAGCATATGGGTCCCGGACAGTGTCGCTCCGCGCCACTTCCGGGATGACAAACGGAGAGGGAGTGAGAACAATAGAGCGGACGGGGAGCTTTCGATCATGGATCCCTTCGGCCGCTCCTACTGGGTTTACATCCTCGCGAGCCGCAAGCACGGCACGCTGTATGTGGGAGTGACCAGCGATCTTTCAGGCCGCGTCTACGAGCATCGTGCCGGGATCACCCCGGGCTTCACGACAAAATACGGTGTCCACCACCTCGTCTATTTCGAGACCTTTGGGACTATCGACGAGGCAATCGCTAGAGAGAAGCGGCTGAAGCGCTGGCGGCGCGACTGGAAGATCAACCTGATCGAGGGCAGCAACCCCGCCTGGGTGGATCTCTACGAGGGAATCGCCCACCAGATGCGGTGAACACCGTCCGCCCTGAGCACCCTCACCTCTCCGTTTGAGGGAGTGAGGAGAATAGGGAGAGCGAAAGCTCTTCGGCAGGAATCCCTTCTGCCGCTCTTGGCGATCCCCTCTCCGTTTGTCATCCCGGTTTGGCCGTCAGGCCAAGACCGGGACCATACGCACTGAGGCGTTCAGAAACGGCACGCCCGGTTCCCCTTTTCCACCCTTCAGAGCCTATGGGTCCCGGACAGTGTCGCTCCGCGCCACTTCCGGGATGATAACGTTGAGGGAGTGGGGAGAATAGGGAGAGCGAAAGCTCTTCGGCAGGGATCCCTTCGGCCGCTCTTAGCGACCTCCCTCTCCGTTTGTCATCCCGGTTTGGCCAAAGGCCAAGACCGGGACCCATACGCACTGAAGCGTTCAGAAGCGGCACGCCCGGTTTTCAATTCCACCCTTCAGCGGTTATGGGTCCCGGACAGCGTCGCGTTCCGCGCCGCTTCCGGGATGACAACGGAGAGGGAGTGGCTTCCGAAGGAGCTTCGCCGCTACCGTCGGATCTTCCGGCAGACATGGTCGAGCTGTTCGAGGCTGCGGTAGTAGAGCGTCACCACCCCGCGCCCCTCCCCCTCGTCGCCGATCTCCACCTTCATCCCGAGCGCGTCGGTGAGCTCCCTTTCCAGCGCCACGACATCGGCGCTCTTCGCCGCGACCTTGCGCTCGGCCTTCGGACGCGGGGTCGCCTGCGGCTGCTGCGCCAGGCGCTCCGTCTCGCGCACCGAAAGATTCTTCTGCACGACGAGCTTCGCCAGCGTCTCCGGATCGGCAGCACCAAGCAGCGCGCGCCCGTGGCCGGCGGAGAGCGTCCCCTCCTCCAGGAGCGCCAGCACCGACGGCGGCAGCTTCAGGAGCCGCAGCGTGTTCGTCACGTGCACGCGGCTCTTGCCGATCGTCTCGCCCAGCGCGCCCTGCGAATATTCGAACTCCTCGATCAGCGCCTGGTAGCCGCGCGCCTCTTCGACCGGGTTCAGGTCGGCGCGCTGCACGTTCTCCACGATCGCGAGTTCCAGGGCCTCGCGGTCGGAGACATCGAGGATGGTGACCGGCACGTCGTGCAGTCCCGCCCGCTGCGCCGCGCGCCAGCGCCGCTCGCCGGCGATGATCTCGAAGCGCTCGCCCCTCTCCCCTGGAGTTTGGCCGGCGACGGGCCGCACCACGATCGGCTGCACGATGCCGTGCGCCTTCAGCGATGCCGCCAGCTCCTCGAGGTCGGCCTCGCGGAAATCGCGGCGCGGGTTGCGCGGGTTGCGGTCGATCAGGTCGATCGGCAGCGTGCGCCGTCCCCCCTCGGCGGCGATCTTCAGCTCCGGCTCGGCCGGATAGGCCCCGAGCAGCGCATCGAGCCCGCGGCCCAGCCGTCGTTTAGGTTCAAGTGCCAAGCTGTTCTCTCCGATTCAAAATATCAGGCCGCCGCCCGAAGCTCTTTCTCGCGCTGCAGGATCTCGATGGCGAGCCTGAGATAGGCCTGGCTGCCGGCGCATTTCAGGTCGTAGAGGAGCGCCGGCTTACCGTGCGACGGCGCCTCCGAGACGCGCACGTTGCGCGGGATCACGGTGCTGTAGACCTTGTCGCCCATGTGCGCGCGCACGTCGTCCACCACCTGGCCGGAGAGCTTGTTGCGGCCGTCGAACATGGTGAGCACGATGCCGTGGATGGTGAGCTGCGGGTTGAGCCCCGCCCTCACCCGCTCCACCGTCGAAAGGATCTGGCTGAGACCCTCGAGCGCGAAGAACTCGCATTGCAGCGGCACCAGCACCGCGTGGCTCGCGGCCATGGCGTTGATGGTGAGCAGGTTGAGCGACGGCGGACAGTCGATCAGGATGTAGCTGTAGGCGGCCTCGCGCGGCTCCATCGGGAGCTTCGACACCGCCTGCCGCAGCCGAAAGTTCCGGTCAGCGGTGTTGGCGATCTCCAGCTCCACGCCGAGAAGATCGAGCGTCGAGGGCACGATATGGAGGCGCGGCACCGCGGTCGGTATCGCGGCCTCTTCGAGGGTCGCGTCGCCGACCAGCACGTCGTAGGTGGAGACGGCGTTCGGGTTGCGTTCGATGCCGAGACCGGTCGAGGCGTTGCCCTGCGGGTCGATGTCGATGATCAGCACCGTCTCGTCAATCGCGGCGAGCGCCGTCCCGAGGTTGATCGCCGTCGTGGTCTTGCCCACGCCGCCCTTCTGGTTGGCGAGCGCCAGCACCCTCGGGCGTTCGGGGATCCGATCGTTGAAGTTCATGGCGGCGCGGCCTTGGGGCTGAGGTTGCGGATCGCAAGCACGCGGCCGCCCGAATCCGTCGCGCTCTCATAGTCTACCACATCGAACGCCCACGACTGAGACGCAGCGTCGAGCTCGTGCACATATTCCCGGCCCTTCAGGAAGAGCATCACGCTGTCCCTGTGGGCATAGGGGGCGGCGAGGCCGAGCAGCTCGGAGAGCGGCGCGAGCGCGCGGGCGGAGACGACATCCGCCCTCCCCGCCATTTTCGCTGCATGCACTTCGATCCGCTCGTTGGCGACGGCTGCGTTGACGCCGGTCTCGCGGATGGCGGCGCGCAGAAACGCGGCCTTCTTCGCGTTCGACTCGACCAGCGTGAAATGCCGTGCGGAAAAATCCTTGCTGGCGATGGCGACGACCAGGCCCGGAAAGCCGGCGCCGCTGCCGACGTCGACCCACTCGCGGAAATCCGGCGCATGCCGGAGCAGCTGAAGACTGTCCGCGACGTGCCGCGGCCACACCTCGTCGAGCGCGCCGCGGGCGACGAGATTGTGCACGCGCTGCCATTCGGCGAGCAGCGCGACGTAGCGCTCAAGGTCCCGCTTCGTCCGGTCCGCGACGGCGCCGAAACGATCGAGCGCGTCGGCCGGCGAGGGCGCTTCACGCCGCGTCGCGGCTTGCAGCGGGTTTGCGTTTGACATGGCTCAGGAGTCGGGTGAGCGCGGCGGGCGTGATGCCGTCGATGCGTCCGGCCTGTCCGAGGCTCGCCGGCCGAACGTCGGTGAGCTTCTGCCGTACCTCGGCCGAAAGCCCGCCGATCGCCGCATAATCGAGATCCGCAGGGAGGGCGAGCGCCTCGTCCCTCCGCATCGCGTCAACGTCAGCCTGCTGACGCTTGAGGTAGACGGCATATTGCGCGTCGGTCTGGATCTGCTCGGCAATCGGACCGCGGATCGTCACGATCTCCGGCCAGATGGCCGAGAGCCGCGCCACGTCGACGCCGGGGTAGGAGAGCAGCTCGAACGCCGTGCGGCGAATCCCATCCTGATTGACCTGAAGGTCATGTCGGGCGGCTTCCGCTGACGTAAGCGATAGCGCATCCAGCATCGCTCTGCCCCTGACCAACGCGTTACTCTTGGCCGCGAAAGCCCTCGCGCGCTCCGGGCCGACGCAGCCTGCGGCAAGGCCGAGCGGCGTCAGCCGCTGGTCGGCGTTATCGGCGCGGAGCGAAAGCCGGTATTCGGCGCGCGAGGTGAACATGCGGTAGGGCTCGCTGACGCCACGCGTCACGAGGTCGTCGATCATCACGCCCATGTAGCCGTCAGCCCGCCCGACGACGACGGGCTCCGACCCGCCCGCCGCGCGCGCGGCGTTGAGCCCGGCGATCAACCCCTGCGCCGCCGCCTCCTCGTAGCCGGTCGTGCCGTTGATCTGGCCGGCGAGATAAAGGCCGGGAAGCTTCAGGCATTCGAGCGTCGGCCCGAGCTCGCGCGGATCGACATGGTCGTATTCGATGGCGTAGCCGGGCCGCAGGATCTCCACTCTCGCCAGTCCCGGCATGGAGCGCACCAGCGCCACCTGGACATCCTCGGGGAGGGAGGTCGAGATCCCGTTCGGGTAGACCGTGTGGTCGTTAAGTCCTTCTGGCTCAAGGAAAATCTGGTGGCTGTCGCGATCGGCGAAGCGCACGATCTTGTCCTCGATCGAGGGGCAATAGCGCGGGCCGCGGCTCGCGATTCGGCCGGAATACATCGCCGAGCGCGAAAGGTTCTCGCGGATGATGGCGTGCGTCGCCGCGGTCGTCCGCGTGATCGCGCAGCAGATCTGCGGCGTCGTGATCGCCGTCGTCATGCTGGAGAATGGCTCGGGCGGCTCGTCGCCGGGCTGTCGCTCGAGGCTCTGCCAGTCGATCGTGCGGCCATCGAGGCGAGGGGGCGTTCCGGTCTTCAGCCGGCCGAGCCGAAGGCCCGCGCGCGCCAGGGTCTCCGACAGACCCCGGCTCGGCGCCTCGCCATGCCGGCCGGCGGGAGTTGTCTTCTCACCGAGATGGATGAGACCGTTCAGGAAGGTGCCGGTCGTGAGCACGATTGCGGCGGCCGCGATTTCGCGGCCGTCCTTCAGACGCACGCCGGTAACGCGGCCGGCCGCCTGGATCAGGTCTGCCGCTTCGCCTTCGACAACCGTCAGGCCGGGGAGGGCGGCAATCTCCTCCTGCATGGCAGCGCGATAGAGGGCCCGGTCGGCCTGCGCCCGCGGCCCACGGACCGCCGGACCCTTGCGGCGGTTCAACACCCGGAACTGGATACCCGCCCGGTCCGCGACCCGACCCATGAGACCGTCGAGCGCATCGACTTCCCGCACCAGATGACCCTTGCCGAGCCCGCCGATTGCGGGATTGCACGACATCTCGCCGATCGTGCCGAAGCGGTGCGTCACAAGAATCGTATCGGCGCCGAATCGAGCCGCCGCCGACGCGGCTTCCACACCGGCGTGCCCACCTCCGACGACGATGACGTCCGCTTCAGCCATGGTTACCTGTTTCACGTGGAACATCCTTAACGGATTCCCGCCCAAGAACGTTAACAAACTGTTTCACGTGAAACCTATTTGCCGATGCAGAATTCTCGAAACAGACGGTCGAGCATGTCTTCCACGTCCACCCGCCCGCTCAGCCGCCCAATAGCCTCGCCGGCCACGCGCAGCAAGTCCGCGGTCAGCTCGTCGGCGGAGGCGGGCACGCCGCGGAGCGCTTCGATGGCCTCAAGAATCGCCTGCTTCTGCCGTTCCCGTGAGACCAGGGCATTGCCCGCACCGAGGGATTCCGCCGCTGCGCAGCCGATCCTTTCGGTGAGCGCGGGCAGGCCCTCGCCCGTGAAAACGGAAATTCCGAGCTCAGCCGAATGGGCTTGTCTAGCAACATCGACCTTTGTCGCAATCCGCCAGACAGGCCCCGCCGGCAGGTCCGACGGCTGCTCGAAGGGAAGGGCGCTATCGGCGAGCCAGAGGATAAGATCGGCCTCATCCGCCGACCGCCTTGCCCTCCGAACCCCCTCGGCCTCAGCCTCGGACGAACTCTCACGCAAGCCTGCGGTGTCGAAAAGCACGACCGGATATCCGCCAAGGTCGAGCGGCACTTCCAGGACATCGCGCGTCGTGCCGGGCTCCGCCGTGACGATCGCGACGTCGCGCCGCGCCAGCACATTGAGCAGCGAAGATTTCCCCGCGTTTGGCCGGCCAAGGATCGCGACGCGAAATCCCTCCCGCACACGCTCGCCGGACCGGGCGCCCGCGACAGCACCCTCCATCTCGGCACGCAGCCCTGCCACACGCTCGCCGAAATCCGCCGGAAGCGCCTCCGCCACGTCGCCCTCATCGGAAAAATCCAGCCGCGCCTCGATTTCGGCGCGCAGCCCGATCAAGACCTCGCGCCAGCACTCCGCCCGTTTCGACAGCGCGCCGCCGGCCTGTCCGATAGCCTGGCGGCGCTGCACATCGGTCTCCGCCGCAACCAGATCCGCGAGGCCTTCCACCTGGGTCAGGTCGAGCTTGCCGTTCAGGAAGGCGCGGCGCGCGAACTCGCCGGGCTCCGCCAGCCGCAGCCCCGAATCCGAAAGGGCTACAAAAAGCGCCTGGACGACCGCCCGGCTCCCATGCGCCTGCAGCTCCGCCATATCCTCGCCAGTTTCGCTGCGCGGGCCCGGAAACCAGAGGATCAAACTCTGGTCGATGATGTCGCCGTCGGCTCGTCGCAAGGTTCGCAATGCGGCGCGACGGGGCTCGGGGAGGGTGGGGGTGAGCGCCAGGACCGCGCTGCGCGCCAGCGGGCCGGAAATCCGGATAACGGCGACGCCAGCCGGGACAGGGCCGCTCGACAGCGCGTATATGGTATCCATCAAATCTTCACCGATCGTCGAGGCCACATGAACCGTCTGGCCGGCTCAACCAGCCCGTATCTCCGCCAGCATGCAGAAAATCCGGTCGACTGGTGGCCGTGGATACCAGAGGCCTTTGCCGAAGCGAAACGCCGCAACATCCCGGTGCATCTCTCCATCGGCTACGCGGCCTGCCACTGGTGCCACGTCATGGCGCGCGAAAGCTTCTCCGATCCGCAGATGGCGTCGCTGCTCAACCAGCATTTCGTCTCCATCAAGGTCGATCGCGAGGAGCGCCCGGAGGTCGACCAGATCTACATGCGCGCCCTGCATGCCCTGGGCGAACAGGGCGGCTGGCCGCTTACGATGTTCCTCACGCCGGACGCCGAGCCGTTCTGGGGCGGAACGTACTTTCCGCCCGAGCCGCGCTGGGGCAGGCCGGGGTTCCGGCAGATCATCGGGGCGGTCTCGGACGCCTGGACCACCGGCGACGAGGCGGTGACGAAGAACGTCGCCTCCCTCCGCGAGCATCTGAACCAGCCAATAGCCGTGCCTGCAGGCGCAGTGCGCCCGGCGCTGCTCACCGAAGCGGCGCAGACGATTCTCTCGATCTGGGACCGTGAGCGCGGCAGCTTCCAGGGCGCCCCGAAATTTCCCAACCCGCTGGTGCTCGACGTGCTCTGGCGCGCCTATCGCCGCGCCGGCGATCCGCAGGCCCACGCCGCGGTGCTGAGGACGCTCACCTACATCTGCCAGGGCGGCATCTACGATCACGTCGGCGGCGGCTTCGCCCGCTACTCGGTAGACGCAGCCTGGCTGGTGCCGCACTTCGAAAAAATGCTCTACGACAACGGCCAGCTTCTATCGATTCTGTCCTACGCCTACCAGGACACGGGGCGGCCTCTGTTTCGGCTCCGAATCGATGAAACGGTCGCGTGGCTGGTGCGCGAGATGCAGATGCCGGGGGGCGGCTTCGCCTCCAGTCTCGACGCCGACACCGATCACGAGGAGGGGCTGACCTACGTCTGGTCGTGGGATGAATTGAAGGCAGCCCTCGGGAGCGACTTCGACACCTTCGTTCGCTTCTACGAGGTCACGCCCGGCGGGAACTGGGAGGGCTCGAACATCCTCAATCGCCTCAGCGCCGCTTCGCGCGAATGGCTGGGCGATGCAGAGGAGGGCTACCTCAGCGCACTCCGTGCCACGCTTCTCGGCCGGCGCAACGCGCGCCCGCAGCCGGGGCGCGACGACAAGGTCCTGGCCGACTGGAACGGCCTGGCGATCACCGGCCTCGCGCATGCCGCGCGCGTAAGCGTCAACGGCATCGCCCGCGAGGCTGCGCTGGACGCGTTTCGTTTCGTGTCGGAATCGATGGCCGACGGCGACCGCCTGGCGCACTCTTCGCTCGACGGGTCGCTCGTCTACCCTGGCGTCGCGACCGACTACGCCAACATGATCCGCGCGGCGCTGGCGCTCTTTTCCCTCGACGGCGATCCCGTCTTCCTGGCGCGCGCCGAAACCTGGTTCGCCGCGGCGAAGCGGCATCACTATGTCGAGGACTCAGCGGCCTACAATCTTCTCGCCAACGACGCGCCGCCGCTGATCGCCCAGCCGCTCTCCATTGCCGACGAGGCGACGCCCGCCGCAACCGGAACCATGGCAGGGAACGCCGCGACGCTCTTCATGCTGACCGGCGACGCCTCCTATCGCGAGCACGCGGAGAAAATCGTCGGCCATCTTTCGACCCGCGCCGGGCAGGACATCATTGGCGCCTCGAGCCTGCAGTCGGCGTTCGACACGCTGCTCCGCGGCCGGCTCGCCTTCGTCATGGGAAAGGACGGCGCGGCCGATCTCCTTCTGCACGCGGCGCTGGCGGAAGCCGATCCCGCCATGCTCGTCGCCCGCGTCGAGCCCGAAACAGTCCGCGCCGGCCATCCGGCCGACGGAAAACGCCCGAGCGGCCGCGCGGGACTGTTCCTCTGCGACGCGACCCGCTGCCTGCCGGAGATCGTTACAGCTGAGGACGCCCGGGGCGGATTGGCGAAAACACGAACCGGACTGGCATAGACCCTGGAGTCACTTGCCATCTTTCAATATGGGCGCCAAGCTGGCATAAATGTCGCCCATGGATGATACGCTGCGAAAGATCACAGTCCAGATTTCCGAGCGCGATCTCGAGATGGCCCGGGAGTTCACCGGCGAGGGGATAACCGAGACCGTGCGCGCGGGGATCAGAAGCCTTGCCTCAATGCGCGCACAGCAGCGGCTGCTCAAGCTGCAGGGCAAGATCAAGTTCACCATGACGCTCGACGAACTTCGCCGCGACCGCGGATGATCGCCGCCGACACAAGCTCCCTGGTGGCCTACTTCGAAGGCGACGGCGGAGCGGATGTCGACAAGATCGTCGAGGCCATGACAGCCGGGCAGCTGGCGCTGCCGCCGGTCGTGATCACCGAAATCCTCAGCGACCCAGCCGCGGCTCTGGCTCTCGACAAGGAAATTCCGCTCCTCGCGGTCCTTCCTATCGATGCAGGATATTGGCTGCGTGCAGCCCGTTCACGCCGCGCTCTTCAGCAGAACAGGCTGAAGGCGAAAGTGGCCGATGCGCTGATTGCGCAATCCTGTATCGACCACGATGTCGCGCTCATTACACGGGACCGCGACTTCCGCCACTTCGCAAAGCTTTGCGGGCTGAAACTCGCCTAGGAAGCGGCTGAGAACGCTACGAAAAAGAAACCCGCCTACGTATTCATCGAATCGAAGAACTCGGCGTTGTTCTTGGTCTGCTTCAACTTGTCGAGCAGAAACTCGATCGCATCCACCACGCCCATCGAGGAGAGGATGCGGCGGAGCACGAAGATCTTCGAGAGATCGCCCTTCGGCACCAGCAGCTCTTCCTTGCGCGTGCCGGACTTCAGGATGTCCATCGACGGGAAGATGCGCTTGTCGGAAACCTTGCGGTCGAGCACGATTTCGGAATTGCCCGTGCCCTTGAACTCCTCGAAGATTACCTCGTCCATGCGGCTGCCGGTGTCGATCAGCGCCGTCGCGATGATGGTCAGCGAGCCGCCTTCCTCGATATTGCGTGCCGCGCCGAAGAAGCGCTTCGGCCGCTGCAGCGCATTGGCGTCGACGCCGCCGGTCAGCACCTTTCCGGAGGACGGCACGACGGTGTTGTAGGCGCGGCCGAGACGCGTGATCGAATCGAGCAGGATGACGACGTCGCGTCCGTGCTCCACCAGACGCTTGGCCTTCTCGATCACCATCTCCGCCACCGCGACGTGGCGCGAGGCAGGCTCGTCGAAGGTGGAGGAAATCACCTCGCCCTTCACCGTGCGCTGCATGTCGGTCACTTCCTCCGGCCGCTCGTCGATCAGGAGCACGATCAGGAAGCACTCCGGATGGTTGGCGGTGATCGAGCGGGCGATGTTCTGCAGGATGACGGTCTTGCCGGTGCGCGGCTGCGCCACGATCAGCGCGCGCTGGCCCTTGCCGAGCGGCGCGACGAGATCGATGACGCGCGCGGTTATGTCCTTCCGCGTCGGGTCCTCGACTTCCATCTTGAACCGCTCGTCGGGATAGAGCGGAGTCAGATTGTCGAAGTGCACCTTGTGGCGCGCCTTGTCGGGATCCTCGAAATTGATGCGGTTGACTTTCAGCAGCGCGAAGTAGCGCTCGCCCTCTTTCGGGCTGCGGATCTGGCCCTCCACGGTGTCGCCGGTGCGCAGTGAAAAGCGACGGATCTGCGAGGGGGAGATGTAGATGTCGTCCGGTCCCGGCAGGTAATTCGCGTCGGGCGAGCGCAGGAACCCGAAGCCGTCCTGCAGCACTTCGACGACGCCTTCGCCGATGATGTCGACCTCGTTGTCAGCAAGCTTTTTCAGAATTGCGAACATCAGCTCCTGCTTGCGGAGCGTGTTGGCGTTTTCGACCGCCTGCTCCTCGGCAAAGCTCAGGAGCTCGGTAGGCGATTTGGACTTCAGGTCCTGAAGTTTTACTTCACTCATGGATTAAGGCCCGGTGGGGAAA
>JBBQVL010000067.1:0-25051 GCA_038211615.1 Hyphomicrobiales bacterium
ACCTTGTAGGAGTTCTGGTCGAACTTTCCGCCGGCGTGCAGCTGGGTCATGATGACCTCGGCGGCGGAAACGCCCTCCCCCTTGTGGATGTCGGTCGGGATGCCGCGGCCGTTGTCGAACACCGTCACCGAGCCGTCGGGATTGAGCGTCACCTCGACCCGCGTCGCGTGGCCGGCGAGCACTTCGTCGATGGCGTTGTCCACGACCTCGTAGACCATATGATGCAGGCCGGAGCCGTCATCGGTATCGCCGATATACATCCCAGGCCGCTTGCGCACGGCATCGAGGCCCTTCAGGACCTTGATCGATTCCGCGCCATATTCGTCGGGGTCGGGGAGCGCGCTCGCGAGAGCGCCTTCAGCGGGCGATACCATCATTGCGAATCAGCAAAAAATTTCGTGTGATTTGACGGCTTTCATATAGGCCTTCGAGCGTGGCAAATGAAGGGCTGAGCCGGCTACCGCGGCTACTTTCCGGTGAAAAAACATGTAAAAGATTCAATAACTTGCGAGATGACCGGGCGGCGGGTGGCAGGCGCGTCCATCCGGCCTTCCTTCAACCGGCGTTCTCGGCCGGGAATTGCGCGATTTCCGTGATGAAAAGCGCCCCGTAGCGTTCGAGCTTGCGACCCCCGACGCCATAGACCGTCCCGAGCGATTCCAGGTCGGTCGGCCGGCGTTCCGCCATCTCCACCAGCGTGCGGTCGGCGAACACCATGTAAGCCGCGATCCCCTCCGATTTCGCGAGCCCGGTGCGGACTTTCCGCAGGTGCTGGAAAAGCGCTTCCGCCGATGCGTCGAGCCCCACCGCAGCCGTTCCGCGCGCCTCCCGCCGCTCGCGCCGGTCGGCGGCGGCCGGGGGCGGCACGCGGAGCGTCAGCGTGCGACGGCCGAAGAGGATGTCCTCGCCGGGCGGCGCGATGCGGAAGCCGCCGTGCTCGGCGCTCGCCTCCTCCAGCGCGCCGGCGGCGAAGAGTTGGCGGATCGTCGCCATCCAGTCGCGACGGCCGCGATCCTTTCCCGCGCCAAACGTCTTCAGGCCGTCATGGCCGCGGCGGCGGATCGCCTCGGTAGCCTCGCCCACCAGAACATCGGCAAGGTAGCCGGCGCCGTAGCGCTCGCCGGTGCGGGCCGCCGCCGAAAGGGCCTTCTGCGCGTCGATCGTCGCATCGTAGAGCGCCGCGCCGTTCTTGCAGAGATCGCAGCTGCCGCACGGCTCCGAGGCCTCGCCGAAATAGGCGAGGAGCGCCTGCCGCCGGCAGGTCGCGAGGTCGCAGAGATCGACCATCGCCGAAAGCCGCCGCTGCTCGACTCGCCGCTGCTCGGGCGAGAGATCCTTCTCGGCGAGCTGCCGGCGGCGGAGCGCCATGTCGTCGAGGCCGTAGAGGGTCAGCGTATCGGCCGGAAGATCGTCGCGGCCCGCCCGCCCTATCTCCTGATAGTAGCTCTCGATGCCGGCGGGCATATCGGCGTGCAGGACGAAGCGCACGTCGGGCTTGTTGATGCCCATGCCGAAGGCGACGGTTGCGACGATCACGATCCCGTCCTCGCCCAGAAAGATCTCCTGGTTACGGTTGCGCTCGGCGTGTTCGAGCCCTGCGTGATAGGCGAGCGCGCGGCGGCCCTTCTGGCTGAGCGAAGCGGCGAGCGCCTCGGTGCGGGCGCGCGAGGCGGCGTAGATGATGCCGCTCTCGCCCGGATGTCCGGCGAGGAACGCCTCGATCTGCGCGCGTGGCTTGTCCTTCGGCTGAAAGTTCAGTGCGATGTTCGGACGATCGAAGCTGTGCAGCAGGACGCGTGGCGGGCGCGGGAAAAGCTGCGCCACGATATCCGCCTGTGTCGCCCGGTCGGCGGTCGCGGTGAAGGCCACGACCTGCACGTCGCCCAGCGCCTGGCGCACGGAGGCGAGGCGGCGGTATTCGGGGCGGAAATCGTGCCCCCACTGCGAGACGCAATGCGCTTCGTCCACGGCGAGGCGGCGGATGCCCGCCCGCTTCAGCCGCTCCACCAGCCGCTCGTTCGCCAGCCGCTCGGGCGACAGGAAGAGCATCCGCAGCTCTCCCGCGTCGAGCAGCCGCCACGCCTCGTCGACGTCGGAGTCGGCGCTCATCGCGTTCAGCGTCGCGGCGGCGATCCCGAGCGCTGCGAGCTGGCGCACCTGGTCGCGCATCAGCGCGATCAGCGGCGAGACGACGAGGGTCAGGCCGCCGTTGAGGATCGCCGGAAGCTGGTAGCAGATGGACTTGCCGCTGCCGGTCGGCATCACGGCGAAGACATCCTCGCCGCCGAGCACCCAGCCGATGATCTCGCTCTGGCCGGGGCGGAAGTCGTCGTAGCCGAAGACCGTCTTCAGCGCCGCGCGGGCGTCGGTCATCCCCTTCACGAAATTCGCGGGCCGCTCGCTCAGCGCGCCGCCACGGCGACGGCAGCGCCAGCCAGAAGCGCGCCCGCGCTGCGGTTCAGGAGCCGGATGGCGCGCGGGTTCGTGAACAGTTTTCGCGCCCGCGCCGCAAGCAGGACATACGTCCCGTCGACCATCGTCAGGACCATGAGCGTTATCCCGGCAAGCTCCCCATACCCGAGCAGGTTCACGGCATCGAGGTTGATCAGGTTCGGCAGGAGGGCAAGGTAGAAGACCATGATCTTCGGGTTGCCGAGGGTGAGCGAGACGGCGCCGGCGAAGACGCGGAGCGGATGCTCCGCCTTCGGCGCCGACAGGCTCTCGGTGCTGGCAGGCGCGGTCCACATCTTCCACGCCAGATAGGCGAGATATGCCGCGCCGGCGTATTTCAGCACAAGGAACGCGAGCGAGAAGGTCTTGGCGATAAAGGCGAGCCCGAGGATCGCGGCCGTCAGCCAGACGAGCTCGCCGAGCGACAGGCCGAGCATGAAGGCGAGCGCCCCCGTCGTGCCGCGCACCAGAACGCGTGCCACCAGCGCCGTGGTCGTCGGGCCCGGGGAGGCCGCCGCGACGGCAAGCGCTGCTGCGAAGACGATGAGGCCGGTCAGATCCATGTCTGCTCCTTCGGCTCTCCCCTGTCAGCCGTCAAGGTTTTCGGTGGCCGTGGCTCGGAGCGCGGTCTTGGGTTCGCGCGGCGCAACGTGATCGGGCGGGCGCGGACGGTTCACCAGCGAAACCAGCACGAAGCTGATCGTCAGCAGCAGGTACCAGGAGCCGAGCTTCTGCAGCGACACCAGGCGCCAGTGGCCCGCCCCCGGATAGAGCCAGGTTCCGGTCGCGGTGCCGATGTTTTCCGCCACCCAGATGAAGAACGCCGTCAGCAGCCCGGCGACGATCAGCGGCATCCAGCGCTGCACGCGGTCGACCGTGAAATAGATCCGCACCCGGCCGAAGAGCAGGATCGTCCACGCGAACAGCACCCAGCGCATGTCGGGAATGAAATGGTGGCTGAAGAAATTCACGTAGATCGCGATGCAGAGAAGGACGGTCCAGCCGAAGCGCGGATAGTTGCTGAAGCGCATGTCGAAAATGCGGATGACGCGCGCGAGGTAGCTGCCGATCGCGGCATACATGAAGCCGGAGAAGAGCGGCACGCCGCCGATGCGCACGATCGCCTGCTCCGGGTAGGTCCAGGAGCCCACATCAGTCTTGAAGAGCTCCATGGCGGTGCCGACGACGTGGTAGATCAGGATCACCTTCGCCTCGTCGAAGCTCTCGAGCCTCAGCGCCAGGAACACCGCCTGGATCAGCACCGCGCCGAGGAAGATCGCGTCGTAGCGGTAGAGCGGCCAGCCGGGTTGCCAGACGAGATGCGTTCCGATGAGGAGCGCCAGCATCAGGGCGGCGAAGAGGCACGCCCACGCCTGCTTCAGCCCGAACAGCACGAACTCGGCGAGCGGCGCCGGCAGGCGTGCCACAGCAAATCTTATCTTCAGGCGGAGCGGATTGAGCAGCGGCCCGACCGCGTGCGGCCAGCCGCGCCCGGCGGCGGGCGGCAGTGCTTCCTTCACGCGCCCTCCCCGAAGTGCGACTTCTCGATTTTTCCGGCGACGACGTGGAACATCGCTCCGGTGCCGCGCGCCGCTTCAAACAGCGCCGCGTCGGTGCCCGTCAGAAACGCCTGCCCGCCAAGCGCCGCGAGCTTCTCGAACAGCGCCTTGCGCCGCCCCTTGTCGAGGTGCGCGGCGACTTCGTCGAGGAGGAGCAGCGGCGTCATCCCCGTCATCCCCGCGACCAGCTCCGCGTGCGCGAGGATCAGCCCGATCAAGAGCGCCTTCTGCTCGCCGGTGGAAGAAAGCGCGGCCGGCATCTCCTTCGCGGCGAAGATTACGTCGAGGTCGCTCCGGTGCGGGCCTTTCAGCGTGCGGCCGGCGGCGCGGTCGGCCCCGCGCCCCTCGGCGAGCGCGTGGCGATACCAGAGCTCCGCCTGGGAGGCGCTCCGCCCGGCGATCTCGCGGTCGAAATCGCCCGGAAGCCCGATGCGCCCCACGGGGAAGGCGGACGGTTCGGCGGGGCTGAGCAGTGCCGCCGAGATCAGCGCGGCAGTCTCGGCGCGGGCCAGCGCCACGGCGACGGCGTGGCCCGCGAGCTCGGCCTCCACCGCATCGAGCCAGGCTGCGCTGGCATTGTCCTCCAGCAGGCGGTTCCGCTGTGTCAGCAGCCGGTCGAAATCGCGGGTGCGGCGCCCGTGCGAAGCGTCGATCGTCAGCACCAGGCGGTCGAGGAAGCGCCGCCGCTCGGTCGCCGGGCCGGTGAAGAGCCCGTCCATCGCCGGCGTCAGCCAGAGGATGCGAAGGTAGTCGAGCAGCGCCTCGGCGCCGGAAGCCGGAGCGCCGTTGATGCGCACGACACGCGCGCGCGCTTCGCCGGGCGCCGCTTCGGCGAGACCCGTGCCGAGCCGCGTCTCCTCGCCGTTCCGCATGACGGTCGCGGCGACGGCCCAGCCGGACGCCGCCCCGGAGCGGGTGATCTCCTCGAAGCTCGCGCGGCGCAGCCCGCGGCCGGGCGTCAGCAGCGAGATCGCCTCCAGGAGATTGGTCTTTCCCGCGCCGTTTTCCCCCGTCAGCACCACCAGCGGAGCGTCAAAGGCGACGCTGGCGCTCGCATAGTTCCGGACGTGGGTGAGCGACAGCGCCGTCAGTGCGACGCGGTCAGGTGCGGGGGCCGGATTTCCGGAGGGCGAGGCTTGCGACACGCCCCTATAGAGGCGAGCCCGTGCTGGCGTGCAAGCCGCCGTTCAACCGGCCCAGCCTGCCATGCCGCCGATCGCCAGCAGGCCGGCAAGCGAGCCCACGACCAGGAGCGTGACATCCCTCGCGACCCGAAGCCCCGAGTAGGAGGGGAGGTTCCGGTTCAGCCGAACCACCAGCCACAAGGCAGCGATAACGCCGCCGGTGGCGCCGAGAGTGCTGAGGACTTCAGGGATTCCGCTCATCGCACGGTCGAACCGCAGGTTGATCTCGCGCCCGCCCGGAATTGGCCAGGCGGGCCGACACCAACCCATCACCCCGCCCGCGGTTGCTTCCGGGATGACGAGTCCTCAGTCACGGCTAATCGCGCGGGAACGCCCTCCGCTCCTTTTGACAATCGGATTTTGAGAAGTTCAGCCCCGATGCGATGCATCAAATGCGAGGCATGGCGCCACCGCGCCGGGGATTACCGCGCTTTCCAGCGGCGCTCCCGCACCGGCGAACCCGCCACCATGCCGCTCAATTCGCGGACGAGGCGGACACTCACACCCGCATCGGCATCAGCACGTAGATCGCGTCGGCGTCACCCTTGTCCTGGATGAGGGTGGGCGAGCCCGGATCGGCAAGACGGAAGATTGCCTCGTCGCTGGTGAGCTGGCCGGCGATGTCGAGCAGGTATTTCGAGTTGAAGCCGATATCGAGCGGCTCCGACTCGTAGCCCACCGCGAGTTCGTCGGTGGCGCTGCCGGAATCGGGGTTGTTGACCGCCAGCACCATCTTGTCCTCGGAGAGCGACAGCTTCACCGCGCGCCCGCGGTCGGCCGAGATGGTCGATACGCGATCGACGGCGCGCTCGAACTCCGCCTTGTCGAGCGTCAGCACCTTGTCGTTCGCTTTCGGGATCACTCGCTCATAGTCCGGGAAGGTGCCGTCGATCAGCTTCGAGGTAAGCACCAGGTCGCCGATGGTGAGCTGGATCTTCGTGTCGGAGAGGCTGACGGACACGTCGGTCGCCGGGTCTTCGAGAAGCTTCTGGATCTCGCCGACGGTCTTGCGCGGCACGATGACGCCCGGCATGCCGATCGAGCCCGCCGGCGCCGGCATCTCGGCCTTGGCGAGGCGGTGGCCGTCGGTCGCGACCGCACGGAGCCGCGCCTCGGCCCCCTCCCCCACAACATGGAAGAAGATGCCGTTCAGGTAATAGCGCGTCTCCTCGGTGGAGATGGCGAACTGCGTGCGGTCGATGAGCTTCTTCAGCGTCTCGGCGGGAAGCGTGAAGGAGACGGGCAGCTCGCCGGCGTTCAGGTCGGGAAAATCGGAATCGGGCAGCATCTGCAGCGCGAAGCGCGCGCGGCCGGCCTTCAGCGCCATCGTCTGGCCGCTCTCGGTGTCGAGCGCGATCTCCGCGCCGTCCGGCAGTTTCCGCACGATGTCGTAAAGCATGTGGGCGGGGACAGTGCTGGCGCCGCCCTGCTCCACGGCCGCCGGCACGCGGTCGACGATCTCCATGTCGAGGTCGGTCGCCTTAAGCGACAGCTCGTTGCCCTCGGCCTTGATGAGGACGTTGGCGAGAATCGGGATCGTGTTGCGCCGCTCGACGACGCGATGGACATGGTTGAGCGCCTTCAGGAGGTTCGCCCGTTCGATTCTGACGCGCATGATTTTCAATCCGTGGCGGCCGGCTGGAATCTCGAATTTCCGGCACATTCTTGGTTGGCGAAGTTGACCCGACAACCTGTCAAAAGACAAGGGCCGGAGACGCAGAACCCGCCTTCTCCCCTCGAGGGAGAAGGTGGCCTCCGGCTCCGCCGGAGGTCGGATGAGGGGGAGTTCTGCGATCAGCCGGACGCACTAATCGTAGACCTCCCCCTCTCCCGATCGGCTTCGCCGATCACCCTCTCCCTCAAGGGGAGAGGTCAGGCTCCTTCGCTCAGTCCTGGATCATCCGCCGCAGAAGCTCGATTTCCTGCTTCAGCGCCTCGTCGGCGGCGGCAAGCTCTTCCACCTTCCGCACCGCATGCAGCACGGTGGTATGGTCGCGCCCGCCGAAGCGCTTGCCGATTTCCGGAAACGAGCGCGGCGTCATGGTCTTCGCCAGGTACATCGCGATCTGCCGCGGCCGCACGATGGCGCGCGTGCGGCGCGCCGAGAGGAGATCGTGCTTCGACACGTTGTAGTGCGTGGCGACGACCTTCTGGATGTCCTCGATGCGGATGCGACGCGGCTCGCGGATGCCCACGAGGTCGGCGATCGCCATCTCGGCGATCTCCATCGTGATCGGCGAGTCGGAGAATTCCGCGCGGCAGACGAGGCGGTTCAGCGCCCCGTCGAGATCGCGCCCGTTGTTGGTGACGGACTGCGCCACATAGTCGAGCACCGGATCGGGGATGAAGAGGCCCGGATTGCGCTCGCTCGCGGCGCGCAGCCGGTTCTCCAGGATGCGGCGGCGCATGGAGAGGTCGGGGCCGGCCATGCCGACGACGACGCCGCCCTTCATGCGCGAGCGCACCCGCTCGTCGACGCCCTCAAGCTCGGCGGGCGGGCGGTCGGCGGCCACCACCACCTGCTTGCCGCCGTCGAGGAGCTGATTGAGCATGTGGCAGAATTCCTGCTGCACCGCCTTGCCGGTCAGGAACTGCATGTCGTCGATCAGCAGCACGTCGATCGAGCGGAGCTGTTCCTTGAAGTCGAGCGCCGAGCGGTCGCGGAGCGCGCCGACGAACTGGATCGTGAAGCGCTCGACGGTCAGATAGCGGGCGCGGCGGTTCGGATTGAGAGCGCGCGCCTGGTGCGCGATCGCCTGCAGGAGATGCGTCTTGCCGAGCCCCACCCCGGCATGGATGTAGAGCGGATTATAGGCGGGAGCGCTTCCCTCCGGGGCGCCGGCCACGGCGCGCGCCGCCCGGCAGGCGACGTCGTTCGACCGGCCCTCGCAGAACGTTGCGAAGGTGAGCCGCGGGTCGAGCGGAGAGCTCGCCGCGCGGTCGCCGGCGCTCTCGGCGCTCGGCGCCGAAGGCGCGCGTACCGACACCGCCGCGGCCGGCTCCTCGGCGACCACCCTGAGAGCCGTACGGCGGAGCACGTCGATCCGGCGGACGCTCTCATCCTCCTCGCGCCAGAGCCCCAGCAGCTTGTCGCCGTAGTGCGACTTGATCCAGCCCTTCAGAAACACCGTCGGCACCGACAGGCGGACGACGCCGGCGCTCAAACCCTCCAGATCGACCCGGGCGAACCAGGAGTTGAACACGTCCTCGCCCAGTTCGGCGCGCAACCGCCTCCGCACCCGATCCCAGATCGCAGCCGCCTCTCGTCCGCCCGCAATCTCCGTTCCTTTCGATTCCCTTCGGGGTGTCTCCCGCTCGTTTGCCGCACCCGCTGACATTCAATGCCTCCAAATTCCAAAAGCGTTTGCTGTAATCAGAACGCGCACTCCTACTCATTCAGGACTGGACCCACGGCAGCTTCGCCGCCTTCCATCCTTCTACTGTTCCTCTGTGTCCGTCCGTATCGCGCCCGCCCTCGAAACCGCCCGCTACGTTGTAGCAACGCGCATAGCCGGCCGCGGTCAGCGCCGCTGCCGCCGATGCGCTTCGCGCGCCGGAGCGGCAGATGAAGTAGACCGGCGCATCGCGCCCCGATCCCCGTTCCCGCAGCGCGGCGTCGAGCGTCTCCGCGAACGCCGGATTGACCGCGCCGGAGGGAAAGCTCTGCCACTCGACGCGCAGCAGCGGCACGCCGATCTTGGAGAGGTCCGGCAGCCCCACATAGTTCCACTCCGCAGCGGTGCGCACGTCGACAAGCGTCGCACCGGGCTCGCCCTCGAGCGCCTTCCAGGCCTCTTCAGGCGTGACGTCGGCTTGGTAGCCCTGCCCCATGGACGCAATGCTCCCGCTCCCGGCTGAAGAGACGCTTCAGCCGTTCCCCTACGCACATAGAAAATGATGTGGCAGCCTCCGTACGCGAGGCATGCCGTGAACCTCCCCAAAAGGGAGTGACGCGCGTCCCCGGCAACTTGACCTGGCGAGGAACGAAAAACTGTTTCGCGCGGAAAGAACTCTAGTCGACCTGTCTTCCGCCGCCTCTTCTTACTCGTTCCATTGTCGGGCTCGCGCCGTCAGGGGGGACCATAGCAAACGAGGATCGCCAGTAAACGGGTCAAGGTGCGATTCGGACGATCGACGGAAGGTTGCGTCACGGGGCGCACTGGTTGCGTAACGGCAAACCCAAGCGACTCCAGAAGATTGCGCACCGCGTGCGTCCGGCACTGTGATCGGTATTGCACAGTAAGTTTTTTTTTGCCGCGGCGCTTGACTCGCATCAATGCGATGCGGACTCAGGGTCCCGTTTCGGGATACCCTCTAAGGCACTGGAGAAACTGAGGAAATTGTGTGAGCTTTTGATGAACAGACTCGCCGGCGCGTTAAATGTGGCAAGCCGGGCGGGTCAGTGCGGATAAGCTCTTGTTATGTCTCGCACTAACCAAAACGGGGCTCGCCGGAGGCGAGCCGCGGGGGCCGTCAACCAGATCGCGAGTGCAGCCTATGCGAGAGCTTCGACGCGGTGCGAGAGGCGCGAGACCTTGCGCGAGGCGGCGTTCCGGTGAACGAGGCCCTTGGCGCCCGCCTTCATGATCAGCGGCTGGGCGGCGCGGAGCGCGGTGCGGGCCGCCGACTTGTCGCCCGAGGCGATCGCCTCCTCGACCTTGCGGATGAAACTCCGCATGCGGGTGCGCGGCACCATGTTGACGGCGGTCTTGTGCGTGATCTTGCGCGCGGCCTTCTTGGCCGAAGGGGTATTTGCCATTTTCGTTCCTGACTGAAGGGCGCTGCCTTTCCCGGCTCGGAGTGAGCAAGGCGACAAACGACAAACGCGGCCGACGGGCCGCGGAATTGGCCCGCCGTATAGGCGGAGAGCCCGCTTTCGTCAACAAAAAGCGCGGAAATCCGTTTAGCGCCGACGCCCTACTTGCCGCGGAACTGCGGCGGGCGCTTTTCCAGGAACGCCGCCATCCCTTCCTTCTGGTCTTCGCTGGCGAAGAGCGCGTGGAAGAGCCGCCGCTCGAACCGGAGCCCCTCGGCGAGGCTCGTCTCCTCGGCGCGGTTGACGCTCTCCTTCACCATCATCGTCGCGGCGAGCGGGAATGACGCGATCTTCTCCGCCACATTCACCGCCTCCTCGATCAGCCCGGCGGCCGGCACGATGCGCGAGACGAGCCCCGCGCGCTCCGCTTCCTCCGCGCCGATCAGCCGTCCGGTCAGGCACATCTCCATCGCCTTCGCCCGGCCGACGAGCTTTGTCAGCCTCTGCGTGCCGCCGGCGCCCGGGATAATGCCAAGCGTGATCTCCGGCTGGCCGAATTTCGCGCTATCGGCGGCAAGGATGATGTCGCACATCATCGCAAGCTCGCACCCGCCGCCCAGCGCATAGCCGGCGACCGCCGCGATCAGCGGCTTGCGGAAGCTCGCGACGCGGTCCCATTCCGAGATGAGATCGGCGCGATAGGCCGAGACGAAATCCACCCCCGACACTTCCTTGATGTCCGCGCCGGCGCAGAAGGCCTTTTCCGAGCCGGTGACGACCACCGCACCGATCGCATCGTCCTTGGCGAACGCGCCGAGCGCGTGGTTCAGGTCAGCGACGAGTCCGGCGGAGAGCGCATTCAGCGCCTTCGGACGATTGAGGGTGATAAGTCCCACCCTCCCGCGCGTCTCGACCAGGATGTTTTCGTAGGGCATCGTTTGCTCCAGAGACGGGCCGCTTGGACAGCCGCATTGCGTGCTTCGAGGCTCCGCTTGCGCGGAGCACCTCAGCATGAGGAAGGTTGGGGACGCCAGCTTCTGATCCTGAGTTCCGAGATGCCACACCGCCGCATCGGATTGCGAGATGCCATCCACCCACATCCCTCATCCTGAGGTGCGAGGGCGAAGCCCGAGCCTCGAAGGACGCACCGCGCTCCTGCAGCGGAAGACCTTTACCGCTGGCACGCAGGACAATAAAACGTCGAGCGTCCCGATTGCACGATGCGCCTGATCGTCCCGTCGCCGCGCGGGCACTTCTTCCCCTCCCGGTCATAGACGGAGAACCTGTGCTGGAAGAGCCCGAGCTCCCCGTCCGCCTGCACGTAATCCCTGAGCGAGGAGCCGCCCGCCTCCACCGCGTCGGCGATGACCGCCCGCACCGCCGCCACCAGCTTCACCAGCCGCTCGGTCGGCGCGCCGTCCTTCTTCACCAGCGTCCCGGCCTTCCGCGTCGGCGAAAGTTTTGCCCGCCATAGCGCCTCGCAGACATAGATGTTGCCGAGCCCCGCGATCACCCGCTGGTCGGAGAGGATGGCTTTGAGCGGCGCGGCGCGCTTCGCGAAGCGCGGGGCGAGGACCTCGGCCGACAGTTCGTTGCCGGTCGGCTCGAGGCCGAGCGCCCCCAGCATCGGATGCGTCTCAAGATCCTTGCGCGGAATCAGCAGCATGAAGCCGAAGCGGCGCGGGTCGTTGTAGACGATGCGCGCCCCGCCTTTCAGGTGAAAGACGACATGGTCATGCGCCTCGAGCTTGCCGCGCTTGTAGTAGACGGCGTCGTCGGCGACCGGCTTCGCGCCCTTCCCACCCGTCTCGATCCGGAACGAGCCGGACATGCCGAGATGCATGAGGAGCGTCGTCCCGTCGTCGAGGTCGGCCAGCAGGTATTTCGCACGGCGGCGGAGCGCCGTGATCTTCCGCCCCTTCACCCGCCCGGCGAAACGCGGAGAAAACGGAAAGCGCAGGTCGCCGCGCCGCAGTTCGAGCCGCTCGATTGTCGCTCCCTCCAGGACCGGCGCGAGTCCACGCCGGACGGTCTCGACCTCGGGCAGCTCGGGCATCGTTCAGCCGGTCCGGCGAGAGGCAGACGGCAGCGTCATGGCGAGGCGATCGGCATGCCCTGCTCAGTCAGCGCCCGGCGCACCGCCGGACGCTCCGCCATCCGCCGTCGATGATCGACCACCTTCGGATAGCGGGACGGATCGAGCCCGTCGCCCTCCATCCAGCGCGACAGCGTGTAGAGGTAGGGGTCGGCGATCGTGTAGGCCTCGCCCATGACCCACGGCCCCTCGAACATCTCGCCCTCGATCAGCGCGAAGCAGGCGCCGACGCTCTCGGGCACCTTGCGCTGCATCTCGGCGATTGCCGCGGGATCGTCCGCCCAGCGGTTCCCGCGCCCCTTGTGGGCATGCGCGACGTGCACGGTCAAGCAGAGATAGCTGGTGAAGGCCTGAACCTGCGCGAATTCGAAAGGCTTGTCGATTGGCGCGAGCCGCGCGGCGGGAAAGCGCTGCGCCACATAGGCGAGGATTGCGGGGTTCTCCGTCACCACCCCCTCGTCGGTGACGAGCGCCGGCACGCGGGCTTTCGGATTGATCGCGAGGTATTCCGGCTTCTTCTGGTCATCTGAGCGAAAGTCGAGCCGGACGGCCTCGAATTCCGCCCCCGATTCCTCAAGCCCGATATGCGAGGCAAGCGCACAGGTATTCGTGGCGTAGTAGAATCTCAGCACGGCTGGAACCTCCGACGGCGGGTTAATGGCGCGGCAAGGCGCGTTCCTTTATGCTCGCGACGGCGAGAGAGAGCAAACCCCGCGGAACCATGAGCAGCAGCGTTTCCTTCGGCTTCGAGAGCGTGAACGTCGCCGACAAGCAGGCGATGGTCGACGACGTCTTTTCCAGCGTCGCGCGCCGCTACGACCTGATGAACGATTTGATGTCGGGCGGCCTGCACCGGGCGTGGAAGGGCGCGATGGTGAGCGCGCTCAACCCGCCGAAGAACGGCCGCCCGTGGCGGCTGCTGGATGTGGCGGGCGGCACCGGCGACATCGCCTTCCGCGTTTCCGAGCGCGCGCGGGGCCACGCCGACATCGTCGTCGCCGACATCAACCCCGAAATGCTCGCGGTCGGCCGCGAGCGGGCGGAGAAGCGCGGCATCGCCGGTGTTTCGTTCGAGGAGGCGAACGCCGAGGCGCTGCCCTTCCCGGACGCAAGCTTCGATGCCTACACGATCGCCTTCGGCATCCGCAACGTGCCGCGCATCGACGCGGCGCTTGCAGAAGCGTTCCGCGTGCTGAAGCACGGCGGACGCTTCCTCTGCCTGGAATTCTCCGAGGTCGACACGCCGATGCTCGACCGCATCTACGAGGCCTATTCCTTCCGCGTCATCCCGGCGCTTGGTCGCGCCGTGGCGGGCGACGCCGAGGCCTACCGCTATCTGGTGGAATCGATCCGCGCCTTCCCGAACCAGGAACGCTTCGCCGACATGGTGCGGAGCGCCGGCTTCGGCCGCGTCAGCTTCCGGAATTTCTCGGGCGGGATCGCCGCGCTCACCTCCGGCTGGAAGCTCTAGAGCGAAGCGATGCGCGATCTCGTGCGGCTGCTCCGCGCCGGTGTGGCGCTCGCCCGCGCCGGCGCGTTCGGCTTCAGCGAGATCGACGATCTGCCGCCGCAGGCGCAGACGCCGTTCCGCCTGGCGCGGCTCCTGGAGCCGCGCGGCCTGACGCCGACCGAGCGTGGCCGCCGCCTGTCGGAGGCGCTGAACAGGCTCGGCCCCTCCTACATCAAGCTCGGCCAGTTCCTCGCCACCCGCTCCGACATCGTCGGCGGCGAGATGGCCGATGCGCTGAGCGGGCTGAAGGACGATCTGCCGCCCTTTCCGACGGAGCAGGCGCGGAAGATCGTTGAAGCCTCGATCGGCCGGCCGGTCGATTCCGTCTTCGAGAGTTTTTCCGAGCCGGTCGCCGCCGCCTCCATCGCGCAGGTCCACAAGGCGGTGCTGGTGCGTCCCGAAGGACGCGAGACAGTCGCGGTGAAGGTGCTCCGCCCCGGCATCCGCGGACGCTTCACCCGCGATCTCCGCACCTTCTATGCCGGCGCCAGTTTCCTCGAGAAGAACCTCCCGGACACCCGGCGGCTCCGTCCGCTGGCGGTCGTGGAAATCCTGCAGCGCAGCGTCTCGCTGGAGATGGACCTGCGGCTGGAGGCCGCCGCCTACTCGGAGATGGCGGAGAACATCACCAGCGAGGCGGATTTTCGCCTTCCCACCGTCAACTGGGAGCTGACCGGCCGCGACGTGCTCGTCACCGAATGGGTCAATGGCACGCGGCTCCGCGACCGCGAGGCGATCGTGGCGGCGGGGCACGATCCGAAGGCGATCGCCGCCTCGATCGTGCAGTCGTTCCTCCGCCACGCGCTGCGCGACGGCTTCTTCCACGCCGACATGCATGAGGGGAACCTCTTCGTCGACGATGAGGGGCGGCTCACCGCCGTCGACCTTGGCATAATGGGCCGCATCGGGCCGAAGGAGCAGCGCTTCCTCGCCGAAATCCTCTACGGTTTCATCCGCCGCGATTATCAGCGCATCGCCGAGGTGCACATCGAGGCAGGCTACGTGCCGCGCATCCATGCCGCGGAGGATTTCGCGCAGGCGCTCCGCGCCATCGGCGAGCCGATCCACGGGCACCGCGCCAGCGAGATCTCCATGGCGAAGCTGCTCGGGCTGCTCTTCGAGGTGACGGAAATCTTCGACATGCAGACGCGGCCGGAGCTGGTGCTCCTGCAGAAGACCATGGTGGTGGTGGAGGGCGTCGCGCGGCGGCTCGATCCGAACTTCGACATGTGGACGACGGCCGAACCTGTCGTGGCGGAGTGGATCGAGAAGAACCTCGGTGTCGCCGGCCGGCTGGAGCAGGCGGGCGACGCGCTCGCCGCGCTTGGCCGCTTCGCGGGGCAGATGCCGGAGCTCGCGCGCCGCGCCGAGCGGCTCGGGCAGGAGATGGACCAGGCCGCGACGCGCGGCATGCGGCTCGACCCTTCGACGGTGGAAGGGATCGGCGAGGAGATGGCGCGCCACAATCGCTCGGGCCGTGTGGCGCTCTGGGTGATCGCGGCTGCCGCCTGCGTGGTCGCGGTAACCGTGATTTCGGTGCTACATTAAGTCATGTCCTTGAGCGGGCGGAATATTCTCGTCATCGTCGGCGGCGGCATCGCGGCCTACAAGGTGCTGGAGCTGATCCGCCGGCTGAAGGATGCCGGCGCCAGCGTGCGCGCCGCGATGAGCCGCTCGGCGCATCATTTCGTCACGCCCCTCTCCGTCTCCGCCATCACCGGCGAGCGGGTATTCCAGAATCTCTTCGAACCCGACGACGAGCACGACATCGGCCACATCCGGCTGGCGCGCGAGGCGGACCTCATCGTCGTGGCGCCAGCGACGGCCGACCTGCTGGCGCGGATGGCGCAGGGGCTCGCCGACGATCTCGCGACCGCCGTGCTGCTCGCGACCGAGGCGCCGGTCCTCGTCGCGCCGGCGATGAACCCGAAGATGTGGTCGCACGCGGCCACGCAGCGGAACGTGGCGCGACTCAGGGACGATGGCGTGACGTTCGTCGGCCCGGATGCAGGAGAGATGGCGGAATCGGGCGAGGCCGGGATCGGACGGCTCGCCGAGCCGGCCGCGATCCTCGCCGCGATCGACGCGCATTTCTCGATGGGCGCTCGGCCGCTGGCGGGGAGGCGCGCCATCGTGACCTCGGGGCCGACGCACGAGCCTATCGATCCGGTGCGCTACATCGCCAACCGCTCCTCGGGGCGGCAGGGCCACGCGATCGCCGCGGCGCTCGCCGAGGCAGGCGCGGACGTGACGCTGGTCAGCGGCCCCGTCGAGATCCGCCCGCCTTCCGGGGTGAAGACCGTTCAGGTGACGACGGCGCGCGAGATGCAGGCGGCCGTCGAAGCGGCGCTGCCGGCGGACATCGCGGTGATGGCGGCGGCCGTCGCCGACTGGCGGGTCGAACCGAGTGCCGAGAAGATAAAGAAGGACGGAAGCGGAGCCGCCTCGCTGAATCTCGTCGAGAACCCGGACATCCTCGCGGGGCTGGCGCGGCATGTGGCACGGCCGCGCCTTTTGATCGGCTTCGCGGCTGAGACGGAAAATCTTCTCGCCAACGCGAGCGCGAAGCTGAAGCGCAAGGGCGCCGACTGGATCGTCGCGAACGACGTTTCCCCGGAAACAGGCGTCATGGGCGGCACGCGGAACCGCGTGCACCTCGTCTCTGCCGCAGGCGTCGAGGACTGGCCGGAAATGTCGAAGCAGGACGTTGCGAAGCGGCTGGTGGCGAAGATCGTCGGGCGGCTCGCGGGAAAATAAGACCGCGGCCGTCCCCCGCGACAAATCGTAACGAAAGCGGAAGCCGGCGAACCAACCGGCCGCTCGCGCATTGGAAACGCACCTCCCCTTGCCGCCGGCGGTGCTCCCATGTGGAATTTCTCGCAGACTCGTCCGATCCTCTGGATCTCCGCGGCAATCCTCTTTCTGATCGGAATCGCGCTTGCAGCGGGCGGCGTCTGGCTCGTGACGCTCGGCGGCTCCTGGTATTACGTCATCGCGGCGGCCGGCTTCATCCTGACCGCCATCCTCCTGCTATTGCGGCGACCCGCGGCTCTTCTTCTCTATGCGGCGATCGTCATCGGAACGCTCGCCTGGGCGCTTTGGGAAGTCGGCTGGGACTGGTGGGCGCTCGCGCCGCGCGGCGGAGTGATCATCCTGCTCGGCATCTGGCTGGCATTGCCGTGGGTGACACGCCGGCTGGTTCCGCAGTTCGGCGACCGGCCGCCGATGTTCTGGCGCGGCGCGGGGCTGGCGCTGACGCTTGCGCTCCTTATCGCCTGCGGCACGGCGCTCCTCTCGGCGTCCCATGCGGCGCACGCGATCGAGGGCAGCCTGCCCGCCGCCACCGCAGCCGCGGCCCCTCCCGCGGTCGGGACGGTCGCGGGGGCCGACTGGCGCGCCTACGGGGGAAGCGCGCGTGGAGAGCGCTATTCCTCGCTGGCGGAGATCACGCCGGAGAATGCCGGCAAGCTGCAGGTCGCCTGGACCTATCACACCGGGGATATCCGCGGTCCGAACGACACCACCGAGACGACCTATGAGGTGACGCCGCTCAAGATCGGCGACACGGTCTACCTCTGCACGCCGCACGATCTCGTCATCGCGCTCGACGCGGCGACGGGCAAGGAACGCTGGCGCTACGATCCGGGCATCAAGCCGAGCCTCAGCCGCCAGCACCAGACCTGTCGCGGCGTGTCCTATTCCGAGTCGCCGGCGCTCGCCGCATCGACCGATTGCCCGCGCCGCATCCTCATGCCGACATCCGACGCGCGGCTTATCGCGCTCGATCCGGAGACCGGAAAGCTGTGCACGAGCTTCGCCGACAACGGCTCGCTCGACCTCTCCGCCAACATGCCCTACTGGCAGCCGGGGTTCTACTACTCGACCTCGCCGCCGGTCGTGACGGCCAATCTCATCATCATCGGCGGATCGGTGAACGACAACGTTTCGACGAGCGAGCCCTCCGGCGTCATTCGCGGCTACGACATCGCCACGGGGGCGCTGATCTGGAACTGGGATTCCGGCAACCCGGATGCGACGGCTCCGATCGCCGCCGGGGAAACCTACACTCCGAACTCGCCGAACAGCTGGTCGATCATGAGCGTCGACGAGAGCCTCGGCCTTGTCTACGTGCCGATGGGCAATGCACCGCCGGATCAGTACGGAGCCAACCGCAGCGCCAATACCGAAAAATTCTCCTCCTCCATCGTTGCGCTCGACATCAGCTCCGGCCGCCTCCGCTGGGTTTTCCAGGCCGTGCATCACGATCTCTGGGACATGGATGTGCCCGCGCAGCCGACGCTTGTCGACCTGACCATCGACGGCGCGACGGTCCCGGCGCTGGTGCAGGCCACCAAGCAGGGCGACATCTACGTGCTGAACCGCCAGACCGGCGCGCCGGTCCTGCCGGTGCGGGAGGAGCCCGCGCCGGGCGGCGCGGTCGAGGGCGACCATGCCGCCCCGACGCAGCCGATACCGGCGCTGTCCTTCAAGCCGGCCGACCTCACCGAGCGCGACATGTGGGGCGCGACGATGTTCGACCAGCTCGCGTGCCGCATCGCCTTCCGGTCGCTCCGCTACGACGGGCGCTACACGCCGCCGTCGCTGCAGGGCTCGATCATCTATCCGGGGAATTTCGGTGCCTTCAACTGGGGCGGCGTCGCCGTCGATCCGGTGCGCCAGATGGTTTTCGCGCCGCCCGACCACCTGGCCTTCGTCTCAAAGCTCATCCCGCGCGCCAATCCGACCACCGACTACGTGTCGAACGGCAAGCCCGGCTTCAACGAGAATTTCGGCGCGCCCTACGCGGCCGACATGCACGCGTTCCTGTCGCCGGTCGGCCTGCCGTGCCAGCAGCCGCCCTGGGGGTACGTCGCGGGCGCCGACCTCACAACCGGAAAGACGGTGTGGATGCACCCGAACGGCACGGTGCGCGACCTCTCGCCGATCCCGCTGCCGTTCAGAATGGGCGTGCCCAATCTCGGCGGACCGATCGTCACGGCGGGCGGCGTGGCGTTCCTCTCCGGCACGCTCGACTATTATGTGCGAGCCTACGATGTGACGAACGGCAGGCAGCTCTGGGAAAGCCGGCTGCCGGCCGGCGGACAGGCAACGCCGATGACCTATGAGGAGAACGGCCGCCAGTTCGTCGTCGTGGTCGCCGGCGGGCATGGCTCGACCGGCACCAAGGCGGGCGATTCGATCATCGCCTACGCGCTGCCGCAGGGCTGAGGAACGCTTGCGCCTCCCCTCGCCGCCCGCTAATCGGCGCGGAGGGGGGAGCGCATGGGCGGGCTCGAATTCGAACTGAAGGTGCTCGACGCGCGGCTCCATGAATGGGGGCTTCCGGCCTATCACTCGGACATGGCGGCGGGCCTCGACCTCCGCGCCTGCATAGACGCTCCGCTGGCGCTCGCGCCGCAGGCGCCGGCGACGATGGTTCCCTCCGGAATCGCCATCCTGATCAACCGGCCGGACATCGTGGCGTTCGTGCTGCCGCGGAGCGGTCTTGGCGCGCGGCAGGGGATCATCCTTGGGCAGGCCGTCGGCACGATCGATCCGGACTATGCGGGGCCGTGGCTGGTCCCGCTGATCAACCGCAACGCCGTCGGAACGCCCCCCGTCGTCATCAATCCCGGCGACCGGATCGCGCAGGCGGTGTTCCTCCCGCTCCTCAGGCCGACCTTCCGGCTCGTCGAGGAATTTTCCGTGGAGACGGCACGCGGGGCCGGCGGCTTCGGGTCCACCGGTTAGCGGCCCTGACCTCGAGGCGCGGGCCACCATGCCAAACGTTGACCGTACCTTCTTCATGCAGAATTTTCCGAGCGGCGCACTTTCGGGGAAGACGCTCAATCCGGGCCGTGCGGAGGGCTTCATCAGCATCTTCGACTGCTGGGATGCGCTGGCGTCCGACCTTCCGCTGCCATGCCTGGCTTACGCGCTGGCCACCGCATGGCATGAGACGGGCGCGACCATGCAGCCGGTCCGCGAGGGATTTGCCAGGACCGACGCGGACGCGTTCGCGCATGTGACCGCCTATTGCCTGACGCGGGGAATTCCGAACTACGCCGCACGCGACCCGAACGGAAATTCCTACTACGGCCGCGGCTACGTGCAGCTGACGCACGCCCGGAACTACCGGACCATGGGCCAACGGCTCGGCGCAGGCGATGCGCTCTACGACAATCCGGACGACGTGATGCATCCGGCCACCGCCGCCCGCATCCTGCTGCTCGGAATGATCGACGGCCTGTTTCGCCCCACCAAGGGAAAGCTCGCCGATTATTTCAGCGCCGTCCCGCAGCGTTGGTTCGAAGCGCGCGAGCTCATCAACGGCGACAAGAACGTAGTGCCGAAATGGGCGGCGCCGAGGAACATCGGAACGCTGATCGGGGAGTATGGGCAGGCCTTTTCCGGCGTTCTCCGCTAGCGGCGACCTCGCTTCAAACGGGATTCTCGCCTAAATTCACCCCATCAGAGGAGACGAGCCATGAACGACGCGCCGCAGAAGGCCGCTTCGGCCAAGGTCCCCGGCCGGGGGCGCATCTACGATTCCATCACCGAGACGATCGGCGACACTCCGATCGTGCGCCTCGACAAGATCGCCAAGGCCGAGGGCGTCAACGCGAGGCTCCTCGCCAAGCTGGAATTCTTCAACCCCATCTCCAGCGTCAAGGACCGCATCGGCGTCGCCATGATCGAGGCGATGGAGAAGGACGGGCGCATCAGGCCGGGCGAGACGACACTGATCGAGCCGACGTCCGGCAACACCGGCATCGCGCTCGCCTTCGCTGCCGCCGCCAAGGGCTACAAGCTGATCCTCGTCATGCCCGAGACGATGAGCACCGAGCGGCGCAAGATGCTGCGGCTGCTCGGCGCCGAGCTGATCCTGACCGAAGGCGCGAAAGGCATGCGCGGCGCCATCGCCAAGGCCGAGGAGCTGAGGGCGATGAATCCCGGCTCCGTCATCCCGCAGCAATTCGAGAACCCGGCCAATCCGGAGATCCACCGCCGCACCACGGCGGAGGAGATCTGGAACGACACGGCCGGCGAGATCGACGTGCTCGTCTCCGGCATCGGCACGGGCGGCACCATCACCGGCGTCGGCCAGGTGCTGAAGAAGCGCAAGCCCGGCGTCCACATCGTCGCGGTCGAGCCGGCGGAAAGCGCCGTGCTCTCCGGCGGCCAGCCGGGCCCGCACAAGATCCAGGGCATCGGCGCCGGCTTCGTGCCGCCGATCCTCGATACTTCGGTCTACGACGAGGTGGTGACGGTCACGAGCGAGGAGGCGCTGACCTATGCGCGGCTCGCGGCGCGGCTGGAAGGCATCCCGGTCGGCATTTCCTCCGGCGGCGCGATCGCGGCGGCGCTGAAGGTCGGCCGGAAACCGCAATGGGCGGGGAAGAACATCGTCATCATCATCCCGTCGTTCGCCGAGCGCTATCTTTCCACGGCGCTGTTCGAGGGATTGGATACCTGAAATCGGGCGCTCGAGGATCTAGACGAGGTTGGTATTCACTCCGAGAGCCGCTCCGGCCGAAGCAAGCCACTTGTCGAGCGTGTAGATCGCGGCGCCACTATCGGAGGCGATGGCAATATGCAGAGCGTCGCCCGGGCGAACTCCAAGCGTGTGCTGGTTCGCCAGCGCTGCGGGCGGCGCGAAAGCGCGATAACGTAACCGCGGCGACTTTGACAGCACTCATGTCATTTCCCGCAATATGGCGAGAGCGGACGCCGTCTGATCGGTCGAGATGTGTTTCAGGCGAAGTCTCACCGAGAGAGCGGAAGAGAGTTCCGTCACTACCCAGTCGCTGACGAGAAGGTCGTCCGTCTTGTGCCGGGCTTCAGGCGTCTCGACCATCTCGGCGAGCTGGTCGAGCCGGTGGCCAAGATCGGCGAGCCGGGAGGTTAGAAGTGACGGCTCAGCCCGAGATAGGCGAGGCTTGCCCTGCGGCTGACGGTGACGCCGACGCTGTCCAGCGGCCGATCCTCGAACAGGGTGAAGGCCTCGCTGCCGTAGTCGGAGTATCGATACTCGCCGCGCACAATCCAGCCGGGGGCCAGCATCCTTTCGACCCCGCCGCCCGCCGTCCAGCCGATGGAGATCGCCGACTGGGAGTCGGCGTTTGGCGCGACGCACCAGCCCAGGGGGAATGTTCCTTCGCAGGTTGCGCTGATCTCCTGTTCGAGGACGGCGAGCCCTGCGGTCGAGTAGATCAGGAGGCGCGGCGTGAACAGGAACCCGACCCGCCCCCGGAGACTCGCGTCCCATGCGCTCTCGATCCGCGCCGCGTTGATGCCGGGGCCGAATGCGTCCGACCAGGCGCCCGGGATTCCAGCATGGTCGCCTTCGTCGTTCGACCAGGCTGCATCCCCTTCGACGCCTAGCACGAGGCGCCCGATCTGCCAGTCAATTCCAATATAGCCTCCGAGGCGTGCGGCGACGGTGTCGAAGGAGACGGGATTGTCGTTGCCGATCCGTGTCGCGCCGCCGAAGATGTCGTTCGGACAGGTGGCGGGGAAGGCGGTGGGGGCCAGGCAGTCGGTCGCCCAGACGGACTGGGAGATGCGTGCTCCGACATCGATGCCGAGGTGGAGGCCGGACCATGACGATTCTTCGGCGGGCGGAAGCGCGGGCTTGGCGATCAGATCCTGCGCCTCGGCGGTGCCGTATGCGAGCACGGCGCACAGGACCAGAGACGGTGTGAGAGAAGGCCGAGTGACGCCCAAGTTATTGCCGGAACTTATTTTTCCCAGAGCCTGTCAGACCCCGTTAACCTTTCTGAATGGTTAAGCTTAAAGAAGGGTTAACGCTGCCCCGGCCCGCGCTGCGCGCGGCCGGCGGTTCATGGAATGGAACCCGCACCGGCCGCTACAATCGGGGAGGCGGCCGAAATTCGTGCCGCCGCTTCCCTTTGGGGGAGCGGATGCGCGTCTATTGAGAGCAGAGCGCGTAGGCGGTTGCCTTCGCGGTGACTCCTGTTCCGAGCGACGAGAGCACCACGCCCTGCACGGTCCAGACTGAAGTGGAGCTCGGATAGGACGCAACCATCCCGATCCTCTGATTCAGGCCGCTCGTGATCGTCACCGTGCCGCCCCCGCCAAGCAGCACCTTTCCGGCGGCACAGGTCGCGGTGTCGCTGAAGGCTGTGCCGGCAGCAGCGTTCGAGGAGGTCGAGGTCCCGGCACCGTCCTGCACGAGCGTCGAGCCGCTGGGACCGGTGGCGCCCGTGGCCCCAGTTGCACCGGCGGGACCAGCAGCTCCCGTGGCCCCAGTTGCGCCGGCGGCACCAGCAGCTCCTGTCGCGCCGGCGGGACCAGCCGGGCCCTGCGGGCCAACCGCGCCGTCCGCGCCGCTCGCGCCTGTCGGGCCGGCGGGACCAGCCGGACCCTGCGCGCCCACCGCGCCGTCCGCGCCATCGGCTCCGCTCGCACCTGTCGCGCCGGCGGGGCCAGCCGCACCCTGCGCGCCGGCCACGCCGTCCGCGCCGTCCGCTCCGCTCGCACCTGTCGCGCCAATCGGACCAGCCGGACCCTGGGCACCCGTATCGCCTGTGTCACCCTTCGGACCCGCGGGGCCGGCCGGACCTTGCGGCCCGGCCGCGCCGTCCGCGCCATCGGCTCCGCCCACACCTGTCGGGCCGGCGGGGCCAGCCGGACCCTGCGCGCCGTCCACGCCGTCCGCGCCATCGGCTCCGCTTGCACCGGTCGGGCCGATCGCGCCGGCCGGACCCTGCGCGCCAGTGTCGCCTGTGTCACCCGGCCGGCCCGGCGGGGCCAGCCACACCCTGCGGGCCATCCACCCCGTCCGCGCCATCCGCTCCGCTCACACCCGTCGGGCCGATCGCGCCGGCCGAACCCTGAGCACCCGTATCGCCGGTGTCACCCTTCGGGCCAGCCGGACCAGCTGGACCCTGCGCGCCCGTATCGCCTGTGTCACCCTTCGGACCGGCGGGGCCAATCGGACCCTGCGCGCCGTCCACCCCGTCCGCGCCGTCGGCGCCGCTTGCACCGGTCGGGCCGATCGCGCCAGCCGGACCCTGCGCGCCAGTGTCGCCGGTGTCACCCTTCGGACCGGCGGGGCCAATCGGACCCTGCGCGCCGTCCACCCCGTCCGCGCCATCCGCTCCGCTCACACCGGTCGGGCCGATCGCGCCGGCCGGACCCTGCGCACCCGTATCGCCGGTGTCACCCTTCGCGCCGGCGGGGCCAGCCGGGCCCTGCGCGCCCGTGTCGCCGGTGTCACCCTTCGGGCCAGCGGGGCCAGCCGGACCCTGCGCGCCGTCCACCCCGTCCGCGCCGTCCGCTCCGCTCGCACCTGTCGCGCCGATCGGACCAGCCGGACCCTGCGCACCCGTATCGCCTGTGTCACCCTTCGGGCCAGCGGGGCCGGCCGGACCCTGCGCGCCGTCCATCCCGTCCGCGCCGTCCGCTCCGCTCGCACCTGTCGCGCCGATCGGACCAGCCGGACCCTGCGCACCAGTGTCGCCGGTGTCACCTTTCGGACCGGCGGGACCAATCGGACCCTGCGCGCCGTCCACGCCGTCCGCGCCGTCCGCTCCGCTCGCACCCGTCGGGCCGATCGCGCCGGCCGGACCCTGCGCACCGGTATCGCCGGTGTCACCCTTCGCGCCGGCGGGGCCAGCCGGGCCCTGCGCGCCATCCGCGCCGTCCGCGCCATCCGCTCCGCTCACACCCGTCGGGCCGATCGCGCCGGCTGGACCCTGCGCACCGGTGTCGCCGGTGTCACCCTTCGGACCCTGCGCGCCGTCCACCCCGTCCGCGCCGTCGGCGCCGCTCGCACCCGTCGGGCCGATCGGGCCAGCCGGACCCTGCGCACCGGTGTCGCCGGTGTCGCCCTTTGGGCCGGCGGGACCAATCGAACCCTGCGCGCCGTCCACCCCGTCCGCGCCATCGGCTCCGCTTGCACCGGTGGGGCCGATCGGACCCTGCGCGCCGTCCACCCCGTCCACCCCGTCCGCGCCGTCCGCTCCGCTCGCACCTGTCGCGCCGATCGGACCAGCCGGACCCTGCGCACCCGTATCGCCTGTGTCACCCTTCGGACCGGCGGGGCCAGCCGCACCCTGCGGGCCAACCGCGCCGTCCGCGCCGTCCGCTCCGCCCGCACCTGTCGGGCCGGCGGGACCAGCCGGACCCTGCGCACCCGTATCGCCTGTGTCACCCTTCGGACCAGCGGGGCCGGCCGGACCCTGCGCGCCGTCCATCCCGTCCGCGCCGTCGGCTCCGCTTGCACCTGTCGCGCCGATCGGACCAGCCGGACCCTGCGCACCAGGGTCGCCTGTGTCACCCTTCGGACCCGCGGGGCCAGCCGAACCCTGCGGGCCAACCGCGCCGTCCGCGCCATCGACTCCGCTCGCACCTGTCGGGCCGGCGGGGCCAGCCGGACCCTGCGCGCCGTCCACGCCGTCCGCTCCGCTCGCACCTGTCCGGCCGATCGCGCCGGCCGGACCCTGCGCACCCGTATCGCCGGTGTCACCC
>JBBQVL010000068.1:0-24343 GCA_038211615.1 Hyphomicrobiales bacterium
TCACCCCGGCGCCGAGGCTGGTGGTCGGCGTCACCGCCAGCGTACTATCGGTGCTGTTGTGCACGATGAACTTGGCGCTCGGGCAGGTCGTGGTGACGGCGGGGCCGGTGTAGAAATCGCAGCTGTAGTCGCGACCGTTGAGCCGCGTGCCGCCCGACTGCAGCAGGAAAGCCGACAGGCCGCCGCTCGGCGGGAAGCGGAACACGTTGAGCGAGATAATGCCTTCGACCTGGTTCTTGCCGCCGATCTGGACGCGGTACTCCGCGCCCGCGACCGTGTTGAACTGCACCAGGCTGTCCACGGCGCTGATCCCTGCAAGCGCCCTGTTGTCGTTGGTGGCGACCCGGACCAGGTTGCTGAGCGCCGTGCCACGATAGATGGCGAGCACCGGGTCGAACACGCCGGTGTCCCATGCCTCGCTGCCGAATGTGTGGATCACGATGCGCTCGGCGGCCGGGGCCTTGAAGGCGAACCATCCGGTCCGCGTCATTGATCCGCCCTGGGTGGGCTCGCCGGGCTGCGTCGTGCCGCCGACGTTCACCAATCTCTCGACAAAGGCATGCGGCTTCGTGACAGCGGCCTTGGCGGCGCCCGCCCCCGCGCCGGGCGCGAAGGTGATCGGCGGACCGAAGACATTCTCCAGATGCTCGAAGGTGCAGAGCTTCTGGAGACCGATATCCTCGGGCTTTGCCTTGAGCTGATCGCAGAACGATTCGTCGTCGCCCGCCAGCGCCGGCTGCGATCCGATATCCACGAGGGCCGCGGCAAGCGCGAGCGCGAGCAGGACGCCGCGGACTCGCGTCCCCATCATGGGTCTTCCCGTGCTTCGACGGCCCCGGCTGGCTGATGCGCGCACTGGTGCCTCCGACAGTTGCTGTCGCAAGGAATACATCTCGGCGGCGTCCGCCGAAAGACACCGGGCGATCACGACTTGACGGGGCTGGCGCGGAAGCCCATTTTCGTTGCTTAGAATTATTCCAAAGCACCGCCGCGCCCTTGAAGCGCGGTTCACGGAGCGAGCGATGTTCATCCAGACCGAAGAGACCCCGAATCCCGCGACCCTGAAATTCCTGCCGGGCCGCGATGTTCTGCCGGGCGAGACGCGCGACTTCCGCAGCGCGGACGAGGCCGAGGTGTCGCCGCTCGCGACGCGTATCTTTGCGATCGACGGCGTTTCCGGCGTCTTCCTCGGACAGGACTTCGTCACCGTGACACGCGACTCGGCCGAGTGGCCGCACATCAAGCCGGCGGTGCTCGGGGCGATCATGGAGCATTTCCTTTCCGACGCGCCGGTGCTCGCGGAAGGATCGACCGAGATCGCCGACGATTCGAACTTCGACCCGGCGGACGCCGAGACGGTCTCCGTCATCAAGGAGCTGATCGAAACGCGCGTCCGGCCGGCGGTTGCGAATGACGGCGGCGACATCACCTTCCAGGGTTTTCGCGAGGGCGTCGTGTTCCTGCACATGCGCGGCTCATGCGCCGGATGCCCCTCGTCGACCGCGACGCTGAAGCAGGGGATCGAGAACCTCCTGCGCCACTTCGTCCCCGAAGTGGTGGAAGTCCGCCCGGTCTGACGCTTTTCCTCGCCTAGTCTCGACAGGGCCGGGTCGCTTGGTTAAGCGATCCGGATGCTTCTCCTTGCCATCGATACGGCCGGGCCGGATTGCGCCGTCGCGCTTGCCCGTTCGGGGCCGGGGGGCGATGAAATCCTCGTACGTTTTTCGGAGCGGATCGGCCGAGGCCATGCCGAGCGGCTGATGCCAATGATCGAGACGGCGCTGGAAGACGCCGGCGTCGCCTTCGCCGATCTCGAGCGGATGGCGGTGACGACCGGGCCGGGCTCCTTCACCGGCGTGCGGGTCGGAATTGCCGCGGCGCGCGGCTTGGCGCTGGCGCTCGACATTCCCGCAGTCGGAATTGGAAGCCTTGAGGCCCTCGCCGCTCCGGTAGCACGCGCACGCGACACCGGGACTGTCGTGGCTGCGCTCGATGCCAGGCGCGGCGAGGTCTATCTGCTCGCGCACGACATCAAGTCGGGAGACGATCGCATTCCGGCCGATGCCATACGTGTCGAGGACATCGCTTCGAGGCTCGGCCGCATCGCGCGTCCTCTCATCCTCACCGGGGCCGGCGCGCCGATCGTCGCCACGGCGCTTGCTGAAAGCGGACCGGACGTGGCCGGGACGGCGGAATCGCCCGATATCGGCGATGTCGCCATGCTCGGGCTTGGCGCGAGCGCAGGGCGGCTCCCGGTGCCGCTCTATCTTCGCGGCGCCGACGCGAAGCCGCAAGGCGAGAAGGCGCTCGCCCGCCTGTGAGACCCTGGGGCCGCCCGACCGTTTCGACCCGCCGCGCCGAAATGTCCGACTGCGTGGCAATGTCGGAAATCCACGCCAGCGCCTTCAAGCGCGGCTGGAGCGACAGCGAAATCGAGGCGCTGCTGCTGCAGTCCGGCGTGCATGCGCTGCTCGGGGAATACCGCAACGCGCTCGGGCGAAGGATTCCGGCAGGCTTCATCCTCTATCGGCTCGCCGCCGATGAAGCCGAGATCCTGACGGTCGCGGTCGCGGCGGATTGCCGGCGGCGCGGCATCGGCAAGGCGCTGCTTGAGGAGGCGCTGCGGCACCTCTATCGCGAGGGCGCGCGCAGCATCCACCTCGAGGTGGAGGATTCCAACGCCGCCGCGATCGGCCTCTACAGCGGCGTCGAATTTCGCGAAAGCGGACGCCGGGCAGGCTATTATGCCCAGGGCCGGGAGAATCCGGGCGGCGCTCTCGTCATGCAGCGCCTGCTCCGGTAGCGATCGCGGGAGAAGATGTTGACCGACGCGCCGCAACCTACCCTGGAGGATCTCTGCGCCGAGAAGGGCATGCGCATGACAGAGCAGCGGCGCGTCATCGCGCGCGTGCTGCAATCCTCCGACGACCATCCCGACGTCGAGGAGCTCTACCGGCGCGCCTTCGCGGTCGACCCGAAGATCTCCATCTCCACCGTCTATCGCACGGTGAAGCTCTTCGAGGATTCCGGCATCATCGAGCGGCACGATTTCGGCGACGGACGGGCGCGCTACGAGACGCTGCCCGAGGAGCACCACGACCACCTGATCGACCTTCGCTCCGGTACAGTGATAGAATTCCGCGACGAGGAGATCGAGAAGCTGCAGGAGCGGATCGCGAGAAAGCTCGGCTACAAGCTGGTCGACCACCGGCTGGAGCTCTACGCAGTGCCGCTCGGCAAGAGCGACCGCTGAGCGCGCCGGATGCTGGCTGCGATCCGTTTCTATGGGACAGTGGCGCTGGCGGCGCTGGCGCTCTTCGCGCTCCTCCCCTTCCACCTCGCGGCGGTGAAGCTCAGCGGCCGCTCGCCGATGAAGGTCGCGCAGCTCTGGCAGCGCTTCGTCTGCTTCCTGATCGGCATCCGCGTCACCGTCACCGGCGCGCCGGTCGCCGACCGTCCGCTGCTCCTCCTCTCCAATCACAATTCTTGGCTCGACATCCCGATCCTCGCCAGCGTCGCGCCGGTCTCCTTCATCGCCAAGAAGGAGGTAGCGAGCTGGCCGGTGGTGGGCTTTCTCGCGAGGACGCAGCGCTCGGTCTTCGTCGACCGCACGCGGCGGCAGGCGACGGGCGCGCACGCCGACGAGGTCGCGAGCCGCCTCTCGAAGGGCGACATCATCGTGCTCTTCGCCGAAGGCACGTCGAGCGACGGCAACAAGGTGCTGCCTTTCCGCTCCGCGCTCGTCGGCGCGGCGCAGATGGCGATAGGCGACGGCGGCGTCGCGACGGTGCAGCCTGTCGCCATCGCGTACCAGAAGATGCTCGGCCTGCCGCTCGGCCGCCAGCACCGGCCAGTCGTCGCCTGGTACGGCGGCACCAGCCTCATGCCGCACCTGAAGCGCGTGCTCTCGGAGGGCGGCATCGACGTGCATGTCGTCTTCGGCCCGGCGCATCGGCTTGGCGCCGGCGACAATCGCAAGGCGACGACACTCGCGGCGGGCGAGATGGTGCGCCGCACCGTGGCGGCGCTGAACGGCGGACGCGCGCCGGCGGAAGTGCTGGCGGCGATGGCCGGCCCCTCGACGTCCGATGGCGACGAGATCCAGGCCGAGGCGGCGCAGTGAGAGTGCCCCGCGCACTCTTCGCCGCGCTCGCGCTCGCGACGGCCGCTGCCGGCGGAGCGCACGCGGCCGGCGCGCCGGTCGCGCTCTACCAGGCGAAGCCGATCGTCACGGGCACCGGCGAAACGAACCGCCGGATCGGCTTCGCGCTCGCGTTCGAGGACGTGCTCGTCAAGGTCTCCGGCGACCCGCGACTGCTGAACGACCCGCGCGTCGCGGATCTCGCGAAGGACGCGGGGTCGCTCGTCGCGGAGTTCCGCTATCGCGACCGGATGGAGGGCATCCCGATCCATGACGAGCAGGGCAGCCACGACCGGCCGCACGACCTGACGACAATCTTCGCGCCGGAGAAGATCGACGCGGTGCTCGCCTCGCTCGGCAGCCGGCCGTGGACCGGCGCCAGGCCCACGATCGCGGTGATCCTCGGCGTCACCAACGGCGAGCGGAAATTCATCCTGGCGAGCGACGGGGAGCGTGGCATCGACATGCGCGACTCGCTCGCCTCCGCATCGCTGAAGGTGGCGATCCCGGCGGTGCTGCCGAACACCGCCGCGCTAGCGTCCGCCGGCGTGAGCGAAGCGACGATAGGGAGCGTCGAGCCCGGCGCGCTCGATGCGCTGGCGAAGGCGGCGGGCGCCGAGCGGGCGCTCGTCGGCACGCTCGTATGGAGCGACGCGGAGCTCGGTTGGATCGCCGACTGGACGATCGCCTCGGAGGGAAAGACCTATCGCTGGGAGGTCCGCGGGGTCAGCTTCGACGACGCTTTTCGCAACGCGATCAGGGGCGTAGCGCAGGTGCTCTCGGGGAACGGACAGCCGGAATAGCAGTGGAACCGCTAGCGAGGCGGGCGCAATTCGACTAGAGAGAAGCTGCGGGAGAAGCTTGAAAGCCAGTGCGCCATTGAAGAACGAGGCTCGACGGGTCTTCATCAAGACCTACGGCTGCCAGATGAACGTCTACGATTCGGATCGGATGGCGGACGTCCTGGCGAGAGCCGGCTACGGCGCCGCCGAGCGCCCCGAGGACGCCGACCTGGTCCTGCTCAACACCTGCCACATCCGCGAGAAGGCCGCCGAGAAGGTCTTTTCCGATGTCGGCCGGCTGCGTGTCATCAAGGAGCAGGCGCGGAGCGAGGGCCGCGATTTCCGCATCGTCGTGGCGGGCTGCGTGGCGCAGGCCGAGGGGCACGAGATCCTGCGCCGCGCGCACGCGGTCGACATCGTCGTCGGCCCGCAGAGCTACCATCGCCTGCCGGAGCTCCTCGCGTCCGGCGGCCGCGTGGTGGAGACGGATTTTCCGCCGGAGAGCAAGTTCGATCATCTCCCCGCCCGCGCCGGGGTGCGGCAGGTCAGCGCCTTCCTCACCGTGCAGGAAGGCTGCGACCGCTTCTGCACCTTCTGCGTCGTGCCCTACACGCGCGGCGCGGAATTTTCGCGCCCGGCGGAAAAGATTCTTCGGGAGGCCGAGGCGCTCGGGGCGCGCGGCGTGAAGGAGATCACGCTGCTCGGGCAGAACGTGAACGCCTATCACGGCGCAAGCGCCGACGGCGCGGCGTGGCCGCTCGCGAAGCTCTTGGAAAGGCTGTCGGACGTCGCGGGCGTCGAGCGGCTCCGCTACGTCACCAGCCATCCGCGCGACATGAGCGACGACCTGATCGCGGCGCATCGCGATCTTCCGAAGCTGATGCCCTACCTGCACCTGCCGGTGCAGTCGGGCTCCGACCGCGTGCTCGCCGCGATGAACCGCAAGCATGACCGCGGCTTCTACCGCGATCTGGTGGAGCGGCTGCGGCGCGCGCGGCCCGACCTCGCGCTCACGAGCGACTTCATCGTCGGCTTCCCGGGCGAGAGCGACGCGGATTTCGAGGACACGGTGAGCCTCGTCGAAGCGGTCGGCTACGCCGCCGCCTACTCGTTCAAGTATTCGCCGCGGGCGGGGACGCCGGCGGCGGAGATGCCGCAGGTGTCCGAGCCGGTGAAGACGGAGCGGCTGGCGCGCCTGCAGGCGCTGATCCTCGACCAGCAGACCGCCTTCAACGCCGCCATGCGCGGGCTGACCGTCGACGTGCTCCTGGAGAAGCCGGGCCGCCGGCCGGGGCAGCTCGTCGGGCGGTCGCCGTGGCTGCAGGCCGTGCATGTCGACGCCCCCGCCGCCTGGATCGGCCGCGTCGCGCCGGTCAGCATCGACGCCATCGGATCGAACACGCTTTCCGGCACGTTGTCGGAGGCGCATTTCCGGGAAAGGGCCATCGCTTGAGAGAAAGCCGCGCGGCGCAGCCTGTAACCTCCCCCTTGAGGGGAGGTCGAAATTTTCAAGCCGAAGGCGCAGCAAATTTCGGGAGGGGGCGAAGCCGCGCGACGTGGAAAGCCCCCCTCCCGACGTTCTCTCCGCTCCGCGTCGAGAACCTCGACCTCCCCTCGAGGGGGAGGTTAAGGGCGCGGGCGCCTGCTCCTCGCATCCTCCGTCTCCGCCGCGTTTATGGGTCCCGGACTGGCGCTGGCGCGCCATCCCGGATGACAAGGATTGGGTGTCGCGGAGCACGCGCCTGATGGCGAAGCCACCCGGCGTGAGCGCCACGCGCCCCAAGGCCCCCGAATCCGCCCGCGGGGACTCCGCCCGCGGCGACGGGGGCGCGCAGCAGATCGACCTCGTGTTCGACAACAACCGCCTCGCCTCCGCGCTCTGCGGCGAGTTCGACCAGAACCTTGCGCTGATCGAGCGCCGGCTGCGCGTGGACGCCCGCGCGCGCGGCAACATGGTGACGCTGCGCGGCGAGGCGACGGCGCTGGCGCTCGCCCGCCGCGTGCTGGAATCGCTCTACGACCGGCTGCTCGAAGGCCACGACATCGCGCAGGGCGACGTTGAGGGCGCGATCCGCATGGCGGAGGCGGAGGAGCAGCAACTCCCGCTGCCGACGCTCGACGGCCCCGGCCGCATGCAGCTCGCGAAGATCGCGACGCGGAAGAAATCCGTCGTCGCCCGCACGCCGATGCAGGATGCCTACATCCGCGCCTTCGACCGCTCCGAGCTCGTCTTCGGCATCGGCCCGGCCGGCACCGGAAAGACCTACCTCGCCGTCGCCTTCGCCGCCGCGATGCTGGAGCGCGGCGACGTGGAAAGAATCATCCTGTCGCGCCCGGCGGTCGAAGCCGGCGAGCGGCTCGGCTTCCTCCCCGGCGACATGAAGGAGAAGGTCGACCCCTACCTCCGCCCGCTCTACGACGCGCTCTACGACATGATGCCGGCAGAAAAGGTGGAACGCGGCCTCGCCTCCGGCGTGATCGAAGTCGCCCCCCTCGCCTTCATGCGTGGCCGCACGCTTCTGCGCGCGGCGATCATCCTGGATGAAGCGCAGAACGCCACGTCGATGCAGATGAAGATGTTTTTGACCCGCCTCGGCGAGGACTCAAAAATGTTCATCACCGGCGACCCGACCCAGAGCGACCTGAAGCCGGGGGAGGTGTCAGGGCTGAACGTCGCGACGCGCGTGCTGGAGGGGGTGGAGAGCGTCGCGATCGTGCGGTTCACGGGCGCGGATGTAGTCCGCCACCCGCTGGTGCAGCGGATCGTGGAGGCTTACGAGCGGGATGAGGCGGCGGCGGAAGTGTAAGTTTAGGTTATTCTTGCCTCGGATATTTCAGCGTAACACATACATTCCGTTCCATTGACACAGGAAGGGCGCAAAGTCGCGTAGGTAAGCGCCCCGACGACGACGGCCCGAGTTGTTTCCCATGGCGAAGCGCTCCCGGCCCTAGCCGAACGCCGCAAGGCGTGTCAAGAAAAGCAGGGTCTATCAGCGATGGGCGAACCGCAAATTCCAAAGCCAACCCCGAAGACGTGGCAACCGCCCATTCTGTGGCCGCCGAGTGAATGGCGATCTGAGCCTAGGCTACATCTGATTTTAGATGCCTTCTTTGCTCTGTTTGCACTGATGTTTGTCGTTACGCTCCTCGGGAGCATTCTCATCTGGACGGGGGTCCTGTATCACGCGATATCAGCTTCATTTTCTAGTGGCACTCATGAAGAGTTGCGGAATGCTTTGCTTGGCCTTGCCGCTCTGCTCGGTGCTCCGTTCGTAGTTTGGCGTACGATAATAGCCGCTCAGCAGACTGCGATTAATCGCGAGAGCCACTACACTGATTTATTTACGAAGGCTGTCGAGCAGTTGTCTGCCGACAAAACTAAAAAGCAACGAGAGTTTCTGCCTACCGTCCGGAAAACGAAAGGCGGTGGGGTATTAGAAGGCAAAACGGTTAATCCGGTGGCCGATATACAATCTGATGAATCACCTCTTGGGGAATGGAGCGCTGTCGAGACGACTGAGCCAAATATCGAGGCGCGCATGGGCGCGATATACGCATTGGAAAGGGTCGCTCAGGATAGCGAAAGAGACCACTGGCCGATCATGGAAACTTTGACCGCTTACCTTCGAAATAACTGCGGCAAAGCGATGACCGAGCCGGAGGCAAGAACACTTGTATCGGCAAATAAAAAGCGATTGGCACCAGGGGATCGATGGACAACCGCCGTGCCGCCGCCACGACCCGATATACAGGCAGCTATTCGTGTTGTCGGTAGGCGCTCGTCCGTAAGGATCGCACGAGAACAAGCGCAAGTGCCGCGGCACCGATTAGATCTTCGGCTCGTCTGTTTACAGCGAGCAGAACTCCGCACCACGAACCTATCGGAAGCAGAACTTCTCGGTGCATGGCTCCAAGGAGCCTCGTTACATCAAGCAAATTTGCGAGGCGCTGATCTAACAGGAGCAAACCTCGAGGAAGCTGATCTCAGTGCGTGCGATCTGGAAGGTGCGTGTCTGATCACGGCATCCATGGCGGCGGCATACTTCTTTGAGGCAAATTGCAGAAGCGCCGTATTCGATTTCGGGATTTCGCCGAGGATTAATTTTGAAGCCGCTGAGTTGGCTGACGCAAGCTTTTACAGCGCTATATTAGACGATGGAAAATTTGTCGGCACGAACGCTCCATCTACGAATTTCTATCTAGCCTCCCTTATTCGAGCCGATTTTGGTTGGGCAGACCTGACGGGCGCCTCGCTTGCTGGCTCAAATTTGATGTTCGCCTATCTGGGCAACGCGGACCTGCGTGACGCTAACCTAGATGGAGCCAATTTGGCGGGAGCGAACTTGGATCAGGTCAAGAACCTCACGGATAGTCAGCTTTCGAAGGCGTTCCAAGGGGAAGGCGTCGATTTGGAAGAGTTGAGAGAGCACCCCTATCTAGTTCATATGAGAATCCAGAAACGGTGGCGGGAATGGTTGGAGGAACGCGGCCTCACCGCTACTAAGTCAGCGGTGTAGCCTAGTCCAATCTAGCGAATCGCGCCCTGCGTTAGAAATCAGCCTTAACAGTGATCAGGACAAATACCGGCTGCCGTCGATGGATGCGCTCCCGTGTTGACCACGCCCTCTACAGCCCCAGCTCCTTCGCCCATTTCTCCACCGTCTGCCCGCTGCTCATGTCGCTGTTGACGATGCGGTTCACGACAAACGCCGGCGAGAAGTGCACGCCGTTCTGGCGGGCGTAGCGGGTGTGTCGGCGGAGTCCCGCGCCGACAGCGGGCAAGCGGAACGCGTCGTCATGCGCGATGCGGCTGAGCTCCGCGTTGTGCGCGGTGAATTCGGCCGGCGTGCGGTCCATGTTGGGGCCGAGGAATGGTCTTCGAACTCGAATTCCTCGCGCCGGTCGTAGACGGCGCGCATTGCTGAAAACGCCGCCTCTGAGGTGCGAGCGGAGCGAGCCTCGAACCATCCTTCAGGCCCTGTGCACATCCCTCCCCTTATCCCCGCTGAAAAATCCTCCCGTATCATCCCCTCGCCGCTCTTCACGAGGGACCGGGTCGCGACCGGCGTGATCTTGGGAAGGGTGGGCGGTTCCGTGTGGAGGGTCCCGGCGACCCAAAACTCGGCGTTGCCCGGAAGGGTCCCCCAAGGGCGCGAGCCCTTTGCGAGATGTCGCTTCGCTGCATGTCCTCCGGTCCCGGCCTAGCCAGTGCCGGGACAAGAGGAAGGAAGAGTGGACGAGTCGGGTGTCGTAACCGCCGCGCGGGGCGCTGATGAAGCGCCGCACAAAACCATACCGAGGTGCTTCGTCAGCGCCCCGCTCCCTCGCCTCGCCAACGCCCCGGGCTGCGATCAGCCGCGGGAACGCACAGCCGTGCCCAGTCGCTAAAGCCCCAGCTCCTTCGCCCATTCCTCCACCGCCTGCCCGCTGCTCATGTTGGCGTTGACGATGCGGTTGACGGAAAACGTCGGCGAGAAGTGGATGCCGTTCTGGCGGGCGTAGCGGGTGTGCCAGCGGAGCGCCGCGCCGACGGTGGGGAGGCGGAACGCCTCGGCGAGTTTCAGGCCGGCGAGCGATTCGAGATGCGCGATGAGCTCGGCCGGCGTGCGGTCCATGTTGGGGCCGGAGGAATGGTCCTCGAACTCGAATTCCTCGCGCCGGTCGTAGACCGCGCGCATCGCCGAAAAGGCCGCCTCCCGGCCGCCGGGCGTGGCGCTCGCGGCGAGGATCGCGCGCGTCACGATGCCGGAGAAGAGGTGCCAGGGCTGCGACACGAAGCGGATCTTTACGGTGAGCCGGTCTTCGCCGACTTTTTCCATGAGCGCCGCGAGTTTTTCGAAGGCGCGCTTCGAATAGGGGCAGGTCGGCTCGAGGAAGATTTCAAGCTCGACCGGGCCGTGGCCGAGTTCGAGCGGCGCGGGGGTCTTTGGGTTCTCTGCGCTCAATCTGCGATCCTCCGCCACGGGCGCCTCTCCCTGCAGCGAGAGGCGCGGGTGGAGGGTGTAACAAAGAATGCGTTGGCGCTACCCCTCCCCGCAAGAAGGAGGTCTGCGCTGTCGATCTTGGCCGGCGTCGTTCGTCGTGGGATGGAACAGCCTCAAGGAAAGGAACGCGACCATGCCTTTTGATAGTGCCGGAAAGGGAAGTGTTGCCATGCAGGGAGCCAGCGCATGAACCCGGAAACCTCCGCGCCGCTCTGGCAGTCCATGGCCACACTCATCGCGCGCATCGTCTTCGCGGCGATGTTCCTCATGGGCTGCGCGTTCAAGTTCATCGATATCGGGGCGACCGCCGGCTACATCGCCTCGGCCGGCTTTCCCTTCCCGCTCTTCCTCGCGTGGGTAGCCGCGATCTTCGAGGCGCTGCTCGTCTTGGCTTTCCTGAGCGGCGCATTCTTCTCAGAGGCGGCGCTCCTCGCCGCGCTCTACGTCGTCTTCCTGGGCTTCGCCTTCCACCTTTCGGGCTGGGGTCAGGACGAGGCCGGGCAGTTGCGGTTCGGCGCGTTCGTCAGTCATTTCCCCTTCGCGGCCGGGCTGCTCTTCGCCGCCGCGCACGGGCCGGGGAGGTGGGCGATTCGCCGGAGCGTGATCGGCGCGGCGCCCCGGGAGCGGCCGCGGGCTAGCTGATCACTTCCCAGAACATGCCGACGACGCAGACGAAGCCGAGGGTGAAGATCAGCGTGCGGATGTAGGGAATGGCGAGCCAGTAGACGATCGCGTGCGCGAGGCGGAGCCAGAAATAGGCGGTCGTCCAGAAGACTGTCAGGGCATTCGACTTGCCGATGAGGTGCGCCACGATGACGAGCGCCGCGAAGGGCGCGAAGGTTTCCACCGCGTTCATGTAGGCGCGCTCGGCGCGCCGGCCCCAGAGCGGAACGGGCCGCGCGGCCGGGTCGACATAGTTCCGCGGCTCGAGGAAGCCGTTCGTGATCACCTGGCAAACGATGTAGGGGATCCACAGCGCGGCGGTCAGGATCGCGGTGTAGGCCAGATAGCTGAGCTCGGTTGTCATGACGCCCGTCCCCCTCCCGTGCGATGCTCTCGCAGTGACCAGGGCGAGTATGGAGAAGACAGCCGGTGGTGAGGAGTCCCGACATCGTGATCAGCGTCGAGGCGGGCGACTGGCCGCCGGAGGCGACGCTGGAAGATCTGTCGCGCCGCGCGGTCGCCGCGGCGGTCGAGGCGCTCGAAATGGCGCCGCCCGCCCCCCTGCCCAACCCCGCCTCGCCGCTTCAGGCGGCGCGGGATGCGGGCGGGACGCCGGAGCTTTCGATCGTATTCACCGACGACGCGGCGATGCGCAAGCTCAATTTCCGGTGGCGGGAAAAGGACGCGCCGACCAACGTGCTGTCGTTTCCGCAGGCGGCCGGCCCCCTTCTTGGAGATGTCATCCTTTCGGCGGAAACTCTCCGCCGGGAAGCGGGGCTTGCCGACAAGGCGCTTGAAGACCACATGGCTCACCTGATAATCCACGGATACCTGCACCTCCTCGGTTTCGACCACGAGGCGCCGGCCGATGCGGAAAAAATGGAGCAATTGGAGAGAGTTGCGTTGAATGTTCTGGGGATATCGGACCCCTACGCAGCTGCTTCCTGACTATGAGCGACGATCAAGGTCGAAGTCCTGAGGGCCCGCCGGGCGAAAGCGCGGGCCAGCAACCTGACATTGTGACGAGGCTCAGGGCGGCGCTCCTGAGCGCTTTCGGCATAAAGCCGAACGGCTCGGCGCGCGCCGAGATCGAGGACGCGATCGCCGCCGACGAGGCCGCCGGCGCGACCCTCACCGCCGACGAGCGGACCATGCTGCGCGCCATCCTGAAGCTCGGCGACATGCGGGTCGAGGACGTCATGATCCCGCGCGCCGACATCGAGGCGATCGACATCGATTCCTCGCTCGCCGAGGTCATCGCCATCTTCCGCGAATCCGGTCATTCGCGCATGCCGGCCTACCGCGAGACGCTCGACGATCCGGTCGGCATGGTGCACATCCGCGACCTGATGGCGTGGATCGCCGACCGGGCGCTGAACCGCGCCAGCCTCGGCGCCGTGGCGCAGGGGGGGCGCAAGCCGAGCTTCGACTTCGGCGCGGTCGATCTCTCCGGCAGCCTCGCCGATTCCAAGCTCGTCCGGCCGCTCCTCTTCGTCCCGCCAACCATGCCGGCGCGCGCGCTGCTGAAACGCATGCAGGCGACCCGCACGCAGATGGCGCTCGTCATCGACGAATATGGCGGCACGGACGGCCTCGTCTCGATGGAGGATCTGGTCGAGATCATCGTTGGCGAAATCGAGGACGAGCACGACCTCGAGGAGGAGCCGACCGTCCGGCAGGTCGCCGACGGCGTGTTCATCGCCGATGCGCGCGCCGAGCTCGACGACGCCGCGGCGGTCATCGGCCCGGGGTTCCTGGTCGGCGAGAAGAGCGACGACGTGGAGACGATCGGCGGCCTCGTCTTCGCGGTGACCGGCCGCATCCCGCCGAAGGGCGAAGTGGTCGAGGCGGTGCCGGGCTACGATTTCGAGGTGCTGGATGCCGACCCGCGCCGAATCAAGACGGTGCGCATCCGCGACCGCTCCAGGGCGGCCGCGCCCGTCCGGCAGAAACGCGCCCTGGCGGGGTAGGCGCGGCGGGGAGCCTCCGCTCTAGGGTCCGTGCGCGTTGAAAACGCGGATGCCCATCGCCTTCTTTTCCGCGGCGGTCAGCCAGCGGATGTCGCTCGGGGCAGTGCGCGCCATGCGGCGGAGCGTGGCGTTCGGCACGCCGACGCCGCGCAGGTATTCGGCCATCACTGCGGTCGCCTCCGGATCGACCCGCCCGTCGGCGAAGGAGGCCGAATGCAGGCCGATCACCGCGCCGGCGCCGAGATAGCGCGTGCGGCCGGAGAGGAACACGACGGCGCAGGCCGAGGCGCAGGCGCGATGCGGGCCGACCAGCGTGGTGAGATGCCGGCGGCGCACTTCCTCGCCGATCAGCAGGGCTTCGCCGAGTATGCCGCCCGGTCCGTCGATGACCACCATCTCCGGCGTCCCGCGCATCAGGGCCGAGTGAAACTCGTCGTAGGATCCCGGCCCGAGCACGCCGGTCACGAGCAGCGCCGTCGCGCCTTCCGAGCTCGCTCCCTCCGACCCGCCGAGCGACCTGTAGAATTCGCTGCGGAGCGATTCGTCTGCCCGGGCGAGCGCGGGCGTCGCAATGGACAGCAGCCCGGCGAGGCACGCGATCAGGGACCGCACGAAAACCGACTTCGACATTCCCACCCGCCTTTCGACCACCCGGCGGCAATCTTCATCGGCGGCCGGTGAGATGCAACAGCAATCGGCGCCTGGCGCCGAAGGGTCGCGGCTCGGCCAGAGAACCGCGCAGACGGGCGGCGCGTCTTCACCGCGATTTGTCCCGGCGATCCTGAGTGTTCCGCGCCGCGCCTTGATTTTGACCCGCGCTCCCGTCAGCTACTCAGCCAGCGAATCGACGGAACGAATCGGCGCGGCCCATGGATCGTCTGGCAAATGCCGTCATCCTCTCCTGGGGCTGGCGACGCCGCGGAATAGCCTTTGGCGCAGGCGCGCTCTCGGCATTGGCGATGCCGCCGTTTTTCGCCTTTCCGATCCTGTGGATCACGTTTCCGGTGCTCGTCTGGCTGATCGACGGGGCGGTGGCGGAGGCGAGAAGCGGGCGCGTCAGGCGGCTCGGACCGGCCTTCATGATCGGCTGGTGGTTCGGCTTCGGCTATTTCCTCGCCGGTCTCTGGTGGGTCGGCAACGCCTTCCTGGTGGAGGCGGACCAGTTCGCCTGGGCGATGCCGCTCGCGATCATCGGGCTCCCCGCCGGCCTCGCGCTCTTCTGGGGTTTCGGCGTGGCGCTCGCGCAGATTCTCTGGAGCGAGGACTGGCGGCGCATCTTCGCGCTTGCGGCGGGCCTTGGCGTGGCGGAGTGGCTGCGTGGGCATCTCTTCACGGGCTTTCCCTGGAACGCCATCGGCTACGCGCTGACCGCCGGGGAAATCCTCATGCAGTCGGCGGCGCTCTTCGGCCTCTACGCGCTCTCCGTCATCGCCGTCGCGATCTTCGCCGCGCCCGCGGCGCTGGCGCCCGCCAGCGGCGATAAGCGGCGGAATTTCGCGCTTCCCTCGCTCGCCGTCCTGGCAATCGCCGCGCTCGGGCTCTTCGGCGTGCTGCGCCTGTCGCAGGCGACGACCGCCTTCGTGCCCGAGGTCACCATCCGCATCGTGCAGCCGGCGCTGGCGCAATTGCAGAAGTGGGACTCGGAAAACAAGGACGCGGTGCTCAGCACCTATTACCGCCTGAGCGCGCCGGAAGGTGCGCCGCTCACGAAGGGGACGATCCTCGTCTGGCCGGAATCGGCATTCCCCTTCCCGCTCACGCAGGACCCGGGGGCACTCGCCGCGATCGCCGAACTCCTCCCGCCCGGGACCGCGCTCGTCACCGGCGCCTACCGGGAGGAATACCCGCCGAACGGCGTGCGGCAGGTCTACAACACCATCTACGCCATCGGCGACGACGGCACGATCCTCGACGCCTACGACAAGGTCCATCTCGTGCCGTTCGGCGAATATCTGCCGGCGAACGACCTTATCGAGCGCTACCTCGGAGACACCGGGATCCAGCAGCTCACGCCGAACCCCTTCACCCCAGGCCCGTTCCGCCGCCCCATCACGCTGCCCTTCGCCCCGCCGTTCCTGCCGCTCATCTGCTACGAGGCAATCTTTTCCGGCGCGGTGCTGGGCGAGGGTCCGCGGCCGGCATTCATGGTCAACCTCACGAACGATGGGTGGTTTGGTCGCACCACCGGCCCCTACCAGCATTTCCACGCGGCGCGGGTGCGGGCGGTGGAAGAAGGATTGCCGCTGGTGCGGGCGGCAAATACCGGCATTTCCGCAGTTGTTGACCCCTATGGGCGGAATATTACAGTCGCACAACTCGGGGACGCGACGATGATAGACGCACGTCTTCCTGCCTCAATTTCCCCGCCCCTCTACGCTCAGTGGCGCGTCTTGGTCCTGCTTCTATCTCTGGCTGTCTGCCTGTTGGCTATTTCCACAAAGATTCTTTACCGGGCGTCCGCTCTATGATTGAGTTGTTCACATCAGCGCTCCATTGCCCGCTTTCGGGCGAACCGGTTCGCTGGGCATTTTCGCCTTGTGCCGTCAGCACTTGGTCCAGGAGCGGGGGCTCCGAACATCGATAACGGATTCGTGAGGGCGCTGTGAACGACGGTCCACAAAAAGCAGTCAAGAGACCAAATCCAACCGACATTTATGTCGGCAGCAGGATACGGATGCGCCGCAAGATGCTCGGATTGAGCCAGGAAAAATTGGGCGAGAAGCTCGGCATCACCTTTCAGCAGATCCAGAAATACGAAAAAGGCACGAACCGCGTCGGCGCCAGCCGGCTGCAGGCGATGTCCGACGCTCTCGAAGTGCCGGTGTCTTATTTCTTCCCGGACTCCAGCCCGGGCGCCCAGGATGGCATGAAGGAAGATGGCTCCACCTTCATGATGGACTTCATGTCCACATCCGAGGGCCTCGACCTCAGCCGCGCCTTCACGCGCATCCAGAACCCGAAGGTCCGGCGCAAGGTGGTCGAGCTCGTGCGCGCACTTGCCGAGGACCAGTCGGCCTGAGCGCCACGCCCGCCGGCGCACGGCGGTAAACATCTTGACGGCACGCGAAGCGGTGGGGAACAGTCCCGCCGCGATCGCGGGCTTGCGATCGCTCCGCCGTACTCAGCGCAATCGCCAGGGGCCCAATGTCACACCGAGATTACCTCTTCACCAGCGAATCCGTTTCGGAAGGCCATCCTGACAAGGTCTGCGACCAGATTTCTGACGCGATCCTCGATGCCTTCCTCGCCAACGACATCAAGCTCGGCATCGAGGACGACAGCCAGACGAACACCCGGCTCGGCTGCGAGACGCTCGCCACCACCAACAAGATCGTCATCGCCGGCGAGTGCCGCGGGCAGGAACCGCTGCTGAAGAAGTGGAACGGCACGACGGTGATGAACCGCGAGATGCTGAGCGATATCGCGCGCGGCGTGGTGAAGGACATCGGCTACGACCAGGACGGCTTCTCCTGGCACGGCGCTGACGTGGAGGTGCTGCTGCACGGCCAGTCGCCCGACATCGCGATGGGCGTCAACGCCAAGCACAAGAAGGGCGTCGAGGAGGAAGGCGCGGGCGACCAGGGCATGATGTTCGGCTACGCCTGCACCGAGAGCGAGGTTTACGAGAAGGGGTCGTACATGCCGGCCCCGATCTATTTCGCCCACAAGGTCCTGAAGGTGCTCTCCGAGAAGCGCCGGTCGGGCCAGCTCTTCGATCTCCAGCCGGACGCGAAGAGCCAGGTCACCGTCCGCTATGTGAACGGCCAGCCCACGGGCTGCACGAAGGTCGTCGTCTCGACGCAGCACAACGCCGCCAGCCGCAACGGCAAGAAGTATACGCCCGGCATGGTGCGCGAGCTGATCGCGGACTCCGTCGAATCGTCCCTGCCGGACGGCTGGATGCCGAAAAAGTCCGGTGACTTCCTGGTCAACCCGACCGGTAATTTCGTGGTCGGCGGCCCGGACGGCGATTGCGGCCTCACCGGCCGCAAGATTATCGTCGACACCTACGGCGGCTATGCTCCGCACGGCGGCGGCGCCTTCTCCGGCAAGGATCCCACCAAGGTCGATCGCTCCGCCGCCTACGCCGCGCGCTATCTCGCGAAGAACGTCGTCGCCGCCGGGCTCGCCGACCGCTGCACTATCCAGATCGCTTACGCCATCGGCGTCGCCGATCCGATGTCGCTCCTCGTGGACACGCATGGCACGGGCAAGGTCGAGGAGCGCAAGCTCGAGAAGGTGCTTCCGGAAATCTTCCGCCTTACTCCAACGAACATCCGCCGCAGCCTCAAGCTGAACCGGCCGATCTACCGTCGCACGGCGTCCTATGGCCATTTCGGCCGGCCACCGGAGAAGGATGGCGGCTTCTCATGGGAACGCACGGACCTCGCCAAGGAAATCCGGAGCGCATTGAGCTGACGCTGCCTCCAACTGGTGGCGGGGCCGACGGTCCGAACCGCGGCGGATCGTTCTTCGGCCGGCGCAAGGGGAAGCCGCTCCGGCCCGGCCAGCGGCTGGCGATCGAGACGGCGCTCCCGAAGCTCCGGCTCGATCTCGCGCAGCCACCGCCGCAGGAGCTGCAGCGTCTCTTCGAGGTCCCCGTCGATACGGTGCGGCTGGAGATCGGCTTCGGCGGCGGCGAGCATCTGCTGCACGCCGCGCGGAGCAATCCGGCGATCGGCTTCATCGGCGTGGAGCCCTTCGAGAGCGGCCTCGCCAAGGCGGTCACAGCGATCGCGCGCGAGGGCCTTCGCAACATCCGGCTCTACGACCAGGACGCCGCGCTGGTGCTCGACTGGCTGCCGCCGGGCTCGATCGCGCGGATCGACCTGCTGTTCCCCGACCCGTGGCCGAAGAAGCGGCACTGGAAACGCCGCTTCGTCAGCCAGGCGAACCTCGACCGCATCGCCCGCTGTCTCTCCACCGGCGGGACGTTCCGCTTTGCGAGCGACGTCGAGGATTATGCAGAATGGACGCGCGCAGAGGTCGCGAAGCATGGGCGCTTGAAAGCCACGCGCGACAGCGCCGAGCCGTGGGAGGACTGGCCGGGCACGCGCTATGAGGCGAAGGCCATGCGTCAGGATCGCGGCGCGGCCTACCTGACTTTCGCCAAGAGCTAGCCGGCGATCACAATCACAGGTTTCCGTCCCCGCTCTACGGTGGTTAGCTGCGTGCTGTCGCATCGAAGAGCGAGGAGGCGCGGTCATGTGGCCCGGCGAGCAGACCCGCGAGAACCTGAAATTCTTTTCCGATGTGCTGCAGGCCGTCGCGATCATCTTCACCATCGTCTGGGCCGCGACGACGTTCCGCCACCAGGTCGCGACCGAATCCGAGGCGCGCCGGCTGGAACTCAGCCGTCCCTATGCGGAGAAGCAGCTCGATCTCTACCTCGATGCCGCGCGCGTCGTCGCGCATCTCGCGACGAGCCCCGACAGCCCCGACCGTGCGGCGACCGAGGCGCGCTTCTGGGAGCTTTACTGGGGCGAGCTCGCCTTCGTGGAATCGCGCGCCACGGATTCCGGCGACAAGCCGTCGGTGGAATCGTTGATGGTCGAGTTCTGCCACCAGTATTTCGACCCCGCGAGATGCGGTTCCGCCGGGCGCCCGACGGTGGGCGCTGCCTTCAATCTCTCCCACCTTGCGAGCGACGAGATCCGGCGGCAATGGGAAGAGATCGGCCGCCCGCCCGCCGATTGAACCGCACTCGGCGATGGCGCGACAATTACCGGCACGCTTCAGGACGCGAGGAGTTCCTCGCGCCGAAATCCCACGATCCGCCCAAAGCCGGCGACCATGTGGCCGGCCGCGATGTCGAAGCGGAAGAGCGAGAAGTCGGGAAAGTCGGCATAGCGCGCCGCGTCGGGATGCCGCGCGAGGAACAGCCGCTTCGCCTCGGGGTCGCCGCCCCGAGCGCAGCGCCCGGTCAGCGTGAGCCGGAGCGCCGTCATCGACTCGCTGCCGGGGGCAGGCTCGCGCACGAAAAGCAGCGAGGCGCGCGGGTCGCGCTCAAGGTTCCTGGTGTGCTCCGCGAGCCGCGAAAGAAGCATCAGCGGCGAACCGTCGGCGGCCGGCGCGGCAATCACGTAAGAGGCGAATGGCCCGCCATCGGTCTGTAAAGTCGCCAGCGTCGCAGTGCCGCCGGAGCGCATCAGGTCCTGCGCAAGCTCCTGATTTGACTTAATTTCTTCGCTCATCGCCTACTGCAACCGAGCCTTGTCCGGAAATGCTTGCCACATTCTGTTCGCATTCTGTTACATAAGCGAGGGGGTCAAAGGGGTCGCCGGTCCGGCGGTCCGATTCGATAGGAGCCGGCATGGCGACCATCGCGCTCGTCGACGACGACCGCAACATCCTCACCTCCGTTTCCATGACGCTGGAATCGGAAGGCTACAGGGTGCAGACCTACAATGACGGGAGCACGGCGCTCGACGGGCTCGCGCAGAACCCCCCGGACCTCGCCATCCTCGACATCAAGATGCCGCGCATGGACGGCATGGAACTGTTGCGGAAGCTGCGCCAGTCGACCGACCTGCCGGTGATATTCCTCACCTCCAAGGACGACGAGATCGACGAGCTGTTCGGCCTCAAGATGGGGGCGGACGATTTCATCAAGAAGCCGTTCTCGCAGCGGCTGCTGGTGGAGCGCGTCAAGGCTGTCCTCAGGCGCGCTTCGCAGCGCGACGGCAGCGCGGCGCGCACGACCGAGCAGAGCCGCATCCTGGAGCGCGGCGCACTCACCATGGACCAGGAGCGCCACACCTGCACCTGGAATGGCCAGAACGTCACCCTGACGGTGACGGAGTTCCTGATCCTCTTCGCGCTGGCGCAGCGCCCGGGCGTGGTGAAGAGCCGCAACGCCCTGATGGATGCCGCCTACGACGACCAGGTCTATGTCGACGACCGCACCATCGACAGCCACATCAAGCGGCTGCGCAAGAAGTTCAAGGCGGTCGACGACGAGTTCAACATGATCGAGACCCTCTACGGGGTGGGCTACCGCTTCCGCGAGGGCTAGAATTGCCGGATGGTCGCCGACGTCAACCGCACTGAGCAGCCGCAGCGCAAACGCTCGCTGATCCCCGCGCGCCTGCGCTCGCCGGGATTCCTGCGCCCGATCCGCCAGTGGCTGAACAGCCTCGGCCGGTCGGCGACCTCCAGCCTGACGCGGCGCATCGTCATCCTGAACCTTGCCGGGCTGATGGCGCTGGTCATCGGCATCCTCTACCTGAACCAGTTTCGCGCCGGGCTTATCGACACGCGCGTGCAGAGCCTGCTGGTGCAGGGGCAGATCATCGCGGCGGCGATCGCGGCGCAGGCGAGCGCCGACACCGACGCCATTACGCTCGATCCCGACAAGCTGCTGGAGCTGCAGGCCGGCCAGAGCGGATCGCCCTACCGACTGAGCGAGGGCGCGACGGATTTTCCGATCGACCCGGAGCGCGTGGCGCCGCTGCTTCGCCGCCTGATCTCGCCGACCAGGACGCGGGCGCGCATCTACGATTCCGACGGCGCGATGATCCTTGATTCACGCGGCCTCTACATGCGCGGCTTCATCCAGACGTTCGACCTTCCTCCGCTCGGCGAGAACAAGGGCCTCGTCGAACGCTGGTGGGACGCCGTGCGGCTCTGGTACCGGAGCGGCGAGCTTCCCCTCTACGAGGAGATCGGCTCGGCCAACGGGCGCGAATACACGGAAGTCGCGGCGGCGCTGAATGGCCAGCCGGCGAGCATCGTGCGGGTCGGCAAGGACGGCGGGCTCATCGTCTCCGTCGCGGTGCCCGTGCAGCGTTACCGCGCCATCCTCGGCAGCCTGCTCCTTTCAACCGAATCGGGCGACATCGACGACATCGTGCAGGCGGAGCGCATGGCCATCCTGCGCGTCTTCCTCGTTGCCGCCGCCGTGATGGTGCTGTTGTCGATATTGCTGGCGAGCACGATAGCCGGCCCGGTCCGACGGCTCGCCAACGCGGCCGAGCGGGTGCGTCGCGGCGTGCGGCACCGGCGGGCGGAGATCCCCGATCTCGGCAACCGCAAGGACGAGATCGGGCATCTGGCGCGCGTGCTCGCCGACATGACCAACGCGCTCTACAAGCGCATGGAGGCGATCGAGAGCTTTGCCGCCGATGTCTCGCACGAACTGAAGAACCCGCTCACCTCGCTGCGGAGCGCGGTGGAGACCTGGCCGATCGCGAAGACCGAGGAGCAGCGCGCGCGGCTGCTCGGCGTCATCAAGCACGACGTGCGGCGGCTCGACCGGCTGATCACCGACATCTCCGATGCCTCGCGTCTCGACGCGGAGCTGGCGCGCGAGGCGACCGAGCCGGTCGATATCGGCAAGCTGCTGCAGACTGTGGTCTCGATCGCACGCGAGACGCGCGTGCCGAGCAAGCACAAGATCCAGCTGACGCTCGAGCCGGGACGCTGGGGCAAGGACGCCTTCTACGTCCTCGGGCACGACAGCCGGCTCGGGCAGGTGTTCAACAATCTGATCGACAACGCGCTGTCCTTCTCGCCGCCGGAGGGCAGCGTCCGCATCCGCGCCTGGCGCGAGCCGACATCGATCCGCGTCACCGTCGACGATGACGGCCCCGGCATCCGCGCCGAGAATATCGAGAGCATCTTCGAGCGCTTCTACACCGACCGACCGGAGCCCGACGAGTTCGGCCAGAATTCCGGGCTTGGCCTCGCGATCACGCGGCAGATCGTCGAGGCGCATCGTGGCACCATAGGGGCCGAGAACCGGAAGCGCGCCGACGGCAGCATCGAAGGGGCGCGCTTCACCGTGATCCTTCCCGGGCCGACCTGAGGCGAGGCAGATGTCCGAAAGCGTGCATGGAACCGCGATCCTCGTCGGCGCCGACGGCGTGCTGATCCGCGGCGAATCGGGCGCCGGCAAGTCCGCCCTGGCGCTGGCGCTGATCGAGCGCGGTGCGCGGCTCATCGCCGACGACCAGCTGACGCTCTCCGCCTGCCACGGCCGCATCGTCGCGACAGCGCCCGCGGCAATCGCCGGGCGGATCGAGTTGCGCGGCCGCGGGCTGATCAGCGTTCCGCACGAGCAGGGCGGGGTGATCCGCCTCGTTGTCGACATCGTTGACGAGGACGGGCTGGAAAGAATGCCGGAGCCACACCATCTCTCCACCATGCTGCTCGGCGTAACGCTTCCCCGGCAGCCTGTGCCGGGATCGACAGAGCGCGCCTTACGCTTGGTTGCATCGGCGCTTGCGGCGTTCACTCCATCGGAAGATGGGGGCTTGCGGTTGGTCCAAGTTTAGGGATTATGCGGCCCTCCCCCACAAATGGCGACTTCATGATCGGTCTCGTGCTTGTCACACATGGACAGTTGGCGACGGAATTCAGGGCCGCCCTTGAGCATGTGGTTGGACATCAGGAGGCCTTCGAGGCCGTCTCGATCGGCCCCGAGGACGACATGGAAGAGCGTCGCCGCGACATCGTGGCGGCAGTCGATCGGGTGAATGACGGTTCCGGCGTGATTCTCCTGACCGACATGTTCGGCGGCACGCCCTCGAACCTCGCCATTTCCGTGATGGAAGCGGGCCGCGTCGAAGTGGTGGCGGGCGTCAACCTGCCGATGCTGATCAAGCTCGCCAGCGTCCGCGGCGACCGCAAGCTCGACGACGTAGCCTGCTGCGCGCAGGACGCCGGGCGCAAATACATCAACGTCGCAAGCAAGCTGCTCGCCCACGGATGACAGCGCCGGCGTCGCGCAACGTCACCATCGTCAACCGGCGCGGCCTGCACGCGCGCGCTTCCGCCCGCTTCGTCAAATGCGCCGAAGGCTTCGACTGCGAGGTCACGGTGATGAAGGACGGCCAGAGCGTCGGCGGCACCTCTATCATGGGCCTGATGACGCTCGCCGCCGCCCCCGGCTCGACCATCGAGATGAAAGCGGAGGGCCCGCAGGCGGATGCCGCCCTCGACGCGCTGACCGCGCTGGTGGAGGACGGCTTCGGCGAGACGGACTAGGTCGCCGCGCCTTCCCGGAACGGAGGCTCGCCTAGCCGGACAGCAGCGGAAATGTCACGCCCATCGCCCACGCGAAAGCCACGGCGCTGGCGATCCCCGCCACGAAGGGGTGGCCGGTGCTGCGATAGGACCATGCGCTAAGCAGTCCGTAGACGACGAAGAGCAGCACGATCACCGGCAGGATGACGATCAGGAAGAACAGGCGCTGGAAATCGAGCCCGACGGCGATCCCAAGCGACACAAGAAAGGCGATCCGCGAGAGGGCGGCAGCGCCCCGCGCGCTCGTCTCGCCGTGCGTCAGCCACTCGTCGCTCAGAAAATAGGAGAGCGTTCCGGCGAACAAGACTGCGACCAGCGCGATGCGCGCCGGCCCGGGGATGAACGAGGTCACGAACCGGTCTATCGGCCAGACCAGCGCCACGAACCCGAACGCTATCATTGCGGCGGTAGCCACCACGAATCGTACGATCGAAATCGGGCGCGGCGATTGAACCGGGCCGGAGCGGCGCGCCCAGAATATGCAGAGCGCAGCGATCAGCCCGTACACCGCGAAGTGGGCTGCCAGATAGTCGACGACGAGAACCGGGAGGAAGTGGGTCGGCAGCACGCGGAGCAGGAGCGGCGTCGCCAGCGTCGGCACGAGCAAGGCGGGCGCTAGCTTGCGCCACGGAAGCCCGGCGCCAGCCGGCGGATCGGCGATGCGAGGGAGAAGGCTCGAGAGGGGCCACGCGAGCGCCACGATTCCAGCCATGAGGATGAGGAGCCACGGGCCGCGCTGGTCCAGGACCGGCGCCCCCGGCCTGACCTTCCCGAAGG
>JBBQVL010000069.1:0-23997 GCA_038211615.1 Hyphomicrobiales bacterium
TTCATTCGGCGGCGGCCCGGAACGGCTGCGCCGGTTCCTGGCGGCCGAGCGGGACGTGCTCGACGCCGCGGCGCGCGAGGTCCTGCGTCTCGTAGATATTGCGCAGATCGATCACCAGCGGTCGCCGCATTGTCGGCGCGACCCTCTCCCAGGAAATCGCGCGGAAGGCGTTCCATTCGGTGAGGATCACGGCAGCGTCTGCTCCGGCGAGCGCGGCGTCGATCGAGGCGGCGCGCTGCAGCCCGCGCAGCTTCGCCTCGATCTCGCCGCCGACCGCCGGGTCGTAGGCCGTGACCTCGGCGCCCTCGGCGATCAGCCGCGGCACGATCGTCAGCGCCGGCGCGTCGCGCATGTCGTCGGTGTTGGCCTTGAAGGCCAGTCCGAGCACCGCGATCCGCCGCCCCTCCACAGAACCGCCGAGCGCCGCGCGGATCTTCTCCACCATCCGCTCCTTGTGGCGATCGTTGGCGCGGATCACCGTCTCGGCTATCTCCACCGGCGAGCCGAAATCGTTCGCGGTCTTGACGAGGGCGCTCAGGTCCTTCGGGAAGCACGAGCCGCCGAAACCCGGACCGGCGGCGAGGAACTTGTCGCCGATGCGGCTGTCGAGGCCGAGACCCAGCGCCAGTTCGCGCACGTCGGCGCCTGCCGCCTCGCAGAGCCCTGCGATCTCGTTGATGAAGGCTACCTTCGTCGCGAGAAAGGCGTTGGCGGCGTATTTGATCAGCTCCGCGGTCTCGACCGTCGAGGTGACAACCAGCGGCCGCCCCTTGCGGACCAGCGGCAGATAGAGATCTTCCAGAATCTGCCGCGCGCGCTCCGACTGCGATCCGACCACGATCCGGTCCGGCTCCATGAAGTCCGCGATCGCATTGCCTTCGCGCAGGAACTCGGGATTGGACGCGACGGCAAAATTTTCCTCCGGCAGGTACTGGCTGAGAATGGAGGAGACCTTGCGGCTTGTTCCGACCGGCACGGTCGATTTGGTGACGATCACGGTCAGCCGGTCCCGGGTGGAGGGATGGTCGGCGAGTGCGCGCCCCGCCTCCCCGACGGCCGCGAAGACGTAATCCAGGTTAGCGCCGCCGCCGAGACCTTCGGTGGGCGTTCCGACCGCGATGAAGAGCACGTCGACGCCGCGCGCTACCGCTTCGTCGATCTCGGTCGAAAAGCGAAGCTGGCCATTGTCGACGTTGGCGGCGACGAGCTGCTCCAGCCCCGGCTCGTAGATCGGAATCGTGCCAGCCCGCAGCCGCCCTATCTTCAGGGCGTCCGTATCCACGCAGACGACATTGTGCCCGAGCTCGGACAGGCACGCGCCGGTCACCAGTCCTACGTATCCGGTGCCGATGACCACAACCCTCAGCATGTGCGATGCAGCCCCTTCAGGGGGTCCCGCCACCGCGCGGCACCCTCGTTTCATTGGGAAAGTCCAATGTAACGGCTGCCATCGGCGCCGCCTACAGGATTTCGCGGGGCGCCGCCCGCGAACGCACCGAAATCACGTGACCTTGTGTCGGAGCGCTTTCGCCTCTATGCGAGGACCCGCGCGCCAGGATGGGCGAGAAGATGTTCCGGTTGCGGCTTCCTTTTGCCAGAAAGAGTGATGTCAGGCCTGCCGCGGATCGTCCTGCCGCATCCCCTGGAGCAAGTGGCGAGACCAGCGTAGCGGCACCGAATCGCGGGAGCGCAGGAGCCTCTCGGGGCGGTTTGATCCGGGCGGATGCCCTCCCCGAGAAACCCCTCAATCCGCCGCTGCCCAAAAAGCGGATGCCACCCCCGAAGGGCTTTCCCGACTGGGCCGCGCTGACGGGCAGGAGCCAGGGTTGGGCGCGGCGGAAACCCGGTCGCCGTGGGCGCGTACTGATCGCCACCAATATCGGCGGGCACGGCCCGGTCAGCATGATGGAGAGCACGCTTGCCGCCGCTCTTGCGATGCGCGACGCCGACGTGGAGATCGTGCTCTGCGACGGCATCCTCCCCGGGTGCCTGAGGGCCGAACATGCCGACCTGCCGGATTCCACCGTGCTGGTCGAACGCCGCCTGCCCGAAACGCTCTGCCCCTCCTGCCTCTGGCGCGGCCGGTCGATGTTCGAGCCGCTCGGCCTGAAAGTCCGCTACCTGAGCGAACTGGTTACGGACTCGGAGCGTGCGGAAGCGCGCGCGATGGCTGCGCGCATTCCACGCGACGAGATCGCGGGCTTCAGTCTCGACGGGCTCAGGATCGGGGATCATGCCCGCGCCGGGGCGTTGCGGTATTTCGCCCGCGGCGACCTTGACGAAGAGCCGGACGGCGAGGCGGTGCTGCGCCGCTACCTCGAGGCGTCGCTCGTCGGCGTCGCCGCCTACCGCCGCCTGCTCGCCGAGGGCAGGTTCGATGTCGCCGTGTTCCATCACGGCCTTTATGTGCCGCAGGGCCAGGTCGGCGAGATATGCCGGCAGATGGGTGTGCGCGTCGTGAACTGGTTCGTCGCCTACCGCGCCAACAGCTTCATCCTGAGCCACGACGATACCTATCATCACACCTTGATGACCGAGCCGACCGCCGTATGGGAGGACATGCCCTGGGGCGAACGGCAGCGGCGGGACATCGAGACCTACCTGAAGAGCCGGTGGCACGGGACGCGCGACTGGATCGGCTTCCACGAGAAGCCCAGCGAGGATGCCGTCGCCTTCGCCCGGGCCGTTGGCCTTGACCTCGACAAACCCATCATAGGAATGCTGACGAACGTCGTATGGGATGCGCAGCTTCACTATCCGGCGAATGCCTTCGGGAGCATCATCGACTGGACGCTCGAGACGATCCGCTATTTCGCCGGCCGCCCTGACCTGCAGCTCGTGATCCGCATCCATCCGGCCGAGATCCGGGGGACTACTCCCTCGCGCCAGCCCATGGCGCGCGAGATCGCCGGCGAATTCCCGGTGCTGCCGGCGAACGTGTTCGTGATCCCGCCGGAAAGCGACGTCAGCACCTATGCGGTGATGGAGCTTTGCGACAGCGCTCTGATCTATGGCACCAAGATGGGCGTGGAGCTCACATCGGTCGGCATACCGACGATCGTCGCCGGCGAAGCGTGGATCAAGAACAAGGGTCTCACTCTCGACGCCGCCAGCCGGGCGGAATATTTCGGCATCCTCGACACGCTGCCAGTCGGCAAGCGGCTCCCGCCGGAGATTGTCGAGCGGGCAAAAAAATACGCCTACCACTTCTTCTTCCGCCGCATGATGCCACTGACTTTCATGCAGCGCGATGCTTCAGCCCTGTTCTTCAAGGTCGACATCGACTCGGTCGACGACCTTGCGCCGGGGAGGAACGAGGGCCTCGACCGGATGTGCGAGGGCATCCTGACCCACGCTCCCTTCGTCTATCCGGCGGAAGAGCTCGGCGTGCATGACCTTTGAGCGCAGCGCCCTCCGACGCTGCCCGCGAACGCGCGGGCAAGTGATTTGATGTCGGAGAAAGTGGTCGTTGCGCTGAATGCGCTGATCAATCCCGGGAATGCCGGGGGCAGCGAGTCCTCGGCGCTTTCCATTCTTGCGAATTTTCGCGATGCGCCGGCGTCGGACGTCGACATGTACGTGACGGCGCTTCCTCCCTACGCGGCAACCGTGCGCGAAATCCGCCGCGACTCCGGCAAGGTCATCGAATGGCCGTGGCCGGAGTTCACCGTGGTCAGCTCCGAGCCGAGATCGGAATGGGCGCGAAGGCTCCGCGCCAAATTGAAGGCGGGAACGCTGCGCGATGCGTTCGACAGAATCTCCGGCGAGGTCAACAAGGCCGCCTACCGGCGGGCCATGCCGAGCCGCGAGACTATCGACGGATTCCTCGATCGCTACGGGATCGACGTGGTGCATTTCACCTACCCGGTGAAGTGGCCGACGCGGCGTCCCTATATCTTCGAGCCGCACGACATCCAGCAGGTGCACTTTCCGGAGTTCTTCTCGCGCGACGTTCTGGCCTGGCGGCACGCGACCTATACGGACGGCATCCGCAATTCGGCATTCGTCGTGTGCGGCACCTGGTGGACGAAGCGCGACATCATGCGGCACTTCGGCGTTCCGGCGGAGAAGGTGGCGGTGATCCCGCGCAGCTCGACGATGGCGCGCGCCGAGATCGGGGCGGAGCAGGCGGCCAAGCTCGCCGCCGAGGCGAAGCTGCCGGCCGAATTCATCTACTATCCGGCGATGACGTTTCCGCACAAGAATCACCTCCGCCTGCTGGAGGCGATGGCTGTGCTGCGGGACCGGAGCGGGCTTCGGATCAACCTCGTTTGCACGGGCCGGCCCTACAAGCCCTTCCATCCGACCATCGTTGCCGCGATCAAGGAGCGTGGGTTGCAAGACAGGGTACATCTGCTTGGAAAGGTTTCCGAGGAGCTGCTCGCGGTCTGTTACCAGCGCTGCAAGTTCCTGGTCTTTCCGTCGCTGCTCGAAGGCCATTCGCAGTCGCTGCTGGAGGCGCTCTATCATCGCAAGCCTATCGTGGCGGCTGAGCAATCCTCGATTCCGGAGACGATCGGCGCCGCCGGCCACCTCTTCGACGCGCTCGACGTCGGTTCGATCGCCGACGCGCTGGAGCGGGCCTGGACCGATCCTTCGCTTCTCACGGCGTTGCGCGAGAATGCGCGCTTCAGCTTCGAGCGCTATCGCTGGGATCGCGCCCTCCTGACGCTGACGGCTTGCTACAAGCAGGCGGCGCGGCGACAATTGTCGGAGGAGGAACGGGAAGCCCTGGGCGTCGCCCTGCTCGAGCATCCTCCGGAGCTCAACTAGATGGCGAAGAAGCCGGCAGCCAAGCCGCTCTACCTGACACCCCACGACCACGCCTTCGGGAGTGGCCCGGTGTTCATGAAGCCGGCATCGCTGGAGGCGGCTCGCGACCAGTTTCCGCGTCCAGAGGACGGCGAGCTGCTGTGGAGGGTCTTCGAGGCATTCGAGGATTCCGCTATTGTGGGCGAGCGCCTCCGCCTCAGCCTCAATGCCCGTCTCGTCAGCAAGAACGCGCAGAAGCGCGTGACCATCGGCGACGACTGCGCCATACGCGGCATGATCCGCTGCGAAAAAGGGGGCAGCGTCACGATCGGCAGCACCGTCTATATCGGCGACGGCACCATCATCAACGCGCAGAGCGCGATCAGCATCGGCGACTTCACGCTGCTCGCCCATGGGGTTCAGATCTTCGACAACAACAGCCACCCGGTGGATGCTTTGGAGCGCGAAGCGCACTTCAAATCGATCCTCGGGCTGCCGCACGACCAGGGTTTCCACGTGGCCTCGCGCCCGGTGACAATCGGGCGACGGTCGTGGATAGGCTTCAATGCCGCCATCATGAAGGGCGTGGTCATCGGCGATGAAGGGATCGTCGCGGCCGGCGCGATCGTCGTGCATGACGTGCCTGCGAAAGCAGTCGTCGCCGGCAATCCGGCGCAGATCGTGAAGCAGTTCGACGGGGCGGTCGCCCAGTCGCGCGCGGCGACGCTTCGCCGGTTTCGCTGGGCGCGGCGGGCGGTGATGCGCCTGGCGGGCAAAGCCAGAGGAATCCGCGTTTGACCTTGTTTGGAACGCTCCAGGAGGGCTTGCTCTCGCGCGACCCCACGTTCCACGCGATCGTTGCCGACCGCGACAGGTTCGGCGAGGTGTTCTGGCTTTTCGGCGACAGCATCTTTCACGGCCTTGCGCTTCGGCGCTATCCCGAGCGCTGGACGCTCGAGGAGATCGCGGCCGAGCCGCTCTGGCCATTCCGCTCACCTGGCGCGATGATCAACTTGCGCCTGAAGGGGCTTGGTCTGCTGGAGGAAGATGCGACGGGCGTCGCCCTCAAGGGCCAAAGGGTCGCATGCTTCGCCGGCTCCTGCGGGCAGCCGGAGAAAACCGGGGCCGCAGCCCTGAGGATCAAAAACCTGATCGAGGAAAGTACAATCCGGCCAGGCGACAAGATCGCCTTTCTCGATGCCGGGCCGCATACCTCCGATCCGGATCGCTACGAGGCGCAGTGGCTGACAATGCGCCGGCTGGTGACCGAGGACCACGACCTCACATTGCTGATGTGCACGGCTTTCGAAAATCTTGCCGAGGATTCGCGCGACTTCCTCGGAGAGTTCAGGCGCGAGCAGGCGATGTATTCGATAGGGTGGCCGCCGGGAAGCAGTGGCCGCAGCCACAACGACGCGACGCGGGCGGCGGCGCTTGCGCCTCTCGAGGGGCGCGGGAAGACCAGGCTCATCGACATGGCGAAGCGCCTCACGGCGTTCAAGAAGATGTCGGCCGAGACCTGCGGCGCGGCTGTCTATCTCAAGGACAACGTCCACCTCAACGTATGGGGGAATATGCGGCTCGCCGCCGAGCTGATGCACGAGGCGTGGCCGGACCTCGTCGGTGCGGACAACACTGCCACCGAGCAGCTGGTGTCAAAGGAATGGACGAGGCTGGCGTACGGTGCACGCCAGCGCTCGGGGGCGTGGGCCGGGCGAGGGGGGTGGTCACCGCGCGCCGCGGTCCAGCAGGCGCGCGCCTGCTATGAGTCCGCCATCGAAGCAGCGGCCCAAACGGGATAGATGGCGCCCTCGACGTTGATCGAAATGCTCGACGCTGGCCTCGCCAAGGCAGAGCGTGGCATCACGATGTTCAGCGCGGCGGGAGAAACGCGGGTCGGCTACCGCGAGGTTTCTCAGCGAATAGATCAAGCCACTGCGGCGCTCTCTTTCCTGGGTGTCGCTCCGGGCGACCGGATCGTTCTCATACTGCCGCAAGGCGTCGAATTGGTGACTGCCTTCTTCGCCTGCATTTCGGCCGGCGCGATCCCGAGCATCCTTCCGCCGGTTTCGCAGAAGCAGGACCCGCAACTCTACTGGCGCGATATCCAGATCCTGCTCGAACGCATCAAGGGAAAGGCGCTCATTACATTTCCGGCCTACGCGGTCGACGCGCAGCAGCTGCTTGCGAATGGCTCAACGCTCGTGGTCACCATGCCGGTTCTCATGGCGATGGATGCGCCCCCGCTTTCCAGGCATGTCGCAAAGCCGCGGGATATCGCCTTCCTGCAGCACAGCTCCGGGACCACTGCCGTCAAGAAGGGCGTGACAATCACGCATGCCGCCGCCGTGGCGCAGCTCGAGGCCTATGCGGGATCGCTGTCAATCCGTCCTGACGACTGCGTGGTGAGCTGGCTTCCCCTTTATCACGACATGGGCCTGATCGCCTGTCTTCTGCTGCCGGTCGCGCTGGGCCTCGATCTCGTCATGATCGATACGTTCGAGTGGCTGATCTCGCCCGGGCTTCTGTTCGCCGCTATCGAGAAGCATCGCGGGACGCTTGTCTGGCTCCCGAACTTCGCGTTCCAGCACCTGACCGACATCGTGTCACGCGAGAGGCGCTACGATCTCTCGTCGATGCGCGCGTTCATCAACTGCTCGGAGCCCTGCCGCGCCGATACAATGCGCGCCTTCGCTGCGCGCTTTGCCGGCGAGGGCGCGGGCGAGGGGAGCGTCGCGGTCTGCTACGCCATGGCGGAGACGGTGCTGGCCGTCACGCAGACGCCGCTCGGCAGCGCACCGAAGACATTCTCGGCGCGGGGCGTCGATTTCTCGATCGGCAGCCGGATCGAGCCAGCGGGGGAGAAGCCATCGCCCCAGGATTTCGTCTCCTGCGGTCCGCCGATCTCCGGGGCCGACGTAGCGATCTTCTCAGACACGAATGCAGCGCTCGGCGCTGGCATTGTCGGCCAGATTGCGGTGCGCGCACCCTACCTCTTCGAGGGATATTACGCGCTGCCGCAAGAGACGGCGCACGTCTTCCATGACGGGTGGTACCTGACGGGAGACCTCGGCTTCATGCACGACGGGGAACTCTACGTTTCGGGGCGGCTCAAGGATACGCTGATCATCCGCGGCAAGAATATAATGGCTCACGACGTGGAAGCGGTGATCTCCCGCGTCGGAGGGGTAAAGCGCGGCCGCGTCGTGGCGATAGGGGTATTTGACGAGGCGACGGGAAGCGACCATCTTGTCGTCGTGGCGGAGAGGAGCGATGCCGGTCCTGCGTCCAAGGACCTCAAGGCGGCCGTCAGGCGCGAGGCGACACGGGTGATGGGAATCGCGGTGTCGCGTGTGTATATCGCGCCGGCCGGCTGGATCGTGAAATCGACGAGCGGCAAGCTCAATCGCAAAGAGAGCTTTCAGAAATTCACCAATCCGGAATCCAGGGGTCTCCTTGAGTAGGACTACGATCGAGAAGCTGACCGATATCCTCCGCGATGTCTTTGTCGACGACACCATCGTCATCGACAATTCCACCACGGCGGAGGATGTGGAGGGCTGGGATTCGCTCTCGCATGTTCGCCTTATCATGGCTGTCGAGCGCGGCTTCAAGGTGACACTGCCGCCGGGGGATGTCATGGACCTGATGACTGTCGGCGATCTCGTCGCGCTGATCGAGCGCCGGCTCGCCGCGTGATGTTCGGTCTGAGCAAGGGACGGGGGAGCGTGACGAAGCCGCACATGTTCCTTTACGGGAACTGCCAGATGAACCGCCTGATGCAGGGGCTCAAGATGCAGCCGGAGGTTCAGCGGCTGTTTCAGGTCAAGCGCGTGCCGAGTTTCGATGCCGTTGCGGAGGACGACGAGTCCGATCACGCCGCCATGGTGCAGGCGTTCCGTGATGAGGCGAAGAACACGCGGATATTCATCTGCCAGGCCGAGGTGTGGGACAAGAACTTCAAGAAATTCGCCGACCTGTTACCGGACGACTGCGTGAAAATTCCGATCTTCTCGGTCGCGCTGTCGAGCCTCTGGCCGTATTACTTCAAGGATATGCCCATCCGGCAGATCAAGGTCCCCGGCGCACGGGGCCACTCATTCCCGTACGGCGACACGTTCCTGATCCGCCGGGTCAAGCAGGGGGTGCCTACCGAAGACATTGTCACCGAGTACATGGGCTTGGATATCAACGCCGAGATGCCGCTCAGCGAGACGCATCGCGCCAATCTCGACATGCTACGCAAGAAGGAAGAGCGCTCGGTCATCCGCGTGGTCGATTACATCGAGGATCACTTTCAGGATGACCGGGTATTCTGGACGCTCAACCACGCGACGAATGCGCTGTTCCGCGTCGTCGTCGGGCAGCTGCTGGCGGCGATGGAGCTTCCGGACCTGCCGCCGCCGGCGGCCGGCACGTTCGCTTCCAGCATCGGGTTTGGAAGCCTCATTCATCACCCGGTGCATCCCGCCGTGATCGAGCACTTCAAGCTGAAATATCTCTCGCCGGACTCTTTGTACCATCATCATGGCGAGGAGATCACCTTCAGGGAGTGGGTGTACCGTTATGTGGAGACGGCCCGCATCGCCTACGCAGCGCCGGCGGCCGCTGCCGCGATGACTTGAGGCGCTGAACGGGTTACAGGTCTCTGGAGCGAAGAGCCACAGAGCGTTCCCCCGGTGCCGAAGCCCCTCCAGCCTGGTCGAAGAATCATTGAATAGTGCGCCACACTCGTCGGAGCGCCGCACTGTCTTCGTAACCGGCGCGGGCGGCTTCCTTGGCCGCCATGTCTCTGCCGGGTTCGAGGCGGTGGGCTGGCGCGCGGTCCGGCTTGGACATGGCCTCAATTGCGCGAGCGATGAATCGAAGGCCGGCCTGTCCGTTGAGGGGCCGGTCGATGCGCAGGCGCTCTCCCGCGCGGCTGCGCTGGCGGGCGCGCCGGCGGTGATCGTGCACGCGGCCGGGGGCTCCTCGGTCGCTGCCTCGGTCGCCGATCCCGCCACCGATTTCGAGCGGACAATGGGCAGCCTCTGCGCCGTCCTCGATTTCATGCGCCGGCAGGCGCCGCAGGCGCGTCTCGTCTTCCTGTCGAGCGCTGCGGTCTACGGTTCCTCCGGGCTGGACGCGATTTCCGAGCGCACGCCGCTCAACCCGATCTCACCCTATGGCCTGCACAAGAAGCTCGCGGAGGACATGATCCAGGGCTGGGCAAGGCTCTGGAACCTCGATGCGGCGATCCTCCGGCTTTTCTCCGTCTATGGTCCCGGCAATCGCAAGCAGCTCTTCTGGGACATCGCGAACCGCGTCCACGCAGCACCGAAAAGGCTGGAACTTTCCGGCAGCGGCGACGAGGTGCGGGACTTCCTTTACGTCGACGATGCCGTCGAGATCATCCGGACCTTGGCCGAGGCGAAGCCCGGCGATGCGCCCGTCATTGTCAACGGCGGCAGCGGGACGGCGGTGGGCATCCGCCGGGCCGCGGAGGCGCTCTGTCGCTGCATGGGTGTCGAGACCGAAATCGTCTTCACCGGCAATGCGCGGGCCGGCGACCCCGCCCGGATGATATCCGACCCGTCGTTCGCCAGGAGCCTCGGCTTCGCGCCGAAGGTCTCCTTCGACGCGGGGGTGCGACAGCTCGCCGAATGGGTGCGCGGCGCGATCGGCGAGGCGGAAGGGAAGACCGTTCGCTAGGCGCTCTTCAGGACCGTTTCGAGATACGCGCCGTAGCGGGTGTTCCTGAGAGGCGCAACGAGCCTGGCGAGCTCGTCGCCGTCGATCCATCCCTGCCGGAAAGCGATCTCCTCCAGGCAGCCGATCGGGAGCGCCTGGCGATGCTGGATCGTGCGCACGAACTCCGCCGCTTCGAGCAGGCTGTCGCAGGTGCCGGTGTCGAGCCAGGCGAAGCCGCGCCCGAGCCGCTCGACATGCAGCTCGCGCCATTCGAGATAGGCCTTGTTGACGTCGGTGATCTCGAGCTCGCCGCGCGCCGACGGCTTCAGCGAAGCGGCGATGTCGAGCACCCGGTTGTCGTAGACATAGAGGCCGGTCACCGCCCATGAGCTAGTCGGCCGGCTGGGCTTTTCCTCCAGCGCGACGGCGCGCCCTTCGGCGTCGAAGCTGACGATTCCGTAACGTTGCGGATCCTGCACCTCGTAGGCGAAGGTCGTGGCGCCGGTCTTGCGCTCGGTTGCCTGCTTCAGAAGCTCGGGCAGCGAATGACCACAGAAGATGTTGTCGCCCAGGACCAGCGTGACGGAATCCGTCCCGACGAAATCGCGCCCGATGATGAACGCTTGCGCGAGTCCCTCGGGCGCCGGTTGCGCGGCGTAGCGGAAGCGCATGCCGAGCCGCGCGCCGTCGCCGAAGAGTTTCTGGTAGAGCGGCAGATCCTGCGGCGTGGTGATGACCAGGATGTCCCGGATGCCGGCGAGCATCAGCACCGAGATCGGATAGTAGACCATCGGCTTGTCGTAGACAGGCAGCAGCTGCTTGTTGACCGCAAGCGTCATCGGATAGAGGCGCGTTCCCGAGCCACCGGCGAGCACGATCCCTTTCATCGCCCCATGCTCCTCACTGCCGCCTTGCTGGTTGGGCTTCCGCCGACCGCGGCATCGAGGACGGTGGGCAGCGCCTCCTCGAATCCTCGGAGCCGCAGGCCGAACGTGCGCCCGAATGCCTCGCTCGAGAGGCGGCTGTTCAACGGCCTTTGCGCGGGCGTCGGGAATTCTGCTGTGGTGATCGGAATGTTCCGCGGCCGGCGCAGGCCGCGCGTCGCGAGGCCGCTAAAGATTGCCTCGGCAAAGCCATGCCAGGTGGTCGCGCTGCCGCCGGCGGAGTGGTAGGTGCCCGCCTTCGCGCCCTGCTCCAGGAGCACAGGCAGCGCGCGGGCGATCGCGCTCGCAATGTCGGATGCGGCGGTCGGGCATCCCTTCTGGTCGGCAACGATCCGCACTTCGTCGCGGCTTTCCGCAAGGCGCAGCATCGTCCGGAGAAAATTGGTCCCCTCCGCGCCATAGATCCACGAAGTCCGGAGGATGAGGTGGCGCGGATTTGCCTCGCGGACCGCGATCTCGCCCGCGAGCTTGGTCCGTCCATAGGCGTTGACGGGCGCGACCGGGTCATCCTCTTCGTAGTAGCCGTCCTTTTCGCCATTGAAGACGTAGTCGGTCGAGAGGTGCACGACCGGGATCGAAAGTGCTGCGGCCGCCTCGGCGATCGCGCCCGGCGCGATGGCGTTGACGATCGTGGCGAGGGGTTCCTCGTTCTCCGCCCGGTCGACCTGGGTGTAGGCGGCGGCGATGATCACCGCATCCGGCGCGTGGCGACGCACGATCGCGCCGAGCCGCTCCGGCTCGGCAAGATCAGCCGCCGCACGGTCGAGGGCGACGAGCTCCGTCGCGTCAGGCCATTCGGCTCGCGCCAGTGCGCGCGCCACCTGGCCGGTCGAACCGAAGACGAGCACGCGCATCGTGTCAGGCTCTGGCCGGCACTGGCGTTCGCGCGCCGCCCAGCCGTTCGCCGGAATAATTTCGCGTCAGCGGCTGCCACCACGCAGAGTTCTCGACGAACCATTTCACGGTCTCGCGCAATCCGGTCTCGAAATTCCGCGACGGCCGCCAGCCGAGTTCCTTCTCGATCTTGGAGATGTCCATCGCATAGCGGAAATCGTGCCCCGGCCGGTCGGGGACGAACCGGATCAGGTCCGACCGTCGCGCGCCGCCCGGCAGGGGCTCGGCCATCTCCTCCACCATCTTCGCGATCAGCGTCACCACGTCGAGGTTCGAGCGTTCCGCTCCGCCGCCGATCAGGTAGGTCTCGCCGGGCCGCCCGCGCTCCATCACCGCGACCAGCGCTTCTGCATGGTCTTCCACGTGCAGCCAGTCGCGAACGTTCTCGCCGCGCCCGTAAACGGGGAGCGGCTCGCCGTTCAGCGCCTTGATGATCATCAGCGGGATGAGCTTTTCGGGAAAATGGTAGGGGCCGTAATTGTTGGTGCAGTTGGTCACGAGCACCGGCAGGCGGAAGGTGTGGCCCCAGGCGCGGACGAGATGGTCAGCCGCCGCCTTGCTTGCGGAATAGGGTGAGCGCGGGTCGTAGGGCGTCGATTCGGAAAATGGGGGATCGTCTGCCGCAAGCGCGCCGAAGACCTCGTCGGTGGATATGTGGTGGAAACGGAATCGCGCCTGCCCGCTTGAGTCGAGGCTGGACCAATAGGCGCGGGCGGCTTCGAGCAGCCGCAAGGTGCCGACCGTATTGGTCTCGACGAACGTCTCGGGTCCGTCGATCGACCGGTCGACATGGCTCTCGGCGGCGAGATGCATGACGGAGTCGGGGCGGAAATCGCGGAACGCATCCCGGATTGCGGCCCTGTCGCAGATATCGACGGGGCGGAACTGATAGCGCTGGTCGTGTTCCACCGCGGCAAGCGACAGGGGCGAGGCGGCGTAGGTCAGCTTGTCGAGATTGAGCACGCTGTGCCCGGTCGCCTCGATCAGGCGGCGGACGACGGCGCTGCCGATAAATCCCGCGCCGCCGGTGACGAGAACGCGCATCGATCCTCCGGGGCTATGTGCGAGCCGCGCGCTCAGAACGGCGACTCCGCTTCCGACAGGAGAGGGAGACGTAAATCCTTCTCCGACAGCACGGGCTCGCGCCCCTCGAGCGGCCATTCGATGCCGAGACCTGGATCGTTCCAGAAGATCCCGGTGTCGTGCTCCCGCGAGTAGAAACTCGAGACTTTGTAGGCAATCTCCGTATCGGGCTCAAGCGTACAGAACCCGTGAGCGAATCCGACCGGCATGAAGAGCTGCTCGCCGCCGTCGGCCGTCAGCACGGCGGAGACGTGCTTTCGGAATGTCGGTGAACCGCGGCGGAGGTCGACAGCCACATCGAAGACGGAGCCGCGCAGGACGCGGACAAGCTTCGCCTGCGCCATCGGCGGACGCTGAAAGTGAAGGCCACGCAGCGTTCCCGCAAAAGTCGAGAATGACGAATTGTCCTGCACGAAATCGACGTCGATTCCGGCTTCGGCGAAAGCCTTGCGGCTCCATGTCTCGACGAAATAACCGCGCGGGTCGGAGGACCTCCGCGGCACCACCAGCCTCATTCCGTCGATCGGGAAGGTTGTAATATTCACAGGATCACTCGCGGGGCGAGAACTATCCACCCTGCCATTCGCGCCCGGCTTTGTCGACTGTCCGCCCGGCGTGCGGACGCCGCCTCATCAGCGGCGGGCAGTCTCGGCGTCCGCGGGCCGATCGGCGGCGTTCGCCGCGAGGCGGCGGACGCCGTCGGCAAGCGCCAGATGCGGGGGAAGGCCGGTTCGCTCGATCTGCTGCTGAAGCCAGGCTGTGTGGACCATGCGGACCTCGACCGGCAGGCTCGGCAGTCGCAGCGCCTGCGCGATGGCGGTGCGGTGCTTGCCGCCGAGGTGTCGGATCAGCTCACCATTTCCCGCGATTGCCACGCCGATATCCCGCTCGGTGGAATCGTGGACCGGCGAGCGGGCGTCGCGGTGCTTCACGCGCAGGCGATGGAACGCCCAGGATTGGCTATGGCGCAGGGCGCCACGTTTGCGCATGCTCTTGATCAGGTCGCGGCAGTAGCGAAGGTAGGCCTCCACCGCTTCGGCGCTCGCGAGCCGGACCTTGTTGCGGCGGCTCGGCGTGCCGAGCTTGATCCCCAGCATCAGGTTGCGATAGGCGCGCGTGTCGTGGAGATCGCCGCCCGCGGCAACGATCTCCTGCATCTCGCGGTGAATCGGCGACTCGTCCAGCGGGGTGATCGCCGCGCTCCAGTCGGCGGAATCCAGGAACGATGTTCCGATCCACCGAACGCCATGCTGGTCCTCGACCCAGTCGCTGATCCGATGCTCCAGCCGCAGCGGATCGACCTCGAGGTGCAGCGCCGCTCCGAAGTAGCGGATCGCGTGCACGGGGATGACGTCCGCGGCGGGTCGATCCTCCACCAGCATCTGGAACGCGCGATCGAAGCGGCGCGGAAATATCCAGCGCGAACCCAGGACCGGCGCCGCCGCCAGCGCGGCAAGATGAGCGAGCGGGTGGCTCTGGGTCTGGTTCTCGCGGGAATAGACCGGCTGGTAGCGGCGGGCGCGGCCGGGTGGGGATAGGATCGGGTCGCTCTTCTGATGAAAATTCATTGCGACCCTGGACACCAGCCGTCAGCCGGGGCGCGCCCGGCGGAAGTCAAAACGAGGAAACGCAGCGCTTTTTGCCCGATGGGGGTCGCATCCGCAACTGCGTTCGGGGCAAGATTACCTGGATCGTGCGGGCCGATCGGCTGTAGCGGCCCGTCTGGGGCCAGATTTCCCAGTAATGAGGATGCTTTTCTGTTTGTCCTGCGAAGAGCCTTGCCTATGTCATCGGCGGAGCGACGTCACAATCCAGTCGCTCTGCGGAACAGACAAAATCTCCGCGTCAGTCGCTGAACCGGGACGATGGGTATGGGGATCGGAACGCTCGCAATCATCGTCGTCGCCGCCATACTGATCGTCGGCGCTGCGTTCGGCGTTTTCTTCTATGTGGATTTCATCCTCGCGGCGCGTTTCCCCAAGATCTCGCTTGGCGGCCGGTCCGATGCCGCCAAAGCAGCTTCGAAGACGGAGCAGGAGCGGCGCTGAATGGGCGTCCGCTGTCAGTGCGCTGGTAAGCGACTGCGCCGCGGGGATAGAATATCCGCAAGAAAAGGGGCGGCGCCTTCGGCGGTCCGACCCTGAGCGTTCGGAGAGGCCGATGCCGGAACCTGTGAGGCTGCGCGCGAAGGATGAGAGCGCGGGCAAGCATGCGCCCGCGAATTTTCCGCGCAATCAAGGCACGCCGCTGCAGGTCGAGTGGGTCGATTCCGCGCGGGTGAATCTCTCTGCGGTCGAGCGGCGTGCTTCGACCCTGACGACGCGGCGGACGGTGAAGAAGGAGTGGCAGGCGGCGTGGCTGGTGAAGGCCATCACCTGCATCGATCTCACAACCCTTGCCGGCGACGACACGCCGGCGCGGGTCGAGAGGCTCTGCGCCAAGGCGAGGAATCCGCTGCGGCGCGACCTCGCCAAGGCGCTGAAGCTCGATCACATGCCGAGTGTCGGCGCGGTCTGCGTCTATCCGACGATGGTCGCAGCCGCCGTGAAGGCGCTCGAAGGATCGGGCATTCCCGTCGCATCGGTCGCGACCGGCTTCCCCGCCGGGCTGACGCCGCTGCCGCTCAGGCTGGAGGAAATCCGCTACGCGGTCGGCGAGGGCGCGCGCGAGATCGACATCGTCGTTACCCGCGCGCACGTGCTCGAGCAGAACTGGCCGGCGCTCTACGACGAGATCCGCGCGATGCGCGCCGCCTGCGGCGAGGCGCACCTGAAGGCCATCCTCGCGACCGGCGACCTGAAGACTCTCAGGAATGTCTACCGCGCCTCGATGGTGGCGATGCAGGCGGGGGCGGATTTCATCAAGACTTCGACCGGCAAGGAGGATGTGAACGCCACGCTGCCGGTCAGCCTCGTCATGGTACGCGCCATCCGCGAGTATCTCGCTCTGACCGGCGCGAAGGTCGGCTTCAAGCCGGCTGGCGGCATGAAGAGCGCCAAGGATGCGCTGTCGTGGCTGATCCTGATGAAGGAGGAACTCGGGCGCGACTGGCTGGAACCGGAGCTCTTTCGCATCGGAGCAAGCTCGATGCTCGGCGACATCGAGCGGCAGATCGAGCATTTCGTGACGGGGCGCTACTCGTCATCGATGCGCCACGCGATGGCTTGAGGCAGCGACATGACAGCCGTCACTGAAATCCTTCGCACCATGGACTACGGCCCCGCGCCGGAGGCGAACGATCAGGTCCTGGCGTGGCTCGAGGCGCATGCCGGCCGCTTTACGCATTTCATCGGCGGAAAATTCGTCGCGCCTAGCGAGGGCGGCTATTTCTCCGTCGTAAACCCTGCGCGCGGCAATCGCCTGGCGGAGTGTGCCGAGGGGACGGCGAAGGACATCGACAAGGCGGTCGCGGCCGCGCGCAGGGCCTACAAATCCTGGTCGAAGCTGCCGGGTGATCAGCGCGCCCGCTATCTCTACGCCATCGCCCGCATCCTGCAGAAGCGCGAGCGCTTCTTCTCGGTGCTGGAGACGATGGACAACGGCAAGCCGATCCGCGAGAGCCGCGACATCGATATCCCGTTGGTCGTCCGGCATTTCTATCATCACGCCGGCTGGGCCGAGCTGCTTGAGAGCGAGTTTCCCGGCTACCAGTCGGTCGGGGTCTGCGGGCAGATCATCCCGTGGAATTTTCCGCTGCTGATGCTCGCGTGGAAGGTCGCGCCGGCGCTTGCAGCCGGGAACACGGTAGTGCTGAAGCCGGCGGAGTTCACGCCGCTTACCGCGCTGGCTTTCGCCGAGCTCTGCGTGGAGGCGGGCCTGCCGCCGGGCGTCGTCAACATCGTCACCGGCGCGGGCGAGACAGGGGCGCTGATCGTAGAGCACCCGGACATCGACAAGATCGCTTTCACCGGCTCGACCGAAGTGGGGCGCATCATCCGCAAGGCGACGGCGGGCACGGGCAAGAAGCTGTCGCTGGAGCTCGGCGGGAAATCGCCGTTCATCGTGTTCGACGACGCCGATCTCGATAGCGCGGTGGAAGGCGTCGTCGACGCCATCTGGTTCAACCAGGGACAGTCTGCTGCGCCGGCTCGCGCCTCATCGTGCAGGAGGCCGTCGCCGACAGGATGCACGACAAGCTCCGGGCGCGCATGGCGACGCTCCGGGTCGGCGATCCGCTCGACAAATCTACCGACATCGGCGCGATCGTCGCAGACGTGCAGCTTGAGCGCATCCGCACGCTGGTGGAGCAGGGGCGCGCCGAGGGGGCCGTGTGCTATCAGCCGGAAGGCGCAATGCCGGAGAAAGGGCTGTTCTATCCGCCGACGCTGGTGACCGGACTAGCGCCCGCATCGATCCTCGCGCAGGAGGAGATCTTCGGGCCGGTGCTGGTGTCGATGACGTTCCGCACGCCGGACGAGGCGCTGGCGCTCGCCAACAACTCCCGCTACGGCCTCGCCGCCTCCATCTGGTCGGAATCGATCAACGTCACGCTCGACGCCGCGGCGCGCGTGAAGGCGGGCGTCGTGTGGGTGAACTCCACCAATCTCTTCGATGCCGCCGCGGGCTTCGGCGGCTACAAGGAATCGGGCTTCGGGCGGGAAGGCGGGCGCGAGGGGCTTTACGAATATCTCGTGCCGAAGTCGGAAAAGAGCGACGCGCGGCCAACGAAAGTCGCCGTCGCGGACTTCTCCGCCACGCCGTCGGCCGGAGTGCGTGCGGCGGCGGGCAATCTCCCCGCCCTCGACCGAACGGCCAAGCTCTATATCGGCGGCAAGCAGGCGCGGCCGGATTCCGGATACAGCTACACCGTCAGGAATGCCGCGGGCGCCGTCGCCGGTCAGGCGGGGCTTGGCAACCGCAAGGACATCAGGAACGCCGTGGAGGCCGCGCACGCCGCCTCCGGATGGTCAGCGCTCAGCGGCCATAACCGCGCGCAGGTTCTCTATTATCTTGCCGAGAATCTCGAAGCGCGGTCGGCCGAGTTCCGCGACCGCATCGCCGAACTGGCGGGTGTGCGCGCCAAGGTGGCGGCGGAGGAAGTGGCGCAGGCGATCCGCCGCATCACGTTCTACGCGGCGCACGCCGACAAGTTCGACGGGCGGGTGCATGCGACGCGCTCGCGGCATGTCACCCTCGCCATGAATGAGCCCTGGGGAGTGATGGGGATCGCGTGCCCGGATGAGGCGCCGCTGCTGGCCTTCGTCTCGCTCGTCGCGCCGGCGATCGCCATGGGAAACCGCGTGGTTGTCACGCCGTCGCCGGTTCATCCGCTCGTCGCGACCGATCTCTATCAGGTGCTCGACACGAGCGACGTGCCGGCGGGCGTGGTCAACATCGTGACGGGCGACCGCGAGGTCCTGGCGAAGACCGTCGCGGAACACGACGACATCGCCGCCGTTTGGTACTTTGGCTCGGAGGAGGGAAGCGCGCGCGTCGAGGCCGGTTCGGTCGGCAACCTGAAGGCCACCTGGGTCAACCGGGGACGTGCGATCCGCTGGTCCGACCCGGCGGAAGGGCAGGGGCGAACCTATCTGCGGCACGCGACGCAGGTGAAAAACATCTGGGTACCCTACGGAGAATAACGGCAAGCGCGGGGAATCCCGCGCGATGCTGCAACCGCGAGATGGGCTTGTGCTTTTGCGTGCGGTGCAACAGAATGCGGAAAGTCGGGGAGTTTCAAGAAAACGCAATCAATTGAGATAACAAGATTTTCTTGCCGGTGGACTTCTCCCAAATCGATTTTGCCGGGGAATTCGACCTGGTTTGCGAGACGAGGTGACCATGGACCAGAGCACGAACACCAAGACGGCTACCCTTTCGATCGGCAACGACGCTTGGGATTTCGACATCCTCCGGGGCACGACCGGTCCCGAGGTCATCGACATCAGCAAGCTCTACGAGAAGACCGGTCGCTTCACCTATGATCCGGGCTTCACGTCGACCGCGGCCTGCGCCTCTTCGATCACCTACATCGATGGGGACGAGGGAGTGCTCCTCTACCGCGGCTATCCGATCGACGAACTCGCCGACAACCGGAATTTTCTCGAGACCGCCTACCTGCTTCTCTACGGCGAGCTGCCGACGCCCGAGCAGGCGGACGACTTCAACTACCGCGTCACGCGCCACACCATGATCCATGAGCAGATGGCGCGCTTCTACCAGGGTTTTCGGCGTGACGCGCACCCGATGGCGGTGATGTGCGGCGTGGTCGGCGCGATGTCGGCGTTCTATCACGACTCCACCGACATCCATGACCCCTACCAGCGGATGGTCGCCTCGATCCGCATGATCGCGAAGATGCCGACGCTCGCCGCCAACGCGTTCAAATATTCGGCCGGCCAGCCCTTCGTCTATCCGAAGAACAGCCTCGATTACGCGTCCAACTTCCTCAACATGTGCTTCTCGGTGCCGTGCGAGGATTACCAGATCAATCCGGTGCTCGCGCGCGCCATGGATACGATCTTCATCCTGCACGCCGACCACGAGCAGAACGCCTCCACCTCGACGGTACGGCTCGCCAGCTCCTCCGGCGCCAACCCGTTCGCCTGCATCGCCGCCGGCATCGCCAGCCTCTGGGGCCCGGCGCATGGTGGCGCGAACGAAGCGGCGCTGCACACCTTCGCCGAGATCGGCACCAAGGACCGCGTGCCGCAGTACATTGCCAAGGCGAAGGACAAGAACGACCCGTTCCGCCTCTCCGGCTTCGGGCATCGCGTCTACAAGAGCTACGATCCGCGCGCCAAGGTGATGGCCAAGATCTGCCACGAGGTGCTGGCCGAGCTCGGGGTCAACGACCGGCAGCTCGAGGTGGCGATGGAGCTCGAACGGATCGCGCTCTCGGATGAGTATTTCATCGAGCGCAAGCTCTACCCGAACGTCGACTTCTATTCCGGCATCACGCTGCGGGCGATGGGCTTCCCGAACAACATGCTGACGGTGCTCTTCGCGGTGGCGCGCACGGTCGGCTGGGTGGCGCAGTGGAACGAGATGGTGGAGGACGAGACGCAGCGTATCGGCCGCCCGCGCCAGCTCTACACCGGCGCAACCGCCCGGCACGTCACGCCGGCGACGTAGGCATTTCGCCGCGGCGCATTCCGCACTAAGACTGCGGCGATGCGCGACGTCTTCGTCTGCGAACCGCTTCGCACGCCGATCGGCCGCTACGGCGGGGCTTTGGCGCGCGTGCGCACCGACGACCTCGCAGCGGTGCCGATCCGTGCGCTCGTCGAGCGGCATCCCTCCATCCGCGCGCATGTCGACGAGGTCTTCCTCGGCTGCGCCAACCAGGCGGGCGAGGACAACCGCAACGTCGCACGCATGGCGGCGCTCCTCGCGGGCCTGCCCGAGATGGTTCCCGGGGTCACGCTGAACCGGCTCTGCGCCTCGGGGCTCGACGCGGTGGGAGCGGCGGCGCGCGCCATCCGTTGCGGCGACATCGAGCTTGCGATCGCCGGCGGCGTCGAATCGATGTCGCGCGCGCCCTTCGTCATGGCGAAGGCGGCCGAGGCGTTTCAGCGAACCGCCGAGATCCATGACACGACCATCGGCTGGCGCTTCGTCAATCCGCTGATGAAGGCGCAATACGGCGTCGATTCCATGCCGGAGACCGGCGAGAACGTGGCGCAGGAATTCCAGGTGAGCCGCGCCGACCAGGACGCCTTTGCGCTGCGTTCGCAGCAGCGGGCGGCGAAGGCTGTGGTGGCCGGAAGGCTCAGCGACGCGATCGTCCCGGTCCCGGTGCCGGGGCGGAAGGGTGAGGCGGGGATGGTCGAGGCCGACGAGCATCCGCGGCCGGACACCACGCTCGATGCTCTCGCGAAGCTCAGGCCCATCGTGCGGCCCGACGGGACGGTGACGGCCGGCAATTCCTCCGGCGTGAACGACGGCGCGGCGGCGATGATCCTTGCTTCGGCCGCGGCGGTCGAGCGGCACGGATTGACCCCGCTTGCGCGCGTCTTGGGCATGGCTTCCGCTGGCGTGCCGCCCCGCATCATGGGGATAGGCCCGGTGCCGGCGGTGGCGAAGCTCGGCGAGCGCGTCGGCCTTGCGGCCGCCGACTACGACCTCATCGAACTGAACGAGGCCTTCGCGAGCCAGGCGCTTGCATGCCTGCGCCAGCTCGGCCTTCGCGACGACGCGGATCATGTAAACCCGAACGGCGGGGCGATCGCGCTCGGGCATCCGCTCGGGATGTCCGGCGCGCGGGTCGCCGGCGCGGCGGTCAGCGAGCTTCACCGCCGCGGCGGCCGTCACGCGCTCGCCACGATGTGCGTCGGCGTCGGACAGGGCGTGGCGATGGCCTTCGAGCGCGTCGGTTAGCGAGCTAAATGGGTCCTATGGTCAAGCCATGAGATGACGACAGCCTTGAGAAGCTGACGACTGCCTGGAACCTGATCAACCAATCAGGCGGCGAGCGTCTCGTCCTTCCCGGACTCCGCGGCGAGCTTCTTCGCGCGCTCCAGCGTGAGGTTGAAGGTGTAGGTGGGATGGAAGCGCCATTCCTGCGGCGCCGCGCCCCGCACCGGCTCAAGGTAGGCGAGGTAGTGGAAGAGGGCGAGCGCGTCCTCGCGCTTCACGTCGACGCGGCAGCGCTTGATCAGCTCGGCGAGCCGCGGACCGCGCTCGCCGGCGTCGAGCCCGGCGTGCGAGAGGATGCGCTTGTAGGTCCGGTCCTTGAAGAAGAGGGCGCGGGCGGCTGCTTCCAGCCGGTCGGCCTCGGGTTCCGTCACGGCCTGCATCTGGCGGAAGCGGGCAATCGTCGCCTCGACGTTCACCAGCGCTTCGGTCAGGGGCAGATATCCGAGCTCGGCCGGTGCATGCACCTGTGCGACCGCGGCGTCGTCGGCGAGCTCGCCGCTGCGGTAGCGTTCGAAGACCGCGCCGACGCCGATCATGCCGAACGCCGCGCACTCGGCGGCGCGAAGCGCGCCCATGCTGGCGGCGCCGAAGACCTGCACGCCCTCGCCGAGTGCGTAGAGGATTTCCTTGTGCCAGGGGGCGGCCACATCCTCGTAGCGTCCGTCGACCAGTCCGATCACCGTCGCCCCGTCGATCACCGCGCGCGCGATGTCGCCCTGCGCGGCGGGACCACGACTGTCTATTGTCTCGCCATGGGGAGCGGCGGAAGCGTCAAAGCCATGGAGGCTCGGGCCTGCGAAGAGGACTTTCATGCCGCCACCATGGCGCTGAGCGCACGGCGGCCGAAACGCTGTCGCCGGCTGCCGGTCGGATGCTCGAGTTCGGGGACGATGACCTTGGCAACCGCGAAGCCGGGCTCGTCCGCCGCGAGGGGAACCACGACGACCGAGCCCACGCCGACCTTGCTGAGGCGGGTCAGGATGAAATCGAGATTGTGCACCGGGTCGTGCGGCGCTTCCTCGGCAAGTCCGCGCGTTTGGCCGGGATTTGCCCGGAGGTAGGTCGTCAGGTCCGCCTTGAGCTGGGTGCGGTAGAGGTTCGGATCGAAGTCGTCCCGCGCGCCAGTAATGCTCGTCACACGGCTCTGCGCCGCCTCGGTGATGGCGCGGATCGCGGCGCGCGAGGGCGAGGGATGGCAGCCCGACCCGCTCGACAGGTCGAAGTGCTTCCAATGCGCTTCGAAACCATCGAGCTTCGGCGCGACGATCGCGAAGAAGACCGGGACACCCACGTTGCTGGTGATGTCGAAGAGCCGCAGCTGGAATCCGCTGCGGTCGATCCGTGCCGCGAGGTCGTCGACAGCCTCGTCGCGGAGCAGGGCAGGGTCGAGGCAGCTTGCGAACACGTCGTTGTCTGAACGAAACTGCCAAAGCACGCTGGCGTCGCGCTCGACCCGCTCGCATAGCCCATGCACGACCGCCTCCAGCATCACGTTGCCGGAGGCGAGCCCGTCGCTCGATTGCCAGTGGCGGCTGCGGTGGCCGGGTCCGTCAGTCGGGATGATCGACGCCGCGTCCGCCGGCACCCATACCGTCACCTGGCGCAGGAGGTCGTAGCCCTCGACCCAGGCGATTGTCTCCTCCTCGCCGACCGGCTGCTCGCCGCGCGCGATGAGGTTGTTGAGGGGCATGGCGCGCTCGCCCGCCGCGGCCAGCGCCTGCATGCTGGTGAAGCGGCGTTCGACCGGAAACAGCTCCGCCGTCGCAACCTCGGCCGCTTCCATGATGGCGGAGGCCTGGGCGGCCGCGTCTGTCAGGCCCTTGCCCTGGCTCACCGCCAGCGTCTTCGAATTGGGCCGCACCGCCATCCATACCGGGATGCCGATGCGGTCGAGGCCGGTCACGTCCGCGATGCGGGTTATGCCGAACCGTGAGAACATGGAGCGCATGCGCTCCACGGTCTCGTTGGCGCGGTGCAGCCGATCGGAATTTTGCTCGGCCGCACCGCGTTCTCTAAGGAGCGCGATTTCCGCACGCAGACAATCCGGGAGTCGCGCAGCTTGCATTTCAGGCCTCAGCGGTTCGGGAAGTAAGCGTGCGAGGCCGCTTCCGCGCGCGCCTTGGCGGCGACCGCGATATCCACCCCGCCGTCAGCGTAGTAGGCGTGCGAGGCCGCCTCGGAACGCGCCGTCTTGGCGACGGCAAGGTCCACGCCGCTGTCGGCGTAGTAGGCATGCGAGGCCGCGTCCGGACGCGCCGTCTTGTCGTCGGCTAGGTCAACGCCGCTGTCAGCGTAG